>CAMGZH010000001.1 GCA_946182825.1 uncultured Lachnospiraceae bacterium
TTATTTCAAATTTGCCGTGAATAATCACTACGGTGGAAGGTTATGCGCTTACGATATATCCAATCAGAAAAAAAGTTCTTCGTCACCTAAAAAGAAGAAAGACCTTGTAGATGAAATTGATGATATAGTCAATCAGATTCCAAGGCCAGAACGAGATATTTTAATGTTTTTGCTTGGATGTATTCCAGGGGTAAATGTTTTGGTTGATGCATATTCTCTTGTTAGTGATTATAGAAAAGCTATGAAAGATGGAAAGATTTCACCAACAGAATGGCTGGTATTAGGTACTGATTTATTCTGCTTAGCTGCAGATACGTCAGGCACATTTGCGGCATTTAAAGCAATAAAAAAAGCAAAAGAAGCAAAAGCAATGGCAGAGGCTACTGCCAAAGAAGCCGCCGCAAAGGCGACAGAAAGTGAAGCGGCTAAGAAAGCGGCAGACAATACTGCAAAAGCGGCTGGTAGATCATCTGAAAAGGCCACGGAAGATGCAGTAAAGGCAACAGAGAGTGTAAAAAAAGCCAGAACCGCGAAACGTGCTGGTGAAACTGGAAAGTCGAATAAGTATTATAGGAGAATGGTGAAGGATGCTGAAAAAACAGAACGAGATGCGAATAGAATTGCAAAATTAGCAGAGAATAATGAGAAGATAGCGCAGAGAGATGCGAGAAGTGCAGCAGATGTAGCTGCAGCAGACCAAGCAAAGAAGCAATATGCAGATAAAGTGGCTGAAGCGGCGAGAAAAAAAGTATGGGAAACAGCTAAAGAACAGGCAAAGCCAGATAGAAAGGGCGTCAAGAGATTTGTTGCAAATGAAGTGGTTCATTTGGTAAACGATGGTCCCAATTAAGATTTAGGAGACAGGAAAATGACAACAGAGAAACTGGAAGATACAGCAATAGCGTGTGTTGTAATTGCGCTGGTGGAATTATGTGGAGTTATGTTCGTATTTGTGCCGGCCTTGATGGATTGGTCAAAGGGAATTCCCTTAAAAGAGTATAGAATGGACGCCTGTATTGGCGGAACATGCCTGTTGCTTTGGATGGTAACCCTTATAATCCAGTTGATCATAAGTCATATTCTGAAAAAGCGTGGATCAATGTTTGTACATCCGGTCATGGGGCTGGTAAAGGATATATGGCAGTTTTCATTTCAACTGGGTGAATGGGGCGATAAAAAGGTAGAAGATCACCTTTCGAGGCAAGATATCAGAAAGAGTCTGCTGCTACGCCATTTTTCACAAAGGATCAATCTCCGGGCCACAGCGGTGGCGGTTGTTATGACACCAGTTTTTATTTTGTCATTGTTTGGAGTTATTGTGGCTTATGCACGTAACAGTTCAGCCGGAATTAATTTGTTTTCCAGATCTACGGTTGAATCAGCAGATATTGGAGGGAAGATATTTATTACCCTTATATGCGTTTGTTTGTTCTTTGTTGATGTAGCAGCCCTTGTAAGAGTCAGAGTGAAAATTGGAAATCTAAGGGCAGATATAGCTGAATCTGGGATTCTAATAAAAGATTTAGATCAGGAGTTTCGAAACAGCCAGTGTATCGGACATGATATTTGGATAGGAGAAAAACATATTTTTATGTCAGGTGGAGGACAGTCCTATATGTTTTCCATTGACGATATTTATGAAATAGATCAAAAAGATATTCGAGGAAACAATATACCGTATTACATGCTGACAATAACAGCATTGACAGGTGAACAGGCAAACCTGATATCCTTCGATTCTCATATGAAGGAGAAGCTAGTGGAAGCCATCGGCCGGGAGAAGGAAGCCTGATGAATTTGCTAAAAATTCCTCTAGGGGAGGATTTTTAGATAGATGTATTTCGACATTTTATTTAACAAAGGAGGAGAAAAATGTCACAGTTTAACGTAACAACAGGAACACTAAGGAGCAAGCTTCAGGAACTGCAGAAGGAGTGCAAGCAGCTGGAGACCAAGAAGCAGGAGCTTGAGAGAGAGGAAAAGGATCTCAGCGGTAAGTGGGATGGTCAGGCAAAGACAGCCTTCGACGGTAATTTCCGTAAGAACATTCAGAAGATCCAGCAGTTTATCGAGGGTATTCATCAGTACGAGAAGGCTCTTGAGAAAATCATTGCAGCTTACGAGCAGGCAGAAGCACACAACATCGCAACAGCAAGTCACTAATTATTTTGGGGAGGAAACAACATCATGGCAAGTAGTTACAATATCAAAGTAGATCCGGCAGACCTTAGAAAATCAGCAAAGCAGTTTACTGCAAAGGCAAATGAGATCAAGGGCCTTACACAGAAGATGACAACATTGATCACCGGCGTATCCGGTTCTGTATGGAAAGGTGATGCACAGTCATCCTACACACATAAGTTTACATCTTTGAATGATGATATCAGACGTTTGAACAAGCTGATCGTGGATGAGTCACAGAAGCTTGAGAAGATCGCAAAGGAATACGAGACAAAGGAGAATGCAAACATTGCAGTATCCCGTAGCTTAAAGGAAAACATTATCTAAGACAGGAATTTGTTCGTCTTATGGGCGGGGGCCTTCGGGCTCCCTGCTGTTAAGAATAGGTAACATGTAAACAGGCAGATTGGAAAAATTATGAATAACGAAAAATCTTCATCCAGACGGGTGGTTCTACATAAATTGCTGATAGGTATCATATTGATTTTGTTTGTGACCCTGGGGATTTTCCTTGCCGGGTCTGTTTCTGCATTTGCAGGAAAAAGTGGAAGTCTGGAGGAATCCCGAAGGTGTGTCTTCGGAATCAAAGTATTTCTGACGACGGATCAGGGGGAGCAGTCCTACCCGATCCGGGAGGCAACGGGATTTCTCGTAGGAGATCCCACAAAGGATAGTAGCAACGGACAGCACATTTTAGCATCAAAAAGTGCTATGATGGTTTCTGCTGCAACCATACAGGAGATCCGGGCCACAAAGGGTGTTCCCAAGGATCAGAAGTTGCAGCCAAGCTATAAGCTTATCGTATCCAAGGATCTGGAACTGAACTGTACCATTATGAATGAGTCCAGGGATTCGGATTTTGTTATACTGACACCGGAGCAAAACCTTGCGGATCGCAGTGGAATTCCAGTGCTGAAGTCACTGGAGATCAAGGATGGAACGGTTCTGATGGAGAACTATTATGATGGTGTCAATGAGGCGCCGGCGTCAGAGACCTTCACTTGGATGGCCGATGCGAAAAAGGATGAAAAGGGGAATATGCTCCTTGGAAGACAAAGCAGCAAAAAGCTGGGCAGCCCGGTTTTGGATGCTTCCGGTAACCTGGTGGGAATGCTTGCAAAAAGCGGAAAACATACCGTTCTTCTTCCGACAATGACAATGACAGGTGTAATGGACAGCCTGGGAATTACCTATGTGGATAGCCAGTCCCATTACGCAGAGCTTGGAGAATTGTTGGAACGTGGTAAGGAGAAGACCGAGGATACCAGAACCTATACCCAGACGTCTATAGAGAAGTACAAACAGGTCTTGGATAATGCGAAGACGGTGTATGAAGCATCGGATTCGAAGGAAAGTGATTACCAGGATCAGATCCGCCTGATGAAGGAGGGGGAGAAGGAGCTTCGCAAAAAGAGTGATTACATTAAGTACGCAGTCATCGCACTTGCTGTTCTGATCCTTGTACTTTTGCTTATTGCGGGCCTTTTTTCTCTTTTGAATGCCCGTAAGAGGAAGAAACCATCCTACTATGAGGATGATAAGACCAGAGGAAATCACATGACACGAAGACAGAAGCGGGCTCTGGAAAAACAGAAGAGAAAAAAGGCCGGAGGCGGAAAGGTTGCCGGGGCAACACCTATGGAACTGGATGATTTCGAGCGTACGGTCACGGTGGGGAGTTCCACTCTTCCTACGGCTTTCCTTCAGAGTACCACCGACGGGAAGCAGGCCCTGATTAACAAGGCGAAGTTCACCCTGGGTAAGAGCCGGGAATACTGTGAGTATGTGGTGGAGGGCAACCGAACCATCAGTCGCCGTCATGCAAGGATCACGAACGAGAACGGAGTTTTCTTTATTGAAGATCTTCAGTCGATGAACCATACATATCTCAACGACAAGCAACTTGCGGAGAAGGAACGTGCGGTGCTTCGGAATGGAGATCATATTAAGCTGGCGAATGAGGAATTGATCTTCCTGATGCGTTAACATTGGAGTAAATATGAACATTTTTAGTAAAAAAAGCAAGGTGGAAACCTTTACGATTTCTGCCGCTACGGATAAGGGAGTCCGTAAGATCAACCAGGACAATCTCTATATAATGGAACAGCCTATGGATCATACCCGGCTTGGCTTTTTTGAACGGAAAAAGCAGGTAAGTCGTTTTCCCATCATTTTGGGAGTTTTTGATGGCATGGGAGGAGAGTGTAGTGGAGAAGAGGTTTCGGAGCTGGCAGCAGACCTGATGAGCGAGATCGAGACGGATCGTCTTCTATCTATGGATGATGATTCTCTTGAGATGGAACTCTGTGGTTTCCTTCGCAGTATCAGCAATGAAATATTTCATGAATATGGTGCAAAAGGAATTCGAGCCGGTTGTACCGGAACCCTTTGTTATATTGATAGCGGACGAATTCTTTTTATCAATGCGGGAGACAGTCCGGCGTTTTTATATGCAAACAGGGAATTTCATGTGATGTCGGTGGCGGATAATCAGGCCGGCCAGCTCTATCGGCTTGGAAGGATCTCTGAGGAGGAAAGCTGGACCCATCCGCTGAAATGCCGTTTGACACAGTTTTTAGGTATGAATCCGGAGGAAGTGATTTTAAGTCCTCATACAAATCTGGTACATTATACTC
Organism: uncultured Lachnospiraceae bacterium; assembly: GCA_946182825.1. Classification (GTDB taxonomy): domain Bacteria; phylum Bacillota; class Clostridia; order Lachnospirales; family Lachnospiraceae; genus Weimeria. Next base: position 4,818 of record CAMGZH010000001.1, read on the forward strand.
TGGGGCAAAAGTTTGTTGCGCTTATCGCTTCCGACGGGTTGACGGATGGAATGCCCATTCATCATCTCCGGTACTGTGCCTTTTCCTTAAAGGAGCAGGAAGAGGATGCGACAGTGGAGATCGGGAAGGATCTGGATCTTTTGATCAGCGGGGCAAAAGATCTTGTAAAGAAAAGTATTAGCGGTGGAAGTCGCGACAATGTGACCGCCATTATTGTTACGAATATGGAGTAAGAAATGACACTGGAAACCTTAAGAACCTATGAACCCTTTTGGGATAAATGGTATATAGAGGAAAAACTCGGAACCGGAAGTTACGGTGATGTGTTTAAAATTCGCAGGGAAGAATACGGACAGACCTATTATGCTGCGCTCAAGGTGATTTCTTTTCCTGCCAATAAGAATGAATTGCTGGAGATTTCTCTTGCATCCGGTGGTATGGAGGGAACCTTTACCTACTACCGTAATATGCTGGGGGGGATTGTGGACGAGATTTCCCTTATGGAACGATTCAAGGGAAGAACCAATATCGTAAGTTACGAAGATCATGATATCCTCCCCCATGATGGAGGCAAAACTCCGGGGTATGATATTTTTATTCGTATGGAGCTGTTGGATGATATCCGTAAAATTGCCATCAAGGATCCGACCTTTGTTCGAAATAATGGAGAAATCCGGAAACTTGGCATCGATCTGTGCGAGGCTCTTCGCATCTGTCATAACCAGAATATCATTCACAGGGATATCAAGCCGGGAAATATTTTCCGATCGGTTGACGGAGATTATAAACTGGGAGATTTTGGAATTGCACGGCGGGTGGAAGGAGACTGCCTGACCATGTCCATCAAAGGAACCTTTGACTATATGTCTCCGGAAATCTATAACCGTCAGCACTATGATTATCGGGCCGATATCTATTCCCTTGGAATGGTGCTCTATCATATCCTTAACGGTTTTCGTGGACCGTTTGTTCCAACCCATGGTCCCCTGACGGCTGAGCAAAAGGAAGAGGCTCTGATTCGACGTATGCGGGGAGAGGAACTTCCGAAACCGATCTATGCAGAGGAGAGCTTGTGGTCAGCTGTAAAAAAGGCATGTACCTTTAAGTTGGAAGAGAGATACCAGGCTATCGGTGAATTCTATGAGGCGTTGGTTGAGGGAGTTGAACTGGAACCAAAGCCTCAGGAAAAGATGACGGAGCCGTTGCCGGAGGAAGAGGATGTGACAGTTTCTTCGCTTTTGGAAGAATATACGCAGGTAGGTGTTCTGGAGGAAGTGGAAGAAGCAGAGCAACAGGAAGAACAGGAAGCGGTGGAGATTTCCTCGGAGGAAGATAAGACGGTAGCGCTTATGGGATTTGGAGAGATGGATCCTCTGCCTGTGATCGAGGAAGAACGACCGAACGATAGGGGAACGGATCCTGTTGCACAGGAAACCTATGAAAGGGAAGCCTTGGATGAGCAGGAGGTCCTTCCTGTGGAAGAGAGCGTGCCGGGAATTTCAAAGAGGAAGCTGGTGGCTGTTACGATTGCAACCGCAGCGGTAATTGGTGTGACATCCATCGGGGGAGTTGCCTGGTATAGAGGGCAGCAGAAAGAGATCCAGCCGGAGCCTTCGACGCCGAAAAAGGTAGAGCCGATTGTAAAAAAAATCTTGACGCCACAGCTCTCGGGAAAAATCACCTGGACCATACGAGATCCGGAGGACAAGACAACGGCAGATTGCGTATTCAAAGGTAAAACAATGCTAAAGAGTCTGATCCTGTCCGGTACGTTTGTGGATCCAAAGACGAAGCAGGCGGTGGAAGGATCCTTGTCGATGGAAGGTACAGGCGTTATCAAGGAGACCGGAGATTACGATTATGTATTTACACCGACGGACCGGGAGTCCTACGAACAGGTCACGGGAAAGCTTCATTTGACGGCACTTCTGAAAAAGTCTATTACGGGAGTGAAGGCGATTCAGAAGGTGAAAAACAAGGCAGAACTTTATGAGGTGGATCTGTCCGGTGCCTCTCTTAAGGATTTAAAGATATTAAAGGGAGCAGAAAATCTTCGGATTCTGAATGCAGAAAATAACCGGATCACAGATATTACAACCTTAAAGGAGTGTCCGCATTTGAATACCTTGATCCTTGCGGGGAACAGTGGTTTGAAAAATGCAAAGACATTGACCGGACTGAAAAATCTGGAGTTTGTCGTTTTGGATGGAACCGGAATCAGTAGCAAGGTAAGAACTAAGGTAGAACGCATTTGTGAGGGAAACCGATAATACATGGGAAGGAGAGTATAAATGGAATACAGGAAGAAATTTGGAACGTATGATTTTCCGGATCAGTTTCTGGAGATCGAGCTGGAGGATCTGGAGGTAGCATTGTATGCTCCACCGGCGGAGAGGGAAGAGGAGCCCTTTTCGAATATCACGGTTAGCTTCGGGAAAAATCCCTACCGTCTGATGGAGCATAAGATCTTCAAGAATGCCATTTTAAAACAGTTAAAGGGCAAGGAAGATATGTTTGTAGAACCGCAGTTCAGCGGATTCGGAAAGTATGTGGGAAATGGTATACCCATGTATCAGTTCGAAATTAGGGAATCGAACGGAGTTGTGACAAGGCAGTGCTATCTTGTGGGAGAGAAGAAGCATTGTCTGTTTCAGGAAACTACCTATGAAGAGGATCCGGTTATGGATCAGGCCCTTGAAAACGCAGTTGCATCATTCCAATGGGGAGAGTAAGAATGAGTAAATTTTACGTTGACAGTACAAAACTTCGGACCAGCAGTGGACAGATCCTGAATGTTCAAAGGGTCGTACAAAACAAGGCAAAAGAGGTAGAACATATTGCAGATCAGGCTTCTTCCTGGATGGAGGGAGAAGACCTGAAAGCCGCATTAGAGGAGATCGTAAGGGATCTTGAGAAGGAAGCATCCTCCTGCGATGAATTGCAGGAGGCATTAAATCGGATAGCAGATCTATATATCAAGGCAGAGACGGACATCCTTTCAACCGTGAAAGGTGCCAACGATGCCTCTAAGGGAAATTCTTCCAATTCTTCTGACAAGAAAAATTCAGACAGCCAGTGGGAACCGGAGTGGATGCGAAAAGCATTACAGTCGGTTTCCAAGTGGTATAACAATCTTCCAAGGCCAGTAAGGGAAATGGTTAATAATGCATTTACCGGGTACGCCAGATTTATGGCAAATACACCTTTTGGGAAAGCGTTTGTACATTTCTTTACCGGAGATCAGGAGAGAGAAGAAAAACTCTTTAATCTCATTTCTGATCCGGTTTCACGAACACTGGCATTTGAGTACAACGCGAAGGATGATTTCTACCGAACCAACGAGAACTTTGGTGTTCAGCGGTACGGAGGATTTGCCAATATGTTCGATGATGTGGGAGGCGGTCTTGGAATGGATCTGGACACCCAGGTTGTTGACTTTGAGTATAACGGGAAGGCTTACCGGGTTCAGTTCTGGAAAGGAAGCTATGGCTTCGGAAATGCCTACGGTTCTGAAATCGGTTTCTACGAGAATGATCCCAATGACGACAGTGGCTGGTATGAGTGTGCCAACGGAGAAGATGAGATCCGTACAAGGCAGACCTTGATTGACACTTCCACCGGAGAGTCCATGACGAATGATACGGCGGATTACGCCAAGGACGGTGATCATTTCTGGAACCTGATGATTCGGACGGATGATGGACATGAGAAGGAGAATCTGACCCAGGAGAGTGTGCTGTATTTTGATTCACAGGAGCAGGCGGATGCGTTTATGAGTGAAATCCCGAATGATGCAGACAATTTACGATTTGTGGATTGTGGAGATGGAAAGGTGAGGGTAATCTATTGAGAAAAAATATCATCTTAATCGGACTTCTTCTTCTGACAATTATGTTTACGGGATGTAAGCCGCTAGAAAAGATTATGTATCCAACAAAACGAAGCTATGAATTCGACAGGATTGCAGATCAGTTGGTCAAGGATATGAATCAGAAGAATAATAAGGATCTGGTAAAGTATTTTGCTAAGGATGTGCGAAGCAAGTATGGAACAGATGAAATCATACAGGAACTGGAAAAGATGGAGGCTTATATTGGTACGATTAAAAAGTATAATCTTGAGGAAGGTGGAAAATCAGGACATCGAGGTGGTCTTGGAGAAACGATTGTTAACTGGGAATTTGTTTTTTACACAGATAAAGGAATTTATCTGGCGCATGTCAACTGGAGTGATGGAGATGATCGTAAAGGAATAAAAAATAAACGATACAGAGATACGCAGGGAATAGAGCGGATGGGAGCCTACGCGAAAGATCTTGTATATGATAAAAACGGAAAAATCATTGATCCGTACTTGACGAGTAGTTTGGCAGCAATTGATTTTCCGGTACAGTATCCAAATTCAGATAGACCAAGGGATTAGCCATAATTACGTCTGAGTGACTTTAAATCGAGAGTATTATTTTGATTCGCAGGAACAGGCGGATGCGTTTGTAGAAGGTGTAAATAATAAAAGGATGGAGCTTAGATGCGAGAAATTGGGCGAGGGAAAAGTGAAGGTAATCTATTGAAGAAAAAATTAAAAGTAATCGTTGGGATACTTCTGGTGGCAATTTTAGCGACTTCTTGTAGAAAGGATAATTTTTATTCTAAGCGTAGTAATAATTTTGAATGGATTGAAGGTAAACTGGTCAAAGATTTAGATCGTCGGAACAATGAGGATTTAGTTTCATATTTTGCAGTTAATATACAAAAACAGTATGGTAAAAAGGAAATACAAAGTGAACTGTTCAATGCGGAGAAAGAGCTTGGAAAAATAAGAAAGTATCGGGTAAAAGAGCGAGGATATTCTGGACATCGAGGTGGACTGGGTGAGACGGTAACAACTTGGGAAATAAAAATGGATACCGACCGAGGAATCTTTTTTGTTTATGTTAACTGGAGTGATGGAGATGATCGCAAAGGAATGGATGATAAGCGTTATCGTGACACACAAGGAATTAAAAATTTAACGATTTATTCAGAAGATTTTAGAACGAGTGAAAAATTAGAGGAACTGTATAAAGTTGATTTCCCAGTCTTATATCCGGGAATCCAACGATAGGGAAAGACAAAGGAAGATAATGACAATATCCTTTTTCCTGATCGACACTTCCACAGGTGAATCTATGACCAATGACACAGCAGATTACGCCAAGGATGGGGATCACTTCTGGAACCTGATGATCCGAACGGATGACGGGCATGAGAAGGAAAATCTGATCCAGGAGAGTGTGTTGTATTTTGACTCGGAAGAGCAGGCAAGAGCATTTATCAATGGAGCGAAAGAGAAAAAGAAGATTTCTTGTGAGCTTTTGGGCGAGGGAAAGGTTAAGGTGTTCTATTGAAAAAAGAACTAATTGTTGTAGGATTTTGTAGTCTTGTGATTTTTATTACAGGCTGTAGTAGATTAGAAAAAATCTTTTATCCAACGAAAAGGAGTTATGAGTTTAGAAAAGTGGTATCCACCCTTGTAAAGGACATGGATGAGAGAGACAACAAAGATCTGGTTTCATATTTTGCGGTAGATGTACGCAAAAAATATAGGGCATCTGAAATTGAAAAAGAGTTAGGAAAGGCGGAAAAAGGACTTGGAAAGATTAGAGGATATAAAGAAGTTGATCACGGATACTCTGGTCATCGAGGAGGAGTGGGAGAGACTGTAACAACTTGGGAGTTAACAGTTGATACAGATCAGGGAACCTACCTTGTATATATTAATTGGAGTAATGGAGATGATCGGAAAGGAACGAACAATAGTCTTTATCGGGATACTCAGGGGATAGAGGATTTTACAATTTATTCTAAAGAATTTAAAAGTTATGAAAATTTAGAACAGCTATACAAAGTTGATTTTCCGGTTTTATATCCGGGCATCCAAAGATAGTTTTAAGTCGGTGAAAAGGCCGGAGTGGAAGACGTGGAGGTGATTGCTTGAGAAGAAAATATATAGTCCTGGCAGGAATTATGCTGATTGCAATGATACTTTCCGGATGTAAGCCGCTGGAGAAGATGTTATATCCGACAAAGCGGAGCTACAATTTTAATCAGGTGGTAGACAGAATAGTAGATGACTTGGACAACAGGAATAACAGAGATCTTGCGTCATATTTCACAATAAAAGTACGAAAGCAGTACGGGACAAAAAATATAATACAAGAATTGCAAAATGCGGAGAAAGGGCTTGGGAAAATACAAAAATATCATGCAGAGGAAACCGGTGGTTCTGGTCATCGAGGTGGTCTGGGGGAAACCGTGAGAGCATGGGAAATTATATTGGATATGAATCAGGGAAGGTACTATGTAAATATAAATTGGTGTGAGGGAGATAATAGCGAAGGAAATCGACTTATGCGAGAAACAGAAGGCATTAAAAATATAAAGATATATTCCGAGGAGTACAACAATTCTGAGGGATTAGATCAATTTATTAATGTAGATTTTCCTGTTTTATATCCGGGAATCAAGAGGTAACGAATAAAAGGAGTCCACTCAAATGTGAAAAGGTAGGTTATGGAAAAGTGAGGGAAATATATTGAGAAGGGTGTCTGCCCTGTTAGTAGGGATTAGTATGACAGTGAGCGTATTTGCAGGTTGTAGTAGGATAGATAAAATTTTATATCCAACAAAGAGAAGTTATGGTTTTAACGAGATTGAGAAACAAGTAATAAGTGATCTGGAAAAAGGAAGAAATAAAGAACTTGTATCATATTTTGCTATTGATATAAGAAAAAAGTATGGAACGAAAGAAATAATGAAAGAGTTGAAAAATGCAGAAGATGGTCTGGGAGAGGTAAGAGATTTTCATTCAGAAGAAATTGGTAAATCTGGTCATCGAGGTGGATTGGGTGAAACCATAACGACGTGGGAAACAAGACTTGATACGGATCAGGGAAAGTTTTATGCAATCGTTAGTTGGAGTAGTGGCGACAACAGTAAAGATGAAAAACTTGAACGTGAGACGGAAGGCTTAAAAAATCTAATGCTATTTTCCGAGGAATATAATAATTCCGAAGGATTAGATCAATTTATTAATGTAGATTTCCCTGTTTTATACCCCGGAATCAAGAGGTAGAGTCTAACGACATGCCTACGGTTCTGGAGTCTGATGATTCGGACGGATGATGGACATGAGAAGGAGAACCTGACCCAGGAGAGTGTGCTGTATTTTGCTTCACAGGCAAGATGGAAAGGGAGTAGGACGATGATAAGAAAAAGGCTGGGACTGGCGCTGTTATTGCTGGCAGCAGTGGGAACCGGCCTTATGGGCTGCGGAACAGTAAGGCCGACAAAGAAAACAGCAGGAGCCATGGTACAAAAGCAGTTGTACAAAAAGTATGGAATTAAAACAGAAGTGGATAAGGTCTATGAGGAAAGTGGAAGCCAGCTGTTCGACCGATCCACCTACCAGGTGGAACTACACCTGAAAGGGAAAAAGGATAAGGCATTTCGTGCGGCAGTGAAGGTGGATGGTTCAAAGTATATGGATGATTACAGCAGGCTGATCTACCAGCCGAAGTACGAGAAGATGGTGCAAGAGGAACTTGATCAGCTGCCGGAATATCCGGCGACCGTTGACTTTAGTTACTTGATGATTGAAGAAAACTATACGAAGCCGTCGGATTGGAAAAAGTATCTAAAAAAATCGGTAAATGTTTTTGTGGAGTTTACGGCACCATCCGATGAGACGAAGGAAAAAATAGCAAAGAAAATGACCCCTTTTTTGAAAAAATTACGGGAACTTGGTTTTTCTACATCAATTGAAGTACAGCAAAATAGAAAGAAAATTCTTGTAGTGTCGTCTGCACCGGATACAAGGGAAATTGGTTATGACGAAATGTTGAGATGGTTTCGATAGATAAAAGATAGGGGAGTAAAACGATGAAAAGAAAGACAATCGGTTTCGTTATGCTTCTGCTCATAACCGTTGGAACAGGCCTTATGGGCTGTGGCCGTGTAAGGCCGACAAAGCAGACAGCAGGAGCCATGGTACAAAAGGAACTGTATAGGAAGTACGGAATCGAAACAGAAGTGGATAAGGTTCATTTGGAGAGTGGAACCTATGCTTTTTCACAGGAAGCCTATGATGTCGAACTTCATGTAAAGGGAGACAGAACCAGGAATTTCACCGCGTCTGTAACAGCTTCAGGAGATTCCTATGTCGATAATTACAGCAAACTAATTTATGGTGGGAGATTGGAAAGAATTGTGAAGGATCAAATTGACAAAATAGACGGTTATTCGGCTGAGTATCAGCTGAGTTATCATATGATTGAAGCTGCATATACAAGGAAAGATGATTGGAAAAAATATATTCTTGATGCAAAGGTTGGGGCGGATGTGACTCTGACGGCACCATCCGATGAGACGAAGGAAAAAATAGCAAAGGAAATGACTCCGTTTTTGAAAAAACTACGCAAAACGGGGTTTTCGGCTTCTATAACAGTCTATCAAGACGATAAAAAGATTCTTTTTGCAGCATCTTCACCGGATACAAGGGAAATTGGTTATGACGAAATGTTGAGATGGTTTCGATAGATAAAAGATAGGGGAGTAAAACGATGAAAAGAAAGACAATCGGTTTCGTTATGCTTCTGATCATAACCGTTGGGACAGGGCTTATGGGCTGCGGAACAGTAAGGCCGACAAAGCAGACAGCAGGAGCCATGGTACAAAAGCAGCTGTACAAAAAGTATGGAATTAAAACAGAAGTGGATAAGGTCTATGAGGAAAGTGGAAGCCAGCTGTTCGACCGATCCACCTACCAGGTGGAACTACACCTGAAAGGGAAAATGGATAAGGCATTTCGTGCGGCAGTGAAGGTGGATGGATCTAAGTATATAGATGATTACAGTAAGCTGATCTATCAGCCGAAGTACGAGAAGATGGTGCAGGAGGAACTTGATAAGCTGCCGGAATATCCGGCGACCGTTGACTTTCATTACCTGATGGTTGAGGAAAACTATACGAAACCTTCCGATTGGAAGAAATACTTAAAAAAAGCGGTGAATGTTAGTGTGGAATTTACCGTTCCAGCGGATACAACGAAGGAGGAGATAGCAAGGAGAATGACGCTTTTTTTGAAAGAACTGAGAACGTTTGGTTTCACAGCATCGATTGGAGTGCAGCAAAATGGACAGGAAATTCTCGGAGTAGTGTCGGCTCCGGATTTGCGACCAATCGATTATGAAGAGATGCTAAAGGAGTTAAAAAGGAATGTGTAAAGCAGAGGTAGTATAAAGACATAGAATATTTATTTTGGGGAGAAATATAACATGGATGCAACAATGAATTTTTTTGACGGATGGATAAATGATCCGGAGGATAAGGATAAGCCCGAACTGGCATATTATGCCAAAAGTAGCAGGGAGCCTTTGACTGCAGATAATTATACGGAAGAGGATGCGGCAGTATTAAGTAATCTGGCTTATACAAAGTTTGAAAAGAATGAGGATATCATGAATGGGACATACGATCCTCATATGACAATTTCTGAATATGCGAAAAATATGGAAAAATATACAAGGGATAAAGATGAAACAAGTTTTCTGGAGAGTGTAGCGAATTCACAACGCTATGCAAACTGTGAAATTGGTGATTTTAAAAGTACCTATTCCCATTATACAAATGACGCAGATATTCAAAAATATGACTCGCAGTTTGCGGCTTTTACAGTGAAGGTAGGGGACGATAAGATTGTTGCCATGCGTGGCACCGATGGTAATGCCTCCGCCTGGAGAGAAGATTTTAACCTGTTAAATGAAGATGCGAAGGGAACACAGTCCCAGCGGGATGCAGCAGAATATGTGAAACATACGGCGGATGGTATGAAGGGCAGTGATGGTCATATTATGATTGCCGGTCATTCCAAGGGTGGTAACAATGCTGTTTCATCTTATATTATGAATGGTTCCGATGTGAGAAACCGTGTCAGCAGGATTGATAATCTGGACGGACCGGGATTCAATGAAACCATGCGGCAGGCATATAAGGACGGATATTCAGAGCTGGGAGATAAGCTTTACAATACGTATCCGAAGGACAGCTTGATTGGTCAGCTGTTAAATAATAATCCGGGATCGAATAAGTTTGTGGATTCCAATGTCCGTGACGGCTTTGAAAAAGCGGGAATCGGTGGAGAACATGATTTGAATTCCTGGCAGTTATCCGGGGATGGAAGAAATGGAACGGCTTCCCACTTCGTAGAGAAAAAGAAAGGAACCTTTGCGGATGTTCTTGACCGCGGTTTGGATGATACTGTCCGCAACATGCCTTATAAGGATCGTCAAAACTTATATAACGCCATTAATACCATGCGTATTCCGGAGATGATTGGAGGAACGGCAGACGCCAAGGATGTTCTGAATGGATTTGTTCATATGTCAGCGGAACAGCAGAAACTGGTAGGAACGACACTTCTTGCAATTGCGGCAAATTCAACAGGTGAATATATCGGGGAGGTCAAAGCATATTGGGCAGATAAGGGAGAGAAAGTCAAAAAGTTCTGTGATGATGCAGCTAAGAAGATGGAAAAGCTTGCAAAGAAAGCAAAGGATGGAATGAAGGACCTTTGGAATCAAGCGAGAGAGCAGGTGAAAGCGATTGGGAAAAAGGCCAAGCATTATGCCGACAAGCTTGGCAAGGGAGCTAAGGATCTGTGGAAAAAGGCGGGCTCTCTTGTTGACAAGACAACGGGTAAGACAGCACATGGTGCAACCGTAAGTACAGCCGCTCACTGCAACTTTCGGGTTGATGCCGGTCGGCTTGGAAATACCATAGGGCAGATGGATGCCATAGAAGGAAAAATCAAGGATTCCAATAGGCAGCTGACCCGTATTATGAGTCAGGTGGATCGACGAATGTTGATGGACTGTATGGATGCCGTAAAGGAAGTACAGAAGGATCTGCAGAATGAGGCAACAGCCTGTGATGACTTGGGAGAGGCTTTGCGCAAGATCAAATCGTTGTATGAGACATCCGAGATGAACCTTGCTGGACAGGCGTAATAAGGAAGAGCATTATGCAAGGAATCAGTATATGCCGGTAGAAGATCTGCCACAGTCTCCGGAGGAGGCGAAGCGGCTTGGGTGGAATAACGGTGTGGCAGATGACTGTCATCAGTTTACAGCCGGGGATGGACATAATCAAAAGTGGGTGTCGCCTGATGGCAGGCAGGAAGCGATCTTTGATACGGATGGAGATCTTGTCACCGATCCGAGAGATTATGGAACCTACAATTTTGGAAGTCCGACAGAGAACGGCGTCGGCCACTTTATTGATGATGAGTATTTCGGTGACAGTAGGAGGCTGCGGAATTGATCCTTTCGGAAGGTGTCGTGGATGTAAATGCAAAGAGGACGGGCGGCAAAAAAACACCCCTTGAGATTGCAAGAAGAAATAACAACGAGGCAATGCAGAAGTTGTTGATCCGGTATGGGGCAAAGTGAGAAATAGAAAAAGTAATGCCAACGCATCGTGCCTTCGTGGTATACTTGCCATATGAGTGAATTAACAGGATATGTGGACCATATAATTTATAGAAATGCAGCGAACGCCTACACCGTTCTGGTTTTGATTCCGGAAGAGGAACCGGAGGAAGAGAGCCTTCGGGACGAGGGCGAAGTCAGCGTCACAGGAATCTTTCCAAGTATCAGCGAGGGAGAAAATATCCGCCTGACAGGAGAATACAGGATGCACGAGAGCTTTGGCATGCAGTTTGCCATGCGAAGCTATGAGGTGGTAGCACCGAAGGATGAGGAGTCCATTCGACGCTACCTTGGTTCCGGTGCCATCAAAGGTGTCGGAGCGGCGCTGGCTAAGCGTATTGTGCAGAAATTCGGTAAGGATACCTTTAAGATCATGGAGATCGAGCCGGAGCGTCTGGCGGAGGTGCGGGGTATTTCTGAGAAGAAGGCAAGAGAGATCGCGTCTCAAATGTTGCAGAAGCGGGATCAGAGAGAAGTGATGCTGCAACTGTCTAAACTGGGTGTCACCACCAATATGTCGGTGAAGATCTACAACCACTATGGACAGGCTGCCATGGATGCAATCCGGGAGAATCCATATCGGTTGGCAGATGAAGTGGAAGGGATCGGTTTTCATATAGCGGATGAAATTGCCGGGAAACTGGGTTTTAACAAAGGCAGCGAGTTCCGGATCCAGAGCGGCCTGCTCTATGCCTTAGAGCAGGCTGCCATCAACGGCAATACCTATCTTCCGAAGGAGGAGCTGACCATGGAGGCTTCCCATCTTCTTGCGGTGGAGCCGGATATGCTGGAAGTAGCCTATGAGAGCCTGGTTATGAACCGTAAGCTTAAGATCCTTGGAGATCATGTCTCATCCATGGTGATGTATCGCATGGAAGAAAGGGCAGCAGGCATGCTGCTGAATCTGAACGAGAGGTTTATGACAGAGCCGTCTCTTCTGACGACCCAGATCAGTGACATTGAAAAAGAAGAGGGAATGACCCTCGATATAAAACAAAGAGAAGCCGTGGAGGGTGCAGCAAACCACGGCGTATTTGTGTTGACAGGAGGGCCGGGAACCGGTAAGACCACGACCATCAAGGCCATCATCCGATACTTTGAGAGGGAAGGATTGACCATTCGTCTGGCGGCTCCTACCGGTCGTGCGGCCAAGCGGATGAGCGAAGCCTGCGGGCAGGAAGCCCAGACCATTCATCGTCTGCTGGAGGTCAACGGTTCTGTTATGGCGGGAGAGCAGGAGGAAGATGGTAAGGTCAGACCGGGAACCTTTCAACGGAATGAGGAGAATCCTCTGGAAGCGGACGTGGTGATTATTGATGAGATGTCTATGGTGGATATTTCTCTGATGTATGCTCTTCTTCGCGCTATGGCAGAGGGAACCAGATTGGTATTGGTGGGAGATGTGGATCAGTTGCCATCGGTTGGTCCGGGAAACGTACTGAAGGATATCATTGCCAGCAATGCTTTTTGTGTGGTGACACTGACCAATGTCTTCCGTCAGGATGATGCGGGAGATATTGTGTTAAATGCTCATCGGATCCATAAGGGTGAGCCTGTGAAGCTGGATAATAAAAGCAGGGATTTCTTTTTCTTAAAGCGGTATGACGTGGATCACATCCTTAAGGTGGTCATGCTTTTGGTGCAGGAGAAGCTTCCGGGATACGTTCATGCCGAGCCCTACGATATTCAGATCCTTACCCCTACGAGAAAGGGGCTTTTAGGGGTGGAGAATTTAAATCCCATCCTTCAGAAATATCTGAACCCGCCGGATGAGAAGAAGGCAGAACACAGCTTCGGCACCTTTTTGATCCGGGAAGGGGATAAGGTGATGCAGACCAAGAACGATTATCAGATGGAATGGCAGATCCTTGGCAAATATGGAATCACCGTTGAGAAGGGAACCGGTGTTTTTAACGGCGATATCGGTATCGTGGAGGAGGTCAATGATTTCAACTCTACCCTTCGGATCCGGTTTGATGACGGTCATATGGTGGACTATCCCTACAAGCAGGTGGATCAGCTGGAACTGGCCTATGCCATGACGATCCATAAATCTCAGGGTAGTGAATATCCGGCGGTGGTGATGCCGCTTTTATCCGGCCCGAGGATGCTTTATAACCGCAATCTTTTGTATACCGCGGTGACCCGCGCCAAAAACTGTGTGGTGATCGTAGGGGATGAGAAGGTGTTCTATGATATGGAAAAGAACAATCAGCAGCAGCGTCGATACAGCGGTCTTGAAGAGCGTATTCGGGAGCAGAATCAGCTTCTTGCTTCGGATGCGATGTGACACGTCGGTTGTTTGAATTCCAATGAAAACGGCACACCTGCGTTTTGCGGGTGTGCCGTAATTTCTAATTGTCTTGTTCTTCTGTAGCCCTGCCAACTCGTTCGGTAAGAGATCCGGCTTCGTAGGTGGACAGATAGTCGTTGTATTCCCGGAAAGATTTAGGGAAGGTGCGATGCAGTGCCTTTGCCATGGAACCGTTATAGAGTTTTGTAAAAACAGAAGCGTCCGGAAGTCCGATGGACATGTCGGATGGATCATCTCCGTTTACAAGTATACGGTAGGCCATTTCACCGGCGCGGTAGCCGCTGTCATAGGGATCCTGATACAGTGTGGTCAGGGTGTTGGCACCGGAGACTGCATCACCGCCAAAAGTGGCAACCTTACTCTTTTTCGCAAGGGAGGTGATGGATGCGATCTTGGTGTTCAACTTGCTGCCGGCTGCAATATAAATGGTGGAACACTGCTTGCAGGCTCTGCGGATGATACGGGTGTCGCTGGCCACGGCAAGGGAACGGTTCTCATTTGTGATCTTGCGGGCAAGTTTGGCGTGGGAGAGTGTACTTTCATCTTTGCCGCCCATCCAGTTTCCGGAGATCTGCGGCTCAAGAGGATTGGTATCGTCAGAGGAACGTATGGAACTGATCTTGGCAGAATTCTGTTCCTGACGGATCTTCTTGAAATCTTCGGTAGGTAAAATATACTCACGCCACTGGATACCGGCCTGATTCAGGTAGGTCTCAAGAAGACGGTTCTGGTAGACACTGTTGGTATCTTCCGGTGAATAGAGAATACCCACAGCATCCATTTCCGGGTCTGCCTCGATCATCTCGGAAAGCTGATTGGAGATGGGAGGAAGGGCTGAGATACCGGTGACATTGATGCCGGTGGTTCTGGAATCCTCATTGGCGTAAGGTGTACCTAATGTGCTGGGATAATTGATGATGCCGCAGGAAACAATGGGCGTCTCTCTCGTTGTGTTTCTGGCAGCAGATAATCCTGTGGCATCCTCGGTGAACAGAAGAGAAGCTCCCTTGTCTAAAAGCTTTTGAACCGACTTGGATTTGTTGGAAGAGACGATGGTGGAACGGAGAAGATCCACATGCTCGTTACCAAAGGTGTCGCTGAGGGCGTCGGTGAAGCCCTGTTCCATCAGTTTGCTGTCACCATTGGAAAGGATGGCGATGGAATAAACGGTATCGTCTGTATCATCCAGTGGCTTGTAACTCGTTTTATGGCCGCATCCCATAAGGGAAAGGGTCATGGCCCCAAGTAACAGGGCTGAAATTATTTTTTTCTTCATAGAAGATTACCTCACATCTTGTTTTACTCGGTAAAATTTTACGTATCTGTTGACGGAAAGTCAAGGAAGGGAAAGGATATGCAAAAGAAACTATACAAACTGCTCTATCCGCGCCGCTGTCCCGGTTGTGACAAACTGTTGGAACCGGATCAGAAGGTTCTATGTGCCCGGTGCGATGATCTGGTGAAAAGAACCGGGGAGGTGGTCTGTGTGACCTGTGGAAAGCCCCTTAAAAACGAGACCCGGGATCTGTGCCCGGATTGCCGGAAGGGGCATAATTTTGTGGCAGGGAGGGCACTGTTTGTGTACGACGGTCCCATGAAGGAGGCCATGTATCGACTGAAATATGATAATCGAAGATGTTATGCCCGGAATTTTGCCGTGGAGGCGAAGAAAACATACGCCGGTCTTATGAGGGCCTGGGGGATAGAGTGCGTGGTTCCGATTCCGATGTTTGCGCCGAAGGAGAGGAAACGCGGATACAATCAGGCGAGGGTCCTGGCACAAAATATTGCAGAGGAATTTGGACTTCCTGTGGCGGATCTTCTGGAACGTGTGGAGGATACACCGCCAATGAAGGGACTAAGCCCTTTTGACAGGCGTTCTAACGTGAAAAAGGCTTTTCATATGAAAGAAAGTGAGGTACAATTTAACAGAATACTAGTAGTGGATGATATATTCACCACCGGTGCCACGATGGATGCGGTGGCGGAGGTACTTATGTCGCACGGCGTACAGGCTGTGTATGCTTTGTACGTTTGTATCGGGGAGGGGAGTTGACCCGAAGGGTGAAGAATCAGGTTTTTGACGCAGAAAACGCTGTGTCATGGCTTACATTTAAGAAAGGGACATTGGCATATGGAAGTACGTAATTGTAGAAAATGTGGAAGAATGTTCAACTATCTTGGCGGTCCACCGATCTGTGCAGCCTGCAGGAAGGATGCGGAGATGCTGTTCCAGAAGGTTAGGGATTATATTCGAGATAATCCTAAGGCAAGTATTTCCCAGATCTGTGAGGACTGTGGATGTACGAATACACAGCTTCGTCAGTGGATCCGTGAGGAACGGCTTGAGTTCTCCAGGGATTCCGATATCACCATGCAGTGCGAGAACTGTGGAGCACCGATCCGAACCGGAAGGTTCTGCGATAAGTGCAAGAATAACATGGCAGATAGTTTGGGAGAGGTGTATCGTCAGCCGGAGGTTCCGCTTGATGAGCCCAAGAAGAACGAGCGAGACGGTAATCGAATGAGATTCCGCAGATAAGAGGAAGAATATGATCGACCAGCGACGGGTAATTCAGATGACCCGTATGGCTCTGCAGGAGAAAAAGGCAGGGCACAAAATTGAATCCGTATCCGATCTGGGACGTAAGGATTACGTCTCATACCACGGAGTCCGTGCCTTTTTTTCCGGAACGGTTATTTATGCCCTGCTGTATTTTCTTGTGCTGGGCATTCTTTTTTCTACTGTACTGGTAAAGGTTACAAACCTATGGATCGTAAGTCTTTTGACCATCGGTATCATAGGATATCTGATCTTTTTACTGGTCTATCTGAATCGGGAGCGTGGAATCGCCCTGGCGAATTATCAGGAATACCATAAGGCGCTTGGGCAGCTTCAGAAGGAATGGGATAAGCTGGAAGAGATCTATGAGGATGAGGAACGTAAGCAGATTTCTCTCAATGGCGGCGAGGCCATAGCGGAGAAGATCAGGGAAGCAGATAAGGCAGACGAGGTATGACGATTTTTGTTACGGCGCGAAGCCGGATTAGGAGCTTTTTGGTCAGGTCAGAGGCCTGGCTTCGAAGGGTAGCCAATTGTATATGGGCGGTTGTGTGTCTGCTGGTCGTGCGTCAGATGTTTGGTTTTCATGACCTGCTCTCTTCCAATATGATCCTGATTCCTCTTGGTATTATCTGTTTCTTTGTACCCCTGTCAGCGGCAGGGTTGATCATGATGATCTATACGACACTTCAGGTTATGAGCCTGTCTCAATCGGCAGGTGTCATGTTGTTTTTGATGTTCATGCTCTCTTACATTTTCAGTAATGCCTATCAGGCACGTCAGATGACACACTTTGTGGGAGTTACCGCATTGTACCGGTTGCATGCGCCTTATCTGGCGCCGTTATGGGCCGGACTTTTCGGGAATGTTTCCGAGGTGACCACCATCATCTGCGGAAGTGTTATTTCATTCTACCTGAAAACCGTACATGATTCTGTTCCGCAGATTGCGGATTCACCGGATACGGTGAATGCTCTGGATATTTTACAGGGAATGGTATCCAATCCCATGTTCTTTGTCTATGAGCTGGCAATTGTGGGGATGTTCGTGACAGTATGGTTTTTCCGGAGTTCCAAATTGAAACACTCCTGGATCTGGGCTGTTGTGTTTGGAACCTTAACGGAATTTGTCATTATGCTGGGTGGCAGTCTGTTCCTGAATGATAGCCGGGGTCTGACACAGATTACCATTGGAAGTCTTGTGACGGTCTTCGTGGGAGCGTTGCTGTACTTTCTGTTTCAGGATCTTGATTTTAAGAGAGTGGAGACGGTTCAGTTCTCCGATGACGAATATTATTATTATGTAACGGCTGTACCCAGAATCCGCCTGGCCGAGGAGGACAAGGAAGTCAAGAAGATTACCGGAAGTGCAGAGAAAGACGGCGAAGAAGAAAAGGAGGTGGAAGAGTGGCAGGATTAATGGACACGATCGATACATTTTTAGTGAACATGTTTGACCTGACGCTTCCATCGATGTACATGACCGATGTGGTGGAGATCGTCATCATCGCATTTTTCTTCTACGAAGTACTGGTATGGATCAAGAATACGAGAGCCTGGATGCTGTTCAAGGGAATTCTGATCATTCTGGGATTTTTCATGATGGCAGCCGTATTCCAGATGAATACGATCCTGTGGTTGGGTGAGAAGCTGTTGAATGCCGGTATCATTGCTTTGATCGTGGTATTTCAGCCGGAGCTTCGTCATGCACTGGAAGAGCTGGGACGTAAGAATCTGCTTCAGGCACTGACCCAGGGATTTACGAGACCGGCGGGTAAGCGGTTTTCTGATCATACCCTAAACGATCTGGTGAGAGCATGTTACGATATGGGAGCCGTTAAGACCGGCGCTCTTATTGTAGTGGAGCAGGATACGCTTCTTACGGAGTACGAGAGAACGGGTATCCCGGTGGATGCTCTTTTGAGTCGTCAGCTTTTAATCAATATTTTCGAGAAGAATACGCCGCTTCATGATGGAGCGATCCTGGTCAGAGGAGATCGCGTGGTTTCTGCCACCTGTTATCTTCCGCTGACAGAGAGCTCAACACTTTCCAAGGACCTTGGGACAAGACATAGAGCGGCGGTCGGTGTGAGCGAGGTTTCCGATGCGTTGACCATTGTTGTGTCTGAGGAGACAGGAAAGGTATCTGTCACCAGAGACGGAAAGTTGACCCGGGATATTTCGCCGAAGGATCTGATGGATATTTTAAGTCACCTTCAGGATCCGAATTCGGACAAGGCACCACGGAAAAAGGCCCGAAACCTTTTCACAAGGAAGGGGGCAAAGCATGAAAGATAAACTGATCAAGTTTCTGACCAATAATATCGGTCTCAAGATCCTGGCACTGCTTTTGGCTGTGATCCTGTGGACGGTGGTGGTGAGTGTGGATAACCCTATGGAGAAACGCAATTTCACGGCGACCATCACTCTGGAGAATCAGGATGCTCTTTCTGCCCAGGGTAAGTATGTCTCTGTAGCAGACAGTTCTCTGTCTGTGAGCTTTAAGGTCAGGGCGAAGCGAAGCATTATGGATCGGCTGAGCAATTCTGATTTCGTTGCCACAGCCGACCTTGCCTATATCGACGAAGATGGAAATGTTCCGATCCGGATCAGTTGTATTTCTTATCCGAGTACGGTGTATATTCTGGGAGCTACCCACTATCTCAAGGTAGAAGTGGGAGAAAAGCGCGCCAACAAGTTTGTGATCAAGGGCGAGACCACCGGCGCGCCGGCAGAGGGTTACGACGTGGATGATATCAGCGTTGAACCTAACGTTGTATCGGTGGAAGGTCCGGAAAGCGTTGTTTCAAAGATCGCTACGGTCGTTGCCACAGCGGATGTGGATGGCCTTGGAGCAAACATCAATGAGAATGTTGTTCCGAAGTTCTTCGATAAGAAGGGCAGAGAGGTAAATACCACCAAGCTGCGTCTGTCGGTAACGACGGTAAAGGTACGGGTAACCATGGCCTCTGTGAAAAAGGTGCCGGTGGTTGTAGAACTACCGAAGAAATCCATTCTCGACGGGGACGTTGATATCCGTGAGATCACGACCAAGCCGGAGCAGTTGTCCGTTCGCGGTGACGCAAAGGCGCTCAATAAGGTGTCTAAGATCAGCATTCCGTTCTCGGCACTGAATCTGAATGATATTACCAAGGACACCACCACTACGGTGGATGTCACATCCTTCCTTCCGGAAGGCGTGTCCATTGCCGGGACAAAGGGTGCCAAGGTAGAGATCTACATTGATGTTCGAACCATGGAGGAGAAAACCTTTGAAATTCCGGTGGAGAATCTGAACATTCAGAATCTTCCCGAGGATATGAAGGCAGAGTTCCGGGACAAGACTGTGTCAGTAACCATTCAGGGTTATGATGACCAGTTGAACAGCCTGTCGGCAGATGAGATCACTGGTTCTGTGGATGCCAGCGGATTGACCGGTGGTAAGCACCGGGTGGAGGTCGTGCTGAATCTGGATGAGGATCTCTCCGCCGGTTCCGCAACCACTGTAATCATAGTGACCGAGAATAATCCGAAAGGAAATAATAATGAGGAGGAATAGTTGGAGAAGAAATGGTAAGCCAGAAGGTGACGATCAAGAACCCTGCGGGGCTCCATCTTCGTCCTGCGGGGCTTCTTTGTCAGGAAGCAATGAAATATAAGTCTCGCGTGTCCTTTTTATACGGACCGGGAGAGCAGGCCGAAGCCAATGCCAAGAGCATACTTTCAGTGCTTGGCGCTTGTATCCGAAACGGGGATACGATTACATTAAAATGTGATGGTGAAGATGAGGCGATCGCCATGGGCGCATTGCTTGCACTGATCACAGATGGATTGGGTGACACACTAAGCTAAGGCTTAGGATTCACATAAAAGAAAAAGAAAAAGAAAAGAAAGACTGTACTAAAAACAGAAAGGAGTTCGTTACATCATGATGAATTATCAGCATTACAGGAAAAATCCGGTACTTTCGTTTCCGGAGCGCACCTGGCCTAACAAAGAGATCGAAAAAGCCCCGATTTGGTGTTCTGTCGATCTACGTGACGGTAACCAGGCGCTGGTAGAACCAATGAACGTTGAAGAAAAAATGGAGATGTTTGAACTCCTCCTAAAGTTAGGTTTTAAGGAGATTGAGATTGGTTTTCCGGCTGCTTCACAGATCGAGTACGATTTCCTGCGTAAGCTGGTTGCGGAACACAAGATTCCGGATGATGTAAAGGTACAGGTTCTGTGCCAGTGTCGTCAGGAACTTATCGATCGTACCTTTGAGGCGATTCAGGGAATTCCGAATATCATTTTCCATATTTATAATTCAACCTCGGTTCTTCAAAGGGACGTTGTGTTCGGCAAGAACGAGGATGAGATCGTTGATATTGCCATTGCCGGAACCAGGATGGTAAAAGAGGGACTGCACCGGTATGACGGTAACCTGCAGTTGGAGTATTCCCCGGAAAGTTTTACAGGAACTGAGGTGGAATTTGCCAGCCGTATCTGTAACGCGGTGGCAAAAGAATGGGATCATGCGACCGAGGCCCCGATCATTTTCAACCTTCCTGCAACGGTTGAGATGAATACCCCAAACGTGTATGCCGATCAGATCGAATGGATGAAGAAGCATTTCGACGATCCGGAGAATGTGATTCTTTCGGTTCATCCTCACAATGACAGAGGAACCGGAATCGCATGTGCGGAGCTGGCTCTTTTGGCAGGAGCGGACCGTGTGGAGGGAACGCTGCTTGGTAACGGTGAGAGAACCGGTAATGTGGATATCCTGACCGTTGCATATAATATGTTCTCCCAGGGCGTTGATCCGAAGCTGGATCTCAGCAATATCAAAGAGATCGTTGAGATGTTCGAGCGATGCTGTAAGATGGATGTCAACCCACGTCATCCTTACGCCGGTAAGCTTGTGTTCACTGCTTTTTCCGGATCCCATCAGGATGCCATCAACAAAGGAAAAAAGGCTCTGGAGGAAAGAGGAAGCAAGATCTGGCAGGTACCGTATCTTCCGATCGATCCGGCGGATATCGGGCGCGAGTACGAGCCGGTGGTACGAATCAACAGCCAGTCCGGAAAGGGCGGTGTTGCGTTTGTTATGGACACGGTTTATGGTTACAAGCTCCCGAAGAAGATGCAGCGTGAGTTCGCAGATGTGATCCAGCTTATTTCCGAGCAGGAAGGCGGTGAGGTGAAGCCTGAGCGCATTATGAAGGCGTTTAAGTCAACCTACATTGACCTGAAGGATCCGTTTGAACTGGTATATGTGGATATTGATGATAACACTGTCAATGATGATACCCATGTGGCACTGGACTTCAAGTATAACGGAGAGGCTTACCATTCCGAGGCAGAAGGTAACGGACCAATCGATGCATTGAAGATCGCACTTCGTCAGTGTATTCCGGAGGTGGATTTCTCGGTTATGGACTACAGCGAGCACGCACTGTCCGTTGGTTCCCACGCGAAGGCTGCGGCCTATATTGAGATCCAGGATCCGAGAAGCGGAAATATCAGCTTTGGTGTCGGTGTTTCTTCGAATATCACCAGAGCTTCCATTCGTGGAATTTTCTCTGCAATCAACCGTATGGTTGTAAAGGAAAGAGATTACGTATAATGTTCAATTGGGAAATGGCTGATGCCCGGAGGGTATAAGAATGCGGAAGGTAATCGTTACAGGAGCCAGCGGTCAGCTGGGGAAGGCTCTGATCCAGGCGTACGAGGGAGATCCACAGGTGGAGCTTGTCGCCCTTGATCATAAGGATCTGGCTATTGAAGATCTGGAGTCTGTCCGGCAGATGTTTCTTAGGGAAGAGCCGGATGTGGTCATCAACTGTGCCGCCTATACGAATGTGGACGGTTGCGAGGAAAATGAAAGTCAGGCAAACCGTATCAACGGGGTGGGACCGCGAAACCTTGCGATCTATTGTGAGAAGTTAAATGCAAAGCTCATTCACATTTCCACGGACTATGTGTTTGATGGATGCGGAAGCCGGCCCTATCGGGAAGATGACCGGCCCATGCCGGTGTCGGCATATGGGAGAAGCAAGCTGGTGGGAGAAATGTATGTGGCAAACCTCTGCCACAGGCATTTCATTATCCGAACCGCATGGCTCTACGGCGAAGGTAAGAATTTTCTGAACACCATGTTGAGGCTGTCGCAGACCCATGACCGGATCTCGGTGGTGGATGATCAGGTGGGATGCCCTACCAGCACGAAGGAGCTGGCAAGGATGATCCGCTTCCTGGAACCCACAGAGCAGTATGGCCTATACCATGGTGTGTGCCGGGGACAGGTCAGCTGGGCCGGGTTTGCCAGAGAAATCTTCCGGTTGTACGGAAGAGACACAGAAGTCATTCCCATTACAACAGAGCAGTATCGTCAGATGAATCCTCGAACGGCCCACCGTCCGTCCTATTCTGTGTTGGAGGATCGTATGCTGGCGCTGATCTTTCCTGAGGGTATGCAGGGTTTTTGCATGAAGGACTGGAAAGAGGCGTTAGAGGAATTTAAAAAGGAAAACAAGTAATGCAGACAGAAGCACAACCACGCGTTTCCATCATTGTTCCGGTTAAGAATATCCGGGATCTGATTGGTGAGATGGTAAAGGATCTAAAGGCCCAGTCCGTAACGGACTGGGAACTTCTTTTGATTACAGGAGTATCAGAGGATGGCACCGATGAGGTGTGCCGGAAGCTGGCAGAAGAAGATACAAGAATCACGGTTTTGGAGCGCAGGCAACCGGGAGTTTCCGGTGCCCGCAACGAGGGAATTGAACATGCCGGCGGAACCTATCTGGTGTTCCCGGACGGGGACGACCGACTGGAGAAGGATTATCTGGAACGGCTCCTTGCCACCATAGAAGAGCCGGGGAAGCATGTCATGGTGAAGAGATTTCCCAGAGCTTCGGTTCAGATGGGAATGACCGGATACTTCACAGAAACAGAAGACGAATACGGACCGGCTGTTTTTGCAACACCGGAAAGCGGCGTCCGGGTGATCGGAATCGATGATCTGCTCTGTCGTCTTTTTTTCCTGGGAAACTATCAGGGCTATGTGTGGAACAAGATCTTTCGCCGGGACATTATCATGGATAACGGGATCCGCTTTGACGAGGATATCGATTACCATGAGGATCAGCTGTTTCTGGTGCGCTACCTTTTGTGTTGTGAGGCGGTCCGCTGGGACGGCGCCCAGTTGTATCATTACCGGTTGCGGGAAGATTCTGCAATGGGGCAGTTGAATCCGCAGGACGGTAAGATCCGAAAGGATGTCCTCGAAAAAGAAATGACGGAGGTCGAGGCGTTTCACCGCATGCGAAAGCTTTTAAAACACTATTCCGATCCCCAATGGTTCTGTGAACAGAACATGGTCTTTTATGCACTGGATATTCTGGGCAAGATGGAGACCTTCGGAGAGAAGGATGCCTTCGTAAAAAGTTCCTTCCGTAAACTGGCAAAGGAAGCGGCTAAAATCGACTATGAGCCAATGGACGAATGGGAAGAAGAGGCATTGCCGAGGCTAAAGCATTATGGCAAAACAGGTAAATTGATCGTAGAAGAAGGAGAAGAGTGATGCATTTTGATGAACTGATCGTAGGAGCAGGACTTTTTGGTGCGGTATATGCACAGAAGGCAGTAGAGGCAGGACATAAGGTACTTGTGATCGATAAGAGAGATCATATTGCTGGAAACATTTACACCAAGAAAGTCAGCGATATTGATGTGCATGTGTACGGAGCACATATTTTCCACACGTCCGACAAAGCGGTATGGGAGTATGTCAACCGTTATGCCGAGTTTAACAACTACATCAACTCTCCGGTGGCGGTCTATGGAGATGAACTTTACAATCTTCCGTTCAATATGAACACCTTCAGCAAGATGTGGAATATCAAGACACCGGCGGAGGCAAAGGCAAAGATCGCAGAACAGATCGCAGACCTGCATATTACAGAGCCTAAGAATCTTGAGGAGCAGGCGCTTTCTCTGGTGGGCCGGGATGTATATGAGAAGCTGATCAAGGGATATACACAGAAGCAGTGGGGACGTCCCTGCACGGAACTTCCGTCCTTTATCATTAAGCGACTTCCTCTTCGTTTTACATATGACAACAACTATTTTAACGATCGCTACCAGGGAATTCCGGTGGAGGGTTACACCGCCATCGTTGAGAAGCTTCTTGAGGGGGCTACCGTAAAGGTAAACGAGGACTTCTTCGATCTGAGAAAGACAGGAAAGCTTTCCGACGGCACGGAGGTGACCTATGACAAGCTGATCTTTACCGGACAGATCGATCAGTACTATGATTACCAGTTCGGTCCTCTTTCCTACCGAAGTGTTCGCTTCGAAACAGAAGAGCTTCCGGAGGAAAACTATCAGGGAAATGCTGTTGTAAACTACACAGCTGCCGATATACCTTATACAAGGATCATTGAGCATAAGCATTTCAACTACGGCACACAGAAGACGACCATTATCAGCAGAGAGTATTCTTCTGAGTGGAAGCCGGGGGTTGAGCCGTACTATCCGGTGAACAATGAAGAGAACAATGCTTTATATGAGAAGTATAAGGCTTTGGCTGATCAGGAAGAGAACGTGGTATTCGGCGGTCGTCTTGGTCAGTACAAATATTACAACATGGATCAGATCGTTGCAGAGGCGCTTGCCTGTGCAAAAGGAGCCGGCCTATGAAGGGAATCATTTTAGCAGGGGGAAGCGGTACCCGCTTGTATCCCCTTACCAAGGCAGTGTCAAAGCAGATCTTACCGGTTTATGATAAGCCGATGATCTACTATCCGCTGTCGACGCTGATGCTTGCAGGAATCCGGGAGGTGCTGATCATTTCCACACCCCGGGATCTTCCGGGATTTGAAGAACTCCTTGGAGACGGGCATCAGCTTGGAATGCAGTTTTCCTATGCGGTTCAGGAAAAGCCCAATGGTCTTGCAGAGGCTTTCCTGATCGGCAGGGAGTTCATCGGAGGTGAACCGGTGGCGCTTGTCCTGGGAGATAACATCTTTTACGGACAGAGCTTTACCAGTGTTCTTGAGCGGGCTGCAGCCCGTACAGAGGAGAAGGGTGGAGCCACGATCTTTGGTTATTATGTCAGAGATCCGCGGGCGTACGGTGTGGTCGCCTTTGATGAAAACAGAAAGGTTGTTTCCATCGAGGAAAAGCCAGAGGAGCCTAAGAGTAACTATGCGGTTCCGGGGCTGTACTTCTATGATGCTTCTGTTGTGGAGATCGCAGAAACGATCACCCCATCTGCCAGAGGAGAGCTTGAGATCACGGCGGTGAACAACGCCTATCTTGAGAGAGGAGATCTTCAGGTCGAGACGCTCGGACGGGGCTTTGCATGGCTGGACACCGGTAGTCATGATATGCTGCTGGCTGCTGCGGATTTTGTTTCCACCTTTCAGAAACGTCAGGGGCTTTACATCGCATGCATTGAGGAGATCGCATTTAAGAAGGGTTTTATCGATAAGGAGCAGCTGTTGTTATTGGCCGAGCCACTGCTTAAGACAGAATATGGAAAGTATTTAGTAGAAGTTTCTGAAGGTCTGTGATATTATGTTGCAGTTACTTGCCTGAATCATCCTGTTCGTTTTGAGGTGAACGTATGACGCCATCCGAATTACTGGATAGCATCTTCCATTGGGTTTTTCGGAAATTTCCGAAGACACAAAGGATAGAGCCCTACTATAAAAAATACAAAGAGCTGATGCTGTATGGGATCTTTGGACTTGGGACCTTTCTGATCTCCATGGGTAGTTATTGGCTTTTTACCGAAAACTTTGGCTGGTATATTCTGATATCCAATGCAATGTCCTGGGTGTTTGCTACGGCATTTGCATTTTTTACCAATCGTAAATATGTCTTTGTGAACCATCCGCACGGGGGGTTTGCATTTTTTTATCAGTTGGGAACTTTTTCGACAGGACGCCTGTTTACGCTTGGAATCGAAGAGTTTATGCTCCTGTTTTTTATCGGACTGCTTCAGCAGCCCAATATGCCGGTGAAATTTTTCAGTCAGGTCATCGTGATCGTTCTGAACTATATTTTTTCCAAGCTATTGGTTTTCGGGAGAAATCCATTGGGAAGAGTCGAAGATGACTTTTCTTAAAGAAATATTGAAACAAACTTGTGTTAATCAGAGTATTTGACCGCACAAGAGGTGTAATCGGGGGCCGTCGGATAGACATCCGGCGGTTTTCTGTGTTAGAGTAAAAACATAGGATAGAGTCTAGACTCACAGAGCAAGAAAAGAAGGAGTTTTGATGAAAAAACACATAACCGCAATGCTTGCGGCGATGCTTCTGGTAACACAGGTTGGAGTTCCGGTTTCCGGCTTTGGTGAAACCACAGAATCAGATACAAGCATTACCACAGAGATCACCAATGAGACAGACGTAGATGCAGCGACAACAAGTACAAAGGTGGATCCGGTCTTGAAGGACGAGAACGATGTGATCCTGGTATTTGATGCAGGACATGGCGGTTCTGACCCGGGAGCGATTGGTAATGGACATAAAGAGAAGGATATTACCTTAAAGCTTGCCAAATATGCCAAGAACTATATGGATGAGAAGTATGGTAACGTGGATGTTTACCTTACACGATCCACGGATACGTATGTAGGTCTTTCCGCTCGTACCGACTATGCGAAATCGGTGGGGGCAGACGGATTTATCTCGTTTCATATGAACAGTGCGGCCAGCAGTGCCCATGGAGCGGAGATCTGGGTTCCCAACAGCAGTTACAAGAAAGCGATCTATGAGAAGGGGCAGACCCTGGGATACAAGATCATCAAGGCGCTGCAGAAGCTTGGACTTACCAACAGAGGATATGTCAGCAAGAATTCTGCCAATGGTTCCAAGTATCCGGACGGATCCATCCGGGACTATTATGCGGTGATCGCAGGTTCCAAGGAGAAGGGATTCCCGGGCATCATCATAGAGAGTGGATTTATCTCAAGTTCCATTGATGTCAGCAATTATTTCCATACAGTTGCAAAGATCAAAAAGGTAGCGGAGGCAGAGGCGGATGCCATTGCGGAGAGCTACGAGCTTCTTCCGAAGACAAGCTCGAAGATACCTGGCTATACAACCTTAAAGTCTGCAGAGCTCACCGGTACCCATGCGGAGACGAAGATCACCTGGGAGGCGGCGAAGGATGCTCAGCAGTATGTTATTTTCCGTAAGACAGGGGCTAACGGTACCTATGCGGAGATCGGACGAAGCACAGATACTTCTTTTGTCGATGTATCGGCCAGTGCAGGTCAGGATTATTTCTATACTGTCATTGCGCGTAACGGTTCCGGTCGTGCCAACAGTTATGACAAGAACGGTCTTGAAGTTAAGACCCCGAATGAAAATGTCAAGGTGACAAAGGTTGTGGATACCGGTCTTTCCAGAGCAAAGGTCTACTGGGAGAAAATTCCGGATGCAACCGGATACCGTATCTACCGTAAGAGTCCAACGGAAAGCAGCTGGACGACCCTGTATACCTCCAAGAGCAACAGTGGCGGATACACGGATCAGACCGCTAAGCCGAATACGACCTACGACTACACGGTGCGCTTCTATAAGAAGAAGGGCGGCAAGACCGCTTGGGGAACCGCCGACCTTACCGGTGTAAGGATAACGACAGATTCCGATACCATTACATTGAATCCTCATGTGATCAATGCGGATAACAGCGTAACCTTTACCTGGACACAGCAGCTGGATCCATCCGATATCTACTATCGTCTGTACCGTAAGCTTTCCGGTGGAAGCTATGAGACAGTTACCACCACAAAGGCTCTGACTTATACCGATAAGGGTGTTAAGGCCGGTAAGACGTATGTCTATAAGATGAGGGCGTACCGTAAGGATTCCAACGGTAAGGTATACTGGACGGCTTACACGGATTACCAGAAGTTTAAGATCCAGTTCCCGGAGAACAATCAGACGGATCCGAACCAGCAGACAGATCCGAACCAGCAGACAGATCCGAACCAGCAGACGGATCCGGGTCAGCAGACGGATCCCAATACGAATGTGACACAGCAGACCACACCGAAGGGTGGGGAACAGGAAGATCCTACCACAGAGGATAAGACCACGGCTGCGACGCAGACAGCGAAGCAGACCACAAAGAATGTTTCTACACAGGCTGCCTCTTACAAGGCAGCCGGAGCTGCTGCAGCCGACTTCGAAGGGCTTGAGGTCGGAGGCCTTAAGGTCAAGGATTACGGAATCAAACGAAACAGACTGACCTGGACGGCGCTGGAAGATGCCGAAGGTTACCAGATCTACCGCAGGAACGGTGGCGGAAGCTGGGAGCTTAAGAGCACGATCAAGAAAAAGGCAAGTGCCTGGAACGATACGAATGTTGAGCCCGGCGTGAAGTATTCCTATACGGTGAAAGCCTACACCACCATCGGAGGAGCTACGGTTTATTCCGGAATGGACGGGGATGGCGTATCCATCACTACGGATCAGGATACCTTTAGTCTGACGTCTGTAAGTCAGACCGGATTCGGTCAGGTACAGCTGAAGTGGAGCGGTACGGTTGGAACAACGAGCGATACCCAGTTTGAGATCTATCGCACAACCGAGAACGAGGCATACAAGCTGATTGCAACCACAAAGTCGAAGAAGTATCTGGATGATGCAGCTGTCGGTAAGTACAATACATCTGCTTTTACCTATTATGTCCGTGGTGTGAGAAGCAGCGTTTCCAAGAAGGTCTACAGTCCGAACAGCCAGACAAAGACAGTTCGTATGAACGGTAATACAGTTTCTCTGGACAGCGATGTTTACGATCGAGCAGTACCGGTGGCGGCAACCTCCATTCAGGTAAACTGGAAGCCTTTGGCCGGAGCAACCGGATATCGTGTCTACCGTATCAAAAACGGTAAGTGGGCAAGGGCGAAGACCACCACAGATACCATGTTTGTAAATACGGGACTGGCGGAGGTGACAAAGTATACCTATCGCGTTCGTGCCTACAAGAAAGTCGGTAGCAAGACCTATTGGGGAAGCTACACCGACAGCTTTACCGGTGCGACCCCTTACAGCATCTTAGGCGGCAGTCATGTCAGTGTTGCCCAGATGGTAAAGTATTACAACTCACGGAAGAAGACCTATCCGGCTTCAACCTATAAAAAATACGGTGCAAAGGATATTACAGCCTTTGCCCAGATTGTGGATGAGGAGTGCAAAAAGGCCGGCGTAAGCAACGAGGTCGTCTTTGCCCAGATCTGTAAGGAGACCGGATTCCTTCAGTTTGGAGGACAGGTAAAGGTTGCACAGTGTAACTTTGCAGGAATCGGAGCAACCGATGACGGAGCTAAGGGTGCAGACTTCCGGGATATTGCAGAGAAATATTACAAGGAACTGGGATACACCGGCAAAGATGAGGCCGATGCCATCCACAATGCAAGAGCGGATGCGGTTCGAATCGGAATCCGGGCAGAGGTCACCCATCTGATGGCCTATGCCTGCAACAGTGTCAGCCAGTTACCGGCTACTGCCAAGTATGTGGATCCACGTTACCAGTATCTTCAGTACATTTTGGGAACAGCTCCTTATGTGGAGTGGCTTGGACAGAAAGATAATCCACAGGGTAAGGGCTGGGCAACAGCCAATAATTACGGCTACAGTATTGTGAATGACTATATCTGGCCAATGCGCAATCAGTAAAAAGCACAAAGATTACAAAAAAGGGACGGGTTTTTCTGTCCCTTTTTCTATTTTTTCTATAAAAAAGTCTGATATACTGAATCGAAATTGAACAAAGGAGAAACAAAATGAAGAAAAAAATAATAACAATGATCTTAGTAACCGGCATGGTTTTATCTATGGCAGCATGTGGCAGCCAGTCCAAGAAGACCCAGGGTGCATCAGCCGATGCGACCGTAGCGAAGACCTCTCAGACAACGACCCAGAAGTCCACAGAAAAGGGAAAGCTTCTTCAGGTGGCAGATGTTATGCCCATCGTGATCAACGGTGTGAAGTTTGACAAGGCGCCTCTGGCAATAAAAGAGGTATATCAGGCGATCTGTGGACACAAGATCGAAAAGGACTGGGAAGCAACGGATTTGAAGCCAGGTGAGTCTGCCATGTTTACAGCAAACAATAAAAAGGGTGAGATGATTGCTTCCCTTCAGGTGACCAACAACACAAAGAAGACCATCAAGTCGGATGAGGCAGAGGTGAGCAACATGACCCTTATCGGTAAGGCAGGAAAGTCCGATCTGACTTACAGTGTTTTAGGTCTTACCAACACCACACAGGATGTAAATGCGGCCAAGAGAGTGATGAGTGCCTACCGTGTCAAGAACGATGCGAGCGCCAATGCAGTCAAGTGGTTCCTTGGCGTGGATGAGAAGGCGGCAAAGGCTGAGAAGAAGGATAACGCAGCACAGAATGAGCTCTCCATGGTTTTCGTGGATTCCGGAAAGAAACAGCAGAACTGGTTGACCATTTACTTCCCGGTCTAAACGAATCTCGCATTTTGTGATAAATGATATACGCATTGACCATTCAGTCGGGGTAGCATAGACAATTTCAAAAAGTTGTACATTGATAGAAAAAAAGAACAGGCCTACACTATGCCATATCAAAGGAGGACAAAAAAATGGCATTGAAAGACCTTTCACATGCTGCCCAGCGACAGGCATTTTCCGTAGGGATCGACAACTTTCTGAAGCACTTGAACAGAAAGGACCGAGAAGAGCGCATTGCCACCTATCAGAAACTGGTAGACGCAGCTGGAAAATTCTGGGGTGAGGGTACAGACACTAAGAAACTGGAGGCTGTGAAGAAGGACATGGCTGATCCGGACAATCGTTGGATTCGTTTTATCAACCGGGTCTTGGATGAGACAGATCCTCACTATGCAAAGACAATGATGTTGAATTTAGGTTATGAAGCCTTTTTCAGGGGAACAAAGACCATACGGGAAAACCGTGAAAAATACGGCTGCAACATCCCTTGGCTGATCCTTTTCGATCCCACCATGGCCTGCAATATGCATTGCACCGGCTGTTGGTCCGGAACCTACGGACATAAGGCCAACCTATCCTACGAGGACATGGACAAGATCGTCCGTGAAGGCAAGGAGCTCGGTGTGTATGTCTATATGATGACAGGCGGTGAGCCGACCGTTCGTATGAAAGACATCTTCAAACTGGCGAAAAAGCACAACGACTGTGTATTCGGACTGTATTCCAATTCCACTCTGATCACAGACGAACTGGCAGAAGAGGTGCGGAAGCTGGGAAATATCACCTTTATGCTTTCCATTGAGGGAACGCCGGATACCAACGATGCCCGACGGGGAGATGGCCATTATGCAGCGGTTATGAAGGCCATGGATATTTTAAAGGCGCATGGTATCGTGTTTGGTACCTCCATCTGCTACACACGGACCAATATCGAAGCTGTAACAAGCGATGACTTTTTCCATCTGCTGGAGGAAAAGGGTGCCAGATTCGGATTCTATTTCCACCTGATGCCTGTGGGCAACAATGCAGCGGTTGAGCTGATGCCTACGGTGGAGCAGCGAAAGAACATGATCCGAAGGATCCGTCAGGTGAGAAGCGGGGAAAGTGATATCGAATTTTTCCCTATGGATTTCCAAAATGACGGAGAATATGTAGGTGGTTGTATTGCCGGAGGTCGTAATTACTTCCATATCAACGCCAGCGGAGATGCAGAGCCCTGTGTATTCATCCACTTTTCCAACATGAACATCCATGAAAACAGCATCCTTGAGATACTGAAAAGTCCTCTGTTCATGGCATATCATGAAGGACAGCCTTTTAACCGGAACCATTTAAGACCGTGTCCGATGTTGGAAAATCCACAGCTTTTACGGGAAATGGTGGAACGATCCGGAGCGCATCAGACCAACCAGGAAAGCCCGGAGAGTGTGGAGCATCTGTGCAGTAAGTGCGATGCTTATGCAAAGGAATGGGCGCCGGTGGCCGATAAGATCTGGGCATCCCAGAAGCGCCGCAGACCGGCTTATGAGAATTACTCCAGAAAACACAGAGAACATCCGGAGCTGGCGGCCTTTGAAAATGTAACAGAATAAAGATCCTATTCTCCGAAACTGTGCAACGCACAGTTTTCGGGGATTTTTTTTGTGTTTGGGCGGCTGCACCGATATAATGGAGGAGTGAGTGTAACATAGGCAGAGAAGAGAGGATTCCATGGCAACAGGAAAGCTATATGATGATAGACCCTATGAAACAGAATTTTCAGCAGAGGTGTTAGAGGTAAAAAAGGCAGAGGAACCGCTTTGCTGGAACCTTGTATTGGATCAGACCCTGTTTTTTCCGGAGGAGGGCGGACAGTCACCGGATCGGGGAGAGATCGTGATAGATTCTGTCACCTATGAGGTGGTGGATGTTTCCATACAGGATGAGATCATTACCCATAAGATCCGGGGCACGGAGGAGAAGGCTCCTGCCGGCGAACGGGCAGAAGGCAGGATCTACTGGCAGCATCGTTACAGCAATATGCAGAACCACACGGGAGAGCATATTTTTTCCGGTCTGGTCCATGCCCAAAAGGGCTATGACAATGTGGGCTTTCATCTGTCCGATCGTGTTGTGACAATGGACTACAACGGTCCCCTTACGGAAGAGGAGATCCTGGAAGTTACCCGGGAGGCAAACCGGGTGATTGCCCGGAACCTTCCGGTGAACTGTGCCTATCCAACGGAGGAGGAACTTTCGGATCTGGAGTACCGAAGTAAGAAGGAAATCTCCGGGAAGGTCCGCATCGTGACCATTCCCGGGGTGGATGTCTGTGCATGCTGCGCTCCCCATGTACGCTCCACCGCAGAGGTAGGACTTTTGATGGTGGTGGGGGCACAAAACTACAAGGGCGGAACCAGACTGTCCATTCTCTGTGGTATGCGTGCCGTGGCGGACTACCAGTTGAAGCAGAACGTGTTATCCTTGACGGGAAGGAACTTATCCACAAGTTGGGAAAATATTCCGGAAGCTGTGGATAAGTTAAAGCGTGAGCGGGATAACTTCCGTTACCAGACAGCCGCTCTGTCGGGGAAGCTGTTGGAGGCAGAGGCGAAGGAACTGCCGCCGGGAGAGAATGCCTGCCTTTTTACAGCATGTACCGACCGGAATGTACTGATCAAGGTCGTGGATCAGATGAAGCAGCAGTACACCGGGCTGTTTGTGATCTTTTCCACAGCAGAAGGTCTCTACGATCCTAAGGAGGCCCGTGCTTTTTCCTATGTGGGGGCTTCGGTTTCCGGAGACAGCCGAAGACTCTCGGAATGTCTTAAGGCAGAATTTGGAGCGAAGGGCGGAGGAAAACCTCAAATGGTGCAGGGATCTGTCTTTGCAAGCGAAACTGAGCTTAGGAAACTTATAGACACGGGCCTGGTTTCATGCTAGTATAAATGAACAAATAAAGATGTATTAGGATCTAAGAGGGAACATGCAACATATAATCAGTGATTCAGACAGGGAGTTTTTCCAGCAGATGGCAGACTGTATGCCAGGAGGATTTCTTGCCTATTTTGCAGACGAAGACCAGGAGATTATTACAGCCAATGCTCAGGTTCTCGAGTTGATGGAGTGTGATAGTCTGGCGCAGCTTCGTGAACATACCGGGAACAGCTTTCTGGGCTTTGTAGCAGAGCAGGACCGACGTCTGGTACAGAGACAGATCCGGTTTCAGGTAAATAACCCCATCAGTGGACGCAAGGAAGACTATGTCCAGTATCGGGTACATACAGCTAAGGGACGGATCCGAGAGGTGGAGGATTTCGGACGACTGATCACCTACCGTGATCAGAAGATCTACACAGTGTTTTTAGCAGACAAAGACAATAAGAAGCGTAACCAGGGAATTGACTACATGACAGGTCTGATTCAGAGAAGTGCCTTCAGCAGTCATGCCCGGGGATTTGCTTTTCGTCATTACAAACATCATAAATTATCTCTTCTGTGGATGGATATTGATGATTTTAAATCTTACAATAAAATCTATGGTTATCAGGCGGGAGACCGGCTTCTTCGCCAAATCGCAGATGCGTTAAAGGATGTATTCGGAGACGGCGTGGTTGCTCATTGTAATGAGGATCATTTTGCTGTAATGTGCTACCGGGAGGATATAGAGGGACGGACGTCCATGCTGCTTCAGAAGGTAAATGCACTGAACCGTCAGTCTTCTCTGCTTTTGAACATCGGCGTGTATGATCTGAACAATCAGGATATCCTGATTCTGGATATTGATCAGATGCTCGACCACGCCCGGATGGCCTGTAATTCCATTAAGGACAATTATGACGTGTCCATTGGTTACTATCATGAGGAGCTGGGAGAAAAGGTTCTGCGGGATCAGTATGTTCTCTCCCATCTTCGTGAGGCGATCTCCATGAACTGGATCAAGGTATACTACCAGCCCATCGCTTCAGCGGCAGGTCATCAGATCGTTGAAGTGGAGGCACTGGCTCGCTGGGAGGATCCGAACTACGGATTTCTGACACCGGATCAGTTTATTCCTCTTCTGGAGAAGAGGCATTTGATCCATTATCTGGATACCTGCGTTATGGAGCAGGTGGCGCGTAACTACCGGGTTGCGGTGGATCGCGGTATTCCGGTGTGTCCGGTTTCTGTTAATCTGTCCAGACTGGATTTCGAGGACTGTGACATTGTGGCTGAGATCGATGCGATCCGCAAGGATTATGGTATGCCCAAGGACATGATCCATATTGAGATCACAGAATCTGCCGTCAATGAAAAGGATACGGCTCTGACAGAGGGAATCGCCAGATTTATTAGGGAAGGCTATCAGGTTTGGATGGATGATTTTGGAAGCGGATATTCTTCTCTGAATGTATTGAAGGATTATCGTTTCGGTGTCATCAAGTTTGATATGCAGTTTCTTCGGGATTTCCAGATCCCGGCAAAGGCAGAGAGGACCCGTAAGATCCTTGAAGCCATGATCCCCATGGTTCGTTCCCTTGGAATGGTGACCCTGACAGAAGGGGTAGAGACCATGGAAGAGGCTTGTTATCTCAAGAGTATCGGCTGTCAGATGCTACAGGGATATTTTATCAGCAAGCCGAAGCCCTTTGAGGAGCTTTGCCTTGGGGTATTAGATTAAGTGGGGTAGATTTAGGAGGAATGTAACATGTTTCATATTGATCCTGACGGACCTTTGATGAGTGGACTGACAAAACTGGCCAATCTGGTGCTACTCAATATCTGGTTTGTGATCTGCTGTATTCCGGTCTTTACCATCGGAGCTTCTTTTACGGCACTGATGGATATGACCACACGAATGGTACGAGGTGAGGAAGGAACCGCTATTACGAAGGGGTTCTTCCGGGCCTTCAAGGAGAACTTTGGGAAGTCCACGACGATCTGGCTGATTCAGTTCATCCTGATTCTGATCTGTGGATGTGATTTCTTTATCGGTCAGCGGCTGGTACTGTCTTCCGGATTGCAGCTGGTATTCTATGCGGTATGGGCCATTGCCTTCATGCTGGTGCTCTTTACGACCTGGTACGCTCTGACGTTACAGGCTATTTTTGAGAACAGACCGCTGACAACCATTAAGAACGGTCTTCTGATCAGTGTAGGACGATTCCCTTATTCCCTTTTGATCGCGGTATTGTTTCTGTCACCGGTGTCTCTTGTGTTTATGTCGTTGAAGCAGGCGATCTTCCTCTTCCCGTTGGTTGTTATGGTGTGGTTCGCAGCAGCAGCCTATGGAGCCGCCTTCTTTTTCCAGAAGGCTCTTAAGCCCTTCTACCCGAAGGAGAAGGAAGAGGATACGGAGGAGTCTGAGGGCGTCGAGGCTTCCGGTTTTGCGGCTCTGGATGCTTTGGAGCGTAAGCTGAAAGAAGAGGATCAATAAACGCAGGCGGATAGGAACGTATGAAAATGTAAGGTTTTCATACGTTCTTTTTTTGTCTTTTTTGGACTGTACATTTTGCACAAAAAATGACATGTGAAAACTATCACATTAGACGAAATGTATATTGGAGTATTGAAAACGTTTCCGAAAGGTGTTACATTATTTTCTGTCAAAGGAAACGTTTCCAATATGAGAAATAAAGGGACGGGAACGTTTTCTTTAGAAACGTTCCCGATGGTGGTAACCAGGGGACGGGGAACTTTCCCAAAGGGGATCAGATAAGAATGGAGGGTACTATGAAAAAGAAACTGGTTAGCGTACTGCTGTGTGGCGCAATGGCTATGACAATGTTCGCAGGCTGCGGCATGAAGTCAAGCTCTGGTAGTGGCTCAAGTGCAGCAAAGAGTTCCAAGTCCGGTAAGGTATATTACCTTAACTTTAAGCCGGAGGCCGAGGAAGCATGGCAGGATCTTGCCAAGAAGTATACAAAGGAGACTGGAACAGAAGTCAAGGTTGTAACAGCGGCATCCGGAACGTATGAGCAGCAGCTTACATCTGAGATGGCAAAGAGCGATGCGCCGACACTGTTCCAGGTAAACGGACCGGTAGGACTTAACAACTGGAAGGACTACTGTGACGATATGTCTGGCAGTGAGCTTTACAAGCATATGAAGAAGGGAACCGAGAGTTTCACCTTAACGGATGGTGATAAGGTTATGGGAATCGCATATGCTATTGAGACCTACGGCATCATTTACAATAAGACCTTATTCGATAAGTACACCAAGACATCCGGTGCAGTGGTCAAGTCAGCCGATGAGATCAATTCCTTTGATACGCT
Organism: uncultured Lachnospiraceae bacterium; assembly: GCA_946182825.1. GTDB lineage: Bacteria > Bacillota > Clostridia > Lachnospirales > Lachnospiraceae > Weimeria. The sequence goes on from CAMGZH010000001.1 coordinate 41,945, forward strand.
GAAGAAGGTGGCGGATGATATCCAGTCCAAGAAGTCAGACCTTGGAATCGACGGAGCTTTCTCTGTAGCAGGAATGGACGGATCCTCCGACTGGAGATTCAAGACACACCTTGCAAACCTTCCAATCTATTACGAGTACCAGAAGGAGGGAGAGACTTCCACTGAGGCGATCAAGGGTGAGTACCTGGATCAGTACAAGCAGATCTGGGATCTTTACATCACAGATTCTACCTGTGATCCAAAGCTGTTATCTTCTAAGACCATTGATGACGCCAACGGTGAGTTCTCAACCGGCAAGGCAGTCTTCTATCAGAATGGTACCTGGGCTGTCGGTGATGTGGCAGGTGACGGTAAGCTGAAGGAAGATGAACTTGGAATGCTTCCAATCTATATCGGAGCTGAGGGCGAAGAGAATCAGGGACTTTGCACAGGATCTGAGAACTACTGGTGCGTGAACACCAAGGCATCCGATGCGGATAAGCAGGCAACCTATGATTTCCTGAACTGGGTGGTAACATCCGATGCAGGACGTGATGCACTTGCCAACACCATGGGATTTGTAACACCGTTTGATACCTTCACCGGTGACTATGAGACAAAGAATCCTCTTGTTAAGATCGCCAACGAGTACGTTGCCAACGGCAAGACACCTGTTTCATGGAACTTCGCAACCATCCCTTCCGAGGAGTGGAAGAACAACCTTGGTTCTGCACTTACATCATATGCAGCAGGAACCGGTGATTGGAAGGCCGTAACAAAGGCATTCGTTGATGGCTGGGCAACCGAGTATGCAGCAACACACGAGTAAACACAATTCGTTCAACCTCTTCTTTTAATAAGTCCGGCGTAGGCCGGAAGTGTGATCCGGGTAGGTGGTAAGCTTGCCACCTGCCCGTTTTGTGCTTAATCTCGGTTGGAATCCCAATCTCTGACTGAGATAAACGCTCCGCACCAAGTCTCGTGGGGAGACTTGAACCAAGGGAATGGTTGAATAAAAGCAGGAAAAGATACCGGGCCTTCAGAGAAATCTGGCAGGGCAGATGCCTTGGATTTCTGTGATGAGCCGGTATCACCAGTGAGAAGGAGTCAGAAATATGAAAAGAACTGTACGCAGGGCCTTTCCCCTGTTTGTGCTGCCGACCCTGGTGGCTTTTATCGTTGGATTCATTATCCCGTTTGTTATGGGCGTGTATCTGTCCTTTCATAAATTTACGGTGGTAACAAACACAAAGTTTGTAGGGTTTGGTAACTACGTAAAAATGATGGGAGATCAGAGTTTTGTACATTCCCTTTGGTATACGGTTTTGTTTACCATCGTCAGTGTGATCACCATCAATGTGTTCGCATTTATCATTGCACTGTTTTTATGCAAGGTGTTTAAGGGGGCGAAACTGTTCCGAACCATCTTCTTTATGCCGAATCTGATCGGTGGTATCGTGCTGGGTTATATCTGGCAGATCATTTTAAACGGAATTCTGGCGCATTGGAACATTACCCTTCAGTACGATGCAAAATACGGATTCTGGGGCCTGATCATTCTGATGAACTGGCAGCAGATCGGTTATATGATGATCATTTATATTGCAGGCATCATGTCGGTTCCAACGGAGCTGTTAGAGTCTGCCATGATCGATGGTGCCGGATCCTTTGAACGTCTTAAGAGCGTTGTGATTCCGATCCTTCGCCCGTCCATTACGATCTGTACCTTCCTGACACTGACCAACGGTTTCAAGCTCTTTGATCAGAACCTGGCACTGACCGGAGGCGAGCCGGCGAAGTCATCCGAGATGCTGGCACTAAATATTTATAACACCTTCTACGGAAGAGTCGGATGGCAGGGTGTAGGACAGGCGAAGGCCGTGATCTTCACCATCATCGTAGCAGCGATCGCATTTATTCAGCTGTATGCAACAAGGAGTAAGGAGGAACAGATGTAATGGCTAAGACAAAAGTAAAAAGCTTCGACCCGTCAGAAAAGCCTGCAAAGAACGGTTGGCTTCTGACACTGATTTTTTCACTGCTTTCTGTATTTTTTATCATGCCGATCCTGGTTGTGCTCTGGAACTCCTTTAAGGTGAAAAGTTCTATTAACCTGACACCGTTCCAGCTTCCCAACCGTCAGACCTTTGTGGGGTTTGAAAACTATATCCGCGGTATGCAGCAGATCAATTTCTTTGCTGCCTTTGTCAATACGCTGACCATCACCGTACTTTCCGTGGTTGTGATCATTCTCTGCACCTCCATGTGCGGATGGTACATTGCGAGGGTAAATTCCAAGGGAGGAAATCTGATCTACTTCCTGTTTGCCTTCTCCATGGTCATTCCGTTCCAGATGGTTATGTACACCCTGTCACTTGTGGCAAACCGCCTGGGACTTACCACACCTCTTGGAATCGTTCCGGTCTACCTTGGTTTTGGTGCCGGACTTGCAACCTTTATGTTTGTGGGATTTGCAAGATCCATTCCACTGGAGATCGAAGAGGCAGCCATGATCGATGGCTGTGGCGCCTGCGGAATCTTTTTCCGTGTGGTACTTCCGATCATGAAACCGACCTATATTACCGTTGCTATCCTTGAGACCATGTGGATCTGGAACGATTACCTTCTTCCATCACTGGTTCTGCAGTCGGATTACAGGACCATACCAATTGCGATCCAGTATCTGAAGGGCGGATACGGAACCGTGGACTGGGGTGCAATGATGGCAGTATTGATCCTTGCCATTGTGCCGATCATCATCTTCTACGCGATCTGTCAGAAGTACATCATCGGAGGCGTTGTTGCAGGAGCAGTCAAGGGATAATATTAGTAAGGAGACGAGTATGAAACGAAAAAGCGGTATCCTTTTACCTGTTTTTTCCTTACCGGGAAAATACGGCATCGGTGGATTTACAAAAGAGGCATATCGTTTTGTTGATTTCCTGGTGAAGGCAGGACAGAGCTACTGGCAGATCCTGCCCATCGGGCCGACAAGCTACGGAGACTCGCCATATCAGAGTTTCTCAACCTTTGCAGGTAATCCGTATTTTATTGATCTGGATGATCTGAGGGAACAGGGGCTGTTAAAACCAAAGGATCTTCGGGATCTGCCGAAGGTAAAAAAAGAGGACCGGATCGACTACGAGATGTTGTATTACAGCCGGTATCCGGTATTACGAAAGGCATATGAGCGCATGGAGAAGGAGGATCCGGCCTTTCTTGCCTTTAAGGAAGAGCAAAGGCAGTGGCTTTGGGACTATGCACTTTTTATGGCGATCAAGGATGCCAATGGCGGCAAAAGCTTTACCTGTTGGGAGACATCTCTGAGAAAAAGAGATGCAGCGGCGCTAGAAGCCTTCGTGGCAGAACATGGGGAAGATATTGATTTTTATGCTTTTTTACAGTATCAGTTCTATCGCCAATGGTATAAGCTGAAGGCTTATGCCAATGAGCAGGGGATCCTGATTATCGGAGATATTCCCATTTATGTGGCAGCGGATTCCGCAGATGTTTGGAGTCATCCGGAGCTGTTCCAGATGAATGAGGAAGGAGATTTGACAGCCGTTGCCGGCTGCCCGCCGGACGGGTTTTCGGCAACCGGTCAGCTCTGGGGCAATCCTCTGTATAACTGGGAGAAGCATGCCGAGGACGGCTATAGCTGGTGGACGAGACGGATGGAAGCCTGCAGCAGGCTCTATGATGTGATCCGCATCGATCATTTCAGGGGATTTGATCAGTATTATTCGATTCCGGCTCAGGATGAAACAGCAGAAAACGGACATTGGGAAGATGGACCGGGACTTGCTCTGTTTCAGGCGTTGCATCAGGCTTTGGGAGAATTAAATATTATTGCAGAGGATCTGGGATACATAACGGATTCTGTACGAAAACTGGTATCCGATACCGGTTTCCCCAATATGAAGGTCTTAGAGTTCGGCTTTGACGGAAGAGATTCCTCAACGGCGGATGCCGACCCGGGGGAGAATATCTATTTGCCCTTTAACTACAATAACAACTGTGTGGTATATACGGGCACCCATGACAACGAGACCCTTCTGGGTTGGCTGTCGAGCATTTCACCGGAGGAGCTTTCCGACGTAAAACAATACCTTGGGCTTCCGCAGAAGACCGGGCGTAAGGATCTGGTGGAGCCTCTGATCCGACTGGCTCAGAGTTCGGTGGCGGATCTTGCCATGATTCCATTGCAGGATTATTTAAAGCTGGATAATTCCGGCAGAATCAACCAGCCTTCCACTCTGGGAATCAACTGGATGTGGCGGGCAGACAAGGCGCAGCTTTCCGCCTCTCTTGCGAAAAGTATTCGTAAAATCACCCGTACCTATGGTAGAATGTAGGTTAGGTTTTATCTCTAGCAGGGAATACCTTGCTAGAGATTTTGTTTACCTTGAAAGAACTTATCAGAGGGAATCAAGTATGTCAGGAAATTTAACAATCAAGGATATTGCCAAATACTGTGGAGTCGGTGTTTCCACTGTTTCAAGGGCGATCAATGACGATCCCGGGATCAATGCCGCCACAAAGGAGCGGATTCTGAAGGTCGTCAAAGAATTTCATTATATACCGAATAACAGTGCAAGGAATCTGAAGATGACAGAGTCCAACACCATCGCTCTGGTAGTTCGTGGTATTGATAATATTTTCTTCCAGTCCATGTTTGATCAGTTTCAGCAGGAGACCCAGGAGAAGGGGTTTGATTTTCTGCTGCACAGTGTGGGAGAAAACGAGAACGTGGTGAAGGCCACCGTAGAACTGGTAAAGGAAAAGCGCCTGAAGGGCGTGGTGATCCTTGGTGGACGAATGGAACGTCCGGAGGAAAAGCTTGACCGGCTGGGGGTACCTTACGTTTTATGTACCGTGGCGCACAGCATGTACACACCTGAGCCCCAGTGCAATTCCGTTGCCATTGACGATGAAGAGGAGAGTCGCAAGGCAGTGGAATATCTGATTCGGAAGGGACACCGTCGGATCGCCATCGTCACCGGACGAGAGGATGACACGGCGGTAGGCGGTCAGCGTCTTATGGGATATCAGAAGGCGCTGGAAGCAGCAGGCATCGCCATGGATGAGGATCTCATCGGTTACATGAAGCGTTCCATTACAGAGTTTACGCCGGAGAACGGATACGCTGTTACCAGGGATCTTTTGGCCCGGACGGATTTTACAGCGTTGTACTGTATCTCCGATCTGACTGCCATCGGAGCCTATAAGGCCATAGCGGAAGCAGGAAAGCGGATCCCGGAGGATACTTCTGTTCTTGGATTCGACGGAATCAACCTGGGACAGTTCCTGGTACCCTCCCTTACAAGCGTTAAGCAGCCGAAGGAAGCGTTGATCCATTCCTGTGTGGAACTTCTTGCAGATGCCATCGACGGAGCCTCCCAGACCAGACAGTTGACCTATCCGGCAGAGCTTTTAGAAAGAGATTCTGTCATGGATCGAAATTGATTGCCATGCATCAACGTGTTAAAATGTAAAAGAAACGATAACATGTGCAGAAAGCGAAAAGATTATGGAATACTGGGATATTTACGATAAAGATAAAAAGCTGACAGGTCGGACCATGGAACGTAATGACTGGAACATGGCAGACGGAGATTACCATCTGACGGTTTTAGGTGCCGTCAAGCGTCCGGACGGGAAATTTCTCATCACACAGCGGAAGCTTAATAAGCAGTGGGCTCCGGGAGCATGGGAAGTTTCCGGCGGCGGCGTCAGTGCCGGCGAGACAAGCCAGCAGGCTGTGTACCGTGAGGTTTCGGAGGAGGTCGGTCTGGATCTTCGCCAGGCCACATCCGGTGGGTATGTGTTCACCTATCGAAGAGATAATCCGGAAGAGCGGAACAATTATTTCGTGGATGTCTACTGCTACGAAATGAATATAACCGAAGAGGATGTCTGTCTGCAGGCATCAGAGACGGAAGATTTCAAGTTTGCCACGGTGGAGGAGATCAAAGCCCTGGCGGACCAGGGCAAGTTCCTTCACTACGACAGCATCCGACAGATCTTTGTCTGAATCCGTAGAAGTTACGGTGCCTTCAGCAGATCCACGTTTTCCAGAGAGTGTTCGATCTGCCTTGAGAAAAGCAGGGTGACATCCATCAGACGGATCCGGTCATGGAAGGCCCCCTCTTCGCCGGAAGCTATCTCCGTTGGATCGCAGATACATTTGCAACTGTGCGCCTCGGAGGCTTCCCATCCGCTTTCGTAAATAAGAAGGATCGTTTGCAGGCTTCGGATCATCAGACGAAGAATATCGGCCTTACTGCTTCCGTAGAAGATATCGATGCTATAGCGGAACAGCAGATACTGTCCAAGGCGAAGCAACATGGCGTTTTGGGTTATATCCATTGAATTGACAGTCGTTTCCCCCGCCGGGAGACGGCTTATTTTGTCTAAGGCATCCTTCCACCGGCTGTCGAGCTCCTCGGTCTTCGCAAGAAGTTCGAAAAGAGTTCCGGGATCGGTGAGATCATCCGCAGACACGTCTTCAAGCTCCGGTCGGCTGCCAAGGTAAGCCAGGGGAGAAGTACCGCCGGAAAAGGCATTGATCATGCCATCCATCAGTGCGTCCCTCCAGCGGTAGATATCGGACAGAAGCTGCTCCTCCCGGGGGAGGAGTTCTTCACCCTCCATAATGTCTTCACTTACGACAAAGGTAATTGGCTTGGTTTCACGGAAAAAGATCCGAAGGACTTCCGGACAGGACAGGGTCAGATCGATCTGCTGATGGGCGCCGGTAACGCCGAAATACCGGGGATACTCGCTGCAGGTCTGACAGAAGCCGTCCTCGCCCAGAGCTGTATAGAGCCGGCAAAGCCCTGCCTGATCCAGGAAGGGACAGTTGCCCTGGTCTGTCAGAGGGAAGATCGCCATCTCCGGATCATCCGGTGCGGCAACCATGGTGGACCGGAGCTCGTCGCCGATGGGGCCGGGAAGCTCTGAAAAATATTCCCGGCTGGCGCAGTCCACGTCCACTTCCCAGCCTGCGCAACAGGTCATGGGACAATCTCCTGCAATGCAATGAAACTGATCGTAGTAGTCTGGTCTTTCGTAGATCATAAGTGCCTCCTTTTGCAAGGTACATCATACTTCCCACGGGGGAAGGAATCAAGGTCGGGTTGGAAAGATCCGGAGAGTTTGTTCTGATAATTCAAACGCAAGCGTAGCGATGTGAGAAAATGTTTCAATAAAAATAACAGTTGTCAGACAAAACTATTGCAATTTTGGGTGGAGGAGACTACAATAGAGTCAGGAGTTGGAAGTGATCAGGGAGCGCAGGGAAGGCGGTGAGAACTTCACTGGAACAAGCGGACAGATCACACACAGAACAGGAATGAGAGGAGATGGCGAGAGCTACATTGAATTGGCATTTTTGTTCATCATGTACCAGCCGTAGCTGATGTGGCGAGAGTTTCACGGATGCGGACGGTTCGGTGAACAGTAACACGTTGTTTTAGTTTAGGAAGAAGGTAGTTAATCATCAGATAGGGACAGTGGATGGTGTTTCAAGGTCCCGGAAGTAACTCGATGTAAGTACTACAAATAAGATAAGGCTTTATCCCGTAACAAAGCTGTACAACGCATCTGCGGATGCACCGGCTCGTAGAACAGGTGAACAGGAGAAGGGTGAGGGAGTGACTCCCCGGACCGTTGGACCGGATGGGTATAGTGGATACAGCGGGTATGATGTTTTATCTTCATAAGATTACGGAGAACCCCGGCAAGTGATAATAAGATCACTGCCGGGATTTGTTTTTGTCAGCTTCGCTGACGCAAATTCTGCGCTAAGTCTTGTGGACGCAACTTAAATTTATGGCATAAAAATACATATAAAATAGAAAATATTGTATAAATTTGCACTTTGCCCCTGGATGAAAATGGAATATACTAGAGCAAATATTCATTTTTTAGAAAGAGGAAAAGAGAATGAAGAAAAAGAAACTCTATTTGCCGGTCCTATTGGCCATGTTCACACTGATGACGACGCTCGCTGGCTGCGGAAGCGGAGAGAAGAGCCATAGAGTCACGGAGTCGAAGGACCTTGCCGGAGCCCGTATCGGTGTACAGGTAGGAACCACGGGTGACAGCTATGTGACAGAGAATTATGCGAAGAAAAAAGGCACAGACATCCAGCGATATGATAAGGGTGCGGATGCCGTTCAGGCTTTAAAGCAGGGAAAGATCGATACCGTTGTCATCGATGATCAGGTGGCAAAGGCATTTGCAGAGAAGAACCCGGATATTAAGATCCTGGGAGAGGATCTGGTTGTCGAGCAGTACGCTACTGTTTTTGCAAAGGGCAACGATGAGCTGCGTGAGAAGTTCAACAAGGGACTTGCTGCCATCAAGGCCGACGGAACTTTGGATAAGATCACAGATACCTGGATCAACAAGAAGGGGGATTACCATTATAAGAAGAAGATCACGGATGGACCGAAGCTTGTGATCGCTTCCAGTATCGATTTCCCTCCTTACGAGAGTTTTGACGGTGAGGGTAATATCGTAGGTTTTGATGTGGAGATGTTATACGCTGTTACCGATCAGATGGGAATGTCTGTGGATATTCAGAATATTCAGTTTGATTCCATCATTGCGGCAGTTGATGCAGGTAAGGCGGATATCGGTGTTTCCGGATTTACCATTACAGAGGATCGTAAGAAGAGCATCGATTTCTCTGAAAGTTATATCGACACAGCCCAGGTTATGCTGGTGAAGGGCGGAAACGACGCCGGCGTGGTTTCTTTTAAGGAAAAGTTCCACAACAACTTTGTGAAGGACGGAAGATGGCAGTATCTGTTAAGAGGTCTGGGATATACCCTGCTCATCACCTTCTTTGCTGTGATCGTAGGTATCCTCTTCGGATTCCTTCTTGCAGTGATCCGTGTGGCTTACGATAAGAATGGAAGCCTTCCGATCTTGAATTTCATTGCGAAACTGTATCTTACCATTGTTCGAGGAACCCCTGTTATGGTACAGCTTCTTATTATATACTATGTTGTATTTGCCTCTGTTAACATCAGTAAGGTATTCGTTGCCATCGTAGCCTTTGGTCTTAACTCGGCTGCATACGTGGCGGAGATCATCCGTTCCGGAATCATGTCCATTGATGACGGACAGTTTGAGGCTGGTAAGAGTCTTGGATTAAAGTTCCATACCGTTATGATCTTTGTGATCCTGCCACAGGCGTTTAAGAATGTTCTGCCGGCGCTTGCCAATGAGTTTATCTCCCTTCTGAAGGAGACATCCATTTCCGGATACATCGGACTGTCCGATCTGACAAGAGGTGGACAGACCATCCAGTCTTTGACCTATGATGCGCTTCTTCCACTGGGTGCAGTGGCCATCGTATACCTTGTGCTTGTCGTTGGCCTGTCAACTCTGGTAGGCAAGCTGGAAAAGGGCTTAAAGAAGAACGAGCGCTAAGTTTTTGCAGAATTAGAAAGAGGAATTCCTATGGCAGATATTATGATGGAGATCCGTGGCCTGACCAAGCGCTACGGTGATCATACAGTACTTGAGAATATTGATCTGGATGTGAAAAAGGGGGAAGTGATCGCGATCATCGGCCCCAGTGGATGCGGTAAGTCCACGTTTATCCGTACGCTGGACCTGTTAGAGAAGCCGACCGCCGGTCATATCCTCATCGATGGAGAGGATCTGAACGATCCGAAGACCAATGTGGATGAGATCCTTCCACGGATCGGAATGGTGTTCCAGCAGTTCAATCTGTTCAGCAATATGACCATCAAAAAGAATATTACCTTTGCACCGGTGCATCACAAGCTGATGACCCAGCAGCAGGCAGATGAGAAGGCCATGGAGCTGTTGGAGCGTATCGGTCTTGCGGATAAGTCGGATGCTTACCCTTCTCAGCTGTCTGGCGGACAGAAGCAGCGTGTTGCCATCGCCCGTTCCCTGGCAATGAATCCGGAGATCATCTTGTTTGACGAGCCGACCTCGGCCCTTGATCCGGAGATGGTAGGCGAAGTTTTGAATATTATGCGGGAGCTGGCAGAAGAGGGGATGACCATGATCGTTGTAACACACGAGATGGGATTCGCCCGGGAAGTGGCAAACCGTATCCTTTTTATTGATGATAAGGTGATCAAGGAAGATGGAACCCCGGAAGAGGTGTTCAACCATCCGAAGGATGAAAGATTAAAAGAGTTCCTGTCCAGTGTCCTTCACTGACAGATCATAAGAGCAGAAGCTCCGGGAGAAGTTCTCCCGGGGTTTTTTGTGTCATAACAGGTAATTTTCAGACATTGAAGATGTCAAGGGATTGGCATTGACGAAAGTGCACGAGAATTGGGAACTCGATTTGTGAGGCTTGTACAAAAAAAAGAAATCGTTCCTAGAGGTCTTTCCAAAAAACAGATCTTGTACTATCATAATATCCGACACAAGATGTAGTGCATTATCAATATAGCAATAACTAAAGGTTGTTGTTTTTGTATCTGCCTGCAGGTTTGCCGCCTGCAGGCAGAGTTATGCCCGATCCGGGTAATATGACATAGAAAGGGAGTTGTACCGTGGATAAGCAGATTGAAGTAAAGACCAATGTCATCAAAAGAAATGGAAGGGAAGTTCATTTCCATGAAGACAAGATCGTTGACGCAATCAAGAAGGCAAATAACGAAGTGGATGGGATCCACCAGATGAATCCTGCGCAGGTTCAGGCGGTGGCAGACAAGATCGCTATGCAGGTGGCGAAGTCTTCCCACGCTGTGAACGTGGAAGATATCCAGGATATGGTAGAGACCGGTATCATGGAGATGCGTTGCTACGAGGTAGCGCAGAAGTATGTTCGTTATCGTTATAAGCGAGAGCTTTCCCGTAAGACAAACACAACCGATAACGGAATCCTGGCACTGATCGATCAGCTGAATGAAGAAGTAAAGCAGGAGAATTCCAACAAGAACCCTGTGATCAACTCGACCCAGCGTGATTATATGGCGGGTGAGGTAAGTAAGGATCTGACCAAGCGTGTCCTTTTACCGGAGGAGATCGTTAAGGCACACGAAGAGGGAATCATCCATTTCCATGACAGTGATTACTATGCTCAGAGGGAGCATAACTGTGATCTGATCAATCTGGAGGATATGCTTCAGAACGGTACCGTTATTTCCGAGACTATGATCGAGAAGCCACACAGCTTTGCCACCGCATGTAATGTAGCAACCCAGATCGTTGCGCAGGTAGCATCCAACCAGTACGGTGGACAGAGCTTTTCTCTTGCGCATTTGGCTCCTTTTGTTGAGGTCAGCCGTAAGAGGATCACAAGTCATGTAAAGGCAGAGTTTGAAGAGGCCGGCATTCAGGCAACGGATGAGCAGATCGCACAGATCGTCAAGAAGCGTCTGCAGAAGGAGATCGCATCCGGAATCCAGACCATCCAGTATCAGCTGGTAACCCTTATGACAACCAACGGACAGACTCCTTTCGTTACCATGTTCATCTATCTGGATGAGGCAAAGGAAGGCGTGATCCGTGACGATTTGGCAATCCTTGCAGAAGAGGTCTTCCGTCAGAGGATTCAGGGAATCAAGAATGAGAAGGGTGTCTGGGTAACACCGGCCTTCCCTAAGATCATCTATGTTCTGGATGAGGACAATGTGACAGAGGGCAGCCCGTATTACGAACTGACCAAGATCGCGGCAAAGTGTACCGCCAAGCGTATGGTGCCGGATTACATTTCTGCCAAGGTCATGAAGGAGATCAAGGACGGCAATGTCTATACCTGCATGGGTTGCAGAAGCTTCCTGACCGTTGAGGACAACGTACGCAACGAGGACGGAACCCATAAGTTCTACGGTCGTTTCAATCAGGGTGTTGTTACCATCAATCTGGTGGATGTGGCATGCTCATCCGACGGTGACATGGATAAGTTCTGGAGTATTCTCGATGAGAGATTAGAGCTTTGCCACAAGGCCCTTAGATGTCGTCATGAGAGATTAAAGGGGACTGTATCCGACGTGGCTCCTATCCTCTGGCAGCACGGCGCTCTTGCCCGTCTGAAGAAGGGTGAGACCATCGACAAGCTTTTATATGGCGGATACTCAACCATTTCTCTTGGATATGCAGGTCTTTGCGAGATGTGCTACCGTATGCTGGGGGTATCCCATACCGATCCAATGGGCAAGGAATTCGCCCTGAAGGTAATGCGTCGCCTGAATGACAAGTGTAAGGAGTGGAAGCAGGCGGAGAACATCAGCTATTCCGTTTACGGAACACCGATGGAGTCTACGACCTATAAGTTTGCCAAGTGCCTGCAGAAGCGTTTTGGTATCATTCCTCATGTTACCGATAAGAACTATATTACCAACAGTTATCATATCCATGTAACAGAGCAGGTGGATGCTTTCAAGAAGCTGCGGTTTGAGTCCGAATTCCAGAAGCTTTCACCGGGTGGAGCCATCTCTTATGTGGAGGTTCCAAATATGCAGAAGAATATTCCGGCTGTACTTTCCGTTATGAAGTACATTTACGAGAATATCATGTATGCGGAGCTGAATACCAAGAGTGATTACTGTGAGGTCTGCGGATATGACGGAGAGATCCGGATCGTGGAGGATGAGAACGGCAAGCTTGTCTGGGAGTGTCCGAACTGTGGTAACCGGGATCAGGCGAAGATGAGCGTGGCCCGTCGTACCTGTGGCTATATCGGCACCCAGTTCTGGAATCAGGGACGTACACAGGAGATTAAGGACAGAGTCCTTCATATATCGGATGAGACATTTAAGGAGGATGCATTGAGCGAGAACGTAGGAGCAATGCATTAAAGACTATGCACGTAGGACAGATATTTAAGGCGGACATCGCCAACGGCATCGGTGTGAGAGTCAGTATTTTTGTATCCGGTTGCACCAACCACTGCAAGAACTGTTTTCAGCCGGAGACCTGGGATTTTAACTATGGTCATGAATATACCAAAGAGGTGGAGGACGATCTCATTGCAGAATTGTCCGAAGCCTACTACGACGGATTATCCATTTTGGGGGGAGAACCCTTTGAACCGGAGAATCAAAGGGAGCTTGTGAAGCTGATTCGACGGGTGAGAAAGGAATGTCCGGGGAAGACCATCTGGATGTATTCCGGTAACACATACGAAGAGATGCTGGAAGGCGGTAGACGCCATATTGAGGTGACGGATGAGATCCTCGACAGCATTGATATCCTGGTGGATGGAAGATTTGAGGAAGAGCTGAAGGATATCAGCTTGAATTTCCGGGGATCTTCCAACCAGAGGATCATCGATATGAAAAAGACCCGCAGCACGGGACAGGTGGTCCTGGATCCTTTGAATGATTAGTTCCTAGGAAAAGGGCATAAGCTTCGGTTCATATTCCGAAAGGAGAGCTTCACGGCTTTTGTAGTCCGGAAGGAAAAAGGCAACATGGTTCCAAAAGGCTTTGGAGTGGTTGGCTTCAAGCAGATGGCAGTATTCATGGATCACCACATATTCCATACAGGCAACGGGCACGTAGTACAAAAGGCCGTTTAGGGTGATGCTTCCCCGGGAGGGGCGACAACTTCCCCAGCGGGATCGCATGATCCGCATGGAAATCGTGACCGGAGTTTTCATAGGACCGAATTCCCGAAGAAATTTTTCTTCCACTTCGGTGATGATTCCGGTAAGCTCACCCTTCCCTGCAACGTAGGGCATTCCATTAAAGTAGCTTCCCGGAAAGCCCATGCGACCGATGAGTTCATTGCCCTTCCGGTCTCGTTTCACCGGAAGTTTGTGGGCGGTGGCATAGGCATAGGCCGCTTCCATTCGCTCATCATATTCTTTTTTACGGGAGGCTTCCCGCTGTCTCATCTGCGTAAGGGAACGGGTAAGGAAGTCTTCCTTTTCCAGAAGAAACGCTTCAATGGCAGCAAGGGGCGTGGAAGGCGGAGCGGAGACAGAAACGTTGCCTTTTGCATGGATCCTTAAGTTAATACGACGTACCGCTTTCCTTGAGAGCGTATAGGTTAAAACCTTTCCACTTTTCAGTGGAAGGGTTTTTGTTTGTTCTGTATAAGTTTTGTGGCCGGTCATATAGACAGATAACCTCTCTATGAGTAAAATACAATAGACTTGTAACATTTTATCATTTTTTTCGTTATATAAGTAGAGGGGAGGAAAACGTGGATAAGGATCTGCTTTTGGAATTGTATCAGACGTACTATGATCCAATCTATCGTTACCTTCTGTCTCTTACGCACGATCTGTCCCTGGCGGAGGATCTTGCGCAGGAGACTTTCTTGAAAGCAATTTTGTCTCTCCCCGAAACACATTCCAATTTACGGGCGTGGCTGTATCTGGTCGCTAAAAATTTATATGTTGATCATCTGCGAAAGGAACGGGGGAACGTACACCTGAATCTGGATCAGTTAAGTGATTCCAGACCTCCGGGAGAAGACGGGAATGATTTGAAGGCCAATGAACCTCTTGCAGCCTCGGATTCCCCGGAACAGAAATATATCCATCATGAGCAGAGGGTCATTGTGGATCGGGCTTTGCGGGAGCTATCCGAACCGTCCCAGACCATTTTGCGTTTGATGTATTATGATGGTTTTACGCAAAAGGAAATTGCTGAATTTTTAAATTTGACGCCGGGTAACATTCGTGTACTTGCCCTGCGCGGGAAAAAGAGACTAAAGGAACTTTTGGAACAACAGGGTATGGATATCCGGACATCGTAACAGAAAGGGTCTATTATGAAGTATCAGGATCTGATTGAAAAATATAAAGAGGGAACATTAACACCGGAACAGGCGAAGAAGGTTCGTCAGGATATTGATCGTCAGGAAGCCATTGAGGAGTATCTGGCGGATCAGGCGGAACTGGGATTTGAACCGGGAAGCCTGGGGGGAAGAACGCTGGAGCGGGGTCCCTGGGATATGAACGCCATCGAGCAGCCGACGCTGGATTACAGTCATATGGGAATGACACCGGCAGATCGCATGGATGATATCAAAGTTAAGGACGAGCAGTTTACCAGACTGATCCGTAAGGCGGTACGCCGTGCGCTGAGAAGAGCGGCGTGGATCGGAAGCGTCTGTGCGGCGATGGTGGTACTCTTTATTTCTCTGATCCTTCCCAGGATCGTGGACTGCTTTTACTATGATCCGGGGAAGATCATCGTAAAAGCAAAGGATGACTCTCTGGACAGCTACGATCTGAACCGGATGGGGCTGGATGTGCGGGTATATTCCGAGCTGATGGCACCGGCATCTCCGAGAGAGAGGGTTTCCGTGGCGCGTAGAGGCTGGGGAAATTATGATATTGTGATCCCTCAGGTGATCAGCTTTAACAGTACCGGTTACCATGATGTGTCCGGACGGGTCTCCCGGAACAATTTGACCTTATATAACACCAACTATCTCAGCCGTCCGGACAATGTTTTCGGATGGACCTCAAGGGAGAGCATCACGACCTCCCTCCGGGAGCAGGACAAACAGGAAAAGAAGAAGTACGGGGAGAAATCCACCGACCGGCCGCTGCATGCGGGCTTTGATGTGGAGCAGCAGGCTCATAACCTAGCTGAGCTGGATAGTCATAAGACGTATGTTGCCTATATTACATTCGATCAGATGTTAAGCTATGATCAGCTGAAAAAGTGGTGGGGCAGACAGAGTCTGGACAACACCACCCTGTGGTGCGCGGTGGATACCGGAGACGGTATTCTGGATGAGAATGGAAAGGTTACAAAGAAATATTCCTACTGGCCGGAGAATCTGGGCTTTTTCTATGAGTCGGAGTTAAGCGATGGAGACAACGTCTCCCCTGAGGATTATCCTCAGCTGATGCTGACTTCGAAGAAGGAGAAGGATATCAAGACACATATGACCAGTATGATCCGTTATCTGGGAGACCAGGAGACCTTCCGCAAGATGCTGGGAGTATACTCCCTGGATGATAAGGAATCCGGTTCCAGTGCCGATGAAAAGGTCGGTTATATCAAGAAAAACGGCATTCGGATCTATGGTGCCATGGTATACGGAGACAAGAGTGAATTGACCGCACTTTCCAAGGAAAATGAGGTCTATCTTGTATACCCTGTTGAGGCAGAATAATAGAATAGCAAAATGGATTTTTACGTGCTATTATAAAGATTAAGATATATAAACAGACAGACAAAGGTGATAGACCAAATGCTGCAAGGGGTGCGGCAGAAGGGGGATTCAATGCGGACAGATAGAAGAAAATGTGCTCTTATTATTGATGATGCAGCGATCAATCGTGAGATCCTGAAGGAGATCCTGAAGGATGAGATGGATATTATGGAAGCTGCAGACGGTTCCACGGGTCTTGAGATCCTGAAGGACAATCTTGAAGATATTGACATCGTATTACTGGATCTGATCATGCCGGGTGTCTTGGATGGTTTTGGGGTTCTGTCCGAGATGAAGCGTGAGCATATTACCGATTATGTTCCGGTTATTATGATCTCATCAGACAGTGATACTGCCAATATGGAACGTGCCTATGATCTGGGGGCGCTGGATTATATTACCCGTCCCTACGCAGAGCGTATTGTCAGACGACGGGTCCTTACCACGGTGGACCTTTACCAGAGGCAGAGGGAATTGGCTGCAAGTATCGATCGTCAGTACAAGGCGGATAAGAACGACGTGGACAGTCTGACCGGTCTTACCTACAAGCAGCATTTTTTCCATCTGGCAGACACCAGATTAAAGGATGGCGTCTTTGGCAAGCTGTGGATGATCGCAATGGATATCGATCACTTTAAGCTTTTTAACAGTTATTATGCCTGGGAGGCCGGAGACATTTATCTGAAGCAGATCGGAGAATGTCTGCAGCAGGTCGTTCAGCGCTACGGCGGAATCGCCGGGTACCTAGGGGGAGACGATTTTGTGCTGCTCTGCCCGGCCAGGGACGGAATTCTTGACGAGATCCATACCTATGCAACACAGCTGCTGGAGACCAACAGCTTTGAATTGTCCTTTGCGCCGAAGTATGGTGTGTATGAGCTGAACGCATCGGACAATTCTGCCAAGGAGACCTACGATAAGGCGGCCATCGCTCTTGAGACCATCAAGGGGAATTACACCAAGAGTCGTGCGTTGTACGACAGTGAGATGGTGCGCAAGGCGAAGGATGAGATCCATCTGCTGAAGCAGATCCAGAAGGGGATCCGGGAAGGTGAGTTTACCTTCTATCTTCAGCCGAAGGTGGATATGGAGTCCGGTAAGATCATCGGAGCAGAGGCACTTGCACGCTGGTACCATGATGGCAAGGTGATCATGCCGGAAAGCTTTATCCCGGTTCTGGAGCGGAATGGTTTTATTTCTACTCTGGATCGCGAGATCTGGAAGCAGGTTGCCATCTGGTGTAGGAAGCGTCTGGATGAGGGGCGGATCCCTGTTACCGTTTCCGTCAATGTATCCAAGGTGGATATCTATACCATGAATGTTGCGGAGTATCTGAAGGAACTTTCCGAGACCTATGATCTTCCGCCACATCTGACGGAGATCGAGATCTCAGAGGAGGCATTTACCAGAGATTCCGAGAAGCTGCATGAGACCTTATCCCAGTTGCACGAGTATGGATTTACGGTTTGCATGGATGACTTCGGACAGGGATATTCTTCTTTGAATTCTCTGCGAAGTTCCGATATTGATTCGTTGAAGGTGGATGCCTACTTCCTGAATCATTCCGAGGAGAATCTGTCTAAGAGTGTGAATATCCTTAAGTCGATTCTGGACATGGCATCGCAGTTGAGGCTGCCGGTGATCCTTGAAGGAATCGAGACAGAGGAGCAGGCCAAGACGTTACAGCAGATCGGGTGCACCTATGCCCAGGGATATTTGTATGGTAGAGCCGTTCCCATTGAGGAGATGGAGGAGAAGCTGGCGGATGCGGAAAATATCAGTATGACCGGTATTTGCTGCAATGATCCGCAGGGTCATAAGATCCGTGAGCTGTTTAAGACGGATCTGTTGACAGACGAGATCATTCAGAAGATCTTCGGTTCGGTGTTCTTTTTACATCAGGATGAAGAGGGCGCGCGAGTGACTTGGTCCATGCAGGATTATTATGAGGAGAACTCTCTTGCGGATTTGGTGGAATTTAATTCGGCAAAGCCCTTGTCTGCCCGGGTATCTCAGGAGGATGAGGACCGACTGTATCAGTTCCTTGCATGTGCCATCGACCGACAGAAGGAAGGGGTCATGGATACCTTTGACTTCCCGCTTCCGGACGGAACCAGCAGGAAGGTTTTACTGAAACTGTTCTATTTAAGATCAACCGTCAAGGAGAAGGTATTCTTCGGAGCCATGATGGATCTTGGCAGGATCAAGGGTTATCTTCAGGAATAATCGGCCGCTTTTTGCTTCTTCTTGTATAGGCCTCGAAAAAGTGATACAATTTTCGGGATATTACGTTAGTCTTGCATCAGAAGGAGAGTTTTGTGGCAGATGTAGCGCAGATGGCTAAGGAGATCAGCCGTCTTAAAGAAGAGAAGAACGCAGTTATCATGGCACATTATTATGTGGATGATGACGTGCAGGATGTTGCAGATTATATCGGCGATTCTTTTTTCCTAAGCCGTAAGGCTACGGAGGTAGACGCTGATATTATCGTGCTGTGTGGAGTTCGTTTTATGGGTGAGAGTGCGAAGGTACTCAATCCGGACAAGAAGGTTCTGATCCCAGAGATCGGGGCAGATTGTCCGATGGCACATATGGCAACGGTGGATCATATCAATGAGATAAGAAGTCAGTATCCGGACGTTGCTGTTGTATGTTATGTGAATTCGACAGCAGAGCTTAAGGCAGCATCGGATGTCTGTGTTACCAGCGCAAATGCTCTTAAGATCGTTTCGAATCTGCCGAACAAGGATATCTACTTTATTCCGGATCAGAATCTGGCACATTATATTGCCGATCAGCTTCCGGAGAAGCATTTTATCTTCAACGACGGATTCTGCCATGTACACCATTCCATTCGCCTGCAACAGCTTTTGACAGCGAAGAAGGCTCGTCCTCAGGCTCCGGTTCTGGTTCATCCGGAATGCGATCCGGAGGTGGTTGCAGAGGCGGACTATGTAGGTTCCACCTCCGGAATCATCCAATACGTTTCATCTTCTGATGCGGATGAATTTATTATCGCAACAGAACTGGGGGTTTTGCACGAGCTTAAGAAGCAGAACCCGGGTAAGAAGTTCTATTCAGCCGGCAATACCCAGATCTGTCCGAACATGAAGAAGCTGTCTATGGATAAGCTCCTTGCAGCACTCCGGGATGAGACGCCGGAGATCATTATGGATGAGGACCTTATGGAACAGGCAAAGGCTCCTATGATGAGAATGCTGGAATTAGCAAAATAGAAAGAAGCGATACAAATGGATAAACAATATGACGTGATCATTGTTGGCTGTGGGGTAGCAGGCTGTTTTGGAGCGCTGCATTTGCCGAGCGACCGTCATATTCTGATGATTACAAAGTCGGACATAGAAGAGAGCGATTCCTTCCTGGCCCAGGGAGGAATTTGTGTCCTAAAGGATGCGGATGATTATGATTCCTTTTTTGAGGATACAATGAAGGCAGGGCACTACGAGAACCGGAAGGAATCGGTGGATATGATGATCACCTCTTCCCGTTCTGTTATTGATGAGCTGATTGCATACGGTGTTGATTTTGAATCCAAGGATGGTCAGCTTATTTACACAAGAGAGGGAGCACACTCCACCAACCGTATCCTGTATCATGAGGATATTACAGGTCAGGAGATCACCAGCACGTTGTTGGAACAGGTGAGAAAGCTTGAGAACGTGGAGCTTCTTGATCATACCGAGATGGTGGATCTGCTTTGCGTCGGTAACCGTTGTGATGGAGTTTTGATCCGGACACAGGACGGTGAACTGCAGCCGGTATTTGCAAGCCATGTGCTGCTTGCAACCGGTGGAATCGGTGGAATTTATGATAATTCCACGAACTTCCCTCACCTGACGGGAGATTCTCTGGCGCTGGCACTTCGTCACAATATCAAAGTGGAGCATCTCAACTATGTTCAGATCCATCCTACAACTTACTATAGTGAGAAAAAGGAACGGCGTTTCCTTGTATCCGAGTCCGTTCGTGGAGAGGGAGCAACGCTTTTAGACAAGAATGGTGAGCGTTTTGCCAACGAGCTTCTTCCTCGTGATCTTTTGACCAAAGAGATCTTAAAGCAGATGGACAAGGATCATACCAAGCATGTATGGCTGAACATGATGGCGATCAAGAATCTGGATATTACGAAGAGATTCCCACACATTGTGGAGCACTGTCTTGCCAACGGTGTCGATCCTACCAAGGAATACGTTCCGGTGGTTCCGGCCCAGCATTATTTCATGGGTGGTGTATATGTGGATCTGAACTCCCATACTTCCATGAACCATCTGTATGCAGCGGGAGAGACCTGTTGTAACGGTGTCCACGGCAAGAATCGTTTGGCAAGTAATTCTCTTCTGGAGAGTCTTGTGTTTGCCCGCAACGCGGTAAACAATATGCAGGAAGTTGATCAGAAGAGAGCATGGGAAGGACGCACACCGAAGTTCCTTTGCAATCTGGATAAATCTCTGACGGAGATTGCAGACATTTATGAAATCGACCTGGATCTGATGGGGGATGACGCCAGACGATCCGAACTTTATAAAGACCTGGTCTGGGACGAGATCGACCGGGAATCTCAGGAAGGAAGTAACAAGTCATGACAGATCCAACATTAAAGTTAAATGCTGATCCGCTGATTTTATCCGCGCTCAGAGAGGATATTACAAGCGAGGACGTTACCACAAACGCCATCATGCGGGAAGGAAAGCTCGGAACCTGCGATCTTTTATGTAAGGAAGACGGTATTATCTGTGGCCTTACTATTTTTGCAAGAACCTTCCATCTCCTTGATGAACAGACAAAGGTAGAACTTTTTGTCAAGGACGGAGATGCAGTAAAGAAGGGGGATAAGCTGGCAACGGTGACCGGTGACATCCGTGTTCTGCTTTCCGGCGAGAGGACCGCTCTGAATTACCTTCAGAGAATGAGTGGTATTGCGACCTATACCAATAAGGTTGCGAGTCTTTTAGAAGGTTGCAAGACAAAGCTTCTCGACACAAGAAAGACCACACCGAACAACCGCCTTTTCGAGAAATATGCGGTCAAGGTTGGAGGCGGCACAAACCACCGCTATAATCTCACCGATGGTGTTCTGATCAAGGATAATCACATCGGTGCAGCCGGCAGCATCACAAAGGCTGTGGAGATGACAAGGGAATATGCACCTTTCGTTCGCAAGATCGAGGTGGAGACAGAGACCTTGGAACAGGTAGAAGAGGCAGTGGCAGCAGGCGCTGACATCATTATGCTGGATAACATGGATCATGATACCATGAAGAAGGCGGTGGAGATCATTGCAGGCCGTGCCGACACAGAGGTTTCAGGTAATATTACCAGAGAGAATGTAAAAGCCATCGCGGATCTCGGGGTGGACTATGTTTCCTCCGGTGCCCTGACACACTCTGCGCCGATCCTGGATGTTTCTCTTAAGAACCTTCATCCAATCGAAGCATAACATATATACATAGAATCTGAGGCCTCATCGTTTACCGGACCATGATACGGGACGATGGGGCTTTTTGTATTATTACAATCCAGGAAAGCGTGGTGCGTGAACGGCTTCTTCGTAGGCTTTGTGCAGATCCTTCCCATGATGGGGGTCGGCTTTGCTACGGCAGGGGGGTGCAGTGGTTGCAGATGAGGTCCGGGGAAGGGGAGGCGGATGCGACTTGACTTTAACGCGTTGTGGTGATAGATTTTATGTATTACTTTAATTGACTGTTTTAGGGAGGAAGATCGTATGAAGAAAAAGGTTATGACGGCGCTTTTATGCGCTACCATGGTAATTGGTATGATGGCCGGCTGTGGAAGTAAGGGTGGATCCGGCAAGAATACAAATGCGAAGTACAAGATCGGTATCTGTCAGCTGGTTCAGCATCCGGCGCTGGATGCAGCAACCGAAGGTTTTAAGGAAGCAATGGAGAAGGAGCTCGGCAAGGACAATGTAAGCTTTGATGAGCAGAACGCTGCCGGAGATTCCGCAACCTGTGCAACCATCGCCAACAGCTTTGTTTCTCAGAAGGTAGATCTGATCATGGCAAACGCAACGGCATCCGTATCCGCATCCGCATCTGCCACAGCAGATATTCCAATTGTCGGAACCTCCGTTACCGACTACGGTACCGCGCTTGGAATCAAGAAGTGGACCGGAAAGTCCGGAACCAATGTAACCGGAACCAGTGATCTTGCACCTCTGGACCAGCAGGCTCAGATGCTGAATGAGTTGTTCCCGAATGCGAAGAAGGTTGGCATCATCTACTGTTCTGCCGAGGCGAACTCCAAGTACCAGGTGGATACCATTACACCGTATCTTACCAAGCTTGGTTACACGGTAAAGGCTTACACATTCTCTGACTCCAATGATGTTGCCTCTGTCACAAAGACAGCTTGTGACAACAGTGATGTGCTTTACATCCCAACCGATAATGTTGCTGCAAACTGTGCCGAGAACATCAACAACGTTGCGGTTCAGGCCAAGACTCCGATCGTTGCAGGTGAGGAAGGTATCTGTAAGGGTTGTGGAGTTGCAACACTTTCCATCAGCTACCGCGACCTCGGTTACAAGACCGGTGAGATGGCAGCCAAGATCTTAAAGGAAGGCACAAAGCCGGGTGAGATGGAGATCGAGACTGCGGATACGGTAACCAAGGAATATAACAAGGCTCTTTGTGACAAGCTCGGTGTTAAGGTTCCTGAGGATTACAAAGAGATCAAGGCAGACTAAGACAGATAACTAGAAAAAGTAGAAGTAGGAAATGTAAGTATGGCTCTTAACTTTATGGATTTTGTAGGAGCAATCCCGGGCAATGTGGCGCTGGGACTGATCTGGGGCATCATGGCAATTGGTGTCTTTGTAACATTTAAGATTTTGAATTTTGCGGATCTGACGGTAGACGGAAGTTTTGCAACAGGAGGAGCGACAGCGGTTGTTTTGATCCTGAACGGGTGGAGTGCTCCGGCAGCGCTTCTGGCGGCCTTTGCCGTAGGTGCTCTGGCGGGCTTTTGCACCGGACTTTTGCATACCATGCTGGGGATTCCGGATATCCTTTCCGGAATTCTGATGCAGATTGCTCTCTACTCCGTCAATCTGAATATTATGGGAGGAGCTAACAAAGCCATTTCCGTTGATCAGTATAAGCTGATCATATCGCAGAGATATTTGAACATGGCGCTGATCATATCCCTCAGTTTTGTACTGGTGGTCATGGTGCTTTGCTACTGGTATTTCGGAACTGAGCAGGGTTGTGCGATCCGTGCCACGGGAAGCAATCCGGCCATGAGCCGAGCACAGGGTATCAACATCAACGCTATGAAGGTGATTGCTCTTGCAATCAGTAACGGTCTGGTAGCCATGGCAGGAGGACTTCTGTCCCAGTTCCAGGGTTATTCCGACATCAACATGGGACGAGGTTCCATCGTAATCGGACTGGCCGCTGTCATCATCGGAGAGGTTCTTGGCAGTGCCATCTTTGGAAAACGAATGAACTTTATGATCCGACTGGCTTTTGTAACCATCGGAGCGATCATTTACTATCTGGTCATCGGTCTGGTTCTGTGGCTCCAGATGCCAACCGACGATTTGAAGCTTTTTACCGCGATCATTGTAGCAGTGTTCCTCGCTATCCCTTACATCAAAGGCAAGGCTGGCCACTCTTTTGCAGCTGCTGCTAGAAAGGGAGCAAAGAATGATTAAGATCACAGATATTTATAAGACCTTTAATCCGGGAACCATCAATGAAAAGCATGCGCTGAATGGTATTTCTCTTGAACTTAAGGATCAGGATTTTGTTACGGTGATCGGAGGAAACGGTGCCGGTAAGTCTACGCTTTTGAATGCGCTGGCAGGTACCTGGCCGGTGGACAGCGGAAGAATTGAGATCGACGGAATTGATGTCACAGGTCTTCCGGAGCACAAGAGAGCAAAGTATCTTGGCCGTGTTTTCCAGGATCCCATGACGGGAACCGCTGCCGATATGGAGATCGAAGAGAACCTTGCCCTGGCTGCAAGACGAGGCAGGGGCAGGGGTCTTGGATGGGGAATCACATCCAAGGAGAAGGAGCATTACAAGGACCTTTTGAAGACCTTTGACCTTGGACTGGAGAATCGTCTGACTGCAAAGGTCGGCCTTCTGTCCGGTGGACAGAGACAGGCTCTGACCCTTCTGATGGCGACACTGCAGAAGCCGAAGGCTCTCCTTTTGGACGAGCATACAGCGGCGCTGGATCCTAAGACAGCAGAGAATGTTCTTAAGGCAACGGACCGTATCGTAAAGGAAAACGGTCTGACGACCCTGATGATCACACACAATATGAGAGATGCCATTGCCCATGGCAACCGGCTGATCATGTTAAACGAAGGCAGGATCATTCTGGATATTTCCGGCGAAGAAAAGAAACGTCTTACCATCGAAGACCTTCTCCACAAGTTTGAAGAGGTATCCGGTCAAGAGTTTTCAAATGACCAGGCGATCCTTTCATAAATAGCAGACAGGCGGTCCCTTCCGGCAATCGGAGGGACCGTTTTTTCGTTACAGGAGGTAGAATACCGGGAAGCAGGATGGGATTTATGAAATTTTTATTAACAATGAGGGCCCTGCCTTGCTTTTGAAAATAAGGTTTTCTATAATAACTTAGTGCAGTATAACTAGAAATGAGCAGGAGGACACTGCGGTGGAAGATTTTAACAATAATAAAGGACAGGGAAATAAGGGGGACAAGCAACCACCTTATCGCAATCCCATCATTATGTTCATCCTTTTCTCACTGGTTGCGGTTTTTATTGTAAGCATTATTTATAAAGGGATCGGTTCTTCAACGAACCAGGAGATCAGCTACGATAAGTTCTATAAGCTTGTAGAGGCCGGAGATGTGAGAAGTGTGGAGTTCGATGGAAGCAGGATCAATGCTAAGCTGAAGCGGACGAGCACATTCTTTGCAGATGAGGATGACAAGAAGCTTCAGGAGGCGTATTTCCAGAGTACCGGTCAGAGACTGGACGTCACCTATTACACGGGATATTTAGAGGACAGCGAGCTTCTTCCTCTACTTAAGAAGCAGGATGTTACGATCACGAGAGGAAATTCTTCCTCTACATCAGCCATGATCTATAACATATTGAGTTATGTGATTCCGCTGGTATTGATCTGGATCGTTTTTGGCATGCTGCTGCGCCACATGGGCGGTGGAGCCGGTGGCGGCGGAGTCTTTTCCGTGGGCAAGAGCAATGCCAAGGTATATGTTGAGAAGTCTACCGGCGTTACCTTTAAGGATGTAGCCGGTCAGGATGAGGCGAAGGAATCCCTGCAGGAGGTAGTAGACTTTCTGCATAATCCGGGTAAGTATACCCAGATCGGAGCTAAGCTTCCAAAGGGAGCACTTCTGGTGGGCCCCCCGGGAACCGGTAAGACGCTTCTGGCCAAGGCGGTTGCAGGAGAAGCGGGAGTACCGTTCTTCTCGCTGGCAGGTTCTGATTTTGTAGAGATGTTTGTTGGTGTGGGTGCTTCCCGTGTCAGGGATCTTTTCCGTGAAGCCCAGAAGCAGGCACCGTGTATTATTTTCATCGATGAGATCGATGCAATCGGTAAGTCCCGTGATTCCCGATTCGGAAGTGGCGGTAACGATGAGCGTGAGCAGACCTTGAATCAGTTGTTAGCTGAGATGGATGGATTTGATACCAGTAAGGGTCTTCTGATCCTTGCAGCTACGAACCGACCGGAGGTTCTGGATAAGGCTCTGCTTCGTCCGGGTCGTTTTGACCGAAGGATTATTGTAGACCGACCGGATATGAAGGGCCGACTGGAGACCTTAAAGGTTCACTCCAAGGATGTTAAGATGGATGAGTCATGCGATCTGGATGCTATTGCGCTGGCGTCTGCCGGTCTGGTAGGATCCGATCTTGCCAATATCATCAATGAGGCAGCGATCCTGGCGGTTGAGAACGGAAGAATGGCGGTTACCCAGACGGATCTCTTCGAGGCCTTCGAGCGTGTGGCTGTGGGCGGTAAGGAGAAGAAGGATCGTCCGATGAGCGATAAGGAGCGTAAGGTGGTTTCTTACCATGAGGTTGGACATGCTCTTGTATCCGCTCTCCAGAAGAATACCGATCCGGTACAGAAGATCACCATTGTTCCCCGAACCATGGGAGCTTTGGGTTATACCCTTCAGACACCGGAGGAGGAGAAGTTCCTTCAGAGCAAGGATGAGCTGTTGGAGGATATTGCAACCTTCATGGGTGGCCGTGCGGCAGAGCAGCTGGTATTTAATGTTTCTACAAGCGGAGCGGCAAATGATATCGAGAAGGCTACCTCCATCGCCCGTAACATGGTTACAAGATTTGGTATGTCGAAGAAGTTTGGCATGATGGGTCTTGCGACGGTGGAGAGCCAGTATCTTGACGGAGCGGCTTCCATGACCTGCGGTGAGGCAACTGCCAGCCAGGTGGATGAAGAGGTTCTGGATATCATTACCACACAGTATGACCAGGCGATGAAGCTTCTGACAGAGAATCGTCAGGCTTTGGATGAGATCTCCGAGTATCTCTATGAGAAGGAGACCATCACCGGTAAGGAATTTATGGATATGTTCCGTAAGATCACCGGAATTGAGGAAGAACCAAAGGATACATCAGACGATAACAGTATGTTTGAGGAAGATTGATCATATGTTTTCCATACAGGATGAATTAGCTAAACTCCCGGATCAACCGGGAGTTTATATTATGCATGATAAAACCGATGCTATTATCTACATCGGAAAGGCCAAAAGTCTGACAAAGCGGGTACATCAGTATTTCCAGCCCAGTCATGATGAGGGTATCAAGAAAAAGCAGATGGTGGCCCATATCCACCGTTTTGAGTACATTGTTACGGATTCCGAGCTGGAAGCCTTGATCCTTGAGAACAATCTGATCAAGGAACACAGACCGAAGTATAACACCATGCTTCGGGATGATAAGACCTATCCCTATATCCGTGTCACCCTGGGAGAGGCATATCCCAGGGTGCTTTTTTCAAGACGTGTCCTAAAGGATAAAAGCCGTTACTTCGGGCCCTTCACTTCGGCAGGGGCAGTAAAGGATACCATCGATCTGGTGAATAAGCTGTTTCACCTTCGTACCTGTAACCGGCAGTTCCCCAGGGATATGAAGAAGGACAGGGCCTGTCTGAACTATCACATGAAACAGTGTCCGGGGGTTTGTCAGAATCTGATCTCGGAGGCTGACTACAACGAACACATCCGGCAGGCAATGGAATTTCTGGATGGGCATGACGGTCCGGTGGTCAAGGAACTGACGCAAAAGATGCAGGAGGCGTCAGCCGCCATGGAATTTGAAAAGGCAGCCTCCTACCGGGATCTCATTGCCTCTGCGAAGGAATGTGTACAGAAGCAGAAGATCACCGACACCGGAGGAGAAGACCGGGATATTGTGGCGATGGCCATCGACGGAGAAGACGCGGCAGCTGTGGTCTTCTTTATCCGTGGAGGCCGGATGATCGGACGGGATCACTTCTTTATGAATGTCCGTGTGGATGATGACAGGGACAGTCTGATGGAGACCTTTCTGCAGCAGTTCTACTCCGGTACACCCTTTATTCCGAAGGAGATCTACCTGCAAAGAGAACTGCCGGATATGGAGATGATCGGGGCATTTCTTTCAGAAAAAAGAGGAAGTGCCGTTCGTCTGGTGGCTCCAAAGCGTGGGCAGAAGACCCGGCTGGTGGAGCTGGCGTGGAAGAATGCCTCCATGATCCTTACCAAGGACAAGGAAAGGATCAAGCGTGAGGAAGGCAGAACCATAGGAGCGATGAAGGAGCTTTCCGAGTTGCTGTCCCTGCCGGGCATTCACCGGATGGAAGCTTACGATATCAGTAACACCAACGGCTTCCAAAGCGTGGGTTCCATGGTGGTGTTTGACAAGGGAAAGCCCCTTCGCAGTGACTACCGTAAATTCAAGATCAAAACGGTGGTGGGCCCCAATGATTACGCCTCCATGAAGGAGGTACTGACCCGCCGTTTCTCCCACGGACTTGAAGAAAAAAGAGCCGGAGGAGAAGAAGCTACGGGAAGCTTTACCAGATTTCCGGATGTGATCATGATGGATGGAGGCCGCGGACAGGTGAACATTGCCCTAGAGGTGATGAAGGAGCTGTCCCTCCAGATTCCGGTCTGCGGAATGGTAAAGGATGACCACCACAGGACAAGGGGACTTTTTTATAATAACGTGGAGATCCCCATCGATAGGAGCAGCGAGGCTTTTAAGCTGATCACAAGACTTCAGGATGAAGCCCACCGGTTTGCCATCGAGTACCACAGATCCCTGAGGAGTAAGGGTGCGGTCAAGAGTTTCCTGGATGATGTGGAAGGAATCGGACCGGCAAGGCGGAAAGCTCTAATGAAGCGCTTTGTCAGTGCGGAGGCTATCAAAAGCGCTACGCTGGAGGAACTTGCAGAGACGGAATCCATGAACCGGGAGGCGGCTGAGAATCTCTACCGTTTTCTACATCCGCAGGACTGACAAAGTTTGACAAAAAAACGCCATCCAATTATTATACTAATGGGCGTATTTACGCTGAAAGGAGGATGCTATGGCCATTGTACAGGAAGGCGCATTGCTCAGTGACATTGCTGAGAAGATGCAACTGAAAAATTACACACCGGAGATCGATTTAACAGAATGTCGGGTAAGGGTTCCGGATATTAACCGACCGGCATTGCAGCTGAACGGATTCTATGATCATTTTGACAAGAACAGGATCCAGCTGATTGGAATGGTAGAGTACGCATACCTCCACAGCAACAAGACCCCGGAGGAGCGGATCGAGATCTATCAGAAGCTTTTTGCATATAAGCTTCCGTGCATGATCATCTGTCGTGGGCTTGAGCCGGAGGACGCTTTACTGAAGGTGGCAAGGGAATGCAACATGCCGATCCTTGGAACCAAGCGGGCAACCTCTGAGTTCGAGGCAGAGCTGATCTATACGCTGAATGCAGAGCTGGCTCCAACCACCACCATTCACGGCGTTTTAGTGGATGTCTACGGAGAAGGTCTTCTGATCACAGGAGAGAGCGGAATCGGTAAGTCCGAGGCAGCGCTTGAGCTGGTTCGAAGAGGACATCGTCTGGTGGCGGATGATGTGGTTGAGATCCGTCGTATCAACGACCACACCCTGATGGGATCATCTCCTGCCATCACAAAGCACCTGATCGAGCTTCGCGGCATTGGTATTATCGATGTTAAGAGCCTGTACGGTGTTGAGTGTGTTAAGGACAATCAACAGATCGATCTGGTGATCAAGTTGGAGGACTGGCATCGGGATACAGAATATGACAGACTCGGACTTGAAGATGAATATATGGATATTCTGGGACATGATGTGGTATGTCATTCTCTACCGATCCGTCCGGGCCGTAACCTGGCCATCATCTGTGAGACGGCAGCCGTGAACCATCGTCAGAAGAAGATGGGTTACAACGCTGCCGCAGAGCTGTATCGACGTGTACAGGACAACATTGCCGGAGGCGGTGACAAATAATATAGACCCGGGTGCACTTTTCCCGTAATAAAGTGAGTATTTCTAGTAACAAGGAGCAACATCAATGGAACGTAAAAACGCATGGAGCAAATACACAGACGAGACTAAGAAAAAGGCTCTGATGGCATTTGCAGAGGATTACCGTAAATTTATCTCTGAGAACAAGACAGAGCGTGAGTGTACAAGCTATTTTGAGGCAGAGGCCAAGAAGGCGGGATTCAAGGATCTCGAAGAGATCATCGCCACAAACGGAAAGCTTTCTGCGGGTGATAAGGTATATCGCAACAATCGTGGTAAGGGAATGGCAATGTTCGTTCTCGGTGAGGAAGATTTAGAGAAGGGAATGAACATCTTAGGCGCTCACATCGATTCCCCACGTATGGATCTGAAGCAGAATCCGTTATATGAGGATACCGATATGGCACTGTTAGATACCCATTACTATGGCGGTATCAAGAAGTATCAGTGGGTAACACTTCCTCTGGCGCTTCACGGTGTGATGGTCAAGAAGGACGGAACCGTAGTTAAGGTATCCGTTGGTGACAAGCCACAGGATCCTGTTTTTGGTGTATCCGATCTTCTGATCCATCTGTCTGCGGATCAGCTGAAGAAGGATGGCGCGAAGGTTGTCGAGGGTGAGGACCTGAATGTCCTGATTGGCAGCATGCCACTGGATGAGGCAGTATCCGACGCAGAGGGCGAGGAGAAGAAGGAGCAGAAGGAAGCTGTTAAGGCAAACATCCTTAAGATCCTGAAGGATACCTATGATGTGGAGGAAGAGGATTTTGTTTCTGCTGAGATCGAAGTGGTTCCGGCAGGAGAGGCAAGAGACTACGGATTCGACCGAAGCATGATCATGGGCTACGGTCATGATGATCGTGTCTGCGCTTATCCGTCCTTTAAGGCGATTCTTGATACCAAGCCGGGAAAGCGCACCTATGCATGTCTTCTGGTCGATAAGGAAGAGATCGGTTCTGTTGGTGCAACCGGAATGGAATCCAGATTTTTCGAGAACACAGTAGCAGAAGTTCTTCATGCAATGGGAAAAGACGGCGATCTTTATGTACGTCGTGCACTGGCAAATTCCTGCGCACTTTCTTCTGATGTATCGGCAGCCTTTGATCCGAATTATCCGGCTGTCATGGAGAAGAAGAACGCGGCATACTTCGGAAAGGGACTTGTATTCAACAAGTATACAGGAAGCCGCGGTAAGTCCGGAAGTAACGATGCAAGTGCAGAGTACATGGGACAGATTCGTCGTATCTTTGATGACGCTGATGTTTCTTACCAGACAGCAGAGCTTGGTAAGGTAGATCAGGGCGGCGGTGGAACCATCGCATATATCCTTGGTAATTACGCAATGTCCGTTATCGATAGTGGCGTTGCTGTACTGAACATGCATGCACCATGGGAGATCATTTCCAAGGTGGATCTGTACGAGGGATATTTGGGTTATATCGCTTTTTTACAGAATGCATAAAATACGCAGGGGGAGCATAGGAGGAACTAGCTATGGACAGCAACGTGATGACAGACCTTAGACAAATGTTGGGTGATGGCGGTGTCATTTTGGAACATGAGCCGCTGTCTCGTCATACCACCTTTGGGGTGGGTGGCCCGGCAGAGGTTTACATTTCTGTTAACAGGCAGGAGCTTGTGGATATTTTGGCATACGCCAGGGAGAGGGATATTCCCTGTACCGTTATTGGGAACGGAAGCAATCTCTTGGTATCTGATGAGGGTATTCCCGGTATTGTATTATCCATTGGCAACAGGATGAATCAGGTGACACTTGGTCCTACGGATCAGGAGCAGGTCGTGATCACAGCTGAGGCCGGTGCTGTTCTTCCTTCCGTTGCAAGAACGGCAGCAGGAAAATGGCTTTCCGGATTGGAGTTTGCCAGCGGTATTCCGGGAACGGTCGGAGGCGCCGTGGTAATGAATGCCGGTGCTTACGGTGGAGAGATGAAGGATGTTCTTCGCCGGGTAACCGTTCTGAAGCCGGATGGAGACTTTGAGGTCATTGGGATCCGGGATATGCAGCTTGGATACCGGACCAGTCGTTTCCTTACATCCGGGGAGATCATTTTAGATGCGGATATTCTTCTGACCAGGGAGGATCACGATTTGATCCTTGCCCGTATGGATAAGAATGCCACCAAGCGAAAGGCATCCCAGCCCATTGGACAGCGTTCTGCCGGTTCTACCTTTCGGAGAGTGGATCAGGGACGCGGTGATGCAGCAAGCAATCGTATGCCTGCATGGCAGCTGATTCAGGAGGCGGGAATGCGGAATGCGAGTGTTGGCGGCGCTGCTGTTTCAGAGAAGCACAGCGGTTTTATCATTAACAAAGGAAACGCAACAGCGACCGATGTCTACCGCCTGATCCGCAAGGTTCAGAAGGCAGTCAGAGAGACCTGTGGTGTTGTGTTGGAGACGGAAGTCAGACTGTTGGGTGAGTTCCCAAAGGAAGAGGAAGATAAGTGAAGTTATTGATCCTTACCGGAATGTCCGGATCAGGTAAACATTCCGCTTTTAAAATTTTAGAGGATATGGGATACCACTGCGTGGATAATCTTCCGGTGGCATTGCTTAAGAGCTTTGTTGAGCTGGCGGCAGGCAATCAGGAAATGAACCATGTGGCGGTGGGGATTGATATTCGTAATGGATCCGCTCTGTCCCATCTGGAAGAGATTCTTAACGAGCTGGAAAGTGACGGAAAGACCTATAGTATCCTGTTTTTGGATGCGGAGGATTCGGTGCTGATCCGTCGTTACAAGGAGACTCGGCGAGTGCCTCCTCTGGCGGGAGAAGGCCGCATTGAGGATGGTCTTCGCGCGGAGCGAAAGGCTTTGAAATTCCTTAAGGAGAAGGCGGATTATATCGTCGACACGTCCCATCTTCTAACACGGGATCTTACCGCAGAGCTGAAGCGTATTTTAGCAGAGAACAGTGCATACCAAAGTTTGAACATAACCGTGTTATCCTTTGGATTCAAGTACGGAATCCCATCGGATGCGGATCTGGTATTTGATGTACGGTTTTTACCGAACCCTTATTATATTCCGGAGTTGAAGCCTCTGACAGGAAATGATCAGGCTATCGTTGATTATGTCATGGCCTCAGAGGAGGCACACGAATTTGTGGACAAGCTGTCAGATCTGATCGATTTTCTGATCCCGCAGTATATCCGGGAAGGCAAGAACCAGCTTGTGATCTGTTTCGGCTGTACCGGTGGAAAGCACCGTTCGGTTACCATGGCACGTCAGCTGTATGCCAGACTTGCCGCGGATCAGCAGACCTATGGCCTTGGAATCCTTCACAGGGATATTGATAAGGATAGTAAACGAGAAAACAAATAAGGAGATCATCATGTCTTTTTCTTCAGACGTGAAGAAGGAATTAATCGTTATCACACCGAAAGCCCGCCATTGTCAGACAGCAGAGCTGTCTGCGATGACGGGATTTCTTGGGAAAAAGGACAAAAAAAGTGATGGCGAAAAATTGAACATAGAATCAGAGAACCCCGATATCAGCCGAAAGTTCTTTACTTTATCGAAAAAAACGATTAGTATTAGTGGGAATGGCATAGAGCACCCGGAGGAACAGCAAGAATGTTGTCGCAAGGCATTTTTACGCGGCGCATTTTTAGTTGCAGGTTCCATGAGTGATCCTAACAAGTCCTACCATTTTGAGATCGTATGTCACCAGCTTCCCCAGGCGGAACAGGTATGCAGAGTTATGCGCACCTTTGACACGGATCCACATATCGTAGAACGTAAGAGCCATTTTGTTGTTTATCTGAAGGAAGGTTCGCAAATCGCCACGATCTTAGGTATCATGGGCGCACCAAGGGCCTTTCTGGAGCTGGAGAACATCCGGATCCTGAAGGACATGCGCAATTCCGTGAACCGGCAAGTCAATTGTGAGGCGGCTAACATACATAAGACTGTATCCGCAGCTGTGCGGCAGGCAGAAGATATTGCTTGCATCGAGAACCATGGTGGCCTGACGCAATTGCCGGAGAACTTACGAGAAGCAGCACTGCTTCGTTTGGAATATCCGGATCTTTCATTGGAGGAATTAGGCAAAAGAGCCACTCCGCCAATCGGCAAGTCAGGTATTAATCATAGATTACGCAGGATTGGTCAGATTGCAGAACGTATCAGAAATCAGGAGGATGAGTCATGAAGAAAAATGTTGTCATTCAGATGTCGAATTCGATGGAGGCAACACCGATTGCACACTTAGTTCAGCTTGCAAATCAGTTCAACAGTAAGGTTTATTTTGAGATGGATACAAAGAAGGTAAATGCAAAGAGCATCATGGGTATGATGAGCCTTGTATTAACTTCAGGTTCTACTGTAACCATTGACGCTGAGGGGGAAGATGAAGAGAAAGCAGTTGTAGAACTGGAGAGATTCCTGACCGAGTAAGGACAGGCATCTGCTTGGGGTATTTTCATGGGGATGAAACTTCTGTTTATTTATAATCCATATTCCGGCAAGGGGATGATCAAGAATCATCTTTCCGATATCATGGACATCATGATCAAGGCCGGATATACCGTTACTGTCTATGCGACTCAGTATCAGGGGGATGCTGAGGACAAGGCAAGACAGGAAGCTGGGAATTTTGACCGCATCATCTGTTCCGGTGGGGATGGAACACTGGATGAGGTCGTGACCGGAATCATGTCCTCCGGTCATGAGATACCGGTGGGTTACATACCGGCGGGAAGTACCAATGATTTTGGTAATTCACTGGGAATCGGCAAAGACATGCTTAAGGCTGCCAGTATCGCAGCGTCGGGTCATCCGTGCGCCATCGATATCGGTAAGTTTGGAGAGACGAATTTTGTTTATGTGGCGGCCTTCGGTATTTTCACCGAGGTCTCCTATCAGACCAGTCAGCAACTGAAGAACACCATTGGTCATACCGCCTACCTGATTGAGGCGATCAAGCAGCTTCGGGATATCAAGTCCTATCGAATGCAGGTAGAGTATGACGGAAATGTACTGTATGACGAGTTTATCTATGGTATGATCACCAACACCAAATCTGTCGGCGGCATTAAGGGGATCATCCCGGGAGATATTTCACTCTCAGACGGTAAGTTTGAGGTTACACTGATCAAAGCGCCGAAGAATCCAATGGAGCTCAATGAGATCGTACAGACGCTTGCCGGCCCGCGTAAGGAGTCGGAACTGGTATACAGTTTCCAGGCCGACCGCCTTACCTTGAAGGCGACGGAGAATGTGCCATGGACATTGGACGGCGAATACGGCGGCGCGCCAAGCGTCGTAGAAATAGCCAACCTGCACCACGCCTTGGAAATAATAGTTGAATAGGAATGTAGATTAGGCTATAATCTTTTTGTTGTAATATAATTATATTAATAAGTTCAGGTCACGGAGGTAACGAAAATGTTAGTATCTGCAACAGATATGCTGAAGAAGGCTAAGGCTGGTCACTACGCTGTAGGACAGTTTAACATCAATAACTTAGAGTGGACAAAGGCAATTCTTCTTACTGCGCAGGAGTGCAACTCCCCTGTTATCCTTGGTGTTTCCGAGGGTGCTGGTAAGTATATGACTGGTTACAAGACCGTAGCTGCTATGGTTAAGGCTATGGACGAGGAGCTGAACATCACAGTACCAGTTGCTCTTCACTTAGATCACGGCTCATACGAAGGAGCTAAGGCTTGTGTAGAGGCTGGATTTACATCTATCATGTTCGATGGTTCTCACTACGATATCAACGAGAACGTTGCTAAGACAACAGAACTCGTTAAGTTAGCTCATGATAACAACATGTCTATCGAGGCTGAGGTAGGTTCCATCGGTGGCGAGGAAGACGGCGTTATCGGTGCCGGTGAGTGTGCAGATCCAGAGGAGTGCAAGCGCGTAGCTGATCTTGGCGTTGATATGCTTGCTGCTGGTATCGGTAACATCCACGGTGTTTACCCAGAGAACTGGGCAGGTCTTTCTTTCGAGACATTAGAGAACATCCAGAAGTTAACAGGCGAGATGCCATTAGTTCTTCATGGTGGTACAGGTATCCCAGACGAGATGATCTCTAAGGCTATCTCTCTTGGTGTATCCAAGATCAACGTTAACACAGAGTGTCAGTTAGTATTCGCTGATGCTACACGTGCATATATCGAGGCTGGCAAGGACAAGAGCGGTAAGGGATTCGACCCACGTAAGCTTCTTGCACCTGGTACAGAGGCAATCAAGGCTAAGGTTAAGGAGAAGATGGAGCTCTTCGGTTCTGTAAACAAGGCCTAATGATTACAGAGTAACAAAGGAAGGTGTTCCGTTATTATAACGGAGCACCTTTTTTCGGGTATCAGGCTGTCGCGAAACGAGCATTTAGGAGAAATACTTTGGAAGAAAGAAATACAGACAGAATCAACGTAGCAGAGATCTTTGGTGAGAATGTTTTTGACGATCGCACCATGCAGGAAAGACTTCCCAAGAAGATTTATCAGAAGTTAAAGGAGACCATCCGCGAGGGTCGTGAGATGGATCTTGAGACTGCTGATGTGGTTGCTCATGAGATGAAGGAATGGGCAATCGAAAAGGGAGCCACACATTATACTCATTGGTTCCAGCCTTTGACAGGCGTTACGGCTGAGAAGCATGACTCATTTATTAGTGCCCCACAGCCTTCCGGCAAGGTTCTTATGAGCTTTTCCGGTAAGGAGCTGATCAAGGGTGAGCCGGATGCTTCATCCTTCCCTTCCGGCGGATTGCGTGCCACTTTTGAGGCAAGAGGTTATACGACCTGGGATTGTACTTCACCGGCTTTTGTCCGGGAGGATGCCTCCGGCGCAACCCTTTGTATTCCAACGGCCTTTTGTTCTTATACAGGAGAGGCGCTGGATCAGAAGACACCGCTTCTTCGTTCCATGGAAGCAATCAACCAGCAGTCCCTTCGTCTGCTGCGTCTGTTTGGTAACACAACTTCCCGCAAGGTAACTCCTTCCGTAGGAGCAGAGCAGGAGTATTTCCTTATCGATCGTGAGAATTTCCTGGCGCGTAAGGATCTTGTATATACAGGACGTACCCTGATCGGTGCTATGCCGCCGAAGGGTCAGGAGATGGACGATCACTATTTTGGCGCGATCCGCGAGAGGGTGGCTGCCTTTATGAGAGATGTTAACAACGAGCTTTGGAAGCTTGGCGTTACATCCAAGACAGAGCATAACGAGGTGGCTCCGGCTCAGCATGAGCTTGCTCCGATCTATGAAGAGGCTAATGTTGAGGTGGATCATAACCAGATTATTATGGAGACCCTGAAGAAGGTGGCTTACCGTCATGGTCTGCAGTGTCTTTTACATGAGAAGCCCTTCGCCGGTGTGAACGGATCCGGTAAGCATAATAACTGGTCTCTTGTTACGGATGACGGAATCAATCTTTTGGATCCGGGCAAGACACCTCATGATAATATCCAGTTCCTTTTGGTGCTGTGCTGTATCCTGAAGGCTGTGGATCGTCACGCTGAGCTTTTACGTGAGTCGGCTGCCGATGTAGGTAACGATCATCGTCTTGGTGCCAACGAGGCGCCTCCGGCTATCGTCTCCATCTATCTGGGAGAGCAGCTGCAGGACGTACTCAATCAGCTGATCTCCACCGGTTCTGCCACCCACAGTATTGCAGGCAGCAGAATGGATACCGGTGTTAAGACACTTCCGGATTTCATGAAGGATGCAACAGACCGTAACAGAACATCACCCTTTGCCTTCACCGGTAATAAGTTTGAGTTCCGTATGGTTGGTTCTGAGGACAGCATCGGTGAGCCGAACATCGTCTTGAATACCATTGTTGCCGAGGCATTCTGTGAGGTATGTGATGAGCTTGAGAAGGCCGAGGACTTCGACCTGGCAGTTCATGATGTGATCAAGAAGCTTGCCATGGATCACCAGAGGATCGTCTTCAACGGTGACGGTTATTCGGATGAGTGGGTAGAAGAG
The DNA here is from genome assembly GCA_946182825.1 of uncultured Lachnospiraceae bacterium. Taxonomy (GTDB): domain Bacteria; phylum Bacillota; class Clostridia; order Lachnospirales; family Lachnospiraceae; genus Weimeria. The sequence continues at coordinate 79,562 of CAMGZH010000001.1, forward strand.
GCAAAGCGCCGTGGTCTGACGAACATCACCAATATGCTGGATGCCATCCCTGCGTTAACATCTGCATCTACCATTGAGATGTACGAGAAGTTTGGTGTTTTCACAGAGACAGAGCTTCGTTCCCGTGCAGAGATCGAGTACGAGATCTATGCCAAGAAGCTGAACATCGAAGCAAAGACAATGAGAGATATTATCCGCAAGCAGGTCATTCCTGCTGTGATCGGATACACAACAACACTTGCCACATCCATTACAGCTGTCAAGGCTGCGGGCGTAGGTGCTGATGTATCCACACAGAGCCAGATGTTAAAAGAGGTATCACAGCGTCTTAGTGAGACCAAGGATGCACTGGAAGCGCTGGAGAAGGTTACCGATGAGGCGAACACACATGAGGATCAGGTGCAGCGTGCCCTGTATTTCCGTGATCATGTGGTACCTGCCATGGCAAACCTTCGTACCCCTGTGGATGAACTGGAGATGCTGGTGGATAAGTCAGCATGGCCAATGCCATCCTACGGAGATATGATCTTTGAGGTATAAGACAGTCGGGGCGAATGCCCCGGCTTTTTTTATCTTGGTCGGGGTCTCCGACGGAGATGATCGCTCTGGGAGGATGCGCAGGAATATGCATAGGAAAATGTAAAATGTTACCGGGCGACGGTGTCTGCTCCTAAGGTCCATCCGCCGACGGATTCTGCCTCCGACAGTCTCGGATCCGAGAGGAGATAGTGATGTCCCTTTATCAGACGGGCGGCGGGATCGGTGAAGCGAACGGTCATAAGGCGGCTGCCGCATTTGACTGTGATCCGGGCGGGATAGGCTTTTGCCTCACCGAACGTATTGACATTACTCTGATCGTAGACAAGGACGGAGAAACTCCAGGTCTTACGGTTACTGCTGATCGTAAGGGAATCCGGGCTGCCTTCGGTCAAAGGATCTGTCATAAGTCCCAGAAGCTGCTGCTTCGTAACAGAAGAATTGACTCTTAGGGTCAGTTGGTTCTTTTTGGAATTGGCATTCAGATCTTCCGGTAGGAACCGGCAGGAGCTGCTCTGGCGAATGGGATGACTGTCGGCAACGTAGGCTGTCATGGTCTCATAGAGGGCAGAGGCAGAGGGAGCTCCGGTGAAGGTAAGAAGCCCGGTTTTATAAAAGCCAAGGCGGTTGACCTTCTGTTCCTTCAGCTGATCTAAAAGCTCATGGGCTTTTATCGCCTTCTGGTACCATTTGATAGCGGCAGAGGCAGGCAGTCGGCCGGAGAAGGAGCGGCTGCAGCCGATCAGGGCGTTGTTGAACCTTTTACCGTCTGTGGTCAGAGCGCAGCTTCCCTTCGGAACTACGGTGATCAGGGCGGTAAGGCTCTGACCGGCAGCGTGAAGGGCGACAAGGGATGCCCCCGGCTTCTTGGCCTTTACAAGTCCGGTGGTTTTGGATACGGAAACATATTTTGGAAAAGCACTGTCATAGGTGTCCTCTGACAATTGTCTTGCGGATACTCCCGGAACGCCTGTCTGAGCCAGATCTCCCAGGTAGACGGAGCTGCCGGCTTCCATAAGGAAGGCCGCGGCACTTCTGCTGCCGGGAACAAGAGGATCCCAGGAAAGGGTAACGTCACCGGAATAGGGCGTCTTCCAGTCTCTTGTGGCCGGCTGCGCACCTCGTGCGGTGAAGGGGAAAGAAAGGGATAAGATACCGGCACAAAGGATCGCCGGTAAAAGTCTGTGTAAAATAAGTCTCATAATGTCCTCCATTTCGCTGCGTGGGGAACGCTATGGAAGCGGAGATGGTGTCTTCACTTCTCACATACAAAAAGAGGGTACTACTATAGTAGCACCCTCTTTTCAAAACTTAAATCGAACAGATTCTTAATTTTTTATAAACAGGAAATCATTCTTCGGTGTCCGTTTCTTCCTCGGAGCCCGGATCCTCTTCTTCCGTGGGATCTGTTTTCTTTTTGTGTTTCTTTTCTTCTTCTTTTTTCTTTTTTTCCTCTTCTTCCTTTTTGGTCTTCTCTGTATGCTTGCTGCAGGTCGACTTCATATTCTTGGAAGAGATGGAATACGGACTGTCCTCGGTACCGGAGCTTCCACCGATGATGAAGACTTTCTCTTCGACCTGATCTTCCGGACAGAACTCGCCGGCAGGAAGGTTGGAAGACTTACAGATGGTAAGCTTTACGTGGTGGTCACAGGTCTTGGTAGGAACGGTTCCCTTGGTGAAATACTCGGTGTAGACCTGACTTCCCCGGGGATCCTTGTTACAGATGCCCTCTTCCGGAAGGAGACCGGATTTGGCACAGACCGCCTTGCGAACCACATCCTTTGGCAGGGAAAATCCCGGATTCTCCTTGCCCTGATTGATCTGGCTCATAACTGCCCGCCAGATATTCTTAGGGTAGTAGGTCTGGTTCTGAGCCTGAGGCGCATTGTCATCATAACCGCCCCAGATCACACAGGTGTAATAAGGGGTATAGCCGGCAAAGAGACAGTCACGGTTCTTCGTGGTGGTACCGGACTTACCGGCAACAGCCATTCCGGAAAAGTTGGCCCGGATACCGGTACCCTTTGTCATAACATCCTGCATGGCAGAAGTCAGGAGAAAGGCGGTGGACTCTTTGATGACCGGCTTGCCCTCATCCTTGGTGGTATCCAGAAGGATATCGCCGGAGCTGTCCTCCACGGTGGTATAGAAGATCGGACGGTGGTATACGCCATGGTTGGCGATGGCGGCATAGGCGCCGGCAAGCTCGATGTTCTTTACGCCCCGTGAGATTCCACCCAGGGCAAGTGCCTGGTTGTTATCCCCTTCATCCAGTGTCGAGATGCCAAAGTCCTGTACGTACTGATAACCAAGTCCGGTACCGATGGCAGTCAATGTCTTAACGGCAACCACGTTGATGGAGTGGGTGATGGCGGTACGGATGTTGGTAAATCCGCGGTAGCGTCCTCCGTTACGGATCGGCCGTCCGTTGGTATATGAGGTTGGAGCATCATCCTGAACCGTGGCAAGGGTCATACCACCGGCGTCTAACGCAGGGGCGTAGGCAGCCAGGATCTTAAAGGTGGAACCCGGCTGACGGGTAATATCGGTGACACGGTTTAAGGTTCTGCTACCCTTTTTCTTACCGCGGCCACCGACAATGGCCTTCACCTGACCGGTGGACTGATCCATGATGGTCATGGCAACCTGAGGCTGAGGGGTGTATACGATGTTCTCGCCGCCCTCCGGGATCGTGTCGCCGGCCTTTACAACTTCTTCTTTGTATTTCTTGTAGGCTGCCTTGGCATTGGCCTTAGAGGAGAAGTTGATGGTGTAGTTCGGATTCTTCGCCTGATAATGGGAAAGCATAGTATGCTCGCTGTAGTTCTCCTGTGTGCCGTCTGCCTTATTCACAGTCAGTCGGAAGGAGAATGAGTAGGATGGAGCATAGCCATAGTTGGCCTTGTTGTTGACTTCCTTATTGGCGATCTTCTGAACGGTTGGATCCTGTGTGGCGTGAATGGTAAGTCCGCCGGAGTAAAGCTTCATATAAGCTTCGGTCTCGGACATACCCTTCTGTTCCATAAGATCCTTCATGACCTGCTGTGTCAGTGCATCGACAAAATAAGAAGTGGAAGAGGAATCCAGATCATTGTTAACGACTTTGATCCGGTTGTAGACGTCGTCATCCATGGCTTCCTTGTACTGGCTTCTTGTGATGTAGCCTTGTTCCAGCATATTGGTCAAGACCTTCTCTCGTCGCTGGGCATTGTTCTCAGGATGAGTAATGGGATTGTATCTGGCAGGATTCTGTGTGATTCCGGCGATAACAGCATCCTCGGATAAGGTCAGATCACTGGTATCCTTGTTGAAGTAACGCTGTGCCGCGGCCTCAACGCCCAGAGTATTCTGACCGAGGTTGATAGTGTTCAGGTAGTTCTCAAGGATGGTGTCCTTGCTTGTTACCTTCTCAAGCTCTAAGGCCAGATACTGTTCCTGGATCTTACGCTTTAATTTAGCCTTCAGGCCGGATTCCTCCGTCCATCCGGTAAAAAAGTTGTTCTTCAGCAGCTGCTGTGTGATGGTAGAAGCACCCTGTGAAAAGTGACCGCCGTTGGCAAGGCCGGTAAAGGCGGCACGGATGATGCCCTTGACATCGACACCATTGTGCTCGTAGAAACGGGAGTCCTCAATGGCAACAAAGGCATGTTGCAGATCCAGAGGGATCTCGGACAGTGATACATAATCGCGGTTCGCACCGGAAGCAGCCAGTGTCTCGATCTGGTTACCGTCGCTGTCAACGATCTTGGTCTGGAAACCGGAAGGAGAGATATTGACTTCGGAAATATCCGGGAGATCTTTGATCTGCTGCTTCGCATAATAGGCAAAGCCGCCAAGTCCAACGGCGATCAATACAAGGATCAGAACCAGGATGGATTTGAGAACGGTCAGACCGAACTTCTTCCTGGCGCTCCTTTTCTTTTTGGATCGACCGGATTTCTGACGGCGAACGCTTTGTTTACTGTAATTCATGTTACCTCCTGTACATGCCCCAAATTCAAACCGGGGAAGTTACATGCATATCCACTTTATTATATCAAAGATTTCCTATATAATAAACACAAGTTTAGTACCAGTCCAAAGGAGAACGTATGTCAGAGCATCAGCTTTTACAGGAAGGCCACAGTGAGGTCATAGAGAAGAAGTCCCGTTTTATCGGAAGAGCCCTGCCCATTGAATCAGAACAGCAGGCGCAGGAGATCCTGAAGGAGATCCGGAAGCAGTATTATGATGCCCGCCATGTCTGCTATGCCTTTCAGGTGGATCAGATCACAAGGAGCAGCGATGACGGGGAACCCTCCGGAACCGCAGGGCGTCCCATTCTGGATATGATCGGATACGCCGGCCTTAAGAATGTGCTGGTGGTGGTGACGAGATATTTCGGTGGTGTGTTGCTTGGGACCGGCGGCCTTACCAGAGCCTACGGTCAGACAGCGAAGGAAGCGATTGAGGCGGCACCCCAGATGGAGATTCTTTCCGGACGCAAGATCGATCTGGTTTGCGACTATAATGATTACGGTAAGGTGGATTATCTGGTTCGTCAGAAGAATATTCCGGTTCATTCCTCTGATTTTGGAGCGGAAGTAACATTTTCTGTTATGCTCGAAGAAGAAAATTATGAAGCTTTTGTAAAAGAAGTTACGGATCTCACCGGAGGACGGACAAAGATCGATGCCGGGAACCCGCTAAAATACGGGCTTGTGGGGGCTGAGGTAAGACTTTTATAAAAAATAAAAATTTTTTTGAAAAAGTGCTTGCATTATATTCTGATTCGTGTATAATATTCATTGTTGACGCGGGAAACACAAACAAGCGAACAACACATTGGCCCATAGCCAAACGGTAAGGCAGCGGACTCTGACTCCGTCATTTCAAGGTTCGAATCCTTGTGGGCCAGCTATCGAAGCAGCAGGTGAGTTCACCTGCTGTTTTCTTTTTATATCCGTCAGGGTTCCAATCTCCGACGGATATAAACACTCCGCGCCAAGTCTTGTGGGCGAGACTTGAAATCGCACTGGTTTTGAGAAGATGAAGGATCGGGAAGGACGGTATCACCATGTATGAGATGCGAGAACGGATTCGATTCAGTGAGACAGACGGTAATCTCAGATTGACCTGTACGGGCCTTGTGGACCTGTTGCAGGATTGTGCGACCTTTCATTCGGAAGATGCAGGGTATACCTGTCAGAAGCTTGGTGAACAGGATCTCGGATGGTTTGTAACAAACTGGCAGGTGCATCTGAGAGAAATGCCCCGGATCGGACAGCGGATCGTGATCCGGACCTACCCATATCATTTTCGTGGAATGATGGCGTATCGGTATTTTACGATTGAGGGAGAGGACGGGAAGCTTTTTGCAACCGCCAATTCCATCTGGGTATTGATGAATATTAAGACCAATAAACCCCAGCGAGCGCCAAAGGAAATGGTAGAAGCCTTCGTAGAGGAAGAGGATCCGGAGGAGACCTTTGAGAAGCGCAAGATCCCGGTGGAAGAGGGACTTGTGGAGGTGACAAGGGTCCTGGTGGATCAGAGCTTTTTAGATACCAACGGACACGTGAATAACGGACGCTATGTGGAACTGGCAAGTCATGTGTTGCCTCAGGATGTTTCATACTCTGCTTTCTTTGTAGAATATAAGCAGCAGGCGAGACTTGGAGATACGATCACCATTCAGAAGAAGGAAAGCGAGGATCATATTCAGGTGATCCTTGCGGATGATGAAGGCACCCCGTATGTTGTAACCAGCTGGAAGCAGTAAGGAGACGCGAATGTTTCGATTAGGAGAATATCAGAACTTAAAGGTGGCAAAGGCAGTGGATTTTGGCGTGTACCTTTTTGATCCTGCCGGAGGGAAGGATGGAACGGACGCGGCAGACCGCGTTCTTTTACCGAAAAAGGAAGTGCCGGAGGATCTGAAGGTAGGAGACGAGATTAAGGTCTTTCTGTATCTGGATTCCGATGATCGTCTGATCGCTACAACGGCACAGCCGATGATCACCATGGGCTCCCTGGCAACCCTTCGGGTCCGGGAGATTACGAAGATCGGAATCTTCCTGGAGTGGGGACTTCCGAAGGATCTTCTGCTTCCTTATCATGAGCTGGTAGGCAGAGTGGAGGAGGGAGACGAGATCCTTGTCCGTATGTATCAGGATAAGAGTGGCCGTCTGGCTGCCTCCATGCGTCACCTCTATGATGTTATGTCCACCGATTCTCCCTATAAGACCGGAGACAATGTAATCGGTCGGATCTATGAATTCGGTCACGACTTTGGAACCTTTGTGGCGGTGGATGACCGATATTCTGCCATGATTCCGGCCCATGAGGATGTTTCGGACTGCAGGATCGGACAGGTGCTGTCCCTTCGTGTCACCCATGTGAAGCCTGACGGTAAGCTGGATGTAACCACCCGTGAGGCCTCATACCTTCAGATGGATGAGGATGCCAGCAAGGTTCTTGAGATCATCCGTTCCTATGCAGGTGTGCTTCCTTTTACAGAGAAGGCATCACCGCAGGTAATCAGCAGAGAGACCGGACTGTCTAAGAATGCGTTTAAGCGTGCCATCGGAAGATTATACAAGCAAAGAGAGATCACCCTTGAGGGCGGTAAGATCCGTCTGAATAAGGATAAGCACTAAATAGAACGATATTGACGAATGCCCTTGTGTTTCATACAATGAAATGCGAGGGCGTTTTTATTTGCCCGAAGATTATTCACATTATATATAGAAAGAAGGCTGTTCATCTATGAAAAAAGTAATCGCAACAGACAAGGCTCCGGCAGCAATCGGACCATACTCACAGGCAATCGAGGTTGGAAATCTTCTGTTTACATCCGGTGTGATCCCGGTAGATCCTGCCACAGGTGAGATTCCGGAGGGTTCTGCGGCACAGGCCAAGCAGGCTTTTACCAATCTTAAGAATCTGATCGAGGCCAGCGGAACGACCATGGACAAGGTGATCAAGACCGTGGTATTCATTAAGGAAATGAATGACTTTGGTGCAATCAATGAGGTTTACGCAGAATTTTTCCCGCAGCCATATCCGGCAAGAAGCTGTGTGGAGGTTGCCCGTCTTCCGAAGGATGTAATGCTTGAGGTTGAAGCAATCGTAGAAAAATAAAAGAAATAAAAACCCGGAACCGACCGATCCAAAGATCGATGGTCCCGGGCTTTCTTATCCATCTCGTAGGTCAAACGCTTACATCGATGTTGCTGCCTACGGCAGGATTGACCGAAGTCTCAAGTGCAGCACGAGGCATCTCGTCGAGCATGGCAACTTCTCCGGCAGCGATCTGCTTGGCACTGTCCAGGGTCTTACCCAAAATAGCAATACCAAGGTCAGACATGTTCTTTTGACGACTCATGGAGGTGGATAAAGCGGCGATGTCCATAATATCCATGTTGTCACGTCCTTTCTTGTGTAACATCGTTTCCATTTACATTATCTCATGCTAAAAGACAGATGACAACAGAATAATATTTATGTTGACAAACAGGAAGTATGACGTTAATATAGATTGCGTACAATCTAATTGTAAGTTTGATAAAAGGGAGGCGCTATGATTTACGATACCGTCATTGTTGGAAATGGTCCTGCCGGTCTTACCGCAGCAATTTATGCACAGCGGGCCGGTCTTAATACACTTGTGATCGCAGAGAGTCCTGTGGATGGAGGACAGATCGCAACCACATACGAAGTTGATAACTATCCGGGAATGAAAGGAATCGGTGGAATGGAGCTGGGAATGAAGTTCCGTGAGCATGCCGATCAGCTTGAGACCCGTTTTCTTGAAGACAGACTGGTAGAGATTCGGGATGAGGGAGATCATAAGACTCTGATCTTAGATCAGGGAGAGGCAGTGGAGACAAAGACCGTTGTGCTTGCCCTTGGAGCCAATCACAGAGACCTGGGGGTACCGGGTGAGAAGGAACTGGTGGGTGCCGGTGTTTCCTATTGTGCAACCTGCGACGGAGCATTTTACCGTAAGAAGATCGCAGCAGTTGTGGGCGGCGGCGATGTGGCATTGGAGGATGCACTCTTTTTATCACGCTTTGCTGAGAAGGTTTACCTTATACATAGAAGAGATGCGTTCCGCGGAGCGAAGGTGCTGGTAGATCAGGTCCTTGCAAAAGAGAACATTGAAGTGATCTATGACACGGTCGTAGAGAAGGTCTGTGGAAATATCAAGGTGGAAAGTCTTGACCTTTTGAATAAGAAGACAGGAGAGAAGCGATCTCTGCCGGTGAACGGAGTCTTTATGGCGGTGGGTACAGCACCGAATGTGGATGTTAAGGGACTTCCGCAGCAGGATGAAAAAGGATATATCGTAGCGGATGAAAGTTGCCAGACAAAGACGGCGGGAATCTATGCGGCAGGGGATCTTCGGACCAAGCAGCTTCGACAGGTGATTACGGCGGCAGCGGACGGAGCGAATGCAATTACCAGTGTGCAAAGATATCTGACAGAAACACTTTCTTAATAAATGTACGGCAGATTATTCAAGCTTTCTTCAATCTTTCTTGACAACCCTATATCTGCTTGCTATAATGACAAAGTAATATTTGTAACAAATTCGTAATAAACGTGTTCGGGAGGATTAGTTTTACTATGAATCGCAATCGTAAAGTACAGGTAGCAGCATTAACATTAACAGCAGGCGTTATGATCGGAAATGCAGGAATGGCAGTATCCGCAACACCATTAGCTGGCGCTACCGCAATGGTATCTACAAAGGAAGCATCCGCTCAGGCTACATCGAATTCAACTTTGTCAGGTGTTAACCTGGCGCTTGCAGATATGGTAACAGAGGCATCCGCTCAGGCAGATGAGGCTGTAACAGAGAAGGCTACAACAGCTGTAGCCAAGACACAGGAGACAAAGCAGGACAGCAAGTATAACAACCTTGCCGTAGGTAATGTTAAGGATTATGCGAATATCCGTAAGCATGCATCTGCTGATTCCAAGCTTGTAGGTCATTTATCCGACGGTGACCTTTGCAACGTTATCAAGAAGAAGGGTAGCTGGTATAAGATCGAGTCCGGCGATGTCATCGGATATGTTAAGGCCGATTACCTCACCGTAGGTTCTGAGAAGGCTGTTAAGCAGGCAAGTAAGGTGATTGCCAAGGTTCAGACACAGACATTGAAGATCCGTGCAAAGGCTTCTACAAAGGCTGAGGTGTTAGATCTCGCAGCTAAGGGCGATGCACTGGTTGTTAAGAATTTCAGCACAACAGATCCGGAAGACGGATGGGTTAAGATCAAGGCCGGTGATGATACAGGATATGTATCAACAGACTACGTTAAGTTAACACGTAGATATCACTATGCTGAGTCAATTGCTTCCATCAAGGCAAGAGAGGCAGCAAAGAAGGCTGAGGATGAGGCTGCACAGCAGGCAATGCAGAGTGAGAGCAATTCCGGTAACACAAGCTCTTCCAGCAGCTCTAGTAGCTCAAGCTCTTCCAGCAGCAGTAGCTCAAGTTCTTCCAGCAGCTCAAGCAGCTCCAGCAGCTCCAGCTACAATGCTCCGGATAGCCAGAATGGTGGCGCAGTAGCTCGTTTTGCTTGCCAGTTCGTTGGTAACCCATATGTTTGGGGTGGTTCATCCCTTACAAACGGTGCAGATTGCTCCGGTTTCGTAATGTCCGTATATTCTCATTTCGGCAAGAGTCTCCCACATTCTTCATCCGGAGACCGTAGCGTTGGTGTGGCAGTAGACCCATCCAATATGCAGGCCGGTGATATTGTTTGCTACAGTGGTCATGTAGCAATCTACATTGGTGGTGGACAGATCGTTCATGCATCCAATGCAAGAGACGGTATTAAGATCTCTAATGCGCACTACCGTTCTATTTTAGCAGTACGTCGTGTGCTTTAATTCCAGACCGAACAGGGGCTTAGGCTCCGTTATGATTCCATTTTGAGTTTCTTTCTGTCGAAGTGAGGCCTTTGACAGTGTTTATAAGATATGACAGGGTTTTTGAGAACTGTGGTCCGGGGCGCCGGATCATGGTTCTTTTTTCATAGGAGGAATGATCTGGCTTCGGGAGCAGCGGACCACAGGACCGTGTGTGAAATCACGCCACAAGTTATTCGTCAAGGGGGTAACCGGAAAAAAACGACGAAAAGTTTTGACAGAGTTATCCACAATTTTTGATGTAGAAATGGCGAAAAATCAAGTTATACACGAAGTTATCCACATTATCAACAAAAACCCACATTGGGCTGTGGAGAAAAAAGCGGATAAATACGTTTTTTTCGAACAGATATTTTGTTAAAACCATACAAAGGGTGGAAAACCGCTGACTTCCATGGAGAAAAACGGGTGAAAAAATATGGACAAAAGGAATGTGAGTAAATGTGCATAATAAAACGCAACTTGGTACTTTCCAATTATGGCATTTTGTATTAAACTAGAAAAGAGTGATAGGAATATTGCGCAAAAACGAGTCCTGATTTTGGTATAAATTGCTCAAAAATAAAGAATCAGGACTAGGGGGTAGGATTAACATGATTTCAAACCAAATTCTGCAAAAGACAATTGATGGACTGAATTCCATTGCAAAGGTCGATCTTGCTGTTACGGATCAGGAAGGAAGCATTTTAGCTGCCACATTCCAGGATGCGATTCAGTACTCGCAGCCGGCTGTGGATTTTGCCGGATCCCATGCGGAGAGCCAGGTTATTTTTGGCGGACAGTTCTTTAAGGTTTTTGATGATCAGCAGCTGGAGTTTGTGGTGATCGCTCTCGGTGAGGACGATAAGGCACAGATGATCGCTAAGGTTGCGTGTTTCCAGATTCAGGAGCTGATCGTTGCTTATAAGGAACGTTTCGATCGCGATAACTTTATCAAGAATCTTCTTCTTGATAACTTGTTGTTGGTAGATATTTACAACCGTGCGAAGAAGCTTCATGTTGATATTGATGCACATCGTGTTGTAATGATCGTAGAGACCGGAGGACATAAGGACGGAGACGAGCTTGATCGTGTACGCAGTATCTTCGGCGGTAAGAGCCACGATTTCGTTACAGCAGTTGATGAGGACAATATCATCGTTGTCAAGCAACTGGATGTGGAAGATGATTATGAGGATATCGAGAAGACAAGCCGGATGATCATCAATGCATTTGCAGATCACAATGAGAATGAGATTCGTGTATCCTACGGAACTATTGTTTCTGAGATCAAAGACGTTTCCCGCTCCTACAAGGAAGCTGCCATGGCTTTGGATGTAGGTAAGATCTTCTTTAAAGAGAAGAATGTGATCGCATATTCTGTTCTTGGAATCGGACGACTGATCTATCAGCTTCCTCTGCCTCTGTGCAGAATGTTCATCGGTGAGATCTTCGAGAAGAAGTCACCGGATGATTTTGATGAAGAGACATTAAGCACGATCAACAAGTTCTTCGAAAACAGTCTGAATGTGTCAGAAACATCAAGACAGCTTTATATCCATAGAAATACTTTGGTTTACCGCTTAGATAAGATTCAGAAGAGTACCGGATTGGATCTTCGTGTATTTGAGGATGCAATTACTTTTAAGATCGCTTTGATGGTGGTAGAATATATGAAGTATATGGAGGAACAGGACTTTTAAGATATTATGATCAAATTAGAACATGTCAGTAAAACATATGAGGCCGGGGTTCAGGCGTTAAAGGATGTCAGCCTTCATATCATGCCCGGGGAATTTGTCTTTATTGTTGGAGACTCAGGCTCGGGCAAGTCCACTCTGATCAAGCTGCTGTTGAAGGAGCTTTCTCCGACATCCGGTAAGATCACGGTGAATGGTAAGGATCTAAGCCGCATTTCCCATCGGCATATACCGGACTATCGACGTAAGATCGGTTGTGTTTTCCAGAACTTCCGTCTGCTTCAGGACCGGAATGTGTATGAGAATGTGGCTTTCGCTATGCGTGTCATTGAGGCGGGCAAGCGTCAGATCAAGAAGCAGGTACCTTACATGCTTTCACTTGTGGGACTTGCTTCGAAGTATCGCTCTTTGCCCCGACATCTTTCCGGTGGTGAGCAGCAGCGTGTGGCGATTGCAAGAGCGCTTGTGAATAAGCCGAAGATCCTTTTGGCCGATGAGCCCACCGGTAACCTGGATGGACACAATGCATGGGAGATCATGAAGCTTTTGGATCAGATCAACAAAGCCGGGACCACGGTTGTGGTGGTTACGCACAATATGGAGATCGTTCGCGCGATGAATAAACGTGTGATCACCATCCGCAAGGGTAGTGTTGTGGACGATCAGAAAGGAGACGCAGATGCGATTTAGTTCTTTTCAATACAATCTGCGTCAGGGACTTAAGAATATCTGGCGCAATAAGATGTTTTCCATGGCATCCGTTGCAACGATGACAGCCTGCATCTTTTTGTTTGGACTGTTTTATTCCATTAGCGTGAACTTTTCCGGTATGGTGAAGAACGCGGAGCGGGGTGTGGCCATTACGGTTTATTTCGATGACAAGGCCACACAGGATGAGATCGATCAGATCGGAACCGCTATCATGAAGCGCAAGGAAGTGGCTAAATGTAATTTTGTATCGGCGGAGGAAGCCTGGAAGCGCTTCCAGAGTGACTATTTCAAAGGACACTCCGATGCGGCGGAGTCTTTTGCAGATGATAATCCTCTTGCGGATATGGCCAACTATGAGATCTATCTGAAGGATGTCAGCAAGCAGGCGCGGCTTGTATCCTACATCGAAGGACTGGCAGGTGTTCGTGAGGTGCATCAGAGTGCTACCACGGCCCGGACCCTGACGGACTTTAACGCTTTGGTCCGTTATATTTCTCTTGGTATTATTTTCGTTCTGATTGCGGTTGCAGCCTTCCTGATCAGTAATACCGTATCGGTAGGTATTTCGGTTCGTAAAGAGGAGATCGCCATTATGAAGCTCATCGGAGCAAGGGACGCTTTCGTTAGAGCACCTTTCGTCGTGGAGGGAATCCTGATCGGACTGATCGGATCCATTATTCCGCTGATGATTTTGGCAATCGTATACAACAACATCATTCATTATGTGGCAGAGCGATTCGATGCCCTGAAGAGTATGTTCTCTTTTGTCAGTGCAGGTAATATTTTCCATGTACTGATCCCGGTTTCCCTTCTTCTTGGAGTGGGAATCGGATATGCAGGCAGCCGAATCACATTGAAAAGACACTTGGATGTATAAGGGAAGCTTAAGAAGGGGGCCGTTGAAGAAACAGCTCCCTTTATCACTGTAGGGACATAGGTTATGGAAGAAGAATTAAAAAAGAAAAAAAGAAAAAGTTTCTGGCTTGGAATCCTGATTGGAGCATGCAGTGTGACCGCCATTGTACTGGCTGCGGGAATCGGATTGTTTGTCTGGTTTAAGGGCAGCAGCTCAACGGATTTTTTAGGAAAAAAGGAACAGACAAAGTTAAAGGTCATTGAGTCCATGATCAACCGTTACTATTATAAGGATGTAACGGAGAGCCAAAAGGCGACAGGCCTTTACAAGGGGCTGGTATCCAGCATGAAAGATCCCTATTCCGAGTATTTTACACCGAAGGAATACAAGGAGATGCAGGAAGAGACCAGCGGCAACTATGCCGGCATCGGTGCTGTGCTCACAAGAGAGAGCGGAACCACCAACACGCTGATCACCAGAGTCTATGAGGGCTCACCGGCGGCGAAGGGCGGACTGCAGAAGGGAGACGAGATCGTATCGGCCAACGGATATCTCTCCGAGCAGTACGATACCTTATCCGGTTTTGTCAATCACATCCGTGGAGAGGAAAGCTCCAAGGTCACCATCGTCTATAAGAGAGACGGGGAAGAGAAGACCATAAAGCTGGTACGAAAGAATATTACGGTTCCCTCTGTGGTTCATTATATGCTAGACCAGAAGAAGGGAATCGGTTATATTGAAATAACGGAGTTTTCCGAGAATACCCAAAGCGAATTCGAGGCGGCACTTTCTGACCTGAAGAAGCAGGGATTGAAGGCTGTGATCTATGATGTAAGACTGAATCCGGGAGGACTTGTGAATCAGGTGACCGGTATCCTCGATGACCTTCTTCCAAAGGGAACCACCGTTTATATGAAGGATAAGTACGGGAAAAAGATCACCTACGATTCCGATGACAAGACCCAGGAGAAGATCCCCTGCGTGGTACTGACCTCAGGTCAGTCGGCATCTGCGGCGGAGATTTTTGCAGGGGCGATCCGTGATTTCAAGTACGGAACCCTCATCGGAACCAAGACATTCGGAAAGGGCATTGTTCAGCAGACCATGCCGCTGTCCGATGGAAGTGCGGTGAAGCTTACCGTTGAAACCTATTACACACCATCCGGTGACTGCATCCATAAAAAGGGAATTCAGCCGGACATTGAACTTAAGTACGAATTCAAAGGCGATAAGGATAGGGCAGATCTGTCAACCGATACCTACGACTATAAGAACGATAACCAGATTCAGAAGGGTATAGCTGTCCTAAAGAAGAAACTATCCCAGTAAAGGAGTTATATGTTAGAGTTTGAACAGATGAAAACAGAATTGTCAGGTTATGAGGGAACCTTAAAGGAGGTCCTTTCGTCACTTGACATCGAAGGTAAGGAGCACAAGATCGAGGAGATGGAGCGCGAGATGGAGGCTCCGGATTTCTGGAACGATCCTGAGAAGGCAACGGCAAAGAGCCAGAACCTGAAGAGCTTAAAGGATGATGTGGCAGGAGCAGAGGAGCTTCGTCAGCAGTTTGATGACATCGGAGCCTACATCGAAATGGATGCGGAGATGGATGAGGATGATCCGGAGATGCTTGCCGAGGCGCAGGAGATGTTTGAAGACTTTAAGAACAAGCTGGAAAACATCCGTGTTAAGACCCTTTTATCCGGTGAGTACGATGCCAACAATGCCATCGTTACACTTCATGCCGGCGCTGGCGGAACAGAGGCCATGGACTGGACGTCCATGCTCTATCGTATGTACACCCGATGGGCAGATAAGCGCGGATTTTCCGTGGAGCTGCTGGATGAGCTGGAGGGAGATGAGGCAGGACTGAAGTCTGTTACCTTCCAGGTCAACGGTGAGAATGCTTACGGATTCTTACAGTCCGAGGCGGGAATTCATCGTCTGGTACGTATTTCTCCTTTTAATGCCAACGGTAAGAGACAGACCTCCTTCTCAAGCTGCGACGTTATGCCGGAGCTGAACGAGGATGTGGATGTGGAAGTAAAAGATGAAGATATTCGAATTGATACCTACCGAAGCTCCGGTGCCGGTGGACAGCATATCAATAAGACATCTTCAGCGATCCGAATCACACACTTCCCGACAGGAATTGTGGTTACATGTCAGAATGAGCGTTCTCAGCATATGAACAAGGACAAGGCAATGCAGATGTTAAAGGCAAAGCTGTATATGCTTCAGATGCAGGAACAGGAGAAGAAGGCGGCAGAGATCCGTGGTGATGTCAGTGATATCAGCTGGGGTAACCAGATCCGTTCCTACGTCCTTCAGCCGTATACCATGGTCAAGGATCTTCGTACCGGTGAAGAGAGCAGCAATACGGATGCGGTTCTGGATGGCGCACTGGATCCCTTTATGAATGCCTACTTAAAGTGGGTATCTCTGGGCAGACCGAAACGCGGCGTATCAGATTCTGAATAAGTAAGGTTTGATTTGTAATGGGGGCTCCGCTGAGGCGGAGCCTCTTTTTGCACGGGAAATTGTATAAAAATAAAAAATAAAGACAAATGTCCTTGCACGGGATACTTTGATGTGTTAAAGTATTCCAAGTGAGGACATTTGTTTTCCACAGAAAGACAGTTGGAGGCTAACATCTATATGGAAGAAAAGAATGTCTATTATGTATTAAAGGAAAAAGCGGTACCGGAAGTCCTGCTTCGTGTAGAAGAGGCAAAGCGACTGCTGGAGTCCGGTAAATGCCAGAGTGCATCTGAGGCCGCTGAGAAGGCGGGAATCAGCCGCAGCAGTTTTTACAAGTACAAAGATGAAATTTTCCGTTATCATGAGAATCGGAAAGGACGCACCATTACCATGGTTGTTAAGCTTGAGGATGAGCCGGGACTTTTATCCCTGATCCTTAAGACACTGGCAGATTTTAGAGCCAATATTTTGACCATTCATCAGGCTGTACCGGTGAATGGAATCGCGGCATTGACGTTATCCATGGATCTCCCCCAGAGTCTTGGGGATATTTCGGAGATCATCGCCATGATCGAGCGTGTGCCGGGAGTCGCTTATGCGAAGGTCTTAGCCGAGGAGAACTGATCCTTGGATTGGATATAGGAAAAAGAAAGGAAGATCAATATGAAAGTAGCAGTAATGGGATACGGAACCATTGGATCCGGTGTTGTTGAGATCCTTCGTGTGAACCGTGATGTGGTTGCCAGCCGCGCCGGAGAACCATTAGAGGTTAAGAAGATCTTAGATCTCCGCGATTTCGAGGGAGACCCGGTACAGGATCTTATCGTACATGATTACAAAGAGATCGTGAATGATCCAGAGATCTCCATTGTTGTCGAGACCATGGGTGGCGTAGAGCCGGCTTATACTTTTGTTAAGGAAATGCTTGAGGCCGGAAAGCATGTTACAACAAGTAACAAGGCCCTGGTTGCCGACAAGGGTGCTGAGTTGATCCGTATAGCAAGAGAGCACAAGGTCAACTTTATGTTTGAGGCATCCGTAGGCGGTGGAATTCCAATCATCCGTCCACTTCAGTCCTGCCTGACAGGAGATGTGATCGAGGAGATCACAGGAATCGTTAACGGAACCACCAACTACATGATGACCAAGATGACAGCAGAGGGATCTGAGTTTGAGGATGTATTAAAGGAAGCTCAGGCAAAGGGTTACGCTGAGAAGGATCCGACAGCGGACATTGAGGGATACGATGCCTGCCGTAAGATTGCCATCCTTACGTCCCTTGTAAGCGGATCACAGGTGGATTACAACGACATCCCGACGGAGGGTATTTCCCACATTACTGCTACCGATATCAAATACGCAAACGCTATGGGCAGAGCCATCAAGCTTCTTGCAACCAGCCAGGCCACCGGTAAGACATATTTCTGCCGGGTAGCACCATTCCTGCTTCCGCCGGAACATCCGCTGTATAACGTTAACGATGTGTTCAACGCTGTTTTCGTTCACGGTAACATGTTAGGAGACGGAATGTTCTATGGTTCAGGAGCCGGTAAGCTTCCAACCGCATCCGCAGTGGTTGGTGATCTGGTTGCCATTGCAAAGCATATCGATAAGAACATCTACCTTGAGTGGAAGGAAGAGAAGCTGGTACTGGCTAATCCGGGACAGCAGAGCTACCGGTTCTTTGTCAGAACAAAAAAGAGCCTTTCCGAGGTTGAGAAGGTATTCGCCAAGGTTTCAACGGTTGATGCAGGCATCGCCGGTGAGATCGGCTTCGTAACAGAAGAGATGACTCAGAAGGAGTATGAGGCAAAGGCAGTTGAGCTGGGCGATGTGATCCAGATGATCCGTCTGGCATAAGATATTTTTGGAGGAAAAAAGATGCTGATCGTTAAAAAGTTCGGTGGCAGCTCCGTTGCCAACAAAGAACGAATCTTCAATGTGGCTGAGCGCTGTATCGAAGAGTACAAAAAAGGTAACAAGGTGGTTGTGGTCCTGTCTGCAATGGGAGATACAACAGATGATCTTCTGGCGAAAGCAGCCGAGATCAACGAGGATGCACCAAAGCGTGAGATGGATATGCTCCTGGCAACCGGTGAGCAGGTTTCCGTATCTCTTATGGCTATGGCCATGGCAAAGCTTGGAGTTCCTGCGGTATCCTTAAATGCATTCCAGGTTCCGATGCACACTTCAAGCAAGTACATGAACGCCCGTTTCAAGAAGATCGACGGAGAGCGTATTACAGCAGAGCTTGAGCAGGGTAAGATCGTGATCGTTACCGGATTCCAGGGTGTTAACAAGTATGATGACGTTACAACCTTAGGACGCGGTGGTTCTGACACAACAGCAGTAGCTCTTGCAGCAGCATTGAATGCAGATGCCTGTGAGATCTACACGGATGTTGAGGGTGTATATACAGCAGACCCGCGTGTGGTTCCAAATGCACGTAAGATGAAGGAAGTTTCCTACGACGAGATGTTAGAGCTGGCAACCTTAGGAGCTAAGGTCCTGCATAACCGTTCCGTAGAGATGGCAAAGAAGTATAACGTACCTCTGGTGGTACGAAGTAGTTTAACCAAGGCAGAAGGTACTGTCGTAAAGGAGGTAACGAAAGTGGAAAGCATGCTTGTAAGTGGAGTTGCAGTTGATAAGGATGCAGCTAGAATCGCTATTGTAGGTCTTAAGAATCAGCCGGGTATCGCATTTAAGGTATTCGATCTGTTGGCAAAGCACAACATCAATGTTGACGTGATCCTGCAGTCCATCGGACGTGATGATACAAAGGATATCTCCTTCACCGTGGATCAGACCCAGGCGAAGGAGTGTGTACAGCTTCTGAAGGATAACCAGGAGCGTCTTACCATCCAGAACATCAAGGAAGAGGAGAATGTGGCAAAGCTTTCCATCGTAGGTGCAGGAATGCAGTCCAATGCGGGTGTTGCTGCCAAGATGTTCGAGGCTTTATATGATGTAGGAGTTAATATCCGTATGATCGCAACTTCTGAGATCCGTATCACCGTTTTGATCGATCTTGATGATGTTAAGGTTGCAATGAAAGCAGTACATGACAAATTTCTTGACGAGTGATATAATATTTTCGTGAGAGAGAAATAAACGTACATTTTAGCGCGAGGGGGCCAGAATCCTGTTATGGGAGTTTGGCTCCCTCGCTTTTTCATTGTGGAGAAGCAATTGTGGAAAATCGACAAAAGGACGGAAAATCAGGCAACGTTTTCGGTAAAAATTCGTCATTTTTTCACAGGAATAAAAAGTATCCATAATCGAAAAAGAAATGTAATTGACAATTCAGTCAAACTCTCCAAAAAATCATCTTGATTTTATGCAAATTGCACAATAAATGAGCGAATTTGCACGATTGTAAAAGTAATTGACTTTGAAAATTGAGATGATTAAACTACGATACGGATTTAAACATTCCGAGCGTATTTATTTTAATAAGTAGAAAGGAAGTGAGTATGAAGTGGAAGCGCTGGTAGAAGCGCTGACGGAAGAACTAAACCTGCAGACTGTGTTTAAGATTCCACTCTTCGGAGGCATACCGGTTTTTGAATCCGTGGTTGTTTCCTGGATCATTACCGCAGTCATCCTGGTATTATGTTTACTTCTGACGCGCAAATTAAGCGTCGAACATCCAAAGAGAGGGCAGCTTTTTTTGGAACACTGTGTGGAATGGTGTTACAAATTCTTTGGAGATACGGTTGGTGAAGAGGCAAAGCCTTTTGTGCCATATCTGTCTGCCGTGCTGTTCTACATCGGAATTGCAAACCTGATTGGATTATTGGGTTTCAAACCGCCAACGAAAGATCTGAATGTAACAATTGCCCTGGCTGTTATGAGTATTATACTGATTGAGGGTTCAGGCATTGTCTACAAAGGACCAAAGAGGTTTATCAAGAGCTTCGCAGAACCGATGGCCATAGTTGCCCCAATCAATGTATTGGAGATCTTTATCAGACCACTTTCTCTCTGCATGCGACTTTTTGGTAATGTACTTGGATCATTCGTAATCATTGAACTGATCAAGCTGGTTGTCCCTGTTGTGGCTCCGGCAATCGCATCTTTGTATTTTGATGTGTTCGACGGCCTGATTCAGGCATATGTATTTGTATTTTTAACCTCTCTGTTTATCAGAGAATCCATTGAGTAATTTATATTAAAAAACGGAGGAAATTATTATGACAGCATCATTATTCGTAGCAATCGGAGCAGGTATCGCAGTATTAACAGGTATTGGAGCTGGTGTAGGTATTGGTAAGGCAACAGCAAGCGCAGTAGACGCTATCGCTCGTCAGCCAGAGGCTTCCGGTAAGATCCAGTCTTCCCTTCTTCTTGGTGCAGCTCTTGCCGAGGCAACAGCGATCTATGGTTTCGTAGTAGCACTTCTTATCATCCTTCTTGTAAAGTAATTTTTGCTTATTTTTTACAAAGGGAGATGAGAGCCTATGTTACACATTAGTTTTTGGAACATCCTGTTCGTAGTCATCAATATGTTGATCGATTACTGGATCATGAAAAAGTTCCTTTTTGCTCGTGTTGTTTCTGTGATCGAAGCCCGTGAAAATATGATCAAGGATCGTTTTAACGAGGCGGAAGTCAAGGCGAAGGAAGCAGACGAGAAGAAGGCAGAGTATCAGGAGAAGATGAAGACAGCCCATGAGCAGGCTGATCAGATTCTTGCCAAGGCCCATACAGAAGCAGACCATCTTCAGGAGAAGCGTATTGCCGAGGCAAATGCCGAGGCAGAGCAGATCCGCAAGAAGGCTATGGAACAGATCGAACGCGATCAGAAGAAGGCCGAAGAAGAGACAAGAGAGCAGATCGCTACCCTTGCTATGATGGCAGCTAAGAAGATTATGGAGGAAGGTAATGAGGGAGTGCAGCATCAGTAATGCGAAAGCGCTGCTTGAACTTGACCTTCCATCCCAGCAGATCACGGATGTTTTGACGATGCTTCGCAGCTCAAAGGAGCTTATGACATTTTTAAAGGATCCGGTGATCACCGCTCATCAGAAGGAACATGTTATGGAAAGGATCGGTCAGAAGGCCGGACTTGATCCAAGACTTGTTAATTTTTTAAGACGATGCTGCGTTGTTGAGATCGCGGACCAGATTCCGGATATCATTGCATGTTATCAGCAGCTACTCGATCAGAAAAACGGTATCATCAACGGTACCCTGTACTATGCAGGCGATTCTGATCCGGAGAAGCTTATGGAACAGGCAACAGCGGATATTACCCGTCGCGTGAGCGGAGCGAAGGTTAAGCTTAAGGCTGTAAAGGATGACTCCTTACTGGGTGGTTATCTGGTAAGAGCCGGCGGCGTAGAGTATGACAAGAGTTTCAGCGGACAGTTAAATCGTCTGCTTAACAGGATAAACAACAGGAGGTGAGGTAATGGCAGCCATTAGTGCTACAGATATTATCTCGATCATTAAAAGCGAAATTGAGAACTTCGATACCACCTTTGAGGCAAAAGAGGTTGGTCAGGTTATCTCCGTAGGTGACGGAATCGCAAGAATCTACGGTATTGACCACGCTCTCTATGGTGAGATCGTTGTATTTGAAAATGGTGTAAAAGGAATGGTTCTGGATATTACCGAGCATGAGATCGGTGTTATCCTGTTTGGCCGTGACGATGACATTTTTGAAGGAAGCCGCGTGGCAAGAACCGGTAAGCGTGCCGGAATTCCTACCGGTGAAGAGTTCCTTGGTCGAGTTGTAAATGCGTTGGGAGAACCTATCGATGGTAAGGGTGAGATCCATGAGAGTGATTACCGTGCCATTGAGGAGGATGCTCCGGGCATTATTGATCGTAAGAGTGTTGATACACCAATGGAAACAGGTATCCTTGCAATTGATTCCATGTTCCCAATCGGTCGCGGACAGCGTGAGCTGATCATCGGAGACCGTCAGACAGGTAAGACATCCATTGCAACCGATACCATCATCAACCAGAAGGGCAAGGGTGTGATCTGTGTATACGTTGCCATCGGTCAGAAGGCATCTACCGTCGCACGTGTTGTTAATACATTAGAGCAGCATGGAGCACTGGATTATACCATCATCGTATCTGCAACTGCTTCCGATCCTGCAGCATGTCAGTACATTGCACCATACGCAGGAACAGCCCTGGCAGAGTATTTTATGTATAAGGGTCAGGACGCTCTGATCGTTTATGATGATCTGAGCAAGCATGCGGTAGCGTACCGTGCAATCTCCCTCTTACTTGAGAGATCTCCGGGACGTGAGGCTTACCCGGGAGATGTATTCTATCTCCATTCAAGACTTCTTGAGAGAAGTTCACATTTAAGTGACAAGTTAGGCGGCGGTTCCATTACTGCCTTACCAATCATTGAGACACAGGATGGTGATGTATCTGCATACATCCCTACCAACGTTATTTCTATTACAGATGGACAGATCTTCTTGGAGTCCAACCTGTTCTTTGAGGGTCAGAGACCGGCGGTCAACGTTGGACTTTCTGTTTCCCGAGTTGGTGGTGCGGCACAGACCAAGGCCATGAAGAAGGCTTCCGGTTCTGTACGTATCGATCTGGCTCAGTACCGTGAGCTGCAGGTCTTCACCCAGTTCTCTTCCGATCTGGATGATGCGACAAAGGCACAGCTGGATCACGGTAATGCGTTAATGGAGCTTTTAAAGCAGCCGCTGAACCATCCGTTATCTATGGAGGAGCAGGTTATTACATTAGTACTTGCAAACAACAACTACTTCGATAACGTTCCTAAGAAAGAGGTTAAGGCACGTCAGAAGGAGATTCTTACAATGTTCCACGACAAGAAGTCAGCTATCATGGGAGAACTTCATGATAAGAAGACACTGACGGATGAGCTTGTAGAGAAGATCCTTGACGCTGTAAAACAGGAGGGTGAAGCTTAATGGCAGGAACCAAAGAGATCAAAGAACGTATGGGCAGTATTCGTGATACTTTAAAGATTACCAACGCCATGTATATGATCTCCTCCTCCAAGCTGAAGAAGGCTAGGAAAGAATTAGCCGAGACCGAGCCGTTTTTCTTCGGTCTTCAGCAGGAAATGAGTCGAATCTTAAGACACGTTCCGGATATGGACAGCGCTTACTTCGTTGAGAAGGATGTGCTGGAAGCCAAGAAGGACAAGACCATTGGTTTTCTTGTGGTCACTGCGGACAAGGGTCTTGCAGGTGCCTACAACTCCAATGTTCTTAAGATCGTAGAAAAAGAGCTGGCCGGTTGTGAGAACTACCGCCTGTACTGTGTGGGTGAGCTGGGACGTCATTATTTTGAGAGTCATGGGATTGAGATCAATACCCAGTTCCGTTATACCGCTCAGAACCCATCCTTAAACCGAGCAAGAAATATCGGTGAGACGCTTCTTGATGATTATTTGAATCATCGTGTGGATGAGGTACATATCATCTATACCCGTATGGAAAATGCTGCAGAAGAGACCGCTCAGATGGAGCAGCTTCTTCCTCTTCATAAGTCAGACTTCACCATTGAAGGTCTGCCGGCAGATATTTTCATGGAGACCATCGCTTTTGTTCCATCGGCTCAGGCTGTTATGGATCGTGTGGTTCCGGAGTACGTGGTTGGATTTGTTTATGGTGCATTGGTAGAGTCTTTTTCCTGCGAGCAAAACGCGAGAATGATGGCAATGCAGAGCGCAACTGATTCCGGTCAGGAAATGCTCCGCCAGCTTTCCATTCAGTATAACCGTGCTCGTCAGGCGGCCATCACACAGGAGATCACAGAGATCATCGCTGGTGTACGTGCCCAGAAGAAGAAAGGATAAATTATGGAAAAAGGTAAGATCATTCGGGTCAGTGGACCTGTAGTGGACGTGACCTTTGAAGGAGAGAAGCTTCCTCCAATCCGTCAGGCTTTGACGGTTGACAATGAGGGTAAGACCTGTGTCATGGAAGTTGCATCCCACCTGGGTAATCATGTAGTTCGCTGCATTATGTTATCCCCAAGTGAGGGATTGTATCGTGACATGGAAGTAACTGATACCGGAAGCGGAATCAAGACTCCGGTAGGTGAGAAGACCTTAGGTCGTCTGTTTAATGTATTAGGTGAGACCATCGATGACGGTGAGTCTTTAGATTCAGTAGAAAAGTGGGTCACCCACAGAGAGCCGCCGAAGTTTGAGGATCAGAATCCGGCAGCTGAGATGCTTGAGACAGGTATCAAGGTTATCGACCTTTTGGCTCCTTATGCTAAGGGTGGTAAGATCGGTCTCTTCGGTGGTGCCGGTGTAGGTAAGACCGTCCTGATCCAGGAGTTGATTAGTAACGTGGCAACAGAGCACGGTGGATATTCCATTTTCACCGGTGTCGGAGAGCGTTCCCGTGAGGGTAACGACCTCTGGTCTGAAATGAAGGAAAGCGGCGTTTTAGATAAGACCGCTTTGGTATTTGGTCAGATGAATGAGCCGCCAGGAGCACGTATGCGAGTTGCAGAGACTGGACTTACCATGGCGGAGTATTTCCGAGATGAGCAGCATAAGGATGTGCTTCTTTTCATCGATAATATTTTCCGTTTCACCCAGGCAGGTTCCGAGGTCAGCGCCCTTCTTGGACGTATGCCTTCTGCCGTAGGTTACCAGCCGACCCTTGCCAATGAGATGGGTGAGCTTCAGGAGCGAATCGCTTCCACAAAGGAAGGTTCTGTAACATCTGTACAGGCTGTCTATGTGCCTGCAGATGATCTGACAGATCCGGCTCCTTCCACAACCTTCGCTCATCTGGATGCGACCACGGTACTTTCCCGTAAGATCGTTGAGCAGGGTATCTACCCGGCAGTAGATCCTCTTGCTTCTACATCCCGTATCCTTGAGCCGGATGTGGTAGGTCAGGAGCATTATGAAACAGCCCGCCGTGTACAGGCTCTTTTACAGAAGTACAAGGAGCTGCAGGATATTATCGCAATCCTTGGTATGGAAGAGCTTTCCGAGGAGGATAAGACCCTTGTATACCGTGCCCGTAAGGTACAGCGTTTCCTGTCACAGCCTTTCCATGTGGCAACACAGTTTACAGGAATTCCGGGTGCTTATGTGCCGGTAGAGGAGACCGTTAAGAGCTTTAAGGCCATCCTGGATGGTGAAATGGATGAGTATCCGGAGAATGCATTCTTTAACGTTGGAACAATCGAAGACGTTAAGAAAAAAGCTGAGAGCCTGAAGAGATAAGGAGGCATTATGGCTGATACAAAGATGTTCTATCTTAGGGTCATTGCTGCCGACAAGACGTTCTTCCAGGGCTTTGCCGAGAGCGTTAAAGTTCAGCAGTTCGATGGTGAGAAGGAGATCCTTTCCCACCATGAGAACATGGTCATTGCATTAGATGAAGGATATGTTCGCATCAAGCCGGCAGAGAATGCCGGCAACGGTGAGAACTCAGAAAAAATGATTGAAGGCCTTGCAGGCATGGGATTTGCTGAGGTTATGAATAACCGTGTGAAGATCATCGTCGAGTCCATTGAGAGACCGGAGGAGATCGATGTTGCCCGTGCAAGAGAGGCGAAGGAACGTGCAGAGGAGCAGCTTCGTCAGAAGCAGAGCATGCAGGAGTATTACCACTCTCAGGCATCCCTCTCCCGTGCTATGGCGAGACTTGCGGCAGCAGGCCGGGGTGGAGCCGACTGGAATAAATAAATATGTGTATGTGAAAAGCCGCGTGAAGATCAAAGAATCTTTACGCGGCTTTTTTAGAAAAAGATTATTCGTTATTCGGGAAGAATCCGATAATAATGGCTCCCGGTCCGGAATGGGTACCGATGGTACTTCCGATCTGGGAATAGATCAGAGCATCTTCATGACCTTCATAAAGCTCTTTGTTATCGGATACATACTGGTCAAGGAGGTCGCGGCTGGTGCCACTGTAAGCTAAAACAACAGGCTCATCGAAATTGATGCCTCCGCATTCGTTGGCCAGCTTCTTGATAAGGTTATTGGCGTTTTTAGATCCACGGGCCTTACCGACCACTTCGATCTTACCATCTCGGGTAGTAAGGACAGGCTTAATGGATAGAACGTTTCCGGCAACAGCAGCGGTAGCGGAAATACGGCCACCCTTTTTTAAATATTCTAAAGTATCTACAAGAGCAAGAACTTTGACCCTGGAAGCAGCCGCACGGACCTTTTTTGCGATCGTCTCCGCATCAAGGCCTTGATCCCGAAGCCGGCAGGCAAGGCGGACAAGACACTGGATGGCAACAGAGCCGGTTCTTGAATCCACCACATAAATGTGGGGATAATCCCTGGAAGCAAGCTCTGCATTGGAACAGGTTCCGGAAAGCTCTGAGCTTAAAGTGATGACAACAGCAGTGTCTCCGTTGCGCTGGGTGTTCTCAAAGGCCTTCTCGAATTCGTAAGGATTGATCTGACTGGTGACAGGAAGATCGTCATA
Source organism: uncultured Lachnospiraceae bacterium (assembly GCA_946182825.1). GTDB lineage: Bacteria > Bacillota > Clostridia > Lachnospirales > Lachnospiraceae > Weimeria. The sequence goes on from CAMGZH010000001.1 coordinate 106,176, forward strand.
GCTTACCAAAAGGCGGTAAAAGTCATCAGCTTCCATTTCATATCGATCCTTAAAATCACGATCACCGAAGGTGATTGTCATAGGGACCAGGGTAACACCAAGTTCTTTAGCCTGCTCTAAGCTTAAGTCACAGGATGTATCTGTAATAATCTCTACCATATTCTCTCTCCATATAATATCAATAACAATCTTTACCATCATAGGTTATCGTGGTAGGACTTTCAATACGAGGAAAATGGCAATATTTTCATTGTTAGGTGAGCAGAATTCATCTCAAGATCAAAAAATCAACAACTGTATTTTAATTGTAATTTGTTGAACAGTCGACATTCTGTGTGAATTGCTACGAAAAAAACTGACAATTGATGATTGGTGTTATGGTTATTCGATAATCGCAATAATGCACACAAATTGGTTGACAATAGTGAATGGTTTATATAAAATAATGTATGAATTCTATGATAAAAGGTATACATAAGGGGGCATTGCGGTGCATGTGGAAGAGATTTAGCAGCTGATGAATATCATCTCTATATATACAATGTAGATCGGTATTTTTCATTTGTAATAGCTCGCAGTGCAAAAATAGGTCATTTGAGGCAAGAAAATACGATTGTGAAGTAGCGCAAAACAGACCGACGACTCACTATACCAATGGGGTGAAGGATTATGGATATTAATGCATTGTTGAATTATAAGTATGGGGATCAGAAGCTTATATCATCTGAGGATAGTGCAAATAAAAATCTGAATAGGTTTGGAAAATCCCCTTCCAATAACAAATATGAAGACGCATTAGATTTATATGCGGATATTTGTAATCGCTATCCTAACGTTTCATTTCGAATGGAGGATATGCGAAGTGACGATACGCAAAAGCTGGATTTTCATCAATCGAAGAAGGGCTTTGGAAACCGAGGAACAATAAGTGTCAGTATTGATCGAACATTGCTGGAGAGAGCGGTGTCAGATGAACAATTCGCAAGCCGGATTATCGGTTCCGTCGATACGATGATATACAATTATAGGAATTTAACCCAGGGAGATCGGGACGGTAATATGCCATATTGTTGTATGTCATTAACAGATTCCGGTGGAGAGATTCAGTGGGAGACAACGCATAGTGCATCACCATTTGCAACAGATCAGGAGATAAATCAGCAAAGGGGTGAGCACAATGTCATTGATAAGAAAAGCTATCAACGGATTGTACAGAATGCAAAGCAGAAGACACTGGAAACATTATTTGATCTACAGAAGAATACCAGACGATAGATCAAACGCTCCTTTTGGAAACTTGGAAAGCATCTTGTAAGGAGGGAAAGGACACTATGGAAATATGTAGTGTCCTTTTTTCGTTGGAAATAGCATTTTTGTGGGTGAGTGATGAAAATTCATCTTTATGTCAAAAAATCAACAAGTGTATTTTATACCTATTATGGTGAATCTACTGTCTCTCTCTGGCGGACATGTGTTATAATACCGAATCGTGTGATACCGTGGTATGTTACCCTATAACTTTAACGCGACGCATCGGCGATTGAATGACGTGCATTGCTTGTGGAGGATAGGTGAAAATAATTCAACTGTCGACTTTTGCTGGAGAGTAGGTTCTCATGCATGGTATCGGAAGTTTATAAATGATAGTAAGTGAGGGAAATAAGATGAATGAAAAAAAAGAATTCAAGCCATACATCCCTGCTGAGAAGATCGTGCCGGAGATGACGGTGGTTGCTGTTGTTTTTGGTATTTTTCTTGCAGTTGTATTTGGCGCAGCCAATGCGTACCTCGGTCTTCGTGTTGGTATGACAGTATCTGCTTCTATTCCGGCGGCAGTACTTTCCATGGGATTTATCAGACTGATTCTTAAGAGAGAATCCATTCTCGAGAACAATCTGGTACAGACCATCGGTTCAGCCGGAGAGTCGCTGGCAGCCGGTGCCATTTTCACATTACCGGCCATCTTCCTTTGGGCAAAAGAGGGTAAGATGGATAAGCCCGGCATTTTTGAGATCGCTATCATCACAATTATCGCCGGTGTACTGGGAATCCTGTTCATGGTTCCCCTTCGTAATGCTTTGATTGTTAAGGAGCACGGAGTACTCCCTTATCCGGAGGGACAGGCCTGTGCTGAGGTCCTTCTTGCTGGTGAAGAGGGTGGAGAAGAAGCGAAAATCGTATTCTCCGGACTTGGAATTGCAGCAGCGGTCAAGTTCTTCTTAGACGGCCTGAAGATTTTTCCGTCTGAGATCAATACTCCGGAGCGGGGAATCGGAAGCTTTAAGGGTGAGATGGGAACCCAGATCTATCCTGCGGTATTCTCTGTTGGATACATCTGCGGACCGAAGATCTCCTCCTACATGTTTGCCGGTGGAATCGTGGCATGGCTTGTGATTATGCCACTTATTGCTCTTTTCGGGGCTGATGTGGTAATGTATCCTGCAACGGATACCATTTCTACAATTATCAGTGAAAGCGGACTTGGTGGAATCTGGGGAAGTTACATTCGTTATATCGGAGCCGGTGCTCTTGCGGCCGGTGGTATTATCTCCCTGATCAAGTCACTTCCTATGATCGTGTCTACCTTCCGTGATTCCATGAAGGATCTGGCCGGAGGACAGGGGGGAAGTACCCTTCGTACCGATAAGAACCTGAGCATGAAGACGGTTGTTATCGCAATCGCTGTTTTGATCGTTGTTATCGCAGCTCTGCCACAGATTCCTGTGGGACCATTCGGAGCGATCCTGATTACTTTGTTTGGTTTCTTCTTTGCAGCAGTTTCTTCACGAATGGTAGGTCTGGTAGGATCTTCCAATAACCCGGTATCCGGTATGGCCATTGCCACTGTATTATTCTCCACAATTCTTCTGAAGGTGACCGGAACAGACGGTGTACCCGGAATGAAGGCAGCCATTGCCATTGGTACCGTAATCTGTGTAATTGCCGCCATTGCAGGTGACACATCCCAGGATTTAAAGACAGGATTTTTGGTTGGTGCGACTCCTATGAAGCAGCAGATCGGTGAGATCATCGGTGTTGTTTTCTCAGGTGCAGCCATTGGATTTGTACTGTATCTTTTAGATAATGCCTATGGCTACGGAACCAAAGAGATCGGTGCGCCTCAGGCAACCCTTATGAAGATGATCATCGAGGGCGTTATGGGAGGTAAGCTTCCATGGAACCTGGTTATTATCGGTGCTGTTCTTGCCGTCGTTGTAGAGGTCCTTGGAATCCCTGTTCTTCCTTTTGCTATCGGTGTTTATCTCCCGGTACAGCTTTCTGCATGCATTATGGTGGGCGGAATTGTCCGCTGGTACTTTGATCGTAAGAAGTACAAGGATGAGCAGGAGAAGACAAAGACGGTCAACCGTGGAATCCTGTTCTGTTCCGGTATGATCGCAGGTGAAGGCCTGGTAGGAATCCTTCTTGCTCTGCTTGCTATTGCAGGTGTAACAAAGGCAATTGATTTCAGCGGTATTTTTGCAGGTAACCTTCTGGTATCCTTACTGGGATCTGCAGTTGTATTCGCTTTCGTAATTCTTATCACAGCAAAGTTTACTGCCGGTAAGAAGCATAAGGCTTAAGAAGATGAAAAGAAAAAAGCGTTTATCAAAAAATGAGGCACTGGCCTTATATAAGACATATGTTCCGGTGGTGTCGGAAAAGATCCACCACTGGGACACAGACAACGAGGGGAAGGTAACGTTGTTTGTTGAGAACAAAGGCATTATGAATTCCATCATGCAAAAGATCGCCAAAAAACCGAAAGTTTCCCAGATTCATCTGGATGAGACGGGAAGCTTTATCTGGCAACGGATTGATGGAATGACCAATATTGAGACCATTGCAGAAGCGGTGGAGGAGCATTTTGGAGAGAACGCCCATCCGTTGTACGAACGCTTGCTGAAATTTTTTGAAATCGTAGAAAGTTATGATTTCATCCTATGGAAAAAGCCTGTCTAGGCAATGCCCATTATATGAAAAGGAGCCATGGAATACGTTATTCCATGGCTCCTTCTCTATATAGGAAGAATTTGAAAAACACAGCCCCTACAAGGAATCAGGGCTTTTGGCAACATCTCCAATATAACGCAACGCCCGGGCTTTCATGGTAGAACCCTTCAGACGGCCGGCACTGGCAGATTTGGCGACAGAACGGAGGAACTGCTCTTTCATGAACAGTCGTCGATCCGGAAGAAGTCCTTCCTTCGGATGAAGGTAATCGGCCTTCTCCAGAAACAGATTCCGGAATTCGCTGCTTCCGGCGATCACATGCCGGTAAAAATCACAGCTTCTTCGATCGAGTCCCTGGCTGTCAATGAGTTCGGTTGCGATATAGGTGGCAAGAATATTGAAGACCACAGCCTTCAGGATAAAGCGTTCCTTATCCTGTATATCATCGTAGTGGACCTCGTAATCCTGCGGTTTCGTATCCAGAAAATATTCCCGGATCAAATCACTTTTAGCGAGGTGGATCAAAAACATCTCGGGGTAGATACCAAGGGCATCCTGATCCAGGTCCATCTGTTCTACAGCAAAATCGATCAGCATTCCTCTCTGAGGTAAGGCAGCGACGGAATGAGCCAGCTGGCTGCGCTCCGCCATGCGTTCAGAGCAGGCGAGGTGAAAACGTCCTGTCTTCTGTGATGAAAGATAGCTGATGCCGGCATCAGCGATGGAAGAAAAATGCATCGTCAAAAGAGAGGATCTCTCATCTGCAACTTGGCAGGAGGACCTGCCGGCGTCCCGGATACCGGTGACAGTGACATAGGCGCTGCGAAGGCATCGTCCGATGGTGTCCCACTCTCTGGAGGATCGAATCAGTCCCTTATCCATGGTGTAATCCCTGTAGATCATGGTGTCATCCTTAAGCATATGTAAAAGAGCCTGTTCCTTGGCGAGATGCAGGTCCTTTGATTCAGTTGTTGTAAGGATAGCTTCACCTGTCATAGAATTACCCCGTTTGCATAAGGTAAGGCTGTTAGTGATGATGCCATTATACTGTGGAGTTGGTCACAAAATGGTTACAGCTTTATAATAATATTCCTTAATAATTTTGTCCGATTGATGATAAAGATCCAGGCCAATAGGTACAGATGCCCCAGGAATAGATTGAACACCACGCCGTTCCGATGGAGGAGATAACCGCTGCCAAAACCGAAGCGGGCGATGAGGCCGGTGCACATGAGCGCAAGAGCCAAAAGAGGCAAACTGTCAAAGGCATTTTTCATTGCGGCCTTAAAGTCCTTCATGGATGCGTCAAAGTAGATGAAGCGGCCGATGATCAGGGTGATAAAATACATAATGATGGAGTCGTAGTTACTGTCCACATAGATGTATTTTATGTATAAAAAGATCACCATCATATAGATCATTCCAATGAGGCGCATGGCGGCGCGGTCGCCGGGACGCAGGTATTTCAGCGGAATAATGTGGTTGTCCATCCAGGAGTTGAGAGTGACGGACATAAGGATGAAAGCCAAAAGCAGGATGCCGTTATACTTTTCCCAGGACTGCTGCAGGGTGGCGCTGTTGACTCCAAAGTAACTGAACATAAAGTACAGCGCAACAAAGAGCAGGATAAAGGTAGCGGAGAAGATCAGTTCAAAGAGCCGCTCGGAAAGATTCAGGATCTCAAGTTTTGCAAATTGTACCTGTTCCTCCCGGGTCTTGTATTTTTTCCCCATTAGGCAGGAGACAAGAACGATGAGCCCAAGGGAGAGGGCAATGGAACCAAAGCCCACAAGGAGCATAAGCAAAATCCCTCGGGGGGAACCATACTGAGTTACAAATTCTGTTGATGTCATGATATACACCTCTGTTTTCTTTTTTTGTGGGGGACCACGAAATGGAAGTGTAGCATACTTTTATGAAGATTTTGTGTTTTTTGGAAAAAAACAAGGCGCCCGGAATGGCATTTCCGGGCGCCTGCTTGCATAAAAAGTATTGTATAGAGAGTATGTGTGTTGGAAGCTGCAAATGAAATCTAATGCTTTAGTCTTGCCTGTCTGCGCTTTACCTCTTCTTCCGAAAGATTTGTGTGTGAGCAACTTCCGGAACAACCGGCACAGTTATAACCACAGGAGCTTCCGCCATGACGCCGATCCAGATAGATCTTGCGGATGGACAAAGCTGCTAAAATAGCAATGACAAAAAGAATTATAACATTAGCGATCATATTAGCCTCACTTTCCAAGCCAAGGAAGGAGGGAACAAGACTGTGTGAGCCGTCTTGCCATTCATTTCCTTTGCTCGAGAAAGATAATAGCATGGACTGTTGGACTTGTCAACAACTAATTAGTCATGTCTAACTAAAAAATCAAACCTTGCCAATTATTGGGGCAGGAGATATAATAAGGACTAGTTATGCAAAGGCAAGGATGAAGAGGAGTACCTGCAAAGGCGGGCCAAGAGAGGATGACTCATGGGCTGGAAGGTCATCTGCACAGGCAGGCAGGGAAGGTAGCTTCGGAGCCGGAGAGACCAGGGCTTATATGCGGCAGTTGATGCGGCCATATAAGAAGTAAGTTCTCCCGTCACGTCCACGTTACGGATAAGATGAGGATCGTCACAGGTGGTACCGCATGATTTGATAATTGTGCCCTGTACAGTTTGGCTGTACAGGGCTTTTTTTATCTCAGTCGGGGTTCTGATCTCCGACCAGATAGACGTTCCGCGAGGATACGCGGGAATTTGCATACGAAATCTGTCAGCCGGGCGCGAGACGACAGATCGCTGACCAAGGGAAGCGATCAACTATGCTAGGAGGAAACAACATGCAGTTAGCAAAGACTTATGATCCAAAGGAAATTGAGGATCGACTTTATCAGAAGTGGGAAGATAACGGATACTTCCATGCACAGGTTGACCGGGACAAGAAACCTTTTACCATTGTGATGCCACCACCAAACATTACCGGTAAGCTTCATATGGGACATGCCCTTGATAATACCATGCAGGATATTCTGATCCGATACAAGAGAATGCAGGGTTATGAGGCACTTTGGCAGCCGGGTACCGACCATGCGGCAATTGCCACAGAGGTTAAGGTTACCAATATGCTCAAGGATAAGGGCATCGATAAGAGAGAGATCGGCCGTGAGGAGTTCTTAAAGCATTGCTGGGAGTGGAGAGATGAGTACGGACGTACCATTATTAATCAGCTGAAGAAGCTGGGAAGTTCTGCTGACTGGGAGAGAGAACGCTTTACAATGGACGAGGGCTGCTCCAATGCAGTAGAAGAGGTTTTCGTTCGTTTATACGAGAAGGGATACATCTACAAGGGAAGCCGTATCATCAACTGGTGTCCGGTTTGTCAGACATCTCTTTCCGATGCGGAGGTTGAGCATGAGGATCAGGACGGATTCTTCTGGCATATCAACTATCCAATCGTTGGTGAAGAGGGAAGATTCGTAGAGATCGCAACCACCCGTCCGGAGACTCTGCTGGGAGATACTGCCGTAGCGGTTAATCCGGAGGATGAGAGATATAAGGATATCATCGGTAAGGAACTGGCACTTCCGTTGACAGACAGAACCATTCCGGTGATTGCGGATTCTTACGTTGATAAGGAATTCGGTACCGGTTGCGTTAAGATCACACCGGCCCATGACCCGAACGACTTTGAGGTTGGAAAGCGTCATGACCTTGAGGAGATCAACATCTTAAATGATGATGCAACCATGAACAGTAAGTGTGGCAAGTATGCGGGCATGGATCGTTACGAGGCACGTAAGGCAATGGTAAAAGATCTTGAGGATCTTGGCCTTCTGGTAAAGGTCGTTCCTCACAGCCATGCCGTTGGTACCCACGATCGCTGTCATACAACCGTAGAGCCGATGGTTAAGCCTCAGTGGTTCGTTCGTATGAAGGAGATGGGAAAGGCTGCCCTGGATGCGCTGCATAACGGCGATCTGACCTTTGTACCGGAGAATTACGGCAAGACTTACGAGCACTGGCTCAGTGATATCAAGGACTGGTGTATTTCCCGTCAGCTGTGGTGGGGACACAGAATGCCGGTATATTACTGTGATGCGTGCGGCGAGTTTGTTGTACAGCGAGGAGGTGCTCCGGATGTTTGTCCGAAGTGCGGCGGCACACATTTTACACAGGAAAGCGATACCCTGGATACCTGGTTCTCATCTGCTTTATGGCCTTTCTCAACCTTAGGCTGGCCGGAGAAGACACCGGAGCTGGATTATTTCTATCCGACCGATGTTCTTGTAACCGGATACGATATCATCTTCTTCTGGGTTATCCGAATGATGTTCTCCGGAATCGAGCAGACTGGCAAGTCTCCGTTCCACCATGTACTGATTCACGGTTTGGTACGTGATGACAAGGGACGTAAGATGAGTAAGTCTTTAGGTAACGGTATCGATCCGTTAGAGGTGATCGACCAGTACGGTGCAGACGCTCTTCGTCTGACACTTATGACAGGAAATGCACCGGGTAACGACATGCGTTTCTATATGGAGCGTGTGGAGAACAGCCGTAATTTCGCCAATAAGATTTGGAATGCGTCAAGATTCATTCAGATGAACCTTGAGGGATTTGAGCTGACCAAGCCGGCGGATGAGGATCTTAAGACAGAGGATCGCTGGATCATTTCTCTTGTTAACACACTTGCAAAAGATGTAACAGAGAATATGGATAAGTACGAACTTGGAATCGCAGTTTCAAAGGTATACGATTTCATCTGGGAAGAGTTCTGTGACTGGTACATTGAGATCGTTAAGCCTCGTATGTACAACCGGGATGAGGATAAGGTATCTGCCAATGCGGCACTTTACACATTAAAGACGGTTCTTTCCGATGCCTTAAAGCTGTTGCATCCGTTTATGCCGTTTATTACAGAGGAGATCTTCTGCTCCTTGAATCCGGATGCTCCATCCATCATGATCTCACAGTGGCCGGAGTACCACGAGGATAAGAAGAATATGGAGGCTGAGAACATCCTGACCCGTGCGAAGGATCTCGTTCGCGGTATGCGTACCGTTCGTAAGGATATGAATGTACCGCCATCCAAGAAGGCGGCTCTGATCATCACATCTTCCGATGAGAAGGTACGGAAGCTTTTTGCAGAAAATACCGGAATCTACGCTGGCCTTGCAGGTGCAAGTGAAGTAAAGGTTCAGGAAGGAACCGAGGGTGTCGATGAGACTGCCGTTTCCTTCATTATTCCGGATACCACGGTTTATATTCCACTCAATGAGCTGGTTGATATGGAGAAGGAGAAGGAGCGTCTTCTGAAAGAGAAGAAGCGTCTGGAGGGCGAGCTGAAGAGAAGCCGTGCGATGCTTTCGAATGAGAAGTTCCTTTCCAAGGCACCGGAGGCAAAGGTCAATGAGGAAAAGGAAAAGCTTGCACAGTATGAACAGATGATGGCGGACGTAAGTGCTCGTCTGGAGCAGATGTAATGACAGATTTAGAACTTTGCAGACTTGCCCACAAAGCGATGGAAAAGGCGTATGTTCCCTACTCGGGCTTCCGGGTGGGGGCTGCCCTTTTGACGGCAAACGGGAAAGTCTATACCGGATGTAATATTGAAAATGCTAGCTATGGTGCGACCAACTGCGCGGAGCGGACAGCGATCTTCAAGGCTGTCAGCGAGGGAGAACGAGACTTCCTGGCCATTGCTATCACAGGCGGTCAGGATGGAGACGATACGTCGGCCTGTCCACCTTGCGGTATCTGCCGACAGGTCATGAGCGAGTTCTGTGACAAGGATTTTCGGATCCTTCTGGGAAAGGAACATGGAACAAGCTATGATGCATACACCTTAGAGCAGCTGTTGCCAGCCGGCTTTGTGCTGGAGAAGTGAGGCGAATGATGATCGATTTTGATGAAGAATTAAAGAAATTCAAGCCAAGCATGGAAGTGAAGGAGGCGGAGGACGCCATCCAGAACAAGGACCTGACCGATATGATCGACATCCTAAAGCAGATGACAAGTGATCACCAGTCAGGCAAGAATTAAGGAGACTGGCATGAAAGATTGTTTTTACTGCGGATCCCCGGTAGAAGACGGGACAGATCGCTGCCCGTATTGCGGGGCACATCAGAAAGCTTACCGAATGATCCTTGCGTCATCCAACCAGGCTTACAATGAGGGTCTGGCCCGGGCACGGCGTCATGATCTGTCGGGGGCTATGATCTGCCTGTCCCGGGCACTTCGTTACAACAAAAGGCACACCGATGCAAGAAATCTTCTGGGCCTTGTCTATATGGAATTCGGTGAGCCGGTGCTGGCTCTTAGAGAGTGGGTCATTTCCAAGAATTTCTGTCCGGAGGAAAATGAGGCGGATCGCTATCTGGATATGGTACAGCGCAAGAGCGGCATGTTTGACCGAATCGACAGCGCTACCAAGAAGTTCAACCAGGCCATTGCATACTGTCAGGACGGCAATTACGATCTTGCCCGTATCCAGCTCAAGCGTGTTCTGTCCACCAATCCGAAGATGGTACGTGCGCATCAGCTCCTGGCTCTTCTGGATATCCGGGAGGGTAAATATACTGAGGCCAACCGTTCCCTTGCGGCTGCAAGCCGGATCGACAGCAACAATGCATTGACCACAAGCTACCAGCAGGAAGTAAGGCAACATCTGACTCAGGCAAGAAAGAACAATAAGAAAAAGAAGACCCCGCAGAGTCATGTGGTGGATTTCACCGACGGAAATGATACCGTTCGTATGCCGCGTCAGACCTTTATCGAAGCTTTGGATAATTCCAAGAGCGGACTTTTCAATATTCTGATCGGTGGTGTTATCGGCGTACTTGTCTGCGTTTTCCTTGTTATGCCTACGATGAAGCAGAGAGCCAATTCCGATGCGGCATCAGCTCTTGTCAGTGCCAACTCCCAGGCGGCATCTTCCCAGAGCAATGCGAATTCCTTGAAGGAGCAGGTGGAAAGTCTCCAGAAGAAGCTGGATAAGTACGAGGGGCAGGCGGATGTCAAGGGCTCGTATGAGCAGTTGATCACAGCGGAAAATGCTTTGAAGGAAAAGGATAATGAAACTGCTTCAACGGCGCTGGCCAAGGTGAACAAGACCCTTCTGGATGACAATGGAAAAGCCATCTATGAGGAGATCGGTAAGTCTGTGGATGCACAGGTGATGAAAGATAAGTATCAGGAAGGTCGTGAAAAAATGGCCTCCGGTGACTATGCGGGAGCCATTGATGCCTTTAAGGCTGTGGTGAAGATCGATGACACCTATGAGAACGGTGATGCTCTCTACAGGCTGGCAGAATCCTACGAGAAGAATGGTGACACCGATAAGGCCATCAAGTATTACACAAAGGTTGCGGATGACTACAGTTCCTTCTATAAGGGAAGAAATTCCGCGAAGAAGGTTGAGCAGTTGAAGGCTGCTACGGAAGATACAGAGGATACAGAGGATACACAACGATGAAAGCAGTTTTCTTTGATATAGACGGTACCCTTTGGGATACGGACAATGTGATCCCAACGTCCACCGTTGAGGCGATCCGTCGTCTGCAGAAAAACGGACATCTGGCTTTTTTGAATACCGGCCGGACGAGAGGTTTTGTAACAGCAGAGCATTTGCTCGGTATCGGTTTCGATGGCATTGTTTCCGGTTGCGGGACCATGATCGAGGAGCATGGGGAGGTTTTGTATTATCACAGGATCCCCGGGCAGCAGGCGGTTGACACAGTTGAGACCGTGCGTTCCTATGGTTTCAAGCCGATCCTGGAAGGAAGGGATTACCTCTATATGGATATGGAGGACTTTGGGGGTGACCCCTATGGCAGCAAGCTTGTGAACGAGCTGGGCGAGAACCTCCTTCCCATTAAGGAGAACTACGGACAGTGGGAGATCAGCAAGCTTTCCTGTGATACCAAAGGCTGCGATGTTGCAGCGGTGGAAAAGAAACTGGGAGATCAGTACCAGTTCCTGATCCACAATTCTGAGGTGGTGGAGATGGTTCCCACCGGCCACGACAAGGGAAGCGGAATCCGAAAGGTGTGCGAGATCCTGAATATTCCGGTGGAAGATACCATTTCCTTTGGAGACTCGGTGAATGATCTGGACATGTTGCGCCAGGCAGGTATCGGGGTCGCTATGGGAAACGGAACAGAGGACGCAAAGGCAGCAGCGGACTATGTGACGACCCATATGAAGGAGGATGGAATCTACAAAGCCCTGGATAAATTTGGTCTAATATAAATGATACAGTTCCCGGAGAATATCCTTCTCCGGGAATTTTTGTTAAAATGGGGAAAAGGGTAAAGCAAAACAGGAGGGATGAAGTTATGAAAAAGATCGATATTCTGGTTCCGTTTTCCGGTAGGGGCGGGGCGGAGAAAATGATCAATCGCGTGGCGCTGCATCTGATCCGGTCGGGTCATAAGGTCCGGGTGGTGGAGATGGTGTGGAATCATTTACAGTGGCTGGACCCGTCTGTTCCTTTTTATCCCCTTTCGGATCAAAAGGTGGATCATATCGACCGCTTTTATGACTTCTATGCAACTTTCCTGACCCGTGAGGGAACACCGGATGTGATCCTAGCCACCCCCTGGCCGTTTTTGACTTATATAGCAAGAAAAGCGGTCCGGAGGATGGGGTGTGAAGAACGCTGCAGAATCGTTGCGTGGCTTCAGGGGCCGGTGGCCACCTACGAGACCTATGGGGTGGGAGGCATACAGCATCTGTCTCTGGCAGATAAGATCCTTTGCCTTACGAAGAAAGAGGCGGACAAGATATCCGGGGTCTTGGGTGAGAAAAAAGCATTTCCAGCGAAGAATCCGGTGGATTTTCAGCAGTGCCGGAGAAATGTGCCGGGGGGACGACCTCTGGGATATACCCTTTTGTATGTTGGGAGACTGTCGAGTGAAAAACGGGTGGATCTTATCTTAAAGGCTATGGTCTGTGCAGAGTCGAAATGGTCCCTGGTAGTCATTGGGGATGGGGATGAACGGCAGTCCCTTGAGGAACTGACGGCAGAACTTCAGATCGAAGATCGGGTGGAATTTTGCGGATGGCAGGAGCAGCCCTGGATCTATCTGGGAGATCGTAGCATTGATTTTCTGGTCATTGCATCGGAGTATGAAGGATATCCTCTTGTGGGGATAGAAGCCATGGTGGCGGGGATTCCGGTGATCTCCACGCCGGTGGATGGAATGATCGAATCCATTACCCCCGGGGTCAACGGATATCTTTTTGAACATGACAACCCGCAGCAGCTGTCCTTTATATTAGATTGTATAGCGACAGGGAAATTGCCGATCCCGGAAGAGGGGGCGCTTTTGGAAGCGGCCCGGGACTTCCGGGAAGATGTGGCATTAGAAAATTTCAGTAATATGTTACTCTCCTAGGATTGCTTTGATCCGGTCGGTATAGGCCTGGGGATTCTGTGACAGATACCGTTGCAGGATCTCCTTTTGTTCTGTATAGAAGGGATAATCATGTCCCGGCGTACGGTCTTCCTTCATGTATTCGCCGTAGTAGTTCTCAAGGATCTCGTGATATCCGATGGGGATGGGGATCTGTGTGCCTTCGAAGGGCTGCATCAAAAGAGTGGTGTAGCATTCCTTTGGAAGTCGCTGGTCTCCGGCGTATAAGGCACGAAGAGGAATACCCATGGAATTTGTATCTTGAGGACCGTACATGGCGGACACCGCATCGATGAGACGGATGAGCTGCTGGTTCATGTTTTGGGTCTCGTCAAGCTTTACATCGAGAGCTTCTTCTACCTGTACACCATAGTATCTTGCATGGGCAAGGCCTACCACATCTTTTTGCGCATAGGCGTTTTTGGCGGCATAGAGCATCTCGAGAAGGTTGATCTGCATCTCATAATCCACCGGATTGTCCGGGATGTAATCGATGGGGAAAATATCGATTCCGATGGCAAAGGGACAGTCGTGGAAACGATCGAGATAGTCATCGTCGATGCAGACGTGCTTGCCGTTCATGACACGGATCAGGACATTTTCCCAGTCCGGTTCGGTGTTGTAATTGATCAGTTCAAAACCTTCCGGAAGAACCTCCGGAGCGATCCTCTGGAAACGAAGCATATCCTCCCGCAGCATTCCGATGTCCATATCGTCGTCCCATGGGATGAAGCCCTGGTGACGGACAGCACCTAGCAGGGTGCCCCATTCGGCAAAGTAATGAATGTTATATTTGTTACAGATATCATCGATAACGGCCAGAACCTCCATCTGGGCGGCCCATGTACGTTTCATCAGTGGCTCGACATAGAATCCGTCGATCTCTCCCCCTTTGAAATAGTCATTGTCAAACTGAAGTTTCATTCTGTACGCCTCCTCTTATAAATGATCGTTTTACAATTCTTCAAGAAAATTCTGTATGTCCCTCCATGGTAAGAACCTCCAGCTGGGTCCGGTAGAAGGGATAATCGTGCAGGGTGGATTCCTGGATCGGAACCCTCCAGTTCGTTCCGAACTGAAGACACAAAAGCTTCTCGTAATCCTTTGGGACCGGGATCATAATGTTCTCGAAGGGAACCTCTATGATCTCCTCCTCAAGAGAAGCAGGGCGAAGGGAAGGTTCGGCATCTTCCCAGTATGCCATTCTGGCATAGTAGTTGATCTCGTCTCCGTCCTGGGGACCAAAGCGCATGGCAATACGGTCCGTAAGCAGCATGACATTCTTTTGCAGTTGCTCATCCGGGACGAGGGTGACACCGGTATATTTCTCGAAACTTTGGAGCAATTGCAGGAATTCCTCCGGAGAATCGGTGTTGCGGGAAGGTGTGTGAATGGCGTGTTTGCCTTCTATGATCCTTCCATCTTCAATGGCGATGTAATCCTGAGAAAGATCCGTTGACAACTGGTAACCGATCTTGTACAGAATCTGTTGCATACGCCGGATCTGAGGATCCCGGGGAATATGATCCATGGGGGTGATATCGATCCCCACAAAAAAAGGACATCCGTAAAAATCCCTGATCAGTTCCGGCGCATAGGTGAATCGATTCCTTTGCGAATTGGACAGGACAATGTGGAACTGGGAAAACCGGTCCATTGTATAAATGGATTTGATCCGGTAAGGTGCAGGGAAGGTGTCGGAAAGTTCGATCAGCTTCATATAATCCTCTCGGGGCATGGACAGATCAAGATCATCATCCCAGGGTATGAAACCCTTGTGACGAATGGCTCCCAGGAGGGTACCAAAATCGGCGTAGATCTTAAGATCGTGTTGCCGGCAAAAGTCCAGAAGAACCTGAAGGGTCTTAAGTTCTGCCGCCCAGGTCCTCTTCATCAGAGAGGGAACAAGGAAACCCTCCCGCTCTTCATCTTTAAAAAAATCAGCATCAAATGTCATAGCATCCCCCTTATAGAATACCTTTCGGCTTTTATTTTAAAGGACTTAAGGCGGTTTTGCCAATAAATATATAAAAAGTAAGAATTTTGTAGCCAAATATGAGCAAATGTCCGATATAATAAGATGAGATAAGTGTTTTTAGAAGGGGGACTTGCCATGACAAAGGTTATAACGTACGGAACGTACGATCTTTTCCACCAGGGGCATTATAATCTTCTAAAGAATGCCAAAGCGTTGGGAGACTATCTCATTGTGGGCGTTACATCCGAGCATTTTGATGAAGCCCGGGGTAAGATCAACGTAGTAGATGATGTTCTGACAAGGGTTCAGCATGTCCGCGACACAGGGTTTGCGGATCAGATCATAATAGAGGATCACCAGGGACAGAAAATTGAAGATATTCAAAAATACGGCGTGGATATTTTCACCGTGGGTTCCGACTGGGTGGGAACCTTTGATTATCTTGACCAGTTCTGCAAGGTAGTCTACCTTCCGCGTACGCCGGATATTTCCTCTACAGATCTTCGGGTGCAAAAATACAAGGCTATCCGCATCGGAATCGTGGGAAGTGGCCGGATGGCCCCCAGATTTGTGACAGAGTCCAAGTATGTCAGCGGAGCAGAGGTTACTGCCATCTATAATCCGAACACTGAGTCTCTTCGGGATTTTACGGAACGACCGGATGAGGAGACCCGAAAGGGACATCCGTACCGGGGATTTTATATGGAGTCCGAGAATTATGAGCGATTTTTGGATGAGGTGGATGCGGTGTATATTGCCTCTCCCAATGAGACCCATTACGAATATGCCAAGAAAGCCCTGCTTCGGGGCAAGCATGTTCTGTCGGAGAAGCCCCTGGCCTTTACCATGACAAAGGCAGAGGAGCTGTATGATCTTGCCGGCCGTAAGAGGCTGGTGCTGATGGAAGGCGTCAAGGCTGCATATTGTCCGGGATTTCAGCAGCTGATCAATGTGGCAAAGAGCGGCGTGATCGGAGAGATCCGGGATGTGGAAGCGAATTTTACAAGGCTGGCAAACAATGGTTCAAGAGAACGAGAGGATGCGGAGTTTGGCGGAGCCTTTCTGGAATTTGGACCAAGTGTGCTGGTACCCATCGTAAAGCTTTTGGGGCCTGGATATGTGGATTATAAATTCCACAGCCTTTATGACGAGAAGGGTGTGGATCTCTACAACAAGCTGGAGCTTTACTATCCCAATGCCATGGCGACCATGCGCACCGGCGTTGGGGTCAAGACCGAAGGACAGCTGGTGATCTCCGGCACCAAAGGCTATATCCTGGCCCCGTCACCCTGGTGGCTGACCCAGCATTTTGAGGTACGCTATGAGGAAGAGGATCAGGTGGATGTTTATGATCCTCCGTTCCAGGGAGATGGATTGCGCTATGAGATCAGTGAATTTGTCCGTAAGATCTCAGGCTTGAGCCATAACGGATATAAGCTTACGGCGGAGGAATCCATCTGGATGTCTCAGCTCGTTGAGAAATATATGGAATACAAAGAAGACAAGAAGGAGAAGACCCCATGAAAAAGGATGTTTATGTGGATCCGGATATTAAGAAGACCTACCGTGTTTTTCCGGCGCAGAATCGTTATGATAAGATCCGTCTTGATATGAATGAGAATCCGGAAGGACTGCCGGAAGAATTTGTTGAGAGTGTATTGAAAGAGATCACACCGCAGTTCCTTTCGGTTTATCCGGAGCCGGATCGATTCCTTAAAAAATACGCTGACTTTGTCGGTGTTTCTTTTGAAAATGTTCTGGCGACCAACGGTTCAGACATGGGAATCCGCTATATCCTGGAGACCTTCGGAGAAAAAGGCAAGGATATTGTGACGGTGACCCCCTCCTTTGAGATGTATTGGGTGAACTGCAGTATCCTAGGGTATAACCATGTGGCAGTGCCCTACAATGAGGATCTGACGGTGGATATCCGGCGAGTGGTGGAAGCCATCACCGAGGATACCAGGGTGGTTGTTTTACTTAATCCCAATAACCCGGTGGGAAATGTCTATACAGAAGAAGAGGCAAAGGCTGTGATCGATCGGGCCCAGGAAGTGGGAGCCGTGGTGGTGATCGATGAGGCTTATCATTACTTTTATCCAAGGACATTCCTGCATTTTGCGATGGAGAGAGAAAATGTCATCATCCTTCGTACCTTTTCCAAGCTTCTGTCTCTGGCAGCCTGTCGTCTGGGGGTTATGATCAGTCATCCGGACATCATTCATTACGTGAAAAATGCCAAGCTGACCTTTGATGCCAACAGCATTGCTCTGCTGTTTGCGGAACGGCTGCTGGATCGACCGGATGTGATCGATGGTCTGATCAAAACCGAGCGGGAAGGCAGAGATTATCTCCTTGCGGAGCTTGGTAAACGAGGCTATCGCTGCAGAGACTGTCAGGGTAATTATGTGCTGATGGAGCCGAAGACCGACCCGAAGGAACTTGCAAAACGACTGGAGGAGAAGCATCAGGTGCTGATTCATACCTTCGGGAACGAGCTTCTGCATAAATATCTGAGGATCTCTACCGGTTCACAAAAGGCAATGGATCTGTTTCTGACTGCACTGGATGAGGAAGACCGATCATGAAGCTGTTTTTCATACGTTTGTTTCGATCCTATTATGACGAGCCTTTTCTGGAGGCTTTTCGGAAATTGGGATGGGAAGTGGAAGAGAAGACCTATTATACGCCGGAGGATCCCTATGAGGATGGCCGGCTCATGGAAATGATCCGCCGTGATCTGAAAGGAAAGAAGGCAGATGCGGTGATCACAGTGAATTTCTGGCCGCTTCTGGCACAGCCCCTGGCGGAACTGGGGATCCCTTATGTTTCCTGGAGTTATGATGCTCCACAGAATCTTCCGAAAACAGACGGAATGGAACACGCCAATAATTTTATTTTTCTCTTTGATGCCTTAGAGGTAGAAACGTATCGAAGGCTTGGAATTACAAGAGTTTTTCATATGCCCCTTGGGGTGGATGTGGACTGGTGGCAGAAGGCGACAAAGGATTATTATTCCTCACGTAAGCTTACCAGAGCGTCTTTTTCATCGCAGGTATCTTTGGTGGGAAGCCTGTATGCTTCCACCTTTCCGGAGATCCGGCGGGAGATTTCCGGCTATGAGGCAGGACTTTTACAGGGATTTTGTGATGCTCAGAGGAAGCTGTATGGCTGTTATATGCTGCCGGAGCTTTTGACAGATGAGGTGATGACAAAGATCCGGAAGGGATTTGCCGCTGATCATCCTCTGGCCCGGATCAGTAGCCGTCAGTTGTCCTATTCCATGGCAACCTATCTGACGTCTCTGGATCGCCAGCTTCTTCTCCGGTTTTTCAGTCAGGCATATGATACGGCGCTGTTTACCTTCCAGAAAAAGGAAGAAATCGCAGGACAGCTTCCGAAGGTCCGGGTGGAAGCTTCCGTGGATTACCGTACAGAAATGCCTCAGGTTTTTGCAGCAAGTAAGATCAATCTCTGTCCGACCCTTCGATGTATTCCGTCCGGCATTCCCCTTCGGGCTCTGGATGTCATGGGATGTGGCGGCTTCCTTCTGATCCCGGCGCAGCCGGAACTTTTGGAATATTTTGTTCCGAATCAGGATGCCGGTATCTACACCTCGATGGAAGAGGCGGTGGATCTTGCCGGATACTATCTGCGTCACGAAGAGCAACGGCAGCAAGTGGCATTGTCCGGGATGGAAAAGGTACGGGTGGCCTTCCGAATAGAAGATCGCCTGAAGCAGATTATGGATTTTGTAATGCAGGGCTTGTGAGCATAAGTTGTGAGAGGGGTAGTATGCCAAACAACAAAGAGATAGAAGAATACAGGCAGCAGGCCTATTGTCTGGGGCGGTATTATAGCGTCTACAAGGCAGACGGAACCTATGACCAAAGGGCGCAGGAGCTGGTGGAGCGGGGATTGTTGCTTCGGCAACAGACCACGGAGGATCCGGTGGAATTTCTGATGCATATGATGAGCCGGGATGAGGTATACGACGCCTATGACAGCGTGCATTGTCCCATTCTCATCTACAAGTCGGATCCCATTTGCTACGGCGTACTGAACGGTTTTGCAGATGCGATCGCAGACAGACTGGATGCTATGGGATATTTGGTGGAACTGTTTGAACTGATCCCCGGTCGGGAAGATGAACTGTTGCAGTTTACAGGACTTCGCTTTCGTGCTGTCCTTGGAATACAGACTTATGCTTTTTCGATTCGTTTTCAGGACGGTCGCAACCTTCATGATGAGATCAAAGGCCCGAAGATCAATCTGATCTTCGATCATCCCATCTGGCTGAAACATCATCTGGAAAAGGGGCCGAAGGATCAGTTCGTTATTACCCATGACAAGAATTACGTAACCTTCATAGAGGATTATTTTCCGGAGGTGAAGAAGACGTTCTGGATACCGCCGGGAGGAAGTCTTTGGCCGGCAAGGGAGGAAAAGGAATATCCTCTGACCTTTGTGGGTTCCTACCATGATGCGGATCTGTGGCGGGGGGAATACGAAACGGCGCAGGAAATCTCCGGCGGGATCGCGGCGGAATTTATGGAAGAAGCCCGGTCTCATCTGCACTGGCCCTGGGAGAAAAGCATGCGACGGGTGGTTGAGCGGAGAGTCCGTGCCAACGTTATGGCAGAACCCACCGGAAAGGAATTCCGGGAGCTTTTATACCTCTGCAAGCCGGTGTGCTTTATTGTTATGTGTCGTATCCGGGAGAAGATCATTGAGACGATTCTGGACAGCGGACTGGAACTTCATGTTTTTGGTGACAGCTGGAGGGGGGGACACTGGAAGAACTATACCAATCTTGTGATCCATCCCCAGGTCAGTCCCGAGGAGAGTCTTGCGATCTACAGCAGATCCCGGCTGTCCCTCAACATCATGTCCTGGCATAAGGACAGCATGACAGAGAGGATCGCCAATATGATGCTCAATCACTGTGTTGTGGTTTCGGATGAAAGCGACTATCTGGCGGCACATTACGGAAATAACACAGAAAATGACATGATTCTGTTTGATCTGGAGAAGATCAGCGAGATTCCGGACCGGATCCGGTATTATTTGCAGCACGATACGGAACGGGATGCAATGGCGGAAAGAGCCTATGAAAAAGCATCTTCCGAAGAAACTTGGGAAAAAAGAACAGGGGAGATCGTAAAAGCAATAGAAAATTCTTGTAATTTTTTATGAAATGTGCTAAGGATTTTGGGCAAGCTTCCGATAATCATAATGTAGGAGACAAGAGGGAAGTTTCTACATAAGAAGTAAGCATTTGTGAGAAAGGAGCGTGCCTGATATGCGTATTAATGCCTATAATGCTGTTTCGCAGATCTATCAGTCCAAGAAGCCATCCGGCACCAAATCCGTTACGAAATCACCGGTGGATGCCGATCAGGTTCAGATCTCATCCTTTGGTAAGGAGTTCCAGGTTGCCAAGAAGTCTGTTGCACAGAGCGCGGATGTAAGAGAAGACAAGGTTGCCGAGATGCAGAAGAAGTATCAGGGAACTGCGGAAGTCGATGTGGACGATTTTGCAAGTGTACTTTTAGCGAAGTATCAGGGGCTTTTTTCGTAAGCCCTGTATATGAAGAAAGGATATCGGATTGGCTAGTCTGGTTGATGAACTTATAAGCGTAATGCAGCAGGAGAAGGACGGTTATGATAAGCTTTATGATCTTTCCAATCAGAAGCGGGAAGCGATCGTCAAGCGTATGCTGAAACGTCTGGAAGAACTGAATACACAGGAAGAGGGTGTGGCTTCCGATCTTAAGAATCTGGAGAATAAGCGCACCCGTTGCCTTACAGATATGTCTGTTGTATTGGGACATGACGGAGAGGTCTTGACGGTTACGCAGATCATTGACCTTTTGGATAACCAACCGACGGAGCAGAAGCAGCTTAGAGAGGCAAAGGATGCTTTGGTCACCAGTGCGACCAGAATGCAGAAGCTGAACGATCAGATTCAGGTTTTGCTGAAGCAGGCACTTGAAATGACAGAGTTTGATCTGACGCTGTTCCGCAGTCTGAAGGGCGCGCCGGAGACAGCGAATTATAACAGGAATGCCTATAACACCGGAGACGTGCTTCCGAGTAGCGGATTCGATGCTAAGCAGTAGATGGAATACAAAGCGCGTGCGGAGGGATCACCATGGCTAACGGTTTTGGAAGCTTATATGTAGGCGCATCTGGACTTCGCGGTTCACAGAATGCGCTGAACGTTGCGGCTAATAACTTATCGAACCTTGATACCAAGGGATATGTTCGTCAGCAGACGTTTTTTGTTGACGAGAATTATGTAAAATTTTCAAATGCGGCGATTTCAGATCAGGCGCAGGGATTAGGTGTCCAGATTGGTGATGTAGTTCATACAAGAGACCAGTTTCTGGACGCTTCTTATCGTAAAGAGAATGGACGTCAGGCCTTTTATGCAGCAGGCTATGAGACGGCGACGGAAGTAGAGACACTGCTTCAGGAAGGAAGCGGAGAGAGTTTTTCTTCCTCCATCGAGGGTCTGTATCAGGCGTTCAATGAATTTGCCAAGGATCCGAACCAGGAAGAAGTTGAGAACCTGGTGGTTCAGAAGGCTTCCATGTTTATCAGCCGTGCCAAGGCGGTGAACAAGGGTATGTCGGATTATCAGTTGAATATCAATGAGAAGATCCGGGATGATGTTAAGAAGATCAATGAATTAAGTAAGACGATCTTCAGTCTGAATGTGGAGATTCAGCGTACAGAGGCCGGTAAGGTGGAGACCGCCATGGCGGCAAGAGATGCAAGAGATCAGGCTTTGGATGAGTTATCCAAGCTGGCAAGCATCAGCTATGATGAGAATGTTGACGGACTTGTTCGTGTACAGATCGAAGGACAGCCGTTGGTGGATATTGACCGGATCTATAAGATTGAGATGTATCAGGACAAGGCTACGGGGTTTGTGCTTCCGTACTGGCCACAGTTGTCGGATCCGAACAGAGGCGGTTATTATCATGTCTTTAATACTAAGAATGTGGATCCAACCAAGAATACCGATATCGGAGAAGTAAAGTCACTGCTTCTGGCCAGAGGTGATCATAAGGCGACCTATCAGGATCTGATACACCTTACGTCGGCTCAGTATGACGATGGATTGTCCAAGTCGATTATGATGAATGAGCAGGCAGAGCTGGATCTGATGATCCATTCGATGATCGAGCAGGTGAACCAGTTCCTATCTCCGGTGGAGGAGTTGAATCAGACATCTTACGGCAAGAAGCTGATCTCCGACGGTTTTATCAGTAACGATCCGTCCAATCCTACGACGGTATTTGCGAATGGAAAGTATGTTACCATTACAGGCAATACCCGTGTGCTGGATGAGGATACCTGTTGCATGGGTAACGATAAGGAACTGCCCCCGAGGGAACTTTTCTCCAGACGTAGCGTGGAGCGGTATACGAAGGTGACCCTGACCAATGACCAGGGACAGACAAAGGAACTGTACGTATACAACGAAGAAGATCCTGAGGATACAGCCACCCTTTATACGCTGGATGAGCTTGAAGCCAACAAGGGACTGGTGGAGCAGCCGGGCTTTATTCCTCATGTACATCAGAATGATAACATTGCATATGATGTAGCGCAGAACATCTATGATCTCTGGAACAAGGACGGTTTTACCCTGAATCCGAGTGATACGACCCCTTGCTCCTTTGAGAATTTCTATACCAAGATGTGCGGAGAACTTGCGAATGCAGGTAGCGTATATAAGACGACTTCCGAGAGTCTTGAAATGACAAGAGAGCAGATCGATTTCAGCAGACAGGGTGTGATTGGAGTGAATGCGGATGAAGAATTGACAGACATGATCAAGTTTCAGAATGCATATAATGCATCCTCCCGTTACATCAATGTCGTTAGCGCAATGATTGATACCGTGATCAATTCCATGGGAAGATGATCAGATAACCCATAGAAAAGAAAGGTCAGGACTTAAGTCCTGACCTTTTTTGTCCGATAAATACCATGTATAAGGAGGAATCTTATGTCATCTACCTTTTTTGGATTAACCATTGCTAAGTCAGGACTGAATGCGTTTCAGGCCAGTATCAATACAACAGCCAATAACATTTCCAATGTACAGACGGAGGGATACAGTAAGCAGGTGACGAACCTGTCTGAGTCTTATGCGCTTCGTACGTTCCAGCGATATGGAAGTGTTAGTACCGGTGTATCAACGGATTCTGTATCAAGACTTCGGGATCAGTATTACAATACCAAGTATTGGAATAACCAGTCCTATTACGGCTTCTACAGTCAGAAGAGCTATTACATGAACCAGATCGAAGAGTATTTCAAGGATGACACGAAGACGAATCCGGGCTTTTCCACTGTGTTCAGTAAGATGTTCAATTCTTTGGACCAGATACAGAGCAATGCAGGTGACACTTCGATTCGTAATGAATTTATTTCCAACGCATCGGAGCTTTGTACCTATTTTAATTTTACATCTAACCGTCTGAAGGAGCTTCAGGCTTCTGCCAATGATGAGGTGAAGAGTACGGTGGATACCATCAATAATATTTCTCAGAAGATTGCGCTGTTGAATAAACAGATCAATCTTATTGAGACAGGACAGGGACAGCCGCCGGCCAATGAGCTGCGGGACCAGAGAGAATTGTTGGTGGATCAGCTTTCTCAGATCATTGCCATTGACTGTGAGGAGACGAAGGTTACGAATTCCAACTATCCGGATATGGATACAGGTGCGACCTACTATACCATCAAGGTCAACGGTAAGCTCTTGGTGGATACCTATGAGTATAACGAACTGACGGTGAAGGCCAGAGAGAACCGGCACAACCAGTCGGATATTGACGGACTTTATGATATCCGTTGGGCATCCACCGGCATGAATTTTGACGTCTGGGGTATTAATCAGAAGGGAAGCCTCCGGGGACTTTTCGAGATTCGTGACGGTAACGATGAGCAGAACCTGAAAGGTACGGCGGAGCTTGTCAGCGATGGAAAAGGTGGTACGGAGCCCGCAATGATGCGAATCGTATATCCTTCCAATACGGATGTGGATACCATGAATCTTCCGGAACAGGGCGTTATTACTGTGAACGGAGCGGAGTATGCCTATTCCGATTTTGAGGCACAGACGGATGAACAGGGTAAGATCGTATCCTATACCTTTAGTCTGGAGAATCCGATTCCGGGAAGCAAGATCGGTAAGATTGCGGGTAATCCGGCGGTTGTAGGACAGACTGTGAATTTTAAGGGAATCGCATACTATCAGAACCAGATGAATAATTTTGCCAGATCCTTTGCCAGGGCCTTCAATAAGATCGCGAAGAGCGGACAGGATCTGAACGGAGACGATGGATCAGCTTTCTTTGTCAGCAAGGATAAGGTGATGAACCGGGAAGGGGATTTTGCAGGCGATTCCACTCCCATCGATGAGAATTATTATAAGGTGGATGCAAATGGTAATTATATCCTTGATACAGATGGGAATAAGATCATCAATGACTTGCGGGAGATCGAGCATGCCACGTCTTCTGTCACCGATGCAACCACCGGAAAAGTTACCTATACAGGCGGTGTTATCAAGTCAACGGACGATACCTATTATCGTTTGACAGCATCCAATTTTGCGGTGAATTCCCAGGTGGCTTATGATCCGTCCAAGATGGTTACGACCATCAATAAGAAGTATAACGGGAATAAGGATCTCGGACAGGATGCAGCGGATCTTATCAGTCAGATCAGTAAGCTTGAGAGTAAGGTCACTCTCTATCGAGGAGGTACGGCGGATAAGTTCCTTCAGAGAATCTATGCAGATGTGACGGTAGATACTCAGGAGAGCGAGAATTTCACCAATAACTTTAAGAATATCCAGCAGGCCATTGATCAGCAGAGGCAGTCTGTCTCCGGTGTTGATGAGGATGAAGAGGCTATGAATCTGGTGAAGTTCCAGAACGCATATAATTTGAATGCGAAGGTTATTTCCACCCTTGCGGAGATGTATGACCGGCTGATTTTGAATACAGGCGTGTAAGGAGGTAAGTCATGCGAGTAACAAATAATATGATCCTTACCAATGCGAAGAGTAATATCAATGGTAATAAGATCGCTGTAGATAAAGGCAACAATCAGATGACCACCCAGAAGCGGATCCAGCGTCCATCGGAAGATCCGGTAGTGGCTGTTCGCTCCCTTCGTCTTCAGACACAGCTGTCCAAGATCAATCAATACTATGAGAAGAATATTCCGGATGCAGAATCCTGGATGGAAGTGGCGGGAACAGCCCTTTCGAATATTGAACAATGTATGCGGGATGTTCGAACCCTCTGCGTTTCTGCAGCCACCGGTACGAATACCCAGGACGATCGTAATACCATGCTCACCCAGCTGAAGGCTTTGCAGGAGGCTGTTTTTTCTCAGGGAAATGCCAGCTTTGCAGGAAGAACTGTATTTACGGGATATCGCACGGATCATGACCTTGTCTTCACGGAAGAGGAGAAGGAGACCAGCTATAAGATCACCCAGAAGCTTTCTGCAGACAATATGGAAAGCTTCAGCTACTATAATCATGAAGCGATGATCCCGACCAACGAAGATGAGATCAAGAGCTTTAATGTGGCTACGGGATTAAAGTCCGCAGATCTGAATATTCAAAAGAGTGATTATTACCGCCTTCGTTTGAATTATGATAATATTACCGATGTGGAAAAGATCACCATGGGCGAAAATGTATTTACACTGGCCGAGATGGATCCGAGCACAGACTATATTCCCCCATTGGCTCAGTATGATACAAATGGTAAAATGGTATATGGGACGAATGTTGAATCGGCAGATCAGACCCGGCAGGTCTATTATTCCAATGGAACAGCCCATGATGTGACCTATCGTTTCTTTAACCAGACCGGATCCGATCCGAACAAGATGCCAAAGCAACTCTATATCTTTGAGAATGAAGATGATTGGGCGGATTGGTCAAGTAAGACCGCTGCAACAGCGGATGATCAGCTGAAAAAGTACGTGCCGGATGAAGCCTGTGTTATGATCAAGTCTACAGGAGATCTTGTCTTTGGTAAGACTGCGGCGGCAAAGCTTCGTTCCGAACATGCGGATATTTCCGTAGAATATGATAAGACCGGATTTGAGAAGGGTGAGCTTCGGCCGGAGTTTTATTATGACAGTGTGGACAACACAGATCTGGCGAACCGGAAGGTATACGAATTAGAAGACACCCGATATGAGATCCAGTATACCATCGCTCAGGATCAGACCATTTCGGTGAATCAGGAGGCCAGGGATGTTTTTAACAGTGATATCCAGCAGGATATTGCGGATCTCATCACTTCCGTAAGCAATACCATCGATGCCTACAATAAGGCGGAAAAGATCAAGGCTATGAAGAAGGACGCCAACTACCAGGCGGATGAACTTCAGGAGAAGCTTGACCTGTGGCTGAGTGCAGCCGAGAAGGAATTTGATTACTATAACAATCAGCTTGGTAATCTTTGCTCCAGAGAACTGGGCAAAGCGGATCAATACCTTGAGAAGATCAATCTGGCGAACACACAGCTGGGATGTAAGGGAGATCAGGTGAGCCTGACAAAGACAAGAATGGACGAGCAGCAACAGACGGTAACGGAATTAAAGTCCAAAAATGATAACCTTGATCTTTCAGAAATCATTATCAATTATACGGCGGCTCAGGTCGCTTACCAGTCATCTCTGCAGGCGGCTGGACGTTTGGGACAGGTATCGTTACTGAATTACATCTAAGGAAGGGGTACGTAATGCAGGTAAATACAAGATTATTTGGCGAAATTGATATTGATGATGCCAAGATCATTACACTGACCAAAGGGATCATCGGATTTCCGGATCTGTGTAAATTTACATTGATCTATGACGAGGAGGAGAATCGGGAGCAGACATTGATGTGGCTTCAGTCTATGGATGAGCCACAGTTCGCCATCCCTGTTGTCACTCCGGATACGATCTTCCCGGATTATAATCCTACCGTGGAAGATGATATGCTCATGGAGCTGGGAGAGTTAAATGAAGACAACACCTACTGTCTTGTTACCATGAAGGTACCAAAGGATATTACGCAGATGACGGTGAACCTTAAGGCTCCCATTATTATCAATACCGACACCCTGAAGGGGAATCAGATCATTATTGAGGACGATCTGCCGGTTCGTCAACCTGTATACGAAATTTTAAAGGCACGCAAGGAGCAGGGAGGTGAAGATTAATGTTAGCATTAACAAGAAAGAAGGGGGAATCTCTTGTAATCAACAATAACATTGAGATCACCGTTATGGAAGTAAAGGGAGATCAGGTTAAGATCGGGATCACAGCGCCAAAGGAGATCCCAATCTATCGTAAAGAGGTGTATCTCCAGATTCAGAAAGAAAATGAAGAGGCTATGAAGACAGATGGCATGTCGGAATTAAAGGGTCTGTTCTGATTTCCTCCTGAAAAACAAAAGAAATACAATTTTCCCGTTGGACGGGTTAAAAATTATGCGGCATCTACCGATAAACTATTTAGAAGAATGTATCGGTAGGTGTCTTTTGCGTGTAAGGCACGGATTCGACACAGGGAGGTGTAGATATGAGTATTTCGACAAGTGGTATTGGCCTAGCGGAACATGGAAGTTATGCGCAGGCGGCTGCAGTCCGGCCGGTAGAGAATATTTCGGCAGAAGTGCAGGGGACCACAACAGAAGCAATCAATGCGAGAGATGTGGAGCAGGACTTACAGCAGAAGACAGATTTAGCAGCCAATGAGGCGGATCCACAGGAGAAGGAACAGGATAAGGACGCAATCCGGAAGGTGGTTTCCGAGATCAACAAGAGAGCGGATGGAACAGAAGCGATCTTTGGCATTCATGACCCTACCAACCGTGTGACCATTAAGATCGTCGATAAGAAGACGAAGGAAGTCCTGAAAGAGGTTCCGCCGGAGAAGACGCTGGATATGATTGCGAAGGTGTGGGAATTGGCAGGATTGTTAGTAGACGAGAAGAGGTAAGGAGGAGCCTATGACATCACCGATTAGAATGACGGGATTGAATTCCGGGTTGGATACAGAGTCAATCGTTAAGGCTCTGACATCCAATTATCAGAACAAAGTAGATAAGAATAAGAAGGCACAGACCAAGCTTGCCTGGAAGCAGGACGCGTGGAAGGAGATCAATAAGAAGGTCTACAGTCTGTATTCCAGTTTGGATTCTTTGCGCTATTCCAGTGGCTATAAGTTGAAGAAGGCTGTTTCTTCCGATACGACCAAGGCAACGGTCAGTGCCAGTGGATCAGCATTTAATGGAACACAGACGCTTAAGATCCTGAAAACGGCGTCTTCTGCCACCATGACAGGTGCCAAGCTGGACAAGGGAACCACGGAGTCTACCACATTAGCAGAGCTTGGATTGACATCCAACGACGGTAAGATCACTCTGACATTGGGTAGCGGAGAGAATCAGAAGACCAAGGAGCTCAAGGTCACGGCATCCACAACCGTTGGACAGTTCGTGAACCAGCTGCAGGATGCGGGATTATCTGCCAACTTTGACAGTAAGAACGGCAGGATCTTCATCAACTCCAAGGAGTCCGGTTCCAAGGGTGACTTTTCGCTTACCGGAGCCAATACATCCGGAGCGAATGCCCTCTACGCTTTGGGCCTTAGTGTGAAGACGGAGTCTGGGTCAAAACTCTATGAGGCTTATACGGGTTATGCCGGAGATGGGAATGAAACGACTGAATCAAAGCTTGCCAATGCGATTGCAACGTACAAGACCAACAAGACAGCTGTGGCTGATAATGAGGCCAGCATCTCCAATATTCGTGCGGCTTATGCCTATGCCAATGCTCTTACTTCGAGGGATCAGGCCTATGAGGATTCCAACATAGAGAATCTGACAGCAGCAGATCGAAGCCGTTATGAGACAGCGCTTTTGGCGTCTTCGGATGCGATCATGACAGCAGATAATACGGTATATAATAAGGTGAGTACCGATGATGATGGTAATATTACCTATTCCTACACAGATGCGGATGGCAATGAGAAGCGGATCTTAGCCAAGGCCACCGGAGAGGATGCGCAGGGGAATAAGACCTATACCTATTATGATCAGGAGAAGCAGGGGGAGGAGTATGTTACTTCTTCAACGGCCAGAGGTGACCTTACAACGGTTTCCGATGTCAAGAAGTCCCTGGAGGATCGATATGTATTCGCAGCCGGTACTTCGGACGAGGATAAGGAGAAGGCTCTCAACAACTTCCGTTCTGCTGTTTCTTCTGCAGCGGCAACCATCCGGGATTTTGGCAGTGCCAGCGAGACTATTACGTCCGATACCGCTGAAACTTATACAAGAGCAGAATTAAAGGATGCAATTGACAGTGCTTACGGAACCTCCGGAAGTGCTCTTACGTCCCTGACGGATGGCTTTGCAGAGAAGATTCAGACGAACCGTGCGAATGTTAAGGCGGCTCAGGAGTTTATCAATAAGAACGGTGCGTTAGCTTCCATTGTGGAATTGGAGGAAGGTTCCACCGCATACAATGAAGCCTTTGCTGCACTGGTGGAGAAGGTTAACAATGCATCGGCTCTGTCTACGAACCAGCCGGTGAATGACGGCGTATCATTTACCAAGGGTGATGATGCCATCATTGACCTCAATGGTGTGACGTATACGAGTGAGACAGGCAGCTTCTCTATTAACGGATTGAATATTACAGCCCTTGCCAAGACAGATGATGAGGGAATTACCATTAACACCCAGACGGATACTCAGGGGCTCTACGATAAGATTAAGGATTTTATCAGTAATTACAATGATGTGATCAATGAACTTACGGATGTATATAATGCAGCTTCCGCTAAGGGATATGAGCCTCTTACGGATGATGAGAAGAGCGCAATGTCCGATAAGCAGGTGGAGAAGTGGGAGAAGAAGATCAAGGATTCTCTCCTGCGCCGTGATACGACTCTGAACAGTATCATGCAGACCATGACCACCTCCATGGCTTCCGTTTACGAAGTGAATGGCAAGAAGTACAGTCTTGCATCCTTTGGTATCAAGACAAAGGGAATTTTAAATTCCGAGGCGAACCGTCAGAATGCTTTCCATATTGATGGCGATGCAGATGACAGTGATGTATCTGCAAATACAGATAAGCTGATGGCTGCCATCAATGAAGATCCGGATTCTGTTACGGAATTTATGAAGCAGCTGGTGGACGGTCTGTACAAGAATCTTGACAAGAAGATGAAGAGCACCAATATGAGAAGTGCCTACACCATCTACAACGATAAGGAGATGAAGACCGAATACAGCAGTTATACTTCTCAGATCAAGAAGTGGCAGGATAGACTTTCTGCTATGGAGGAGAAGTATTACAAGCAGTTTGCCAAGATGGAATCCACGCTTTCCAAGCTTCAGAGCAGTACCAGTGGAATAACAGGTTTGATGGGCAGATAATAGTTAGAAATAGGAGGATCATATGGTAAAGAAAAATCCATATGCAGCGTACGCGAATAACAAGATTATGATGGCATCCCCGGCGGAGCTGACCCTTATGTTATACGATGGAGCAATAAAGTTTGTGAACATCGCGATGGACGCCATCGACCGGAAGGATATTGAGAAGGCACACGAGAACATTCGCAAAGCGGATCTGATTATTGAAGAATTTCAGATTACATTGAACCATAAGTATGAGGTGGCAAAGGACTTTGACCAGGTATATAAGTATATTAGGGAACGCCTGATGTGGGCCAATGTAAAAAAGGATAAAGCAATCCTTGAAGAAGTTCAGGAGCACCTTCATACCATGCGTGACACCTGGAAAGAAGTTATGAAAAAGACCAATAACGGGCAGAGAGTAGGCTAATATGGCAGAAGCTGGATATGTCCAGATCTTACGGGAAAGTCTCGAGAAAAAGGTTGACATTCTGTCGAAGATCAAGGAGGAGAACCTCCGACAGCGGGATATATTAATGGATGATCAGGCGTCTCCGGAGCAGTTCCAGGAGACGGTTGATCATAAAGAAGTATGGATCGATGAGTTAAATGCCCTCGATGATGGATTTCAGCTTGTATTTGAACGGGTAAAAGAGATCTTTGAGCAGAACAAGGTTAAATACAAATCCGAGATCCGACAGATGAAGGCTATGATTCGACAGATTACGGACGATACGGCTCAGATCCGTGGGCAGGAACAGGAGAACTATAAGCTGGCGCAGCTTAAGTTCGCAGGCGTCAAGCAGCAGGCCCAGAAGATCAGGAAGAGCCAGAGCGCGGTCAGCCAGTATTATAAGTCCATGAACGGACCGGAACATGCAGACGCCCAGTTTCTGGATAAAACAAAATAATTTTTCAAAAAGTTCTTTTTCCCTATTAAGTATTTGACGGTTGCGTCGATATAATAGGTGTAAAGATAAAAGCTACTTAAATTGAGGAAGAAAGGCGATTAAGGGTACGATTAAGAGCTTATTATTCAAATTAAGAGCAATCGTAATTCAAATGTGACATGGATGTCACAGTAAATTCAAGGAGGAAAATCATATGGTAGTACAGCACAATTTACAGGCAGCAAACACAAACCGTCAGTTAGGAATCACAACTGGTGCACAGGCTAAGTCTACAGAGAAGTTATCTTCTGGTTACAGAATTAACCGTGCTGGTGATGATGCAGCTGGTCTTGCAATTTCTGAGAAGATGCGTGCACAGGTTCGTGGTCTTGATAAGGCTTCAACCAACGCTCAGGATGGTATCTCTGCTATTCAGACAGCAGAAGGTGCTCTGAACGAGACACACAGCATTCTTCAGCGTATGAATGAGCTTGCTACACAGGCAGCTAACGATACTAACA
This sequence comes from uncultured Lachnospiraceae bacterium, assembly GCA_946182825.1. Taxonomy (GTDB): domain Bacteria; phylum Bacillota; class Clostridia; order Lachnospirales; family Lachnospiraceae; genus Weimeria. The sequence continues at coordinate 138,389 of CAMGZH010000001.1, forward strand.
CATCTACAGACCGTAGCCAGATCCAGCTTGAGATGGATCAGCTCGTTTCTGAGATCGATCGTATCCAGTCTACAACACAGTTCAACACTCAGAACCTGTTAGACGGATCATTCACAAGCAAGAACCTTCAGGTTGGTGCTCTCTCTGGACAGAGCATTACACTGAACATCAGCAACATGAACGCTTCTTCCCTTGGCGTAAGTGGCGTTACTGTTTCTAGCTTCTCAGCAGCTGGTGAGACAATGAGCAAGGTTCAGGCGGCTATCGACGCTGTTTCTACACAGAGAGCTACTCTCGGTGCAGTTCAGAACCGTCTTGAGCACACCATTGCTAACCTTGATACAACATCTGAGAATACATCTGCAGCTGAGTCTCGTATCCGTGATACAGACATGGCTAAAGAGATGGTTAGCTACAGCAAGAACAACATTCTTGCTCAGGCAGGTCAGTCTATGCTGGCTCAGGCTAACCAGAGCAACCAGGGTGTTCTTTCCTTACTTGGCTAATTTGCCCCTGTAAGATACATCTTAATAGCACTATCAGAAGGCCCTTCCGGTTCGTACCAACCGGAAGGGCCTTTTCCATTGCAAACAACAGGGAATAAAATTAATTTGGCAGGATTCTCTTGAAAAAGGAAGAGAGGGAGTAGTAGGCGTTAACCTTTCGCATGCCGTTTTCGGCGATCTCCTCTCGCTCCTTTTCGTGAGACAGGTAGTAGTCTGTTTTTTCTAACATAGATTCTGTAGAATCGAAATAATCGTAGTCAACGCCCGGGAGGAAAGCGCTGGTGGACAGTGGATCCTCCGGTGAAATGGCAGGATCGGCCTCGATGGTATGAAGAGAAAAATCCTGCTGATAGTTGGTAAGTAAAAAGCCGCCACAGGACATGATGTCCATACAGCGAAGGGGAATGCCGGTGGTAATGCTTCGCAAGGTGATGTTTAGGTTGATACGGCTGTTTGCAAATACAAGGGGCATTTCAGTTTTGTATTCTGCGATCCCCATATTGGAGATCCCGGGGATCTCAGTAGTGGAGTCCAGGGTAAAAAGCTTTATGACCCGGGAGTCTTGGGTGGAATGTTTTCCCAGTTCCTGAAGATACCGGAAACGTTCCATGGAGGTGAGTTTCCGATGCAGGACATAGTTTAAATACCGGTAGTCGGCAGGTTCGGCAAGGGTGGTATCGGGCACTAAAGGTAGGGCCTGGTGCATCCTGGCGAGGAGATCAGGGGTCATTAGAGGCTTTAAAATATCGGATCCGTAGATCAGTGACTGCGCAGATAATATTCCCTCCAGATATCCCTTTAATTCATCGGAGGCCTTTTCTGTCATGCGCTCGTGGAAATTATGGGCTTCGTTATAAAGGGCGCCGACAAAGGAGATGTCTGCTTTGACTCGGTCAGGGGCATTCTCTCCGGTGGGAAGCGATAGATGGGTGGCAGCAGGAAGGACGGCGTAGCGAACCTGGGACAATCCGCCCTGATTCAGTTCCCTGACCCAGGAGGAGTCGAAGAGATAAACGTGGTTCGTCTCATACATCATGGTGTAGGAGTAGAGATAGACATATGGGCTGTCATATACTACGGAAATGTAGGGCAGGGAGGCCTTGTGGCAGGCCTCGGCAACCGGCGGGAAAAAGTTGTAGGAAAAGACAAGATCTACGTTTTTCCCGAAAAGGAAGGTGGAAAAATCTTCGTTAAAGGATTTGGAAAGTGGCAGGTTATACTCCGGGTGGGCATAAAATATGACCTGATGGCCAAGCTCCTGTAAGGTGCGGATGGTAGCATCGTGATTAAAGCATTTCCAGTCAATAAAAATAATCTTCATTCTGATTCTCCTGTAGTTAGAAGGAAAAAGCGGTGGTCATCAGTCGCTCCAGCTGGTGAAGGTAGGTGTAGTTGGCTTTTACCTTCTCGTAACCGCTGCGGGCAATGTCGGCGCGTTCTGCTTCGTGGGAAAGATAGTACTCGCAAAGGCCCAGCATTTCGTCAAGGCTTTCATACATTACAAGGTCTTCGCCCGGAATAAAGTGCTCCGGAATCTCCTCCTGATAATTGGACAGGCAGAAGCCGCCGCAACTTAAAATATCAAAGATCCGAAGAGGCAGACCTGTCCGGATGATCTTTGATGTAGTGTTGATGTTGATCTTTGAATAATGGAAGATCAAAGGCATTTCTGTTAAACTCTTTGCAAACCCCATGTTATGGATGTTTGGCATGGAACCGGTGTCGCTTCCGGTATAAATGTAGGTCGGAAAGTGATCGGATAAGGCGCGGAAGGTGTCCAACCGCTCCATGGCCGTGATCTTGTTCCCGATGTACAACTGGGAAAGGGTCCTCTTGTCGGTGAGGAAGCTTTCGGAAGGATAGTGATAAAATCCATCGATGGAATGCTTGAAGTCCTCCACAACTTCGTCACTGAGAAGCTCTTCGATAAAGTAATAGCCGTACACACTTTCCTGAGCCTTCATAATGCCATCCAGATATCCTTTGGTATGGGCGGGGATGTTTCTTGCCCGGTCAAAGGGGGATTTTTCTGTATAGAGGCTGCCAACAAAAGCGACAGGATGGGAAAATCTGCGTCGCATCGTCTCGTCTGCTTCAGCGAAAAGCTGATCCTTGGCCGCGGTGTTGGCAGCCAGAGGCAGATGGAAAACACAATCCGGGTTCAACGGATGGATCTCATTATATAATGCCCGGTCAAAAAGAAAGACGCGGTTGTAGGGGCTGGTAATGGAACTTGCATATAATTCCATAACCGGACAGTCCACGATCCAGCAGAGGTAGCGCAGGTGCAGCACCTGACAGATCTCTGCCACAAAGGGAAAGAAATTGATGGAAAAGATGCAGTCCACCGGGTGGGATTCGATAAAAGCTGCCAGCTGTTTTACCGAATCCGAGGGGCGGTCGGTTTTGTGTTCCATCTCTCGCCGGTATTCTGTTACCTGAAAGCCAAAGGTGTGAAATGTGTCTATAATATCAGGCTCGCAAATGCTGCCATATCGGTACATTAAGATATTCATAAGAAACCTCCCTATGGAACTATTTTATCAGAAACGCCGGGGAATGTATGCTAAAATAAACCTCGGGGATTTGTGGATAACCTGACAATGGGAAAGGAAAAGCAGAGGAAATTGGAAAATATACTGGTATACCGATGGAAAGCCTATAATTATACCGATGTCATAGAAAATTTTAAGGGACTGGGTTATGAAGTGGATGCGATCTTTTATTCCATGGATCAATACGACGAAGATGAAGGAATGGCAGAGCTTTTGCGTAAAACGATCCGGGCAAAGACCTACGCCTTTGTGTTCAGCATGAACTATTTTCCTGTAATCTCCGATGTGTGTCAGGAAATGGGGATACGTTATTTGTGTTGGACCTGCGACAGCCCTCTGATCGCGATGTACCATGAATCGGTGTATAACGATGTCAATCGGATCTTTACCTTTGACAAGACCAACGAGTTGGAATTCCGGGCAATGGGGGTTGATCGGATCTTCTATCTTCCGCTGGGAGTGGATGTGGATCGCGTTACAGAGACGCTGCAACGACCGGTTTCTTCCCCGGCGGAGTTTACCAATACAGTCAGCTTTGTGGGAAGTCTTTATGAGAAGAACTCCTACGACAGACTGGAGCCGAAGCTGACAGAGTTTTTGCAGGGATATTTTGCAGGGGTCATGGAGATTCAAAGCCGGCAGTACGGAAGGGCGAATATAATGGAAGATGCCCTGACGGAAGAGGTGCTCGAGCAGTTGCAGGAGTTGCTGGAACTTGAAAAGACAGACCGTTCCTTTTCGGATGTGGGACTGGTATTTCAGATTACAGCCTTGGGCTTTAAGGTGGCACAGATCCAGAGAGTCCGGGATCTTGTTATGCTCTCCAAACGTCTTCCTGTCAGTATTTATTCCAATAGTAATGTTTTTGATCTTGATACACTGGAATATAAGGGTGGCGTGGATTATTGGACGGAGATGCCCTTTGTTTTTCACAACAGCAAAGTGAACCTGAATTTTACGATCCCGAATATAAAAAGCGGGATTCCCCTGCGGGTCTGGGATGTGCTGGGGGCCGGCGGTTTTCTTTTGACAAATTTTCAGGTGGAGCTTCCAATGTATTTTGAAAATGGAAAGCATCTCCTGTGGTTTTCTTCGGAAGAAGAACTGGAGGAAAAAGCTGCGTATTATTGTGACCCGCGTCATGAAAGCCGGCGGATCGCCATTGCACACGCCGGATATGAGCTGGTAGCCAAAGAACATACCTATCGAAAGCGGCTGGAGAAGATGCTTGAACTGGCGCAGGATTAGAAAGGAACAGATAAATGATCACAGCAATCATTGTTACAAAAGGAAATGCGGATGCTACACTTCGCACATTGGATACACTTGAGAAATACAACCTGGATTTTCTGGTGGTGGAAGAGGGATTTACAGAAGAACAGCATGTGGCGGTAAGCCGTTATACTCCATGGATCACAACAAGGGATCTGTCCGGGGAGACGTTGGCATCTTCACTGAATGCGGCGGCAAAACTGGCTCATACCGATGATATTCTGGTGATGCATCCGGGGGAGACGGTAGGGCAGATGAATATGGATGAACTTCTGGAAGCCATCGAACAACATTCCGGACAGATCGGACTGGTGCATCGAATCTCGGCTGCCATGGAGGATGACAGTGCTCCGGAAGAAGAGTTGTCTGCAAGACTTTATAATCGGACAAGGTATACCTTTACAGGAGAGGACAAGCCGAAACTTTCTCCGTTGGAGGAGACCGTGGCGGGAAGTTATGTGACGGATGTTGTGATCTGGGAAGCGATGCCGGATCCGCAGGCTTCGGATATTGCCTTTCAGGAGAACCGTCTGGAGGAGTTTTTGTCCCGTCATGCAGGAGCAGATCTGGGAGAAGCAAGACCTGAGATCCAGCGGGAGGCGGCGGAGCTGATCTTCCAGACCGGAAGGGCATGCTATCTGCAAAGAGAATATGAGAATGCGGCAGAGTACTTTGGCATGGGACTTTCCTTTGATGAGCTGGATGTAAAAGCTCCCTTCGTAGAAGAAATGGTCATTGACTTTGGATATTCCCTGATCTATTCCGGACAGACAAAGCAGGCGCTTGTCCTGGAGGCGGTGTATGAGAACTTTGACCAGAGCGCGGATTTTTTATATCTGATGGGCATGATCTATCGGAGCAACGGAAGAAGCGCCGAGGCGATGGAAGAATACAAAAAAGCTGTAGCCTGTCCGAATGCCCGGAAGCGGGGAGTGAACAGTTATCTGGCACATTATCGTATGGGAGAGCTCTGGAGCGATGCGGAGCAGGTGGAGAAGGCAAGAAAGGAATTCGAGGCCTGTGGCAGCTATGAGCCGGCCAGGGAACGGCTGGAAGAGTTGAATCTGTAGGGAAAGGCATATATCGTGTGGTATTTATACCTCGAAAGACTGTATATTGTGAATGACAAAGAGCAGAAAACGTGTTATTCTATAAGTGATTAAAAGGGGGAAGTCTACATATTTGTAGATTAAATGTTATACCATAAGCACCCATACATACATGGAAGTTCAAGGATCGAACGACGTGGTTTTCAAGGAAGAAAGGAGGGGCGGTTATGGCAGTGATCAGTAGCACAAATGTCTATAATTATCTGTTGTCGGTCTATGGCTCCTCTACTTCAGGGCGGTATGACTCTCATAAGAAGAGTGAGCTGAAGGACGTTTATAATCGTATGGTTCGGGCGAATAAAGAATCGCCCTTATATAAGATCGATTTTACTCCTCATACAACAGAATTCGCCATCGACTTGAAGGAGTCTGCCCGTAAGATGTCAAATGTTGTTGCGTCTTTAGGAGGAAGCGGCACCGGAATCGAGTCTGTTTTCCATAAGCGTTCTGCGGCTTCATCGGATGAGAATGCCGTAAGTGTTGAATACGTCGGTAAGGATGATAAGGAAGATGAAGATGAGAGCGAAGAGGATCCGGGTTTTACCATTGACGTGAAGGCGTTGGCGAAGCCCCAGGTGAACCGGGGACATGCATTGTATGCAGAGGGACACTCTTTTGAGAGCGGAACCTACAGCTTTGATCTGGATACCAATTCCGGCTCCTATGAATTTCAGTTTAATGTCAATGAGGATGATACGGATAAATCTGTGCAATGCAAGCTGATGCGGCTGATCAATACTTCGAATGTAGGTCTGCGTGCGGACGTGACAGAACAGGATGGGTTGTCGACCCTTTGTGTCACATCGAAGCAGACGGGACTGGCGGAGAACGAACCGTACCTTTTTAATATCTCTTCCGGTACATCATGGAATGAGCTGAATCTGCTGGGAATCGGTGAGATTACTTCTCCGGCGGAGAATTCTACCTTTATACTTAACGGTAAGGAACATCACTCACTGTCGAACAGTTTTACCATTAATCATGAGTTTGAACTGACGTTGAAGGATACGACAGGTGAGAACGGGCCGGCGAAGATCGGATTTAAGGCCAATACAGACGCGATTGCTGATTCTGTTGCGGAGCTTATGACATCCTATAACGGATTTGTGGCAGTGGGTAAGAAATATTCAGAGAATGACGGCAACCGGAGTCTTCTGAATGAAGTTACAGCCATTGGCCGTCAGCTTTCGGGGGAATTACAGTCTGTTGGACTGACATCCGATGAGGAGGGAATCCTTCATCTGGATCGGGAGGTTTTAGCCGATGCGGTCACCGGGGAGAGCAGTGAAGAGGCCTTCCATAACCTGAACATATTTAAGGATGCCCTCTATAATGAGGCGCGTAAGACTTCTGCGAACCCGATGCACTATGTGAATAAGGTGACGGTAGCATATAAGAATCCGGGTCGAACCTTTGCTGCTCCTTATGCTTCTAGTGCATATTCCGGAATGCTGGTAGACCGTTTTCTGTAAATATTTAATTGACAAGGCCGGGCCTTCTGTGTTATGCTACCATGGCGATGGAAGGCAAGGCCTTTTTTTTATGCCTAAAATTATATATTGCTCCAAAGGGCTCCAGCAGCGGACGGATGCCGGGGGTGATGAAGGTTTTGAAGTATAATGGAAGGCCCTACACACAATCACAAATATTAAATTGGAGGTGGAAGTTGTGCGTACTAAGATAACACTGGCTTGTACAGAATGTCAGCAGCGTAATTACAACCTGACAAAGGACAAGAAGACACATCCCGAGAGAATGGAAACAAAGAAGTATTGCCGTTTCTGTAAGAAACACACTTTACACAAAGAGACTAAGTAAGGGGTGAAACTATGGCAGAAGGTAAGACCAAGAAAACATGGTCCGATCGTTGGGAAGGATTAAAGGCTGAGTTTGGCAAGATCGCCTGGGCTGATCGTAGCACAGTTGGTCGTCAGACAACCGCAGTCGTGATCATTTCCGTTATCCTTTCACTGGTGATCGTTTGTTTTGATATGATCATTCAGTACGGAGTGGATAAGCTTGTTAATTTGTAATGGAGGAAGGCAGTAATGGCAGAGGCACAGTGGTATGTTGCTCATACCTATTCCGGATATGAGAATAAAGTCAAGGCGACCATTGAGAAAACTGTAGAGAATCGACACTTAGAGGAGCAGATCCTGGAAGTTCGTGTACCGCAGCAGGAAGTGACTGAGCTTAAGAACGGAGTTCGTAGGCAGGTTACAAAGAAGATGTTCCCGGGCTATGTGCTGATCAACATGATCATGAATGATGACACATGGTATGTTGTCCGCAACACCAGAGGTGTTACCGGATTTGTAGGACCGGGAAGCAAGCCGGTTCCGCTTACAGATCACGAGATGCTCTCTCTCGGTATTCAGACGGATGCTCCAATTGAGGTTAACTTCGGCGAGGGAGATACCATAACTGTCAAGGGCGGTGTTTGGAAAGATACCGTAGGTGTCATTACCGCTATGAACCTAGGCAAGCAGACCGTGACCATCAATGTCGAGATGTTCGGTCGCGAAACTCCGGTAGAAATCAGTTTCGCAGAAGTAGAGAAAATGAATTAGGAGGATGATTTCAAGTGGCTAAGAAAATCGAAGGCTATATTAAGTTACAGATTGCAGCCGGAAAAGCAACACCGGCTCCACCAGTTGGACCAGCATTAGGTCAGCATGGTGTTAACATTGTAGAGTTTACAAAGCAGTTCAACGCTAAGACAGCAGATATGGGTGACACCATCGTTCCAACCATCATCACTGTTTACGCTGACCGTAGCTTTACATTTATCACAAAGACTCCACCAGCAGCAGTTCTGATCAAGAAGGCTTGTAAGATTCAGAAGGCTTCTGGTGAGCCAAACAAGACAAAGGTTGCTAAGATCACACGTGCTCAGCTTCAGGAGATCGCTGAGACAAAGATGCCTGATCTTAACGCAGCTAACATTGAGTCCGCTATTTCTATGATCGCTGGTACAGCTCGTTCAATGGGTGTTGAGGTTGTAGACTAATCAACTGCATTGAAATGAAACTGCGATTATTTCATTAGGTGGGAGGGACCCTCTCCCGACAATACCACAGGAGGAATTTTTTTCATGAAGAGAGGAAAGAAATATCAGGACGCAGTAAAGTCCTTTGATAAGTCACAGCAGTATGATGCAACTGAGGCAGTTGCAATCGTTAAGAAGAATGCTGTTGCTAAGTTCGATGAGACAATCGAAGTTCACATCCGTACAGGTTGTGACGGACGTCACGCTGATCAGCAGATCCGTGGAGCTGTAGTACTTCCACACGGTACAGGTAAGACTGTTCGTGTTCTTGTATTCGCTAAGGGACCTAAGGCTGATGAGGCTACTGCAGCTGGTGCTGACTTCGTAGGTGGCGACGAGCTGATTCCAAAGATCCAGAACGAAGGTTGGCTGGACTTTGACGTAGTAGTTGCTACACCAGATATGATGAGCGTTGTTGGTCGTCTTGGTCGTGTACTTGGACCTAAGGGATTAATGCCAAACCCTAAGGCTGGTACAGTAACCATGGACGTTACAAAGGCTATCAACGATATCAAGGCTGGTAAGATTGAGTATCGTCTGGACAAGGCTAATATCATCCATGTACCAGTAGGAAAGGCTTCATTCTCTGAAGCAGATCTTAAGGACAACTTCCAGGCGCTGATGGATGCCGTTATTAAGGCTCGCCCTGCTACATTAAAGGGAACCTATCTTAAGAACATCACACTTACCTCCACAATGGGACCTGGTGTCCGTGTTGATGCGAATAAGTTTGCTTAATATTGGTTGACATCATTATAATTTTTTGATATATTACAATACGCATGTTGCCGAAGACAGCAGGTGTCCGAATGGACATAACGCAACGCTACCTGCCGAGGTCATGATGAATTCTATGGAATCGTTATGAGACCTCCTCGGCTATGGCCGGGAGGTCTTTTTTGGCAATTTGCTAAATTCTAACAGGAGGTAAAGTAAATTGGCTAAAGTTGAGTTAAAGCAGCCTATCGTTCAGGAGATTTCTGAGCAGGTTAAGGATGCAGCAACAGTTGTGGTTGTTGACTACCGTGGCCTTACTGTAACCCAGGATACCGATCTGCGTAAGCAGCTTCGTGAAGCTGGATGTACATACAAGGTTTACAAGAACACCATGATGAACTTTGCGTTCAAGGGTACAGACTTTGAGCAGCTTGCAGGAGTTTTAGAAGGACCTAGCGCTATCGCTATTTCTAAGGACGATGCAACAGCTCCGGCTCGTATCATTGCAAAGGTTGCAAAGGATGCTCCAGCACTTGAGATCAAGGCTGGTGTTGTAGAAGGAACTTTCTACGACGCTGAAGGCATGAAGGCTATCGCTTCTGTTCCAGGAAGAGAAGAGCTTCTGTCACGCTTGCTTGGTTCTATGCAGTCCCCAGTTACAAATCTGGCTCGCGTTCTTAATCAGATCGCAGAGAAGGCACCTGCAGCAGAGGCACCAGCAGCAGAAGAAACACCTGCAGAGTAATTCGCAGGTCGTACGATCAGATTTTTATAAATCAAACTATAATTTTTATTGGAGGAAAATAAAATGGCAAAGCTTACCACAGAAGAGTTTATTGCAGCAATCAAAGAGCTCAGCGTATTAGAGCTTAATGACCTTGTAAAGGCATGTGAGGAAGAGTTCGGCGTATCTGCAGCAGCAGGCGTTGTAGTAGCAGCAGGCGGTGCAGCAGCAGGCGCAGCTGAGGAGAAGGACGAGTTCGACGTAGAGCTTACAGAGGTTGGTCCTAACAAGGTTAAGGTTATCAAGGTTGTTCGTGAGGCAACTGGTCTTGGCCTCAAGGAAGCTAAGGACGTTGTTGATAACGCTCCTAAGATCATCAAGGAAGCTGCTGATAAGGCTACAGCTGAGGACATCAAGGCTAAGCTTGAGGAGCTTGACGCTAAGGTTACTCTTAAGTAATTTTTGCTTAGGCGATCATAATCAGAATCATTTAAGAGAAGGTTATCCTCCGGGGGTATTCCCCGGAAGGGTGGCCTTCTTTTTTTGCGTTTTTTCAGAGGTGTCATTCGTTTTGTATTTTTCTACAAAATTGTTGACGAGGGGTTGACATATGTGATAGTATATACTTTGCTTTACCATGGACTATTAGGCGTAGTGGGTTATTGCGCCCTTTTGCGTTTAAGGCCTATAGATCAGCAAAAAATTTACGAGAGGTGAAATGTCAATGGAGAAAAACAGAATACGTCCGGTCGTCGCAGGCAAGGGCATACGTATGAGTTATTCGCGCCAGAAGGAAGTTCTGGAAATGCCGAACTTCATCGAGGTTCAGAAGAATTCCTATCAGTGGTTCCTGGATGAAGGTCTGAAAGAGGCTTTCGCGGATATCTCCCCGATTACCGACTACAGCGGACATCTGAGCCTGGAATTCGTTGATTTTACACTGTGCAGGGATGAGGCAAAGTACACGATCCCTCAGTGTAAGGAGAGAGATGCTACATACGCAGCTCCTCTGAAGGTTAAGGTGCGCCTTTACAATAAAGAAACAGATGAGATCAACGAGCACGAGATCTTCATGGGTGATCTTCCTCTCATGACAGATACAGGTACCTTTGTGATCAACGGTGCTGAGCGAGTTATCGTCAGCCAGTTGGTACGTTCCCCTGGTATTTATTATGGAATTGATCACGATAAGACAGGTAAGAAGCTTTATTCTTGCACCGTTATTCCTAACCGTGGTGCATGGCTTGAGTATGAGACAGACTCTAACGACGTATTCTTCGTAAGAGTTGACCGTACCCGTAAGGTTCCGGTAACTGTTCTCCTTCGTGCACTTGGACTTGGAACCAACCAGCAGATCCTGGATATGTTTGGTGACGAGCCTAAGCTTACTGCATCCTTTGCCAAGGATCCTTGCCTTGAGGGTGAGGGCTCTCAGGGTGATTATGAGCACGGCCTCTTAGAATTATATAAGAAGATTCGTCCGGGTGAGCCGATGACAGTTGAGAACGCACAGAGTTTGATCGATGCTATGTTCTTCGATCCTCGTCGTTACGATCTGGCTAAGGTGGGACGTTACAAGTTTAACAAGAAGCTTGCACTTCGCAATCGTATTTACCGTCAGATTCTGGCTGAGGATGTAATCGATGCATCCACAGGTGAGATCATTGCAGAAGAGGGCACAAAGGTAGATCGCGAGCTGGCTGATAAGATCCAGAACGCAGGTGTGCCATACGTAATGATCCGTACAGAGGAGCGCGACGTTAAGGTTCTTTCCAACCTGATGGTTGATATCACAGCGCATGTTGACTGTGATCCACAGGAGCTTGGTATTAAGGAGAAGGTTTATTACCCTGTTCTTGCCCAGATTCTGGAAGAGAATGAGACGAAGGAAGATATTGAGTATGCTATCAGCCGCAACATTGCGGATCTTATTCCTAAGCATATTACAAAAGAGGATATCTTCGCTTCCATCAACTACAATATGCACCTTGAGTGGGGCGTTGGTACAAAGGACGATATCGATCATCTCGGAAATCGTCGTGTACGTGCGGTTGGTGAGCTGCTTCAGAACCAGTACCGTATCGGTCTTTCCAGACTTGAGCGTGTGGTTCGTGAGCGTATGACAACTCAGGATATGTCTGAAGTTGTACCTCAGAAGCTCATCAATATTAAGCCTGTAACAGCTGCTGTTAAGGAGTTCTTCGGATCCTCTCAGCTGTCACAGTTCATGGATCAGAATAACCCGCTCTCTGAGCTTACACATAAGAGACGTCTTTCCGCATTGGGACCTGGTGGTCTTTCAAGAGACCGTGCCGGATTCGAGGTACGAGATGTACACTACTCTCACTATGGACGTATGTGCCCGATCGAGACCCCTGAGGGACCGAATATCGGTCTGATCAACTCACTGGCATCCTACGCTCGTATCAATGAGTATGGATTCATTGAGGCACCATACCGTAAGCTGGATAAGACAGATCCTAAGAATCCGATCGTTACCAACGAAGTTGTTTATATGACAGCGGATGAAGAGGATAATTACCACGTAGCACAGGCGAACGAGAAGCTGGATGCAGAAGGTCACTTCAAGCGTAATTCCGTATCCGGTCGTTACCGTGAAGAGACCCAGGAGTACGATAAGTCCTTGTTTGATTACATGGATGTGTCTCCTAAGATGGTATTCTCTGTAGCGACTGCATTGATTCCGTTCCTGCAGAACGATGATGCGAACCGTGCGTTGATGGGATCTAACATGCAGCGTCAGGCAGTACCTCTTCTTACAACAGAGGCTCCGGTTGTCGGAACTTCTATGGAGGGTAAGGCTGCTCGTGACTCAGGAGACTGTGTACTGGCTAAGAATGCCGGTGTGGTTGAGAAGGCTGAGTCTAACCGTATTGTTGTACGTACCGATGATGGACAGCGTGATGTATACGATCTGATCAAGTTCTCACGTTCCAACCAGTCCAACTGCTATAACCAGCGTCCGATCGTATTCCGCGGAGACCGTGTTGAGGCCGGTGAGGTTATTGCTGACGGACCATCTACCTGTGATGGTGAGCTTGCATTAGGTAAGAACCCGCTGATCGGATTCATGACCTGGGAAGGTTATAACTACGAGGATGCGGTTCTGCTTTCCGAGCGTCTTGTACGTGATGATGTATATACCTCTATTCATATGGAGGAGTTTGAAGTAGAGTCCCGTGATACCAAGCTGGGACCGGAAGAGATCACAAGAGATGTTCCGGGTGTCGGCGATGATGCTCTGAAGGATCTTGATGAGGATGGTGTTATCCGTATTGGTGCAGAGGTTCGTGCCGGCGATATTCTCGTAGGTAAGGTTACTCCTAAGGGAGAGACAGAGCTTACAGCAGAGGAGCGTCTGCTTCGTGCTATTTTCGGTGAGAAGGCTAGAGAGGTACGTGATACTTCTCTTAAGGTGCCTCATGGATACTACGGTATTGTCGTAGATGCCAAGACCTTCACACGTGAGAATGGTGATGAACTTCCACCTGGAGTTAATAAGTCTGTACGAATCTACATCGCTCAGAAGCGTAAGATCTCCGTTGGTGATAAGATGGCTGGTCGTCACGGTAACAAGGGTGTCGTTTCCCGCGTGCTTCCGGTAGAAGATATGCCATTCCTGCCGAACGGTCGTCCATTGGATATCGTACTGAACCCGATGGGTGTACCTTCCCGAATGAACATCGGTCAGGTCCTTGAGATCCATCTTTCTCTTGCAGCCAAGGCTTTAGGCTTTAACATCGAGACTCCGGTATTCGATGGTGCGAAGGAGATTGATATCCAGGATACCCTTGAGCTGGCAAACGACTACGTTAATGACAGCTGGGATGACTTCAAGGCGAAGTATGAGGATACATTGAACGCAGATGTTATGCAGTATCTGTGGGATCATAGAGATCATAGAGAGCTTTGGAAGGGTGTACCTCTTCAGCGTGATGGAAAGGTACAGCTTCGTGACGGACGTACAGGTGATGATTTTGCAGCTCCTGTTACCATCGGTCACATGCACTATCTGAAGCTGCATCACCTTGTAGATGATAAGATCCATGCACGTTCTACCGGTCCGTACTCCCTCGTTACACAGCAGCCACTGGGTGGTAAGGCTCAGTTCGGTGGACAGCGATTCGGAGAGATGGAGGTTTGGGCTCTTGAGGCGTATGGCGCAGCTTATACTCTGCAGGAGATCCTGACCATGAAGTCTGATGATGTTGTCGGACGTGTTAAGACATACGAGGCAATCATCAAGGGTGAGAACATCCCTGCACCTGGTATCCCTGAGTCCTTCAAGGTTATGCTCAAGGAATTACAGTCCCTGTGCTTGGATGTTAAGGTATTAGACGATCAGGGAGACGAAGTTAAGTTAATGGAGTCTACCGAATACGGTAATACAGATATTAATAAGATCATTTCAGAAGACAGCCGCGGCAACGATAACAGCCGTTATGCCTTCGAGAATAACGAATCCTTTGCTGCTGCTGGATTTACAAAGCAGGAGTTCGATGAGGACAGCGGTGAGCTTGTTTCGATTGATGAGGATTCCGATGCTGACGTTGACGATGTTTTTGCATCCGAGCTGTCCGGCATGACAGATGAAGAAGAGTAAGGGAAGGAGAATACGATGCCAGAGAATAAGGAAGCAACCAATCAGTCCGTATCTTTTGATGCTATCAAGATCGGTCTGGCATCTCCGGATAAGATCAGAGCGTGGTCAAGAGGTGAGGTCAAGAAGCCTGAGACCATTAACTATCGTACATTAAAGCCGGAGAAGGATGGTCTGTTCTGTGAGAAGATCTTTGGACCTACCAAGGATTGGGAATGTCATTGCGGTAAATATAAGAAGATCCGCTTTAAGGGCGTTGTCTGTGATCGATGCGGCGTAGAAGTTACAAAGGCTTCTGTACGTCGTGAGCGTATGGGACATATTGAGCTGGCAGCTCCTGTATCTCATATCTGGTACTTCAAGGGTATCCCATCTCGTATGGGACTTATCCTTGATCTGTCCCCACGAATCCTGGAGCGTGTACTGTATTTTGCATCTTACATCGTTCTTGATCCGGGCGAGACAGCACTGATGAAGAGACAGGTGCTTTCCGAGCAGGAATATGCACAGTATGTTGATCAGTATGGATATAATGCATTCCGTGTAGGAATGGGTGCTGAGGCAATTCAGGAACTTCTTGCGGATATCGATCTTGAGAAGGATTCTGAAGAGCTTACAGCAGAGCTTGAGACTGCTTCAGGCCAGAAGCGTGCCCGTATTATGAAGCGTCTTGAGGTGGTAGAAGCATTCCGTGAGTCCGGCAATAAGCCGGAGTGGATGGTATTGAATGTACTTCCGGTTATCCCACCGGATCTTCGACCAATGGTGCAGCTGGATGGTGGACGTTTTGCAACATCCGATCTTAATGATCTTTACAGACGTATCATCAACCGTAACAACCGTCTTAGAAGACTGCTCGAGCTTTCCGCTCCGGAGATCATCATCCGTAACGAGAAGCGTATGCTTCAGGAGGCTGTTGATGCGCTGATCGATAACGGTCGTCGTGGACGTGCGGTTACAGGCCCTGGTAACAGAGCCCTGAAGTCTCTTTCTGATATGCTTAAGGGTAAGTCAGGACGTTTCCGTCAGAACTTACTTGGAAAGCGAGTTGACTATTCAGGACGTTCCGTTATCGTCGTAGGACCGGACCTTCGTATCTATCAGTGTGGTCTGCCGAAGGAGATGGCAATTGAGCTGTTCAAGCCTTTCGTTATGAAAGAGCTTGTTTCCAACGGAATCGCACATAACATCAAGAATGCCAAGAAGATGGTAGAAAAGCAGAACGATCCTGCTGTATGGGATGTCCTCGAAGACGTCATTAAAGAGCATCCGGTTATGCTTAACCGTGCTCCGACACTTCACCGTCTTGGTATTCAGGCCTTTGAGCCGATCCTTGTAGAAGGTAAGGCGATCCGCCTGCATCCAATGGTTTGTGCAGCGTTCAACGCGGACTTCGATGGAGACCAGATGGCTGCCCATCTTCCACTTACACAGGAAGCACAGGCAGAGTGTCGTTTCATGCTTCTGTCCCCGAATAACCTGCTGAAGCCATCTGATGGTGGTGTCGTAGCGGTTCCTGGACAGGATATGGTACTGGGTATCTACTACATGACCCAGGAGCGTCCGGGTGCTACCGGAGAGGGAAAGGTATTTAAGAGCCTGAACGAGGCGATCCTTGCACATGAGAACGGACAGCTTGAGTATCACGCACGTATTAAGATCCGTGTATCTAAGACACTTCCGGATGGAAGCGTAATTTCCGATGTGGTTGAGTCTACATTAGGACGTTTCATGTTCAATGAGATCATCCCACAGGATCTTGGATTTGTTGATCGAAGCATTCCGGGTAATGAGCTTAAGCCTGAGGTTGATTTCCTCGTTAAGAAGAAGGATCAGAAGGCGATCCTGGAGAGAGTTATCAATACACACGGAGCAACACGTACAGCAGAGGTACTTGATGATATCAAGGCAATGGGATACAAGTATTCCACAATCTCCGCTATGTCCGTATCCATCTCTGATATGACCGTGCCTCCTCAGAAGCCACAGCTGATCGAAAAGGCTGAGGAGACAGTTGAGAAGATCAAGGTTCAGTACCGTCGTGGTCTTATCACAGAGGAAGAGCGTTATAAGGAAACCGTTGAGGTTTGGGAAGCTACCGATAAGCAGCTGACAAAGGATCTGTTGGAAGGTCTGGATGCATATAACGAGATCTTCATGATGGCGGATTCCGGAGCGCGAGGATCTGATAAGCAGATCAAGCAGCTGGCCGGTATGCGAGGCCTGATGGCTGATACAACCGGACGTACCATCGAGATGCCGATCAAGTCAAACTTCCGTGAAGGTCTTGACGTACTTGAGTACTTCATGTCTGCGCATGGAGCTCGAAAGGGAATGTCAGATACAGCGCTTCGTACAGCGGATTCCGGATACCTGACACGTCGAATGGTTGATGTATCTCAGGAGTTGATCGTTAAGGATCGCGACTGTGTTGCAGGAACAGACCGTGAGATTCCGGGAATGTATGTATCAGCATTCAAGGATGGCAAGGAAGTTATCGAGGAGCTTAAGGATCGTATCACAGGCCGTTTTGCATGTGAGACAATCTGCGATGCAGAGGGTAATGTCCTTGTTAAGGCGAACCATATGATCACACCTCGTCGTGCCGATGCGATCTGCAGCAAGGGTGTAGATAAGAACGGTAATCCGATCGAGGCTGTTAAGATCCGTACTGTTCTTAGCTGTCGAAGCCATAACGGTATCTGTGCTAAGTGTTACGGAGCGAACATGGCAACCGGTCAGCCGGTACAGGTTGGTGAGGCTGTTGGTATCATCGCAGCTCAGTCTATCGGTGAGCCGGGAACACAGCTTACCATGAGAACCTTCCACTCCGGTGGTGTCGCTGGTTCTGATATTACACAGGGTCTTCCTCGAGTTGAGGAGCTTTTCGAGGCTCGTCGACCAAAGGGACTTGCAATTATCACAGAGATTCCGGGAACGGTTCATATTCGTGAGGAAAAGAACAAGCGTGAGATCGATATTACAAATCCGGCAGACGGAGATGTTAGGACATATCAGATCACATACGGTTCACATATCAAGGTTCGTGAGGGCCAGCAGCTGAATGCCGGTGATCCACTGACAGAAGGTTCTATCAACCCACATGATATCCTTAAGGTACAGGGAATCTCAGCTGTACAGGATTACATCCTTTCTGAGGTACAGCGTGTATATCGTCTGCAGGGTGTAGAGATCTCCGATAAGCATATCGAGATCATTGTTCGTCAGATGATGCGTAAGGTTCGAATCGAGAACAACGGAGATACCGACTTCCTTCCGGGAAGCCAGGTTGACTTCCTCGATTATGACGAGACCAATGAAGTTATGGAGAAGGAAGGCAAGGAGCCTGCAGAAGGCGAGCGTGTACTCCTTGGTATCACCAAGGCAGCTCTTGCAACCGATTCCTTCTTATCCGCAGCATCCTTCCAGGAGACTACAAAGGTTCTTACCGATGCAGCGATCAAGGGTAAGGTTGATAAGCTTCAGGGACTCAAGGAGAATGTTATCATCGGTAAGCTGATTCCTGCCGGAACAGGTATGAAGCAGTACCGCGATATCAAGTTAAATTCAGACTACAATGAAGATCTGATGAAGCAGGTTCAGGAGGAAGATGCAGCAGCTGAGGTCGCAGAAGAGAGCGATGCTAAGCTGGTGGATGTAGATTGATCCCATGCTATTTCATCTGATTCGTGAATAAAATAGGATCCTACGGGGCATTTTTGATAAAAGGTGACCCGTAGGATCTTTTTTGTTTGGAAATATTTATTCTTGACAGTGAAGAATTGAGGATATATAATGTGCTAGCATGCCTAGAAATAGATTGGCATAGTAATAATCAGGAGGTGAAATAAATGCCAACATTTAACCAGTTAGTAAGAAAGGGTAGACAGACATCTGAGAAGAAGTCTAACTCACCAGCTCTTCAGAAGGGTTTCAATTCCCTTAAGAAGCGTCCTACAAACACTTCTGCTCCACAGAAGCGTGGTGTATGTACTGCTGTTAAGACAGCTACCCCTAAAAAGCCTAACTCAGCGCTTCGTAAGATCGCCAGAGTACGTCTTTCTAACGGAATCGAAGTTACAAGCTACATTCCAGGTGAAGGACACAATCTGCAGGAGCACAGTGTCGTATTAATCCGTGGTGGTCGTGTAAAGGACCTTCCAGGTACACGTTATCACGTTATCCGTGGAACACTCGATACTGCTGGTGTTGCTGACAGAAAGCAGGCTCGTTCTAAGTATGGTGCTAAGAGACCTAAGGCTTCTAAGTAATTGAACCATAATATTTAGGAACGAACACAACACAAGCGTACGAGCTATTAAAATGGTTAGTGTTTGTATTTATTCCAAAGATACATAGACACGAGCACATTTTAACATGTGAGTACCGGTGATTTAATCAAAACCCATGATTAAGGAGGGAAGTTAACGTGCCACGTAAAGGACATACAGTAAAAAGAGACGTACTGGCAGATCCTATTTACAACAGCAAGGTTGTTACCAAGCTTGTCAATAACGTAATGTTAGACGGCAAGAAGGGTATCGCTCAGAAGATTGTATACGGAGCTTTTGCCAGAGTTGAAGAGAAGAGCGGTAAGCCAGCTCTTGAAGTATTCGAAGAAGCTATGAATAACGTTATGCCACAGCTCGAAGTTAAGGCTAGACGTATTGGTGGAGCTACCTACCAGGTACCAATCGAGGTTCGTCCTGACCGTCGTCAGACCTTAGGCCTTCGCTGGCTCACATTCTTTTCACGTAAGAGAAGTGAGAAGACTATGCAGGAGCGTCTTGCAGGTGAGATTATGGATGCAGCCAACAACACAGGCGCAGCTGTAAAGCGTAAGGAAGAGATGCATAGAATGGCTGATGCTAATAAGGCATTTGCTCATTACAGATTCTAATTGGAGGAACGTATCTTGGCTAAGAGAGAATACCCACTGGAGAGAACCAGAAATATCGGTATTATGGCTCATATCGATGCAGGTAAGACTACATTGACTGAGCGTATTCTTTACTATACCGGTGTAAACTATAAGATTGGTGAGACCTACGAAGGTACTGCTACCATGGACTGGATGGAGCAGGAGCAGGAGCGAGGAATCACTATTACATCTGCGGCAACAACATGTCATTGGACACAGCAGGAGCAGGCAAAGCCTAAGAAGGGTGCTCAGGAGCATCGTATCAACATCATCGATACTCCGGGACACGTAGACTTCACAGTAGAGGTAGAGCGTTCCCTTCGCGTACTTGACGGTTCTGTAGGTGTATTCGATGCTAAGGGTGGTGTTGAGCCACAGTCTGAGAACGTTTGGCGTCAGGCTGATACATACAATGTACCACGTATGGCATTCGTTAATAAGATGGATATCTTAGGTGCTGACTTCTTCAACACCGTAGATGAAATCGGAACTAAGCTCGGTAAGAACGCAGTTGTTATCGAGTTACCAATTGGTAAGGAAGATCATTTCCAGGGAATCATCGATCTGTTTGAGATGCAGTCTTACATCTACAACGATAAGACCGGTGAGGACATCACAATTGGTGAGATCCCAGAGGACATGAAGGATGAGGCTGAAGAGTGGAGAACAACTCTTGTAGAGAAGATCTGTGACCTTGATGAGGATCTCATGGAGAAGTACCTTGAGGGCGAGGAGCCAACAGTTGCTGAGATGAAGAAGGCACTGCGTAAGGGTACAATCAACAATGAAGCTATCCCAGTACTCTGCGGTTCTGCACATCAGAACAAGGGTATCCAGAAGCTTCTTGACGCTGTAATCGAGTACATGCCATCTCCAGTAGATGTACCGGATATCGCCGGTGTTGATCTTGATGGTAACGACATTACACGTAAGTCATCTGATGAGGAGCCTTTCTCAGCTCTTGCATTCAAGATCATGACAGACCCATTCGTAGGTAAGCTTGCATTCATCCGTGTTTACTCAGGATCTTGTAAGTCTGGATCTTACGTATTAAATGCTACAAAGGGTAAGAAGGAGCGTGTTGGTCGTCTTCTTCAGATGCACGCTAACAAGCGTGAGGAGATCGATGAGGTCTTCTCCGGTGATATCGCTGCAGCTGTAGGTCTTAAGATGACTGGAACAGGTGATACAATCTGTGACGAGCAGAATCCTGTAATCCTTGAGTCTATGGAGTTCCCAGAGCCGGTTATCGAGCTTGCGATCGAGCCTAAGACTAAGGAAGGTCAGCAGAAGTTAGGAGAGGCTCTTGCTAAGTTAGCAGAAGAGGATCCTACCTTCCGTGCTCATACAGATGAAGAGACTGGTCAGACAATCATCGCTGGTATGGGTGAGCTTCACCTTGAGATCATCGTAGATCGTCTGTTACGTGAGTTCAACGTTGAAGCTAACGTTGGTGCTCCACAGGTAGCATACAAGGAGTCCTTCTCTCAGCCTGTTGATCAGGAGTATAAGTATGCTAAGCAGTCCGGTGGTCGTGGACAGTACGGTCACTGTAAGGTTAAGTTCGAGCCGATGGATGTCAACGGTGAGGAGACCTTCAAGTTTGTTAACGCCGTTGTCGGTGGTGCAATCCCGAAGGAGTACATCCCATCTGTTGGAACAGGTATCGAAGAGGCTGCTAAGTCCGGTGTACTTTGCGGATTCCCTGTTGTAGGTATTTCTGCAACTGTATACGACGGATCTTACCACGAAGTCGATTCTTCCGAGATGGCATTCCACATCGCTGGATCTATGTGTTTCAAGGAAGCTATGAAGAAGTCTAACCCTCAGATCCTTGAGCCTATCATGAAGGTTGAGGTTACAATGCCTGAGGAGTACATGGGAGATGTTATCGGTGACGTTAACTCTCGTCGTGGACGTGTTGAGGGTATGGAAGATGTTGGTGGTAATGGTAAGCTTGTTAAGGCTTTCGTTCCACTTGCTGAGATGTTCGGTTACTCAACCGATCTTCGTTCTTCTACACAGGGTCGTGGTAACTACTCAATGTTCTTCGATCACTATGAGGCAGTTCCAAAGAACGTACAGGAGCAGATCCTGAACAACCATAAGTAATCAATCTTATTGTTTGCTAAAATCTGGTTTTATGTAGCGGCCGCATTTGCATGGCTGCTATGTAAAAACCAGTTGAAAGAAACAGTCAAATTTAATATAATTAAATTTAGCTGGTAATCAGACACTAGCCCCTAAGGGGGTAAATATTCCACAGGAGGAAATTTGAAATGGCAAAAGAGCATTTTAATCGAAGCAAGCCACATGTAAACATCGGTACAATCGGACACGTAGATCACGGTAAGACAACTCTTACAGCTGCTATCACATCTGTACTCGCTGCACGTGTAGACGGTAACGCACAGGTAGATTTCGCAAACATCGATAAGGCTCCAGAGGAGCGTGAAAGAGGTATCACTATCTCTACAGCTCACGTTGAGTACGAGACAGCTAAGAGACACTACGCTCACGTAGATTGCCCGGGTCATGCTGATTACGTTAAGAACATGATCACTGGTGCTGCTCAGATGGATGGTTCTATCCTTGTAGTAGCTGCAACTGATGGTGTTATGGCTCAGACTAAGGAGCACATCCTTCTTGCTCGTCAGGTAGGTGTACCTTACATCGTAGTATTCCTTAACAAGTGCGATATGGTTGACGATCCAGAGCTTATCGAGCTCGTAGAGATGGAAGTTACTGAGCAGCTTGAGGAGTATGGTTTCGAGGGATGCCCAATCATCCAGGGTTCTGCTCTTAAGGCTATTGAGGATCCTAACGGCGAGTGGGGCGACAAGATCATGGAGCTTATGGATACTGTTGATGAGTACATCCCAGATCCAGAGCGTGATACAGATAAGCCTTTCCTTATGCCTGTCGAGGACGTATTCACAATCACAGGTCGTGGTACTGTAGCAACTGGTCGTGTAGAGCGTGGTATGCTTCACGTTAACGATGAGGTTGAGATCCTTGGTATCCATGAAGAGGTTGGTAAGACTGTAGTAACAGGTATCGAGATGTTCCGTAAGACTCTTGATGATGCTCAGGCTGGTGATAACATCGGTGCTCTTCTTCGTGGTGTAGACCGTGACGCTATCGAGCGTGGACAGGTTCTTGCTAAGCCAGGTACTGTTACATGTCACAAGAAGTTTACTGCTCAGGTTTACGTACTTACTAAGGACGAGGGTGGTCGTCATACTCCATTCTTCAATGAGTACCGTCCACAGTTCTACTTCCGTACAACTGACGTTACAGGTATCATCACTCTTCCAGAGGGAACAGAGATGTGCATGCCTGGTGATAACGTAGAGATGACAATCGAGCTCATCCACCCAGTTGCTATGGAGCAGGGTCTTACATTCGCTATCCGTGAGGGTGGACGTACTGTAGGTTCAGGCCGTGTAGCTTCCGTTATCGAGTAATTGATTTTATAGATTACAATTCATAGCTTTTTAGCTATATTATATGTTCAAGCGTAAAGAGGACCCCGGAATCTTATGATTCCGGGGTCCTTTTGTTATGACTTTCATTCATATTTTAAAGAGAGCAAATGTTATCAGGCTTCGGCATCTTTGTTCTTGAGCAGTTCGGCTCTGCGCTCTACTTCTGCCTTTTGAAGATCGGCAGGAACCTGTTCATAGCGGGCCAGTTCGTAGGAGAAAGTTCCTGAACCGCTGGTCATAGAGCGAAGCTTTGCATCATACCCGTAGAGAGCAGCCAGTGGAATTTCAGCAAGGATCTCGGTCTTCTTATATTCTGTTGGATTCATTCCAAGAACTCTTCCCCGTCTCTTGTTCAGATCTCCCATGACATCACCGGTGTAAGTATCAGGCACTTCCACACGTAAGGATTCAATCGGCTCGAGAAGAATCGGATGGGCATCCATAACGCCTTTTTTAAATGCTTCTCTAGCAGCTGTCTTAAATGCGAGTTCTGAGGAGTCAACGGCATGGAAGGAACCATCATATAGTTCGGCGTGAATACCGATGACCGGATATCCGGCAAGAGGACCGGCAAGAACAGCTTCAGCAAGTCCCTTTTCCACTGCTGGGAAGTAGTTTTTAGGAACGGCTCCACCGACAACACATTCGGTGAAGTGGTAGCTACACTGCGGATCTTCATCTGGAGAGAAACGCATCTTGACATGACCATACTGACCATGACCACCGGATTGTTTTTTATATTTATATTCCACATCGGAGGAACCCTGTATGGTCTCCTTGTAAGGAATCTTAGGTTCTAAAAGTTCTACTTCGACTTTGTACCGTTCTTTTAATTTGGCAACACTGATATCGATATGGCGGTCACCGATACCGTAGATCAGTGATTGATGGTTGGCACTGTCGTTAACAATGCGAAGCGTAAGATCCTCAAGACATAGCTTGGCAAGACCCTGTGCCACCTTGTCTTCATCCTTTTTGTTTAGCGTCTTATATCGCTTGAAGGTATAAGGTGTGGAAAGAGCAGTCCGGATGTAAAGAATCGGATTGTTCTTTGTAGACAGGGAGTCTGTTGTGGCAAGCTGACTTAATTTGGAAAGAGCTCCGATATCGCCGGCGTGAAGTTCCGGAACTTCCACGGCTTTATTGCCGGTTAATATATAGAGTTTTCCAATCTTTTCTTCGGTCTGTTTGTGTTTGTTGAAGAGAAGATCATCGGTTTTCAAGACGCCGGAATTCACTTTGATTAGGGAATACTTGCCTACAAAGGGATCGACGATGGTCTTAAAACAGTATGCGCTCTTGGACTTTGCAAAATCGTAATCCGCCTCATAAACTTCGTTTGTATCGGCGTGAATTCCGGAAATGCTGCGATCCTCCGGTGAAGGAAGATACTTGATGATATCGTACATCATGGTGTACATGCCGCGGTTGGTAAGGTTGGAACCCATCATAACCGGGACAATATCACCGGAAGAAACATTGGCACGAAGAGCAGCTCGGATCTCATTCTCGGAGAATTCCTCACCGTTGAAATACCGATCCATAAATTCGTCGGAAGTCTCTGCCACGGATTCCATTAAGATCTCCCGATATTGTGAGAGATATTCCCGGGAGTAGTCCGGAACATCACAGTGCTCAACGGTGCCGTCACTCTTCCAACGCTTACCGATCTGCTGGATCACATTGACATATCCGACGAATTCCCCGTTCTCGCGGATGGGGAAATGGAAAGGAGCGATCTTCTTGCCGTACAGCTCCTGCAGGCCTTCTACGATCTCGCGGTAGCTGGCCTTATCCACATCCATTTCGGTTACAAAGAACATACGGGGGAGGTGGAATCGTTCGCAGATCTCCCAGGCTCGTTTGGTTCCGGCCTCGATGCCGTTCTTGCCGGAGATGAGGATGATGGCCCCATCGGCAGCCGAAACCGCTTCTTCAACCTCACCGATAAATTCGAAATAACCGGGAGTATCTAAGAAGTTTACTTTGGTGTCATTCCAGACGATTGGAACAACGGAGGTGTTGATCGAAAAATGGTTCTCAATTTCCAGTTTGTCGTAATCAGAAATGGTGTTACCAGCTTCGATGGTACCGGGGCGAGGGATCTGTCCGGCTAAGTAAGCAACCGATTCCAAGAGGCTGGTCTTGCCCGCCCCACTGTGGCCTAGTAACACCACATTTCTGACTTTGTCCGTAGTATAAACGTTCATGTGTATCCTCCCTTCTGGATGTTATATGTATAATTTTACCGATATTTTCGCGGTTGCACAATAGAAATTGCAAAATTTACACAAAGAAATATTGTTGTCAGAAAAAACAGAAAAACCTACCACTTTGCTTGGGTGAAGTGACCATCTGTTTTTGTTATACTAGGCTCTGTTGTGAGAAAAAGAAACCGGAAAGGGGCATGGAAGAATGGCAGTAGAATTCGGTCAGGGAACAAAGTGTGTACAGGGCGGATATCGTCCGGGGAATGGTGAACCGAGACAGGTTCCTATCGTTCAGTCTACAACCTTTAAGTATGAGTCCAGTGAGGCTATGGGAAGACTGTTTGATCTTGAAGATAGCGGATATTTTTATACTAGACTTCAGAATCCCACCAATGATGCGGTTGCAGCGAAGATCGCAGAGTTAGAGGGTGGATGTGCTGCGATGCTGACGAGCTCCGGACAGGCTGCCAACTTCTTTGCACTTTTTAATATCTGTGAGTGTGGCAGCCATATTGTAGCATCTTCTTCTATTTATGGGGGAACCTTTAATCTGATCGCTGTTACCATGGCGAAGATGGG
The DNA here is from genome assembly GCA_946182825.1 of uncultured Lachnospiraceae bacterium. Taxonomy (GTDB): domain Bacteria; phylum Bacillota; class Clostridia; order Lachnospirales; family Lachnospiraceae; genus Weimeria. The sequence goes on from CAMGZH010000001.1 coordinate 164,140, forward strand.
AATTGAAGTGACCTTTGTAAGCCCGGATTGCAGTGAAGAGGAACTGAATGGGGCTTTTAAAGAGAATACAAGGGCTGTCTTTGGAGAGACCATTGCCAACCCGGCACTTACGGTTCTTGATATTGAGCTTTTTGCCAAGGCAGCTCATGCACACGGTGTGCCTCTGATCGTGGATAACACCTTCCCTACACCGGTGAACTGTCAGCCAATCAAATGGGGAGCGGATATTGTGACCCACTCCACCACCAAGTACATGGACGGACACGGTGCAGGTGTAGGAGGAGCCATTGTGGATTCCGGTAACTTTGACTGGATGGCTCATGCGGATAAGTTCCCGGGACTTTGTCAGCCGGATGATTCATACCACGGCATTGTCTATGCAGAGAAGTTTGGCAAGGAAGGAGCCTTTATCACCAAGGCTACATCTCAGCTGATGCGAGACTTTGGCTCCATTCAGTCACCGCAGAATGCCTTCCTGCTGAATATGGGACTGGAGTCTCTTCATGTACGTATGGCCCGTCATGTGGAAAACGGACAGGCTATGGCAGAATTTTTAGAAAAGCATCCTAAGATCGAGAAGGTAAGCTACTCCGGTCTTAAGAGTGATCCTTTCTATGAGGTGGCACAGAAGTACCTTCCGAAGGGTGGATGCGGTGTCGTTTCCTTTGAGATCAAGGGAGGAAGAAAGGCGGCTGAGGCTTTCATGAAAGAGCTTAAGATCGCAGCCATTGAGACCCATGTGGCAGATGCAAGGACCTGTTGTCTGAATCCGGCTACTTCCACCCATCGTCAGATGACGGATGAGCAGCTGGCGGCAGCTGGAATTCCGGCAGGACTTGTAAGACTTTCCTGTGGACTTGAGGATGCAGCGGATCTGATTGCAGATGTGGAGAACGCATTAAAGGCTGTTTGATCCTGATATAGTTTTTGTAGAAATACTCCGGGTGGATTTTTGTAAATCTGCCCGGAGTATTTTAGTTTCGTTTCCGTAACCCATTTGCTATAATCAAAGTTAACGATAGTATTTTTCACACGATGCATTGGGGCGACTGGGGAAATGTATGAATACGATCAAGAATATCAAGAACATCAGAAAAATCAGTAACTATACGGTATGTGTAGCGATTGCCGTTATCATTTCTGTCTTTTTTACGGCGTCGATCCTGATCAATAAGGGAATGCAGATCAAGCTGCCGATGGGGAAGCCGCATGAATTTAATGTGCAGTGGACAGATGCCGACACCGGGGAAGTTATCGACCGAAGCAGGCCTTTTGTCATAAAGGCAGGCAAGGAACGGAAGATAAGGTGTCAGATCAAGGATCCCGGTATATCCCAGGGCATGTATATAGCTTTCTGGACCGGGTATATGGATTATGACATTACGATCAATCGGCAGAGGGTCCTGCAATCCGATGCTTCCAGCTACCGTTTTGGACATGAGAGCAGTGAGCACTGGGCAATTTTTAAGATCAATAAGAATCCCTCCGGTAAGGTCCTCCAGATGAATCTGACCAATCCCATGGACCTGGATCAGAGATTTTTTCTGAAGTATATGGCAGCGGGATCCGCGGCAGATATACGGGAGTTTGTCTTGGTATTGAATTTTCAGAAGATGTTTTTTGTCGTTCTGTTGGATCTGTTGGGAATTCTGCTTCTGGTCTATACCGGGTTGATGCGGCTTTACCGCGTGAAAAGCCAGTCGAAGAAGCCGCCGTTTTATCTGGGTCTTCTGTGCTTTGCGGCCAGTGTCTGGGTGTTTATCGATTCGCCCTTCCCACAGTATATTTCCGGGAATCTTACCATGCGATACCAGATTTTCTTTGGAGCAATGGCCATCATTCCAATGTTACTGCTTCTGATGTTCCGGGATGTGGTCAAGGAAGGTCGGCGGGCTTTGAATTTGCTGCTGATCGCATACAATGTATGGATCCTGATCCTGATGGGGGCATACATCGGCGGAGGAATTCCTCTGGAAGTGGGGATGCACGGAACTTTCGTGATGCTTGGTATCATAGCGGCTGTTATGATCTATTATCTGTTGCGGAATTATCGGCATAATGGAGATAAGCATTCTATCGTAACCATTGCGGCCTTTTTATCCATGGCTATGGGAGCGGGAGTTGATGTGCTCCGTTATCTGATCCTTGGTAACACCATGGATTCTACCATTGGATTCCGGCATGGTTTTACCCTGGCGATCCTGATCCTGATTGCCGTTCTTTCCAGAGAGGCGGTCTCGTCTCTGCGGGAGGCCCAGCGGGCAAGGACCTATAAGGACCGTGCCTACGTTGATCAGGTGACCAAGGGATATACAAGGCTCTATCTGGACGACAGAATCAAGAAGGTGCCGACCACAAGACGCTATTTTGTGTTTGCCACCCTCGATGCCTACAGTCACCTCTTACTCTCTTTGGGAGAGGCAAGGGGAACGAAGTTGTTACGGGATATTTACCGGCATATGGAGACGACCCTCAATGAGAACGAGTATATGTGTTATATGGGGGATTCCAACTTCGGTTTTTACATGCTGGCAGATTCCATAAATGATATCCATAAGAAATGTTTCCGGCTGCAGACTCAGGTGGAAATGGCTTTAAATGATAATAAGGTCATTTCAGCCGCAAGGATCCGGTTTGGTGTTTACAATAACAGTGTCAAGGGAAAGGCGCTGGAGGATATGGTCATCCGTGCGCTGGAGGCGTTAAAGGATGCGACCCCGAGCCGTTTCACGGATATCAACCTCCATGAATATGACCAGGAAGCTCAGAACCGGCTGAAGCTGGAACACTACCTGGAAAATCATGTGGATCAGGCCATCCGGGATAAGAACATAACCTTCTATCTGCAACCGAAGGTAAGATTGTCGGATGGGCAGATTCATGGAGGGGAGGCCTTGGCTAGGTGGATCTCCGAGGAGACCGGCTTCATCAAACCGGATCAGTTTATTCCGGTTTTTGAGCGAAACGGAATGATCCAGAAGATCGACTTGTGTATCTTCCGACAGGTGTGTGAACAGATCGCTGAGTGGATGAAGGAAGAGGATGTGGAAGTGCCGGTGATCTCGGTGAATATTTCCAAGGCAGCCATCAACTATGCGGGATTTTTTGCTCCCTATCGTAAGATCATGAAAGAGACGAAGGTTCCGGGCAGGTATCTGGAATTTGAGCTGACAGAGAATATCGCATATGAGAACATCGAACTGCTTCGACAGCTGATCGATGATATTCACCGGACAGGTGCCAAGTGTTCCATGGATGATTTTGGCAAATCCTATTCGAATCTGTCGGTGTTTGGAACCTTAAGCTTTGACACTGCCAAGATGGATATGTGCTTTTTCGACCGGGGATTCCCGGAGGAGGATGAACAGAACCTTCTTGTGACAGGAACACTGAATCTGTTACAGCGGTTGGGACTTAACGTTGTGGCGGAAGGAATCGAGACCAAAGAACAGGTGGATCGGCTGAAGGCCCTTCATTGTGATATGGTACAGGGATTTTACTTCGGTAAGCCCATGACCTGTGCAGAATTTAGACAACTTCAGAGAGAAAAGAGCAAGGAATAAGGAGAAGCCATGGCGACAACAATATTTGTTATGACACACAAAGTATTTTGTCCTCCGGAGGATCCTGTTTATGCTCCCCTTCAGGTGGGAGCAGCGCTGGAGGAAGATCTGGGGTATCTGCGGGATGATAACGGAGCAGATCAGATATCGGAGCTTAATGGTTATTTCGGACCTTTGACGGGAGTCTATTGGGTCTGGAAAAATTATCCCGGACAGGAAAATATCGGCATCTGTCCGGAGGGGAAGTTCTTCACGGAGGAAGACGGAAGGATCCGGACGGAGCAGGCCTATGAAGCGCTTTTACAGGAGTATGATGTGATCGCTTCCGGCGTGATCCATACCCCCATGTCCTATCGCGATACATACGGACAAACACAGCATCCGGAGGACCTTGATGCAGTGGGAGCCTCCCTCGCCAAGTTGTATCCGGAAGATGTATGGGCGTGGGATGCGGCCATGGAGGAGACGGTCTGTCCGGGAGAGCTTATGTGTGTTATGCGCCGGGCATACTTTGATGATTTTTGCAGCTGGATGTTCCATATCCTGATGGATGCCGGGCAGACCATCGATCCGAGTCATTATGAAAAGGATCAGATGCAGGTATACGCTGTTCTGGCGAAGGAGCTTTTGCAGGTCTGGATCCGGGCAAGAGGCGTAAGAGCATATTCTGACACAATGGAAGATCCGGAAAAGGACGGACAGGAAGAGAATGTGCTATCCATGATCCGGGATCTGCTTTTGCAACACGAGACCGAGAAGGCATGGGAGATGTGCCGTCAGGTTGCGGGAGACATCGGAGAGGGAACCCTTCCGGTATCGGATGAGGGGAACGACCTTCTGATCGCCGAACAGGTTTTGTATTTAAAGCAGCTGGATGAGAAGGACGGACATGACAGTTTGTGGAGTCAGGAATGGGATCTCTTTACCCTGACGGATCATTACCGGAATATATATTCCATGATGCAGCTGGTATCCACGGGAGAAGAGCTGGGCGAATACGAAGTGGAATATTTAAGGCAAAGTGGATTTAATGCAATGACAGCAGAGATGATGGTCAACAACGATCCGGCAGAACGGCTTCAAAAGCCGCCGCTGAAGGGGGATGCCATCGTTACCTATCTGGCAAAATATAATTTGTTCTAGCAGCATTTGGGACGAAAGGAGATAATTTATGGAAGTGACAAGTACAGTAAAATACATCGGTGCGGATGACCTGACACTGGATCTTTTTGAAAGTCAGTACCCGATTCCCAATGGCGTATCCTATAACTCTTATGTGATCTTCGACGACGCTGTTACGGTAATGGATACCGTTGACCAGAGAGCCAGTGAAACATGGCAGAAGAATCTGAAGGAAGCTCTTGCGGGAGCAGAGCCGATCTACCTTGTGATCTCCCATCTTGAACCGGATCACGCAGCAAATATCGGCTGGTTTGCCACAGAGTATCCCCGGGCGATCCTTGTCTGCTCCGCTAAGGCAAAAGCCATGCTGCCCCAGTTCTTTGATATGGATCTCACCGATCGACTGAAGGTTGTGGCAGAGGGGGAAGAGCTTTCCCTTGGAAGTCATACCCTGCAGTTTTTTATGGCGCCGATGGTTCACTGGCCGGAGGTTATGGTGACCTATGAGCAGAGTGAGAAGACACTTTTCTCAGCGGACGGCTTTGGAACCTTTGGAGCATTATCGAAGGATCTGCCATGGATCGCAGAGGCAAGACGGTATTATACCAACATCGTGGGAAAATACGGATCTCCAGTCCAGCAGCTTTTGAAAAAGGCGGCAACCCTTGATATTGCGCGGATCGCACCCCTCCATGGACCGGTCCTGAAAGAGGATCTGGGCTATTATATCGAAAAGTATCAGAAATGGAGCACCTATTCACCGGAGGAAAGTGGTATCCTATTGGCGTATGCTTCCATTCATAGAAATACGAAAAAGGCAGCCCTTGCATTTGCAAAGGAACTGGAAGAGGCCGGGGAGAAGGTAGAGACATTGGATCTTACCCGTGTACATGCTTCCTACGCCATTGAGAAGGCATTTTTATATGACAGGATGATCCTTGCGGCATGCACGTATGACGGTGGACTGTTCCCTCCGATGGAGGACTTTATCAATCACCTGAAGGCAAAGGCGTTGACCGGACGCAAGGTGGGCCTGATCGAGAATGGATCCTGGGGTCCGATGGCGGCCAAGAAAATGAGAGAGCAACTTGAAGCAATGAAGGGAATGGACGTTGTTCAGGAACAGGTAACCATTCGCTCAACCAGAAAGGAAGCTGATGCAGGAGCTTTTCATGCGCTTGCAGAGGCTATGAAAGCAGAATAATCTATGTTTGTTGTTTCTATTAACTTTAAGACCGCCTCCGAACGTTTAAGGGGGCGGCTCGCCCTGTCCGATGAAAATGTCGTTGACTACATGAAACGTTTGCGACAGAATGGGATATCAGAGTGTGTTTTTTTATCCACCTGTAACCGTCTGGAGATTTATGGCAGCGGTGAGTATCAGAAGGCGACACGCCTTTTGGCGCGGTATACAGATACGGACGTATCCTTGATCCGGGAGCACCTGCTGATCTTTCAGGGAGAGGATGCCCTGCGGCATCTTTTCCGTGTGGCAAGCGGATTGGAGTCCATGGTCATAGGAGAGGATGAGATCCTGGGACAGGTCAAGCGGGCATACTTCCTTGCCCAGAGCAGCGGATGTCTCGGGGAAGAGTTTCATCAGATTTTTCAGGCGGCCCTTGCAGCAGCGAAGAAGGTCAAGACCGATACGCTTCTTTCCAAGACGTCGGTTTCCGTTGCAACCATCGGAGCGGCCTATTGTCATAAATTTACGGAAGGCTCCAAGAAGATTCTGATGATCGGAGCCGGCGGTGAAATCGGCAAAAAGATGCGCATGGATCTTCTGTCCTACGGGGACTGTGAGATCACAGCGACCATTCACAGGACGCATATCAATGATCCAAGGATCTCCCTCATTCCATATGAGGAGAGGTATCAGGCGGTAGAAGAGGCGGATATTATTATTTCGGCAACGAAGAGTCCCCACTATACGATGACAGCAACACATCTGAATGGTCTTACACCCAGGAAGCGTCTCTTTGTGGATCTTGCGGTTCCAAAGGATCTGGATGAAGAGATCGCAAAGCTGCCGGGAGCTTCTATGATCGGCATCGATGATTTTAAGAAGCTGGCACGGGAAAACAACCAGGTTAAAATGTCTCAGATGTCATTGGCGGAAGAGATCATTGAAGAGGCAATGGACGATCTGATCAAGGAAAGTCTGTTCCGTAAGTTCATGCCACGGATGGAGTCTTTGACAGAAGGATTTACCGGCGGTATTGATCATTTTATTTTTGAGTACAAGAAGGAAGCATCCGCAAAGGAGCTTCAGACATTTATTAACGTATTGGAAAGGATGGGCAGATGACCCTTTTTCCTTTTTTTCAGGATATCAGTAACAAAGCCTTCCTCATTGTCGGGGGAGGAGCAGTGGCAGAAGAGAAGTTCCAAAGGCTCAGAAGGTTCGATGCGAACCTTGTTCTTGTGGCTCGGAACTTCTCTTTTCGTGCACAGGGGGCAAAGACCTTCTGTAAGGATTATGAGACTGCAGATCTGGAGGGAATCTCCTATTGTATTGCGGCGACTTCTGATCGCAGCTTAAACCGGCAGATCGCAGAAGACTGCGGGAAGCGGGGGATCCCGGTGAATGTGGTGGACGATCCCAAGCTTTGTACCTTTATCTTCCCCTCCTTTGTAAAACAGGGGGATCTGGTGGCAGCCATGACAACAGCAGGAAAATCTCCGGCTATGGCCCAGTGGGCAAGAAAGCAGGTGGAGAAGGTACTGCCGGAGTACACAGGAGAGATTCTTGACCGGATGGGAAAGGCAAGAGCGGAGACGTTTGGAAAGCTTCCTTCCCAGAAGGCAAGAGGTGCATTCTACAAAAAACTCCTGGCGACGCTTTTGGAAAGACGCAGCAGGGGACATGCGGTCAGTGACGAAGAGGTGGAGGAACTTCTGGAAGCTTTTCTGCCACGACGGATCCGGCTTGCAACCAGGGGGAGTGCCCTTGCCATGGTACAGAGCAACCTTGTAAAGGCTGCTTTGGAAGAACTGGGGATGGAGGTGACTCTGGTTCAAATGGAGACTGCGGGGGACAAAGACCGGAGAAGTGCCCTTTCTTCCATGGGTGGAAGAGGTGTTTTTGTAAAAGAGATCGAGCAGGCTCTTTTATCCGGCGAGGCAGATATCGCAGTCCACAGTGGAAAGGATCTCCCGATGCGTTTGGCCGATGGACTTGTGATCGCGGCAACACCCAGGGCAGCAGATCCGAGAGATGTGCTTTTGACGAGACGGGGAGAAATGCAGGAATTTGTTGCCTGTGCAACCTGTCAGAAGGAGGGAGAAAAGCAGGTTATTGTTGGAACCGGCTCTCTCAGACGGCAAAGCGAACTGAAAAAGCTCTGGCCGGCAGCAGGCTTTGAAGGGATCCGAGGCAATGTGGATACCAGACTTCGCAAGCTTTCCCAAGGGGTTTGCGATGGACTGATCCTGGCAAAGGCCGGGCTGGATCGTTTGGCGGCAGATCTTTCAGACTACGATGTCAGGATCCTGGAGGAAGAGGAGTGCATTCCAAGTGCCTGTCAGGGCATTATAGCAGTGGAATGCAGAGCAGGAGATCCGGGGCTTCGGATACTGCTTTCCGCCATTTCGCATGAAGAAAGCTATCGGCGTTTTTCTGTGGAACGGCAGATACTGGCGGCTCTGGAAGCGGACTGTTCCGCATCAGCCGGAGCTTCGGCGAAGATAACAGAAGAAGGAAGGCTGACGCTGCACGTTATGTTTGACGGCCGCCATCAAACCGTCAGCGGTCCCTATGCTTCCTATCGAAGCCTGTGCAATCGGGCGGCAGAGAAGTTAAAGGAAAAGCAACAGAAGAAATCGAAAAAGGGGAAGGTGGCTCTGATTGGAGCAGGCCCCTCACTGGAGCTTCTGACTCTTCGGGGAAGAGAGCTTCTGTCAAAGGCAGAGGCGGTGGTGTTTGACGATCTGCTGGATCCCAACGAGATCCTTGAAGCCCCGGAGGATGCGGAGCTGATCTATGTGGGGAAACGGCTGGGAGAACACTATCGTTCCCAGGAAGAGATCAATGATATCCTTGTGAAGCTGGCCGGGGAAGGCAAGCAGGTGGTTCGTCTGAAGGGCGGCGATCCGTATGTTTTCGGCAGAGGCGGCGAAGAGGTTATGGCTCTTTCTGAGGCCGGGATCGATTACGAATTGGTGCCGGGAGTGACAAGCGCCGTGGCGGTGCCGGAGCATCTGGGGATTCCGGTGACCCATCGAAAGGTGGCCAGAAGTTTTACTGTGGTAACAGGACACACAGCGGCAAAAGCCCGGACCAAAGAGCCGGTGGATGATACAAGCTGGGAACAGTTGGGAGGACTGAGGGGAACGCTGGTGTTCCTTATGGGACTTTCCCATCTGCAGGAGATCACCGAGGAACTGATCCGGGGAGGAAGATCTCCGAAGACCCCGGCGGCAGTATGCAGCTGCGGATATTCGGCAAAGGAAACAAGGACAAACGGAACCCTGGAAAATATTGCACAGCTGGCCAAGGATGTGCCGACACCGGGGATTCTTGTAGTTGGACAGGTGGCAGGACTTTCCTTCGAAGAAAAGCAGCGGGGAGAACTGGCAGGTACCTCTGTAACCGTTACGGGAACGGACTCTTTTACAAGAAAGGTCTTTCAGATGCTGAAGGAGGAGGGCGCAAGTGTTCGCAGGATCCCCCATCTTCAGATCCTGCCGTCCTATGAGAATATTCCAAGGACGTTTCAGCCGGGGAACTGGCTGACCTTTACGTCGGCCAATGGAGTGAGGATCTTCTTTGAAGGTCTCAAAAAGCGCCGGAGCGACCTGCGCAGTCTGTTTGGCTGCCGGTTCGCCTGCATCGGAGAGGGAACCGCCCAGACGCTTATGGAGTACGGATTTGCCTGTGATCTGATGCCGAAGGAGTATACGGCCGGAGCCCTTGGTGAGGAGTTGGCCCGGGTCGTGGGAGACGGAGAAGAAGTGATTCTGCTGCGGGCAAAGATCGCATCGGAGGATCTTCCGAAGGTCCTGGAAGAGAAGGGGATCCCCTTTACAGACTGCAAGATCTATTACAGTGCCTGCCGCAGCTCTCTGGTGGAGCATTTTGCAGCGGATACGGATTATATTGTCTTTTCCTCGGCGGCAGGAGTCCGGGAGTTTTTCCGGAGCAACGGTGAGATCAAAGACGCAACGCCCCTTTGTATTGGCAGAATCACAGCTGCCGAACTGGGCAGAATACTGGAAAAGAAAAAAGAAAGCAAAGAGATTGAGATACCTTCTGTTGCTACAGCCGAGGCAATTGTGGAGCTGATTCGACAGCAGCAGAGGTAGTGTTTAAGGAGGACATCATGGAACAGTTCAGACGCTTTCGAAGATTAAGAAGCAGCGAGGCTATGCGCTCGCTGGTTCGGGAAAACCGTCTTAGCGTATCGGATCTGATCTATCCTGTTTTTGTTGTGGCGGGGGAAGATCAGGTGAATCCCATTCCTTCCATGCCGGGGATCTGTCAGTACAGCATCGACCGGCTGCATGAAGAGATGGATCGGGTAAAGGAGGCGAAGATTCCGGCGGTACTTCTGTTTGGTATTCCGGATCATAAGGATGAAGTGGGAAGCGGAGCTTATGACTGCCACGGTATCACCCAGGAGGCCATCCGTTATATCAAAAAGAACTATCCACAGATCCTTGTGATCGCCGATGTCTGCCTTTGTGAGTATACGTCTCACGGCCATTGCGGGCTGGTAGATCATGAGACGGGAGAGGTGAAAAATGACGAGACCCTTCCGCTTTTGGCCAAGATGGCTGTGTCCTGCGCCAAGGCAGGGGCAGATATTGTGGCACCATCGGATATGATGGACGGTCGTGTGTCAGCCCTTCGGGAGGCGCTGGATGAAAACGGATGTGTGAATACGCCGATCCTTGCCTACTCGGCCAAGTTTGCCTCTGCCTATTACGGTCCCTTCCGTGAGGCGGCAGAGTCTGCACCGAAGTTTGGAGATCGCAGGTCCTATCAGATGGATCCTGCCAACGGAAGAGAAGCCATGCGTGAGATCGAGGACGACATCCTGGAGGGTGCGGATATGATCATCGTAAAGCCTGCCATGGCTTACCTTGATATTATGAAGGAGGCAAGAGAGCGTTTTGATGTTCCTTTTATTGCCTACAATGTAAGCGGCGAATATTCCATGATCAAGGCGGCTCAGCAGATGGGCTGGGTGGACGGAAAGCGGTTGACCCTTGAGACACTTACCGGAATGAAGCGGGCCGGTGCTGATCGAATCATCACCTACCATGCACTGGAAGTGGCCCGGTGGCTGAAGGAAGAATAAAAGGAGCGATTAAAATGAAAACAGAGCGGTCAAAGGCGGCCTTTGAAGAGGCACAAAAATATATTCCCGGAGGTGTAAATTCTCCGGTGAGAGCATACCGGTCGGTGGGACAGACACCGAGGTTTATCCATCATGCCAAAGGATCCCATATCTGGGACATCGATGGAAATGAATATGTTGACTACATCGGTTCCTGGGGTCCGAATATTCTCGGAGCAGCATATCCGCCGGTGGTGCGGGCGGTTCAGGAGAAGGCAGAGAGCGGGCTGACCTTTGGTGCGCCCACGGAGCAGGAAAGCAGGCTGGCAGAGCTGATCATTGATGCAGTTCCTGCGATCTCCTGTGTTCGTCTGGTAAATTCCGGAACAGAGGCGGTTATGAGTGCGATCCGTGTGGCGAGAGGATATACCGGAAGAGATAAGATCGTTAAGTTCCGCGGGAACTATCACGGACACAGTGATGGACTTCTGGTACAGGCAGGGTCTGGACTTTTGACAGGAGCTACACCGGATTCGGCAGGGGTACCGGCGGATTATACAAAGTGCACCCTTCTGGCGGATTACAATGATACGTCCTCCGTTCAGAAGCTCTTTGACGCCAATCCCGATGAGATCGCAGCTGTTATTGTGGAGCCGGTGGCCGCCAATATGGGAGTGGTACCTCCGAAGGAAGGGTTTCTTGCAGACCTTCGTCGGATAACGGAAGAAAACAACGCGGTCCTTATTTTTGATGAAGTGATCACAGGATTCCGCCTGTCTTACGGAGGGGCCGGAGCATACTATGGGATCCGGCCGGATATGGTGACCCTGGGGAAGATCGTCGGCGGAGGAATGCCTCTGGCAGCCTATGGCGGAAAAAAAGAGATCATGGAATGTGTTGCCCCCAGCGGACCGGTCTATCAGGCAGGAACGCTTTCCGGCAATCCCATTGCCGTGGCAGCAGGCATCGCAACCTTAGAGGCCCTGAGAGCTGATTTGTCTGTCTATGAAAAAATGGATGCTTACGCAACCCGGATCGAACAGGCTTTTTTAGATAAGGGAATGAATGTGAACCGTGCAGGATCTCTGATTTCTGTCTTTATGACCAAAGAAAAGGTCGTAGATGAGAGAAGTGCGAGAACATCGGATACGAAGAAATTTGCAGAATATTTTGCACAGATGATGGAGCAGGGGATCTACATCGCTCCAAGTCAGTTTGAAGCGATGTTTATCTCTGCGGCTCATGCAAAGGAGGATCTGGAACAGACCCTTCATGCCATCAATAGTCTACGTGCATAAGGCAAAGCCCCTTGGCTGGGGCGGTAGGGCCGGCGCACTTGCGGTCTTTGGCTTCCAGGATGGCAGTCATATCTTCCGGCGCCGTCCTGCCAAGGCCCACTTCGATCAGTGTCCCCACCAGGATGCGGACCATGTTCTGCAGGAAACCGGTGCCATGGAAGGTAAAGTAAATATAGCCCTTACTACGGCGAACCTCGATAGAATCCACCAGTCGAACGGTGGATTTTTTCATGCGCGAATTTCCGCAGAAGGATTTAAAGTCATGCTTCCCTTCCAGAAGAGCTGCGGCCTGCTGCATCTTCTCCACATCCAGAGGCTGCTCCCAGAAGGTGTAATACTTGCGGTTGAAGACCGGGCGAACTTCTCCGTCATAGACGGTGTAGCGATAGGTCTTGCCTACCGCCTTGTAGCGGGCGTGAAAACGCTCCGACGCCTCGGTGACTTCACGAATGGCAATATCATCCGGGAGATAGCGGTTACAGTAGTTACGGATCTCGTCACATGACAGGTCAGTGTCGAGACGGACAGAAGCCACCATACCACGGGCGTGAACACCGGCATCGGTCCGACCGGCTCCAATGACATCGGGGATGATGTCGGGGATGGGCTGACGCTTCATTTTTTCGCGAAGGTCAGCGTCCGGCAGTTCACCGCCGGTTACAAGCATCCAGCCAAGAACCGTTTCGATCTTGCCCTGGATGGTTTCGCGGTCCGGCTGATGTTCCCAGCCGTAGTAACGGGTTCCGTCATATGCAATTTTGATTTTATAATTTTTTTCCATAGAAACAGTGTACCATACTATGGCAAATTAACCAAAAAGACGGTTGACATTTTGTGAATGATTTTGACCGAAAATGATTGAATGTAAAGGGAGATGAAAATATAATTGACGTATGTTGAAGGGAAACGATTGATTTCGATGATTGACCGGAGGGGGAAGACATCATGCTGACAGAGGAACGCTTTGCAAGGATCGTTTCACTGGTCGAGGCCAGGGGATCCGTAACGGTAACTGAGTTGATGGAGGAATTTGGTTCCAGTGAATCCACCATCCGAAGAGATCTGACGACACTGGATCGATCCGGTCGTCTTCTGAAGGTCAGAGGCGGAGCCATAGCACGAAACGGATCGCTTTCAACACGTGATGACGAAGTGGCATCACGCATGGAACGAAATATAAAAGAAAAGGGAACCATCGGTTCTTATGCAGCAGCTTTGATCACACCGGAGGATTTTGTGTATATTGACGCCGGAACCACCACCGATCAGATGCTTAGCCATATCACCTGTAAGGATGCTGTGTACGTTACGAATGCAGTCAGTCACGCCATGAAGCTGGCGACGATAGGTTGCAGGGTGTACATCCTGGGAGGCGAGTTTAAGCATGCGACGGAGGCTATTGTAGGTGAGGAGGCCATTGCCTCTTTGGCGAAGTATAACTTTACGAAGGGATTTTTTGGAACCAACGGAATCACAAAGAAAAATGGATTTACCACCCCTGAGGTAAAGGAGGCGATGGTCAAGCAAAGGGCGATGGAGAGCTGCAGAGAAAAATATGTATTGGCAGATGGCAGTAAGTTTGGAGGGGTCTCTGCTATCAGCTTTGGTGCTTTCGATTCTGCGACCATCATCACGGATGCCGTGGTGCGCAGAGAGTTTGCCGAGTGCAGAAATATTGTGGAGGTAAGCAAATGATCTACACTGTAACATTCAACCCGTCCCTGGACTACATTGTATCCGTGGATAACCTGACGCTGGGAAGAGTCAACCGAACCAGTGCGGAGCTGATTTTCCCGGGTGGAAAAGGCATCAATGTTTCCATGGTTCTTAAGAACCTGGACGTTGACAGCGAGGCTCTTGGCTTTATGGCAGGCTTTACCGGTAGACAGATCGATAAGCTTCTGACGGAGCGACAGGTAAAGAGCAACTTTATCGAGGTTAAGGACGGAATGTCCCGCATCAATGTCAAAGTCAGAAGTAACGAGGAGTCCGAGATCAATGGAATGGGTCCTGCCATTTCTAAAGAGGACATCGATCGGCTGTACCAGCAGCTGGATCAGCTGAAGGAAGGAGATATTCTGGTTCTTGCCGGAAGTATTCCATCCGTTATGCCGGAATCCATGTATATGGACATTATGAAGTATCTGGAGGGCAAGAACCTTAAGATCGTGGTAGACGCTACCAAGGATCTTTTGATCAATGTTCTTCCTTACCATCCATTCCTGATCAAGCCGAACAATTACGAGCTTGGAGAGATCTTTGGTGTAGAGCTGAAGACTAAGGAGGATGTGGTTCCATATGCGAAGAAGCTTCAGGAGAAGGGAGCGGTCAACGTTCTGATCTCCATGGCAGGAGAGGGAGCTCTCCTTGTAACAGAGGACGGACAGGTCATCGAAAGCAATCCGCCGAAGGGACAGGTTCGCAATTCTGTTGGAGCAGGAGATTCCATGGTAGCCGGATTTATCGCAGGATATCTGCATTCCGGTGATTACGAAGAGGCATTCTATACAGGACTTTGTACAGGTTCGGCTTCCGCTTTTTCCGATAACCTGGCAACAAAGGATGAGGTTAGAGAACTTCTTGGACAGTTTGGCAAGAACTATTTCTAATCCATGTCGTCACTTGAATTTATGTATTGGTCATAGCGTCGACAGGCGTATTGATAAAGGTTTAAGAGGGCAAAAGAAAAGGAGAATGAGTTATGAGAGTTAGAGATCTACTTTCAGTAGAGAGCATTGAACTGAATGGTTCGGCTCTGGGAAAGCAAGATGCAATCAATCGAATGGTAGACCTTATGGAAAAGAGAGGCAACATTGCCAATCGAGAGGAATATCTGCGAGGCGTTCTTGCTAGAGAAGAGGAGTCCACCACCGGAATCGGTGATGGAATTGCAATTCCTCACTGTAAGTCTGATGCAGTTACAGCACCGGGACTTGCAGCTATGGTGTTGCCAAACGGTGTAGAATACGATGCACTGGATGGAGAGCCGGTTAAGCTGATCTTCTTGATTGCAGCACCAAATTCCAAGGATAATCTTCACCTTGAGGTTTTATCCAGACTTTCTATGCTTCTTATGAATGAAAGCTTTGTTGCAGCTCTGAAGAATGCTTCCTCCAAGGAAGAGTTCTTAAGCATCATTGACAAGGCAGAGCAGGAGCGTGAGTCTCAGGGAAAAGGAAAAGGAGTTTCAGGTTCCTTCGATGTAGTTGCGGTTACAGCATGTCCTACCGGAATTGCACATACCTACATGGCAGCAGAGGCCATTGAGAAGGCAGGTAGGGAGCTTGGTGTACGTGTCAAGGTTGAGACCCGTGGTTCCGGCGGAGCCAAGAATGTTCTCAGTGCAGAAGAGATCGCATCCGCAAAGGGTGTTATCGTAGCAGCCGATGCAAAGGTACCTATGGATCGATTTGACGGTAAGCCGGTGATCGATACAAAGGTGGCAGATGGAATTCACAAGGCAGATGAATTAGTGAAAAAGGCGAGCCAGGGAGATGCTCCGATCTATCGCGCATCCGGAGCCGGTCAGACTGCAGCAGCATCACAGGATAACAATGACAGCGTAGGACATCAGATTTATACACATCTGATGAGTGGTGTATCTCACATGCTTCCGTTCGTTGTCGGCGGTGGAATCCTGGTAGCACTTGCCTTCCTGCTGGATACCCTGATGGGCTATGGTGATGTCGGTGGAGCCTTCGGTTCTGCAACACCGATCTCAGCGTTCCTTAAGTCTATCGGTGGAACAGCAATGGGAATGATGGTTCCGGTACTTGCAGGTTACATTGCATACTCCATTGCAGATCGTCCGGGTCTTGCAGTTGGTTTTGTCGGTGGTCTTCTTGCATCCGGTGGTAATACAGCTCTGTTTAACGACCACGGTGAGGCAAGCTTCATGTTCTCAGAGAAGAATGTAGGCGGTTTCCTTGGATTCATTAAGAACTTTGCATTTGCAGGTCCTAACAGCGGTAATACTGTTTCCGGATTCCTGGGAGGTATTGCAGCCGGTTTCCTTGCAGGAGCTATTGTTTTAATGCTGAAGAAGTGTACGGAGAACTTCCCGAAGTCTCTTCAGGGAATCCGTCCGGTTCTGATCTTCCCATTGGTTGGAATCTTCTGTGAAGCAGTTCTTATGTGCTTCATCCTGAATCCGATCATTGGAGTTGTTAACACAGGTCTTTCTACCATGCTGAATGCTGTTTATGATTCCGGAGCAATCTGGCTCATGGGACTGATCCTTGGTGGAATGATGGCAATCGATATGGGTGGCCCGATCAACAAGGCAGCTTACGTATTCGGTACAGGTATGCTTGGAACTGCAAATGAGCTTATCAAGGCAGGCGCAGATGTGGCAGATCCAAAGGTTAAGGTATGCTACATTGCAATGGCAGCTGTAATGGTTGGTGGAATGGTTCCTCCACTTGGAATCGCACTTGCAACCATCTTCTTCCCGAAAAAGTTTAATGCAGCTGAGCGAGAGACAAAGGTTACCAACATCATCATGGGTGCTTCCTTCATTACAGAGGGTGCAATCCCGTTTGCAGCAGCAGATCCGGGACACGTGATCCCGGCAACCTTCATCGGTTCAGCAGTGGCAGGATTATTATCCGCACTCTTTGGATGCACATTGATGGCACCTCACGGCGGAATCTTCGTATTCGCAACGGTAGGTAATCCACTGATGTACATCGTTGCATGGCTGATCGGTTCTGTTATCACCTGCGGACTTCTTGGAATTCTTCGCAAGGATGCAGAATAGAAATAATTTATAGCTTAAGACGAAATATTAAAAAAAAACAAAAACGGTTTCGTGGGGGGGAAAATTACCTTTGCGGAACCGTTTGTTTCCTATTAATAGTCTATAAAAAGGGTAAAAACAAAGTTGTTAAAGAAAACGTTTTCTTTTTTTGAAAATAGTGGTTCACATGTTCAGATTTTTATGTTACAATATCGACCAAATTGCAATTGAGTTTTGACACCGTTGTGAAGATTGGTATAATAAAAGCAGAATGAAAAGGTCTAGGACCAATAGGAGGACAAAAAATGAAAGAATTTAATTACACAATTACTGATCCAGAAGGTATTCACGCAAGACCAGCAGGCCTTTTTGTCAAGGCTGCAGCTGCATATCCATGCAATGTTACAATTGCTAAGGACGGTAAGGAAGTTGACGCTAAGAGAATCCTTGGTGTTATGAGCCTTGGTGTTAAGCAGGGTATGGAAGTTACCATCAAGTGTGACGGAGACCAGGAAGACACAGCTGTTGCTGAGTTAGAGAAGTTTATGAAGGAGAACCTGTAAGCCTATGTTTAAGGAATTTTCAGGAAAGAGTGTTTTTGGCGGTATTGCAATCGGTAAGATTTGCATTTATCGTAAGCAGGACAACCTGGTAAAGCGTCAGAAGATTGACGACCCTGAGGCAGAGATCGCACGTTTCGATAAGGCAAGAGAAGATGCTAAGGCACAGCTTCAGGGACTTCACGATAAGGCTCTTAAAGAGGTTGGAGAAGCAAACGCAATGGTATTCGAGGTTCATCAGATGATGCTGGATGACCTTGACTATGTTGAGTCTGTACAGAACATCATCCGTACCCAGCAGGTGAACGCTGAGTTTGCGACAGCTACGACGGGAGACAATTTCTCTGAGATGTTTGCAAGCATGGACGATGACTACATGCGTGAGAGAGCTGCTGATGTCAAGGATATCAGTAATCGTGTGGTTGCAATTCTTTCAGGTAACGAGGGTGGTGGATTCAATGCAACAGAGCCATCCATTCTGTTAGCAGAGGATCTTGCACCATCAGAGACAGTACAGCTCGATAAGTCCATGGTTCTGTCATTTGTAACTCACCTTGGTTCTACCAATTCCCATACCGCGATCCTTGCGCGTACCATGAACATTCCTGCTCTGATCGGAATTGATTTCCCGGAGGATGCAGATGGTCATATGGGTATTGTTGATGGATTCGAGGGTAAGTTCTACATTGATCCTTCCGAGGAGCTTTTAGCGGAGTATCAGGCAAAGCTCGATAAGGAGTTAGAGAAGCAGCGTCTTCTGCAGGAACTCAAGGGTAAGGAGAACGTTACCTTAGACGGAACGAAGATCAATCTGTATGCGAACATCGGATCTGTTAAGGATGTAGCAGACGTTCTTAAGAATGATGCCGGCGGAATCGGACTGTTCCGTAGTGAGTTCTTATATCTTGAGTCTTCAACTTATCCTTCTGAGGAGGAGCAGTTTAAGGCATATAAGACCGTAGCTGAGAACATGGCAGGTAAGAAGGTTATCATCCGTACACTTGATATCGGTGCGGACAAACAGGTGGATTATTTCGACCTTGGTAAGGAAGATAACCCGGCGCTTGGATACCGTGCGATCCGTATCTGTCTTGATCGTGTTGATATCTTCAAGACACAGCTTCGTGCCCTTTATCGCGCAAGCTACTACGGTAAGATCAGCATCATGTTCCCTATGATCATCTCTGTTGATGAGGTTAAGAAGATCAAGGAGATCGTAGCTGAGGTCAAGAAGGAGTTAGACGAGCAGAATATCCCTTACGGCGAAGTTGAGACGGGTATTATGATCGAGACTCCTGCTGCTGTTTGGATGAGTGAAGAGCTTGCACAGGAAGTTGATTTCTTCTCAATCGGAACCAACGATCTGACACAGTATACACTGGCAATCGACCGTCAGAATCCGAAGCTGGATGCGATCAATGATACACATCACCCGGCAATCCTTAAGTCCATTGAGACAACCATCAAGAATGGTCATAAGGGTGGCGCATGGGTAGGTATCTGTGGAGAGCTTGGAGCAGATCCGACTCTGACAGAGACATTCCTTCGTATGGGTGTTGACGAGCTTTCTGTATCACCAAGCCGTATCTTAGCTGTACGTGACGTGATCCGTAAGATCGATTTGTCTAAGTAATAAATAGTTTTATTTGCATAAAACATAAGCAAAACCGCCACAACTGTGGCGGTTTTTTCGTTGAATTCAGAAAAAACAGAAACTATAATAAGGGTGTAGGGTTTTTAACGAAGACAAGAAAAGGGGTTTTATGGCAAAGTATATTATGGCATTGGATGCCGGTACAACCAGCAATCGATGCATTCTGTTTGATCATACCGGTAAGACCTGCGCTATGGCGCAGAAGGAGTTCCGGCAGTATTTTCCGAATCCGGGCTGGGTGGAGCATGATGCGAATGAGATCTGGTCTACCATGCTTGGTGTAGCGGTTCAGGCAATGCAGTCCATTGGTGCAAAGGCGGGGGACATCGCTTCCATTGGAATTACCAACCAGAGAGAGACGGTGATCGTATGGGATCGTCAGACCGGAGAACCGGTATATCACGCCATCGTGTGGCAGTGTCGGAGAACATCGGCAATTGCAGATGCGTTGAAGGAAAAGGGACTGACAGAGGTCATCCGACAGAAGACGGGATTGATCATCGATGCCTATTTTTCAGCAACGAAGGTAAAATGGATCTTGGATAACGTTCCGGGGGCAAGGGAACGTGCGGAAAAGGGAGAGCTGCTCTTTGGAACAGTGGAGACCTGGCTGATCTGGAAGCTTTCCGGAGGGAAGGTTCATGTGACGGATTACTCCAATGCAAGCCGGACCATGCTGTTTAATATCAATACCCTTCAGTGGGATCAGGATATTTTGCAGGAGCTGAACATTCCCGGTTCCATGTTGCCCCAGGCTAAGCCCAGCAGCTGTGTATACGGAGTATCGGATCCTTCTTTCCTTGGAGGGGAGATCCCTATTGCAGGAGCGGCCGGAGACCAGCAGGCAGCCCTTTTTGGACAGACCTGTTTTGGCGAGGGCGACATCAAGAATACGTACGGAACCGGATGCTTTTTGCTTATGAATACAGGGAACAAGCCGGTATTTTCGAAAAACGGCCTGCTGACCACCATTGCCTGGGGGCTTGATGGCAAGGTGACCTATGCATTGGAAGGTTCCATTTTTGTGGCAGGAGCGGCGATTCAGTGGCTGAGAGATCAGATGCGGCTCATTGATTCTGCGGAGGATTCCGAGTACTGGGCCAATAAAGCGCACGGAACCCATGGAACCTACGTGGTACCTGCGTTCACCGGATTGGGAGCCCCTCACTGGGATCAGTATGCAAGAGGTACCATTGTGGGAATCACCAGAGGAACCAATAAGTACCATATCATTCGAGCGACCCTTGAATCCATTGCATACCAGGTGTGTGATGTTATTGACGCGATGCAGGAGGATTCCGGTATTTTCTTAAAGACCCTTCGGGTGGACGGAGGTGCATCTGCCAATAATTTCCTGATGCAGTTCCAGGCGGATATTTTGAATAAACCGGTGCAGCGTCCGGCGTCCGTTGAATCGACGGCGCTTGGTGCGGCGTATCTGGCAGGATTGGCCGTAGGCTTCTGGAAAAGCCAGGAGGACGTGGTGACCAATGTTGCAACGGTGAAGGAATTCCTTCCAGCCATGGAAGAAGAGGAACGTCTTGCAAAGCGAAAGGGCTGGAACAAGGCGGTAAAATATGCCTACGGATGGGCAAAGCAGGAAGATGACTAAGACAGGAAGCAAACAAGGCTCTGGAGCGGAGAGATCCGCCCCGGGGCTTTTTTATATCCGTCGTGGCCTAATCTCCGACTGAGATAAACGATAAACGATCCGCAAGGATGCGTTGACAGGGATATAGAAGAGTGAATATAATGACGGGAAGCGGAGCAATACATGGAAGGGAGCACATACTTATGAAGAAGAAAACAGTAATCGTTTTACTTGCTTTTACCGTCGTGACGGCAGCACTGGCAGGCTGCGGCAGTAAGAAACAGGCTAAGACGGAAGAGAAGAAGCAGACCGAAGTGACGGAGTCGAAAGAAGAGACTTCGAAGGAGAATACAAAAGAACAGCAACAGGAAGAGGAAGAAAAACAGGAGAAAAAGGGAGATACAAAGGCGGATGAGAGTGCCGAGCCTGATGCCAACGGCGTCAAGGTCAAATCCGATGATTCTGTGTACAGCACTTCCTTTTCCGAGGAGGCCAGAAGCCCGGAGAAGCCGTATTCCAATAAGATCAAGCTTTGCGGTAAGGGAGAAGTGGGATTTAACGGAAATTTAAGAGGCTGGAAGATCTCTGACCAGAGCACAGAGAAGAAGGTCATTCTGACCAATGGACTCGGTGCGACAGCAGAACTTTATGATTCCAAGATCGATGCCGGAGATAAGGACAAGATCAATGAATTCCTGAAGGACTACGACAAGGAGCATTTTACCATGGAATTCTTTAAGGCCCTGGAGGGATCGGAGGATGCCGGAGACGGATTTGAGGGCATTACATACGGTGGAGCCAAGACCACATCCGACAAAAAGGAGATCGCATTTCTGGTGCCTGTTACCGATGATCATTATCTGAAGGTGTCGGTTGTGGATACGTCGTCACAGAAGCTTACCACCATGGATGTGTTTGAGACCCTGGTGCTTGGAATGCAGGACATTGCCATTGCGGGCAATGCACAGTGATTTGACAAAAGCAGGTTGCAGATTGTAATATAATATATTGGTTGCTTATTAACAAACTTAGAGAGGATATTATGGACGTTCCGTTAGAACTTTCCAGTCGCCTTTGCCAGAGCGTAACAGGATATGTGATTCGACACAGTAAAGGCAGAGAAGCAGAAAAGGTCGAGGGAGTGGATTCCCTATTTTCCATTCCGGACCTTCTTGATCGTAACCATTTAGAGAGACCGCTTATCGTAACGGGCCCGCATATTGCAGAGAGCGAGTTCTTCCAGTCATTTTTAAATGACAGGGAGACGGCGTATACGGTATATCAGGATGTCAAGACCGATCCGGCGGCATCACAGATCGCACAGATCGCTGCGATGTATGAGAAGGAGCACTGTGATTCCATTATCGCCATTGGCGGTGGATCCAACCTGGATGCCGCTAAGGCGGCCGGTGCCATGATCGCACGATCGGGGCATCCCCTTCACAAGATGCGGGGGCTGTGTAAGGTACGTCGGGAGATCCCGTTTTTCATTGCAGTACCTACAACGGCGGGAACCGGTTCGGAGATGACGATGGCAGCTGTGGTTACAGATGACACGACAGGACAGAAGTATTCCCTGATCGATCCGGTGCTTACACCGGATGTGGCAGTGCTTGATCCAAGTCTTTTGGTATCCCTGCCACAGAAACCGACAGCTTATGCCGGAGTAGACGCGTTGGTACATGCGGTGGAGGCGTACCTGAATGAGCGGTACCACCGGGAGGATACCAAGGATTACTGCGAGGAGGCTGTGGAAGCAATTATGGAGTTCCTTCCGAAGTCTTATGAGGACGGACAGGATCTTGAAGCGAGAGAAGAGATGCTTCTGGCATCGAACAAAGCGGGAGAAGCCTTTAATGTGGCAGGCGTGGGAAATGTACATGCCATTGCCCATGCGATCGGCGGTCGTTATGGACTTCCCCACGGTTATGTGAATGCCATCCTTCTTCCTATCGTTTTAAGGGACTACGGCAAGGCTGTGGAAGGACCTCTTGCGAGACTTGCATCCATCTGCGATATAGAGAAGGACGGAAACCGCCAGGAGCGTGTGGAAGGCTTTATCCGTGTGATCGAAGAGATGAATGCGAAGATGGGTATTCCGGACCATATTGAAGAGATTCAGGAGAAGGATATTCCGATTATGAGTGCCTGGGCGGCAAAGGAAGCGAACCCGATTTATCCGGTTCCGGTTATTTACGATAAGAAACACTTTGCCGACATCATCCGTAAGGCATCCGGCAGGTAAGTGATACATGTTGCGAAGGCAACACATTGATAGATAGGAGGTGACAATTTTCATGGATACAGGAGATGGACATATACGAGCGGCCCATGTAACAGTATTTAGCAGAAAGGAGAATTGTCACCTTGCTGAGCTTTTATAGAACGGATGAGGGACTCATCCATGAGATAGAAGAATACGAGCCGGGCTGCTGGATCAAGTTGACTGCACCGTCATTGGAGGAGTGTACCTATGTCAGTGAGACTTTTGACATGGACATTGTAGATGTGCGGGCGGCACTTGATGATGAGGAGAGTTCACGAATCAGTATGGAAGATACCTATACCATGATTCTTGTGGATATTCCGACAGCTGAGGAACGTAATAACCGACATACCTATACGACCATTCCGCTGGGTATTTTAATGCAGGAGGATGTGCTTGTGACGGTATGTGCGGAGGAGACCTCCGTACTTCGTTCTTTTATTGATCGAAGAGTGAGAGAGTTTTCCACGAAGAAGCAGATGCGCTTTACCTATCAGATCCTGTATAACAGCAGTATGGTCTATCAGTCGCTGCTTCGTTCCATTGATCGTAAGAGAACGGAGATCGAGGAGAAGATCAATGATTATACAGAAGATTCCGATTTGATCGATCTGCACGAGTTAGAGTCGAACCTGGTATACTTTGCCACATCCCTTCGGGCGAACAGCCTTGTGCTGGATCGTTTGAACCGATACGGGAGACTGAAGCAATACGAGGAAGACCAGGAACTGCTGGAGGATGTGATCATCGAGAATAAGCAGGCGATCGAAATGACCGGAATCTACCGTGATATCATCAACGGTACAAGAGAGCTGATGTCAACGGTCATCAACAACCGACTGAATAACGTCATGAAATATCTGGCGGCTGTGACCATTGTCATGAGTATACCGACCATTATTTCCGGACTCTGGGGAATGAACGTTGCACCGGACTGGATGCCGTTGTCAAAGACACCGCATGGATTCGGGATCATTTGTCTTGCGACACTGATCATCTGTGTGATCTCCCTTTGGATCCTGCGTAAGAAACGAATGTTATAAGATGGGCCTGCCCTTACAGGGGCAGGCTTTTTTGGAAATATTATATGAACTATAATGAATTACCTTTAGACAAAATGCTTCGTCTTCTGCTGGCATGGTACCGGCAGGGACACAGGGATCTCCCCTGGCGAAGAACAGAGGATCCCTACCGGATCTGGATCTCGGAGATCATGCTGCAACAGACAAGGGTGGAGGCAGTGAAACGGTATTATGCAAGGTTTCTGGAGAACCTTCCTACCATCGAAAGCCTTGCTGTGGCTTCGGAGGATCAGTTGATGAAACTCTGGGAGGGACTTGGTTATTACAGCAGAGCCAGGAACCTTAAGGCTGCGGCTGAAGTGATCTGTCAGGAGTACGGAGGACAGATGCCAAAGGATCATAAGAAGATCCTGGCTTTGCCCGGAATCGGATCCTATACCGCCGGAGCCATCGCTTCCATAGCTTTTGGTCTGCCGTATCCGGCAGTGGATGGAAATGCCCTTCGCATTCTCGGAAGAGCAGCGGAGTGCGGCGAGGATATTCTAAAAGAGAAAACGAAAAAAGAGGCAGCCCTGGCGTTGGAGCCTGTGATTGCCGGAATCCGACAAGAGTTCCCGGAGGAAAATATTCCGGGAATGATCAATCAGGCTATGATGGAGCTTGGGGCCTGCGTCTGCATACCTTCGGGAGAGCCCTTGTGTGACAGGTGCCCGTGGAATGGACTGTGCAGGGCGAAGGAACATGGAACCTACATGGAATATCCGGTGAAAAAGAAACCGAAAAAGCGCAGGCTGGAGGATAAGACCGTGCTGGTGCTTTTGACAGGTGAGGGGGTTCTTCTTCATAAGAGAGGAGAGGAAGGACTGCTTGCAGGGTTGTATGAATTTCCGAATGTGGAAGGACATCTGAAAGAGGAACAGCTACAGCCACTTCTGGAAAAATGGGGACTATCCGCCTTTTCCATAAGTGAGATGGAACCGGCGAAGCATATTTTCAGTCATATCGAATGGCACATGAAGGGGTATTTTTTACAGGTTTCGGTCATGGATGAACAACGGCTCAAACGCCTGGGATTTTTTGCGGCAAAGCGAAAAGAAGTGAAGGAGCAGTATTCCCTGCCCTCTGCCTTTCGTGCATATTCGCAAAAACTTTTTAAGTTATCTGACCTGCCAATATAATAAGTGCTATAATATAGGACAATGTGCAATTGAACGGAATAATTTAGAAATAGAGGAGAGACATAGTTATGAAGCTTTTAAGCTTTGCAGTACCAAGCTACAATTCTTATGAATTCATGCGTAAGTGTATCGATTCTTTGCTTCCGGGCGGAGATGAAGTGGAGATCCTGATCGTGGACGACGGTTCTACGGACCGTACCGGCGAGCTGGCAGATGCCTACGAGCAGAAGTATCCGGGAATCGTCCGGGCGATCCATCAGGAGAACGGTGGACACGGAGAGGCGGTAAACGCTGGTCTTCGCAATGCGACCGGATTATATTTCAAGGTCGTTGATTCCGATGACTGGGTTGATCTGGATGCGTACAAGAAAGTCCTTGAGACACTTCGAACCTTCCGTGAAATGGAAAATCCGGTGGATGTTCTGCTCACCAACTATGTATATGAGAAGGTGGCGACCGGTCATCAGAGAAGGATGCTGTTATCCCCACTGTTCCCGGAGAACAAGGTCATCGGATGGGATGGAATGAAGCGCAACATCAAAGGGTTTTCCATTCTGATGCATTCGGTTATCTACCGGACCCAGCTTCTTCGTGACTGTAAGCTTGAGCTGCCGAAGCATACCTTCTATGTGGACAATCTGTTTGTATATCAGCCTCTTCCACATGTTAAGACGCTGTACTATCTGAATGTATCCTTCTATCGTTACTATATCGGACGAGAGGGACAGTCTGTGGCAGAACAGACAATGGTAAAGCGGATCGATCAGCAGCTTCGGGTCAACTATATGATGATCGATACGGTGGATCCATGGGCAGCACCGGAGGAGCATCTGCGGAAATACCTCCTCTCCTATCTTGAGACCATCACTGTGGTATCAACGGTGATTGGATATGTTTCCGGAACGAAGGAGAACCTGGAGAAGGTCAATAAGCTTTGGGATTACCTTAAGCAGAAGGACAAGAGGACCTATCGTCAGATCCGCTTTGGCGTACTTGGAAATGCCATGCGTCTGCCCGGTGGTCCGGTGGGTCGAAAAGTATCGTTGATGTTCTATCATATCTCACAGAAATTAATCGGATTTAATTAGACGGATATGCATTGCTAATATTGACAAAAATTTAACGATGCATTAGAATGAAGACAGTGTGACTGTGAGAAAGATCACAGTGGTTACTTATTAAAGCCGCGTGGCGGTACGCTCATTTAGGAGGCTATCATGGGTGATTATAAGAATCTGAAAGTAGAAGTTGAGGGTGCAGTAGCAACTCTGTCTATCTGTCGTCCAAAGGCATTAAATGCCCTGAACACAGAGACAATCCAGGAGCTTAACGTAGCTCTTACAGAGATCGAAGCGAAGGATGATATCAAGGTTGTTATCCTTACAGGTGGTCCTTGCTACAATAAGAAGATCGATGGAGATGATCCATACCGTTCTTTCGTAGCCGGTGCAGATATCAAGGAGATGTACGATTTCGATGCACCTGCTGCCCGCAAGTTTGGTATGGTTGCAGCTGAGCCATTCTTCAAGCTTATGAATATGCGTCAGGTTACAATCGCAGCAGTTAACGGTTTTGCATTCGGTGGTGGATGTGAGATCGCAATGGCATGTGATATCCGTATCGCTTCTGACAATGCAATGTTCGCTCAGCCGGAGTGTGGTCTTGGAATCATTCCGGGATTCGGCGGAACACAGCGTCTTGCTCGTCTTGTAGGTATGGGACGTGCTAAGGAGCTGATCTTCACATGCGATAACATCAATGCTGAGGAAGCTTACCGCATCGGCCTTGTTAATAAGGTAGTAGCTAAGGAAGAGCTCTATCCTACAGCAAACGCAATGGCTAACAAGATCGCTGCAAACGCAAGCTATGCTGTTGCAATCGCTAAGAGCGCAATCAACAACGGATACGATATGGACATCAAGAACGCTGTTGAACTTGAGGCTAACCTTTTCGGTGTTGTTAACGATACACACGATAAGAAGGAAGGCATGGGTGCTTTCATCGAAGGCAGAAAAGAGAAGAACTTCACAGATTTCTAAATCTTCTGTAAGACCAATAAGAAACGGACAGGATGGGCCATGGGCTCATCCTGTTTTTTGCTTTCCCCGGAGAACAAAAGGTATGGTCAAAAGATGTGGGATGACAGGGGCTCAATGTGGAAAAAGATCAGCAGCGCATTTTTCAGCAGGCAGTTTGCAAACACAAGGATCAAAGCTCCCCACAGAGGCCAGGAAGGCAGCGGCTTTTTGACAGAGGGATGCACGAGCTTTTTCTTGAGAAAACAAAAGAGGTAGTACACCAGAACAAAAAGCGTGTAGACCACCAGTGGGTGGTACCAGAGGGAAAGCAACGGGTGCCCGTGAAAAAGAAGATAGACCGCCCGCTTTCCGCCGCAGCCCGGGCAATAAAGCCCGGTCAGACGGTGGAAAAGGCAGTGGGTCTTAAGAAAATACTGAAACAGATTCATGATGCGACCTCTTCAAGAAAGCTTTGGAGGTAGGCCTTATAGGCACTCGGATCCGATGCGTAGGATTTCGCATGGACAGCCCCCGGAAAAAGATGTAGCTTTTTGGGGATTCCTGCATCTGCTTTGTACAGATCCTCGGTCATGGAAACCGGGATAAAGTCATCATCGGCTCCTGTGATAAAAAGGATGGGGACCTGATTGTTTTTCATAACATCGATGGGGCGAATGCTTGCAAAGGAAAAACCGTTGACTAGAACAGAGGCCCAGGATGCAGTAGATGCAAGGAAGGAAGGTAGATGGAACCGATAGCGGGCCTGGTAGCGCATCAGCTTTCGCAAATCGGAAAAACCGCAGTCTGCTACGGCGAAGCAATAATCCTGTTTAAAGGCAAGGGCCAGCAGTGTGGAGGAGGCGCCAAGGCTTTCTCCGTGAAGGCCGATGGAGATCTCCTTTCCGAAACGGTCATAAAACGCATCTGTAATGGCGAGGATATCCCGGTGTTCCTTTGAGCCCATGGCACAGGATACAGGGGCATTAACGCCGTGACCCCGCAGGTCGTAAAGATAGACGTTATAACCGAGCTGATAGAAGAGTCTCGCATAGCGGATGCTGCTGTAACGGGTGGAGGTATAGCCGTGGGTGATGATCACGTAGGAAGATGACGGCTGCTCCTGCTTCAGAAGTGTTCCGTGAAGGAGGTAGTTGTCATAAGAGGGAATGTCCCAGTCTTCCTTTGAGACCTTTGTAAAAAAGTCCAAAAGACTTTCATCCAGCCTGTTTAACTTTTCGATACTGTCTTCTTTGGTGTCGATGGGTGGATGTGTGATAAAGTAAGCGTAACTGAAAGAGATACCAAGGGTGGTTCCCAGAACGATCAGGACGAGAAGCCCGATCACGGTCAAAGGGATTGCCATAAGCAATACAGCTCCTTTCTTAAATGGATTATAAAGATAATCATAGCACAGGTTGGGCTTCCGGTGTTTCGCAGATTGTAAAAAATGGGAATTTCTGTTACACTAAGGGTATAAATTGGAGCGGTGTATCCACTGCGTACAACACCTCTAGAAGAAAGGAGGGGACCTATGGCAATAGCAATTGGAAACGGTTATTCGGCTTCGGGTGATATTTATGGGGCCTATCGTTCAAGTGTAGGAGCCCCGGATCGTTCGGTAGAGGGGGCGGATCAGGACGAGATCAAGAAAGCGGGAAGGAAGTCTTCTCCCGGAGAATGTGAGACCTGTAAGAACCGGAAGTATCAGGATGGCTCGGATGAGAATGTCTCTTACAAGGCAGCGACGCATATTTCGCCTCAGGCGGCAGCATCGGCTGTTCGCGCCCATGAGGGGGAGCATGTATCCAACGCCTATGTCAAGGCAGCCCAGAAGGGCGGTAAGGTCCTTAGTGTTGGCGTGTCGATCCATACGGCGGTCTGTCCGGAATGTGGTAGGGTCTATGTATCCGGCGGAGAGACGTCGGAAGCGATCTCAGTGCCGAAGAACGGAGGGAATCCCTACGAGAAGCAGAAGAAGGCGGTTCATGGAATGCTGAATCTTGGACTGCATGCAGATGAGGCGGTTTAGAATAGGGATGATTCGTTAAGAGAAGTTTGATATGGTTTGGCTCCTGCTCCCCGGACTTGTGGGGCAGGAGCTTTTTTGTTAAAATCGAATCCGAAAGATTTTTATAAGGAGAAATTCGTTTTATGGATATGAATGCTAAGATTGCTGCAGAGTTGGCAGTGAAAGTAAGCCAGGTCGAGGCGGCTGTCAGGCTGATCGATGAGGGGAATACCATTCCTTTTATTTCACGTTATCGTAAGGAGGCGACAGGCGGCCTAAATGATGAGCAGCTTCGTAATTTGGGAGAACGTCTTACCTACCTTCGCAATCTCGAAGAGAAGAAGCAGCAGGTTATTTCTTCCATTGAGGAGCAGGGACTTTTGACTGAGGAGCTGAAGAAGGAGATTCAGGAGGCGCAGACTCAGGTTGCTGTGGATGATCTGTATCGTCCGTTCCGTCCGAAGAGAAGGACCCGTGCCACCATCGCGAAGGAAAGAGGACTTGAGCCGTTGGCTGTTCTTATTGCCCAGCAGAATATAACAGAGTCTCTTGACGTGGTTGCACAGCCTTTTGCAGATCCGGAAAACGATGTTCATACGGTAGAGGATGCCATCGCAGGAGCTATGGATATTCTTGCGGAGCAGATCTCGGATACAGCAGATTATCGAACAAGGATCCGTGAGCTTACCGTTGCTCAGGGTAGCCTTTCTGTAACCGCCAAGGATGAGAATGCAGAGAGTGTTTATGAGATGTATTACAGCTTCGAGCAGAAGCTGAAGGGATTACAGGGACATCGTGTGCTTGCAATTAACCGCGGAGAGAAGGAAGGCTTCTTATCGGTTAAGGTAACAGCGCCGGAGGAGCAGATCCTGGGCTATCTGAATCAGCAGGTGATCACTTCTGAGAATCCGAATACAACATCGGTTTTGAAGGATGTCTGTGCAGATGCTTACCAGAGATTGATTGCTCCGGCCATTGAGCGTGAGATCCGTAACGATATGACAGATCGTGCAGAGGATGGAGCGATCCATGTGTTTGGTGAGAACCTGAAGCAGCTTCTGATGCAGCCGCCGATCGTAGGCAAGAATGTACTGGGCTGGGATCCGGCATTCCGTACCGGCTGTAAGCTTGCGGTAGTAGATGCAACCGGTAAGGTGCTGGATACCACCGTTATTTACCCTACAGCTCCTCAGAACCGTGTAGAAGAGGCCAAGCAGGTGGTTGAGAAATTGATCGACCAGTATCAGATCGATCTGATCTCCTGTGGTAATGGAACTGCCAGCAGAGAATCAGAGCAGATCATTGCAGATATCATTAAGGAGGCAAGCCGTCCGGTTCAGTATGTTATCGTGAACGAGGCCGGTGCGTCTGTATATTCGGCAAGTAAGCTGGCGACAGAGGAATTCCCGAACTTTGACGTGGGACAGAGAAGTTCTGCCTCCATCGCAAGACGTCTTCAGGATCCGCTGGCAGAGCTGGTTAAGATCGATCCCCAGTCCATCGGCGTCGGACAGTATCAGCATGATATGAATCAGAAGAAATTAAGCGAGGCACTCTCCGGTGTGGTAGAGGATTCGGTGAATAAGGTTGGTGTGGATCTGAATACGGCGTCGGCGCCGCTGTTATCTTATGTTTCCGGTATCAGCAAGGCCGTTGCCAAGAATATTGTGGCATACCGTGAGGAGAACGGCCAATTTACAGACCGTAAGCAGCTTCTCGAGGTAAGCAAGCTTGGACCGAAGGCCTTTGAGCAGTGCGCAGGTTTCCTTCGCATCCGGAACGGTAAGAATCCTCTGGATAATACCGGTGTACATCCGGAGAGCTATCAGGCGACGGATCGTCTTCTCAAGATCCTCGGTTATACAGAGGAAGATGTTAAGGAAGGCAGACTTTCCAGCGCAACGTCTGACGCGAAGAAAAAGGGACTGGATACCCTGGCGGAGGAGCTTGCGATCGGTTTACCGACCCTGACGGATATTCTAAAAGAGCTTGAGAAGCCGGGAAGAGATCCCCGTGAAGATATGCCTCGGCCGATCCTTCGTAGCGATGTCCTTTCCATGGAGGATCTGAAGCCGGGTATGGTTCTGAAGGGAACCGTCCGCAACATCGTGGACTTTGGTGCCTTTGTGGATATCGGAGTACATCAGGATGGTCTGGTTCATATTTCTCACATGACAGAGAAGTATATCTCCCATCCGTTGGAGGCAGTTTCTGTTGGAGATATCGTGGATGTGGAAGTTTTGGATGTGGATGTGAAAAAGCAGAGGATCGCTCTTTCCATGCGGATCGGAATGGGAGACGGCCAGGAGGATATCGGCAAGGCAAAAGAAAAGCAGCCACGTAAGGAAGGCGGTGCTTCCGGTAACCGTTCGAAGAACAAGAACAATCGCAAGAATCCAAACAATGGTCGAAATGGCGGTACCGGTAAGAAGAAGCCAACCGGTAAAAACAATAACAAGGGATCCTTTGGAAGCAGTCTTGGAGACCTTCTGTCCGGATTAAAGCTGAACTAAGAAGACAAAAGGAGCATGAAGGTGGAGAATAAAAACAGTATTCGGATTCGTTATATTACAATCACAGCAATGTTGTCAGCGGTGGCATTCGTGCTACAGTACTTTGAGATACCGGTGCCTGTTATGCCGAGCTTTGTCAAACTGGATCTTTCAGATCTTCCGGCACTGGTGGGAGCCTTTGCCATGGGTCCGGTATGTGGTGTCCTGATCGAACTGATCAAGAATGTGCTGCATCTGGCGGCATCTCAGTCGGGTTTTGTCGGAGAGTTATGCAACTTTTTGTTTGGAGCGATCTTTGTGCTTCCGGCAGGAATTATGTACAAGAAGAACAAGTGCAAGAAGGCGGCAATGATCGGTTCTGTTGCAGGAGCCGTTGCTATGGCGGTGTTAAGTTTCCCTATCAATCTGTTGATCGTATATCCTTTCTATGAGAACTTTATGAAAAGAGAATTGATCATCGGAGCCTATAATACCATCCTTACAGTGGTTCACGGTCCACGTCTGACAGAGCTCTGGCAGTGCCTTCTGATGTTCAATGTCCCGTTTACGTTTGTTAAGGGCATGATTTCGGTTGTGATCACATGGTTGATCTACAAGAAGATTTCGCCGGTTCTTCACGGACAGAAATAAATACAGCACAGGCGGGAATCCCCGCCATCATGAAATATGACCCCGGTGTTAGGCAGACAAACTTTTGCCTAATGCCGGGGTTCGTGCTATACTATAAATTGGATAAGAGTAATTTCGTAATGCTGGAGAATAGTATGGTATATGAGACCAACGGTGAAAAAGAGACACGGGAACTGGGATTTCGACTGGCAAGAGAGGCGAAGCCTGGTGATGTTTATACGCTGACGGGAGATCTGGGCGTAGGTAAGACGGTTTTTACAAAGGGCTTTGCAGAAGGCCTTGGAATCACGGAACCTGTATCAAGCCCGACCTTTACCATTGTTCAGCAGTACGATTCGGGAAGGCTTCCTTTCTACCACTTCGATGTATATCGCATCGGTGATGTGGAGGAAATGGATGAGATCGGATATGAGGACTGTTTTTACGGAGAGGGTGTGACCATGATTGAATGGGCGAAGCTGATCCGGGAGATCTTGCCGACTCATCGCACGAAGATCCTGATCGAGAAGGATTTGGAGCGGGGATTTGATTACCGCAGAATAACCATAGAAGAAGTTGGAGAATAATTATGAAGATCCTGGCCATTGATTCATCGGGCCTTGTAGCTTCTGTGGCGGTCGTCGAAGATGATGTGCTGCAGGGTGAATACACAATTAACTTTAAACGAACACATTCCGAGGTGCTGCTTCCGATGCTGGATGCATTGAAGAAGGATCTCCAGTTGGATTTGGAAAGCGTGGATGCCATCGCTGTGGCAGCAGGCCCTGGCAGTTTTACCGGACTTAGGATCGGTTCCGCTACGGCGAAGGGACTTGGACTTGCGTTGGATAAGCCCATCGTTCCGGTACCTACGGTAGATGCCTTGGCTTACAATCTGTATGGAAGCAACCGGCTGATCTGCCCGCTGATGGATGCCCGTCGCAACCAGACATACACGGGACTGTATCGTTTTACAGAGGATGGAACCTTTGAAGTCGTTACAGCGCAGAAGGTCTGCGCAATTGAAGAGATTATCGAAGAGATCAATGGTCTCGGCGAACCGGTTATTATTTTAGGGGACGGGGTCCCTGTCTTTCGTGAGGCTTTTGCCAAGCTGGCGACGGTTTCTGTCATTGAAGCGCCGGCTCATGTGAATAAGCAGAGAGCGGGTGCGGTTGCCTGCCTTGGACAGCTCCTCTATAAGGAGGGTAAGGCGGAAAGTGCAGCAGACCACAGACCGGAATATCTTCGCCTGTCTCAGGCAGAACGTGAGAGGAAGGAACGACTGGCAAGAGAGGCCGAAGCGAAAGTATGAGGAATGTTACGATTCGACCGGCTACAGAGGCGGATATCGCGCAGATCGCACAGATCTCCCAAAGCTCCATGACTTCTGCTTGGAAGGAAGAGGACTTTCGGGGAGCTCTTTCGAACCCTCAGGCGAAGGTCTGGGTGGCGCAGGAGGAGGAGATCCTTGGCTACTGTGTTTTGTATTTTGCGGCAGATGAGGGGGAACTTCCCTCCATTGCAGTTACAGCACAGGCAAGAGGCCAAGGGATCGGTAAGGCTCTAATGGAAGCGTTGATCAAAGGATGCCGCAGTGTCGGTGTAACGCGACTTTTTCTGGAAGTCAGATGCAGCAATGAGCCGGCTCATAGATTATATGAGACCTTTGGCTTTTTAGTGGCGGGAACCCGCCGGAACTTTTACAATCACCCGGTCGAAGATGCAGATGTAATGGTGGCATCTTTGTCGGATCATGAATAGATAGGAAACAATATGCTAGATATATGCCTGTTGGGGACGGGAGGGATGATGCCCCTTCCGAAACGGTATCTTACCTCTATGATGGCAAGATATAACGGCAGTAGTATTTTGGTCGACTGCGGGGAAGGCACGCAGATCGCTATGAAAGAGGTGGGCTGGAGCCCGAAGCCGATTGACGTAATGCTTTTTACCCATTACCATGCAGATCATATCAGCGGTTTGCCGGGACTTTTACTTGGTATGGGGAATGCGGAGAGAAGCGAACCTCTTACCATGGTTGGCCCGAGAGGGCTGGAACGGGTCGTCAATTCCCTTCGTGTGATAGCGCCGGAACTGCCGTTTGAGATTAAGTTTATTGAGCTGTCCGGACCGTCGCAGGATCTGGAATTATGCGGACTTAAGATCCACGCGTTTCGCGTGAATCATAATGTGACCTGTTATGGATATTCCTTCTATCTTCCCAGAGCGGGAAAGTTTGACCCGGTGGCGGCGAAGGAGAAGAATATTCCACTGAACTGTTGGAATCGCCTGCAGAAGGGACAGACCGTTGAACTGGATGGAGTGACGTATACTCCGGATATGGTGATGGGACCGGAACGGCGAGGCCTGAAGGTTACCTATTGTACCGATACGAGACCCACCAATTCCATTATTGACAGTGCAAAAGATTCGGATCTTTTCATCTGTGAAGGGATGTATGGTGAACCTGAGAAGCAGCAGAAAGCAAAAGAATATAAGCATATGACCTTCTATGAGGCGGCGGATCTGGCGAAAAAGGCCAAGGTCAAGGAAATGTGGCTGACGCATTTTTCACCGTCGATGCCTGATGGAAGACGCTATATGAAGGATGTTAAGAAGGTTTTTCCAAATGCTCATTTAGGCCGTGACGGTCGAATGGCAGAGCTTGATTTTGCGGAGGAATAACAAAATGAAGAAAGTCATTCGTGTTGCCATAGTAACACTGCTGTGTGCGGGAGTTATGGTTGGTTATTATTACTACTTGAACAATACCATGGGACAAAAACAACAGGGAGCCCAGGCTCAGGCCGTTGCATCTGAGAAGCAACGGCTTTTGGAGGCTGACTTTACGAAGAATTTCCCTCCGACGCCACGAGAGACCATGAAATGGTACAACCGGATCGTGAAGCTGATTCTGTCGGGCGAAGAGTTGACCGATGGTGAGATCCGAACTCTGGCAGAGCATGCCCGCCTTTTGATGGATGACAAGCTTGCGGCAGAGAATCCCATCGATTCCTATGTGAAGAATCTCAAGGGACAGATCGCGGATTATTCTACGCGCAAAGCCAAGATCGTGGACGCTTCCGTTGCGGACACATCAGATGTTATTTACCTTACGGACAAGAAGGGGGATGATCTGGCGTATGTTCAGACATCTTATTTCGTGAAGGAAGCCAGCACGTATTCAAGAACCTATCAGAAATACGTTCTGAGGGGTGACAAGGACGGACATTATAAGATCCTTGCCTTTACGCTGACAGACGAGGATGGAACGCCTGTAACGACAGCAAAGAAGTAATGAAGGAAGTTTTACAGCATGAGTGATAGAGATAAAACGGTGATACTGGGGCTGGAGAGCTCCTGTGATGAGACTGCAGCATCTGTTGTAGTAAATGGCCGTACAGTACTTAGCAATGTTATATCAACGCAGATCCCGCTGCATACGTTGTACGGAGGTGTTGTTCCTGAGATAGCATCCCGTAAGCATATTGAGCGGGTGAATCAGGTGATCACAGAAGCCTTGAAGGAGGCGGATACGACGCTGGAGGATCTTGATGCGATTGCAGTAACATATGGACCGGGACTGGTAGGTCCTCTTTTGGTGGGGGTCTCTGCGGCAAAAGCCATTGCCTTTGCCAAGAACAAGCCTCTGGTAGGTGTTCACCATATTGAGGGGCACATCAGTGCTAACTATATTGAACATAAGGACCTTAAGCCTCCATTTTTATGTCTTGTTGTATCAGGAGGTCATACGCACCTGGTGCGGGTGCTGGACTATGGCAAATACGAGATCCTGGGTCGGACAGTGGATGATGCGGCAGGAGAGGCGTTTGATAAGGTTGCAAGAGCGATTGGACTGGGTTATCCCGGTGGACCGAAGATCGAGCAGAAGGCCTTAGAGGGAGATCCGGATGCGATCGACTTTCCGAAGGCGAAGGTGGCAGATCACCCGTATGATTTTTCTTTTTCGGGTCTGAAGTCTGCTGTTTTGAATTACATCAACGGATGTAAGATGAAGGATATTGCATACAGCGAAGCGGATATTGCAGCCTCCTTCCAGAAGGCGGTGGTCGGAGCGCTTGTAGACCATGCCATGATGGCAGTGGAGCAGTTCGGTGAGAATAAGTTTGCCATAGCGGGTGGAGTGGCCAGCAACGGGGCATTTCGCAGAGCTATGGAAGAGGCGTGCGAGAAGAGGGGCGTGGAATTTTATTGCCCGTCTAAGATTCTCTGCACAGATAATGGCGCTATGATCGGTGCGGCCGGATACTATGATTACATGAAAGGACGAAGGGACGGCTGGGATTTGAATGCTGTTCCCAATCTTGCATTAGGAGAGAGATAATATGCCTACATTTTCAGCAATTGTATTGGCTGGAGGCAGTGGGAAAAGAATGGGATCGGATATACCAAAGCAGTATATGCTGCTGAATGGAAAGCCGGTCCTTTCCTATTGTCTGGAAGCCTTCGAAAAGAGCCCTGTGGATGAGATCGTTCTGGTGACAAGGGCGGGGGATGAGTCGTACTGCCTTGAGAACGTGATCAAACCCTATCAGATCGATAAGTGTACCGGAGTGGTATTCGGAGGGAAAGAACGGTATGATTCGGTTCTTGCAGGCCTAAAACAGGCAAAAGGGGACTATGTTCTGATCCATGACGGGGCAAGACCTTTTGTGTCGCAGGATCTGATCCAAAGAATGATGGAGACGGTGGTGACAGAAAAAGCTGCAGCGGCAGCGGTTCCTGTTACGGATACCATCAAGGAGGCAGATGAAACGGAATATGCAGTGGGGACGGTAGATCGTAGTGTATTGCGGGCCATGCAAACTCCGCAGGCATTTGACCGAAGTCTTCTTTTGCGTGGGTATGAGCAGATCTTGGCAGAGGGGAATGGACTGTCAAATGTGACGGATGATGCGATGATTATGGAGAAAACAGGGCTTTGCAGGGTGAAGCTGGTGATGGGGGATTATAACAATCGAAAGCTCACAACAAAAGAAGATAAAATTTGGGCAAACTTTTTTGCAAAAAGTGTTGACGCGCACCCTATGCTGTGATAATATACTTTTCGTGCTGTGAAACAGACAGCCCATGGAGAGGTATCGAAGTGGTCATAACGAGGCGGTCTTGAAAACCGTTTGTCCGCAAGGGCGCGTGGGTTCGAATCCCACCCTCTCCGCTTACATATACAACGCTGATGCAGAATGAAGTGATATTTAATTCTTGCAAAGGTGTAGCGTATGTGTTAATATATCCCTCGCGTCCGTAAGGATGGCGAATAGCTGAACAGAGTCATTTGATTCGAACAGCCTTGGAGAAGTACCCAAGCTGGCCGAAGGGACACCCCTGGAAAGGGTGCAGGTCGTGAAAGCGGCGCGAGGGTTCAAATCCCTCCTTCTCCGTTTCTTATGAATGAGATTCATGAGAAAAGTCCTTGACAAAGGATGACAGATTTGATATTCTATCATAGCTGTCGCCGATGAGGAGGCAACAAAAGATCCTTGATAACTGAACAGTGAAACAACCTTGAAAGATTCCAAGAGAATTTTATTC
>CAMGZH010000002.1 GCA_946182825.1 uncultured Lachnospiraceae bacterium
TGGCAGATGAGAAGAAAAAGGTAGAGCAGGAGTGCAAGGAGGAAGAGGTGAAGGTAGAAGAAGAGACCACAGCTTCCCAGGAGGCACAGGCTGCAGAAGAGGAAGTGACTTCCGAAGAGAATAAGGATCAGGAGAAGGCACAGGGAAAGAAGCCGAAGAAGGAATCCAAGAAGAAAAAGGATCCCCGGGATGAGAAGATCGCAGAGCTGGAAGATAAAGTAAAGCGTCAGATGGCGGAATTCGATAATTTCCGTAAGCGAAGCGAGAAGGAAAAGTCAATGATGTATGACATGGGTGTCAAGGATGTCATCGATAAGCTTCTTCCTGTTGTAGATAATTTCGAGCGTGGACTTATGGGAATCGAAGAGGATACAAAGGATCCCATCGCCCAGGGTATGCAGATGATCTATAAGCAGTTTGCAGGTATGCTCGATGGACTTGGAGTAAAAGAGATCCCGTCCCTTGGAGAAACCTTCAATCCGGATTTCCATAATGCGGTGATGCATGTGGATGATGAGAACTGCGGTGAGCAGGAGATCGTTGAGGTGCTTCAGAAGGGATATACCTACCATGAAGGCGTTGTCCGTCATTCCATGGTAAAGGTAGCGAACTAATTGCTGAGAAAGCTTTTATATAGGCTTTATCATATATTGTAAATTAAGATTTTCCTAAGGAGGAATATTGTTATGAGTAAGATTATTGGTATCGATTTAGGAACCACCAATAGCTGTGTAGCCGTTATGGAAGGTGGACAGCCTACTGTTATTGCTAACCAGGAAGGTTCTCGTACAACACCATCTATCGTTGCTTTCACAAAGAACGGTGAGAGACTTGTAGGTGAGCCGGCTAAGCGTCAGGCTGTAACAAACTCTGAGAATACCATTGCTTCTATCAAGCGTGATATGGGTACAGACAACGGACGTACCATCGATGGTAAGAAATATTCACCACAGCAGATCTCTGCTATGATCCTTCAGAAGCTGAAAGCTGATGCTGAGAACTATCTTGGAGAGAGTGTTTCTGAGGCAGTTATCACAGTTCCTGCATACTTCAATGACGCACAGCGTCAGGCAACAAAGGATGCAGGTAAGATCGCCGGCCTTGATGTAAAGCGTATCATCAATGAGCCAACAGCTGCAGCACTTGCTTATGGTCTTGATAACGAGAATGAGCAGAAGATCATGGTATACGATTTAGGTGGTGGTACATTTGATGTATCTGTAATCGAGATCGGTGACGGAGTTATCGAAGTATTATCTACAAACGGAGATACACGTCTTGGTGGTGATGACTTTGATAATGCCATCATGGACTGGATGGTTGCAGAGTTTAAGGCTAAGGAGGGTGTCGACCTTTCCGGCGATAAGATGGCTCTTCAGAGATTAAAGGAAGCAGCCGAGAAGGCTAAGAAGGAGCTTTCTTCTGCAACAACAACGAACATCAACCTTCCATTCATCACAGCAACCGCTGAGGGTCCAAAGCACTTCGATATGGATCTGACACGTGCGAAGTTTGATGAGCTTACACATGACCTTGTTGAGCGTACAGCTATCCCTGTACAGAACGCTCTTAAGGATGCAGGCCTTACAGCAGCAGACCTTACAAAGGTTCTTCTGGTTGGTGGTTCTACACGTATCCCGGCTGTTCAGGCAAAGGTTAAGCAGCTGACAGGCAAGGAGCCAAACAAGTCCCTTAACCCGGATGAGTGCGTAGCATTAGGTGCTTCCATCCAGGGTGGTAAGCTGGCAGGAGATGCAGGTGCAGGTGAGGTTCTTCTTCTGGATGTAACTCCACTTTCTCTGTCCATCGAGACAATGGGTGGTGTTGCAACTCGTCTGATCGAGCGTAACACAACCATTCCTACCAAGAAGAGTCAGATTTTCTCTACAGCAGAGGATAACCAGACTGCCGTAGATATCAATGTAGTACAGGGTGAGCGTCAGTTCGCAAGAGATAACAAGTCCCTTGGTCAGTTCCGTCTGGATGGTATCCCACCAGCACGTCGTGGTGTTCCACAGATCGAGGTAACCTTCGATATCGATGCAAACGGTATCGTTACAGTATCTGCTAAGGATCTCGGAACAGGTAAGGAGCAGCACATTACCATCACAGGTGGTTCTAACATGAGCGATGATGAGATCGAGAAGGCTGTTAAGGAAGCTGCTGAGTTCGAGGCACAGGATAAGAAGCGTAAGGAAGCCATCGATACAAGAAACGATGCAGATGCATTCGCAATGCAGACAGAGAAGGCTCTTGGTGAGGTTGGTGATAAGATCGATGCAGCTGCTAAGAGCACAGTAGAGGCTGATCTGAATGCACTGAAGGATCTTGTTGCAAAGCATGAGAAGGCTGAGGATATGACAGAGGCCGATGTAGCTGAGATGAAGGCTGCAAAGGAGAAGCTCGAGGGTTCTGCACAGCAGGTATTCTCTAAGATGTATGAGCAGGCTCAGGCAGCAGCAGGCGCACAGGGTGCAGGTCCTGATCCTTCACAGGCAGCAGGTGCACAGAATGCAGGCGCTAACGACGATGTAGTTGACGCTGACTTCAAGGAAGTATAAGACATACCATAAGGTAAGTAGTGTGTAAGTCAGGGGCTCCTCGGGGCTCCTGACTTAACAATGTATAAAGGAACGACAATTATGGCAGAAGAAAAACGTGATTATTATGAGGTGTTAGGCGTTGATAAGAACGCTGATGACGCCGCGATTAAGAGAGCTTATCGTAAACTTGCAAAAAAGTACCATCCGGATTCCAATCCCGGAGACAAGGAAGCTGAAGCAAAGTTTAAAGAAGCATCAGAAGCCTACGCCGTTCTGTCTGATGCAGATAAGAGAAGACAGTATGATCAGTTCGGACATTCTGCATTCTCAGGAGGCGGCGGAGGAGCCGGTGGATTTGATTTCTCCGGAATGGATTTCGGTGATATCTTCGGTGATTTCTTTGGAGATATTTTCGGCGGCGGCAGAAGAGGCTCAGCCAATAACGGACCGCAGAAGGGAGCCAATCTTCGTGCCCAGGTACGGATCAAGTTTGAAGAGGCGGCCTTCGGTTGCGAGAAGGAACTTGAGATCGTACTGAAGGATGAGTGTCAGACTTGCCATGGAACCGGAGCAAAGCCGGGAACAAGCAAGACGACCTGTCCGCGTTGTAATGGTCAGGGACGTATCATCACAACACAGCAGTCCCTGTTCGGAACGGTACAGAATGTAACGACCTGTCCGGAATGTGGTGGTAGTGGACAGATCGTTAAGGAGAAGTGTGTGGATTGTCATGGAACCGGATATATTGCCAAGAAGAAGCGTATTTCTGTATCCATTCCGGCCGGAATCGACAATGGTCAGAGTGTAAGGATCCGTGAAAAGGGTGAGCCGGGAACCAACGGTGGCCCAAGAGGCGACCTTTTGGTTGAGGTTATTGTTGCAGGCTCTGACAAGTTCCAGCGAAGCGGTTATGATGTATATTCTGAGACAGAGATCTCCTTTGCTCAGGCAGCACTTGGCGCAGAGGCCCTCATTGATACCCTGGATGGACAGGTGGTATATGAGGTGAAGGCCGGAACACAGCCGAACACAAGGATCCGTCTGAAGGGTAAGGGAATTCCTTCTCTTCGTAATTCTGCGATCCGCGGAGACCAGTATGTAACACTTAAGGTTGCAGTACCAAAGTCTATGAATTCCGAGGCGAAGGAAGCTCTTCGTGCCTTCGATGCAGCATGCGGCCAGACATTATCCGGAAATGGCGGCAAGCATTCCAAGAAGCGTGGGCCGTTTCGCAGATGATGCGGATGAAAAAGAATAGATCCAACAGAAGGCCGGGGGTGATCCTCTGGCTTTCTTATATTACAGCCGGAGTCTGCTTCCTGGTATCGGTCTTTTTTCTGTACAGGATCTTTGGGGATTACAACAGGAATCGTCAGATCTATCAGAAGGTAAAAGAGGAATACACCAGGCCGACAGAAGAGACAAAAGAAGAGGCAAAAGAAGCTGCGACGCCTTCAAAGGCGAAGGAGCCACAGCTTCAGGTGGATCTTAAGGGACTGAAGGAGAACTATCCGGATGTGGCGGCCTGGCTTTATATACCGGAGGTCTTAAGCTATCCTGTTATGTACAGCGGTGACAATGAAAGGTACCTTGATCATGCGTATAACGGGCAGAAGGATAAGGCAGGCAGTCTTTTTTTG
This sequence comes from uncultured Lachnospiraceae bacterium, assembly GCA_946182825.1. Classification (GTDB taxonomy): domain Bacteria; phylum Bacillota; class Clostridia; order Lachnospirales; family Lachnospiraceae; genus Weimeria. The sequence goes on from CAMGZH010000002.1 coordinate 4,184, forward strand.
GACCAGAATGATCATCCGGATATGACGGATCGTCATATGATCATTTATGGTCACAATATGAAGGATGGTTCCATGTTCGGCAGATTAAAGGAATATCTGCGGGATCGGGACTTTGTATCGGCTCATCCGTACTTTTATTTGTACAACGGAAAAGAGGAGCTGCGTTATCGGATTGTTTCCTGTCGGCAGGTGGAGATGACAGACGATGTTTACACGGTTTACGGGAAGGATGATCTGGGTTACGAGACCTTCGCAAGGAAAATAATTGGGCTAGATGACGAAAATTCAAACAAACAAACCGTCACCCTATCCACGTGTTCCGTTACTGATCAGCGATTTATCATAACTGGTTTGCAGGATAATTGATAAAAATGCGCATGTGTGGTATAGAATACGGGCGTATTTTCATCAATTCGCTGAAAAAAATAAAATGATGTTAGTATTTTATAGACACAAAGGATGTAGATTGTTATACTTTTTCTGCTGGGAAGAGTCGCCCTCGGGTGGCTCTTTTTTAGAGAGTTAATACTATAAAAATTTTGGTTCAGGCTTAACATAAAGCAAACGTTATGCTTGCTTGGAGGTTATACTTACATGAAAAAGAGAAATGAAGGAATATCTGTTTTTCTGAAGAAAGCAGCAGCCCTTACGCTTACGGCCACTATGGTACTTACCGGTACAGGTGGTCTTAATTTATGGTCTTCTCTTCAGGTGCAGGCCGAGGATGTGGAAGCAACCACAGGAAGTGCGATCCATGCGGATCTGCCGGAAGAGCAGGAGCAGGAAACATCCGTTGGTTCGGAGGATCTGCATCAGAAGGTCGATCTAAGTTTTTTGATTCACTGGGATGACGATAGTGATCAGGGTGGATTCCGTCCGGAGGGGGAGTCGCTGGCTGAAACATTAAAGACTGCATTACAGGCACATCCCCTGGTGGCAAAAAACAGCGATCGTTATGCACAGCAGGATGATCTTTCCTCGGAGCGTAATGGTATCTCGGTATCAGTGGATGAAACCTCTGGGGACAGCTGGAAGGTCACCTATTCGAATGTTCCTCTTTTTATTTTAAAGGGAACCGGTAATCAGACCACCACAGGAGGAGATAATAGCTATCAGGTGGACCGGTATGATTTGGATCCGTCGGTTTTAAGCATTCCGGGGTATGTATCCGGGGACGCAGAAAAAGACTTTAAGGTTCGCCTGGAGTCTGAAAACGACGTATCCTTTGTATCCGATTGTCCGGAGATCACACTGTCACTGGATGAGAGCAAGTTTGCTTCTGAAATGACGCGGAAGGTCATCTGGAATGATAATGCCGATGTAAACGGGCACAGACCCCGGGATCTGTCATTTCTTTCCCTCCACTATGTTGTGGATGGAAGAGAGTATGCCATTGGAGATGATTCATCCGAAGGGGTTACTGCGGTTTCGGAAGATGAGGCAAAGGAAGCTCTGGGAGCATTAAAGGCAACGGTCTTTACTCCGGTAAAAACCACACCGGAAATTGACACCCACTGGAATCTTTCCTGGAAATATCTTCCGAAGACAGATAAGGATGGAAATGAGATCACCTACAGCCTTTACCAGAAAAGCGTACCGCAATTCTATCTGTCTTCCCTGGGAAGTTCTTCCAATGTGCAGTTCGATGATGAAGTCACCTATACCTATTCGGATAAGTTTGCCGTTTCTATTATCTGGAACGATGCTTCTGAGAAGGACCACCGTCTGGGAGAGATTAAAGACCTGGATCTTAGGATCTATAAAAAGACCGCTGGTTCTGTAAAGAAGATCTACAGTACCAAAGAAACGGTAAGTGGAGGCCTTTCTGATTCGGATCTTACTTTTTCGTATGAAGAGAATGCTTGGATCGTAACGGCAGAGTCCTTAAAGGGATATGATGACAGTCAAGCAACCAATACCTATTATGTTGAGGTGGATGCTCCGGAGAAGATCGAAGGAGAAGACTGGGAATATGAGGTGACCTACGATAATGGTCAGACTTCCAATGAGACAAAAAAGGCATATGCCAATGGAAGTGTTCTGATCAATCTAAAGGGAAAGACAACCTATCGGGCGACGAAAGTATTTCAGGTGGCAAATCTGGACAAGACGGCTGCAGCACAAGCTATTTCCTTCCGACTCTGGTGCTATCCGAATAATAAGACAGCGGAAGCTATGTCTGCGGTCACAGAGGGTGGTAACCAGTTGTTCTATAAGCCGGTAGCGGAGGATATTGTTGCTTGCACCAAAGAAGAATATCAGCAGAAAGGCTATAGCCAGATCGCGTTAAAGGAGAGCTGTTTTACCGGTGAAGGGAAAAAACTTGACCGTTTCGATGCCCTGGGATATGAGCTGAAGTATTGTGTGACAGAGGATCCTACGGATGCGTATCAGGCTGTATATCCGGGAGAGAGCAACGTGCTCGAAAACGGAGAGGAAATGAGTAATATTCTTGCGAATCAGAAGATCTTTAAGGTTCGTAAGATATGGAACAGCCGTGGATATAACGAGTATAAAAAAACGAAGGTTTCTCTTGTGCTACAAAAGAGCCTGGATGGAGAAAACTGGAGCGATACCGGCAGCAAGGCAGACCTTTCCGGCTTTACATCCAGTGTCATGGCAAAGGAGAAAAGCCTGCAGCCTGTTTCAAAGTACGAGGATGGACGGGAACTGAACTTCCGTGTGATCGAACGACTTACATATAAAAATCAGGAAGTTGCCATTGAGCCATGGCAGGTGGACGGAGATACGTTAACTTCCTCTTACTGCTTAAACGGTAGAGACTATGTTGTTACCGTTCGTCGGGATAAGGATACGTTTACCGTATTTAACGAGGTGGCATCCAATGTAAAACTGCATCTGAAAAAGGTGTGGGAGGATTCCTCCTCCGCATCCTGGGGAGACGAGGATAAGAGGGAAGGTAATAAGGTCATTCGGGAGAAAAAAGGCTTGACCTTATGCATCTATCGTTCTAGTCAGAAGGAAGAAAAGAAGCTTTATGCAACGGTAAAGGTTGCAGTAAATGCGGAACACAGAATTTCCGTAGCGGCAGAGGATGAAAACGGACAGGAACTTTCCCTGGACAAGATCTATCAGCCTGGATACGGTGATAAGACCTGGAAACTTGCAGATCTTACGGTTGCACGTTCCAAGGATGGATTTGTGTACGACTATACCGTAGAGGAAGAATTTCCGGAACTTTCCGATGCCGGAGTCTATCAGTCGGTTACCTATCGGGTACTGGAACAGGCAGAAGATGGATTTGAACCCGGTGATATAAAAACCACTGTTACGAATACCATCTATTCCGGTAACGGAGAGTATCATGAGATCTATGTGAAAAAGGCATGGAACGATAACGGTGATGTGGAAAGCCGCGGAAGTGTAACGGCAACGGTGGGAATCTGGAAAAAAGAAGGGGAGACATGGGCGTTTACGCCGGCCTCATCCCTTTTAAAAGAGGATCGTAATATTTCAACGACCCTTACAGGTGAAAACAATTATTCCCGTATCGTAAATGTTACCGATCTTTATCGTTCGGAAATGTACAAGGATCCTGAAAAGGGCGAGGAGATTGCCCGGGGATTAAGGGATGAGAGTGACAACCCTTCGATCCGGCTTGGAGTGTTGGAAGATGACATCCAGTACAACGGCGTTCACTTCCCACGCAGCAACCAGATCAGCTATGATGCTGCTTCCCGTAAGGCCAGTGGAAGCATTGCGGGAGGAATTCTTTCTGACCAGATCCGATCCGGATATGACGTTACCGTAGAAGAAAATGATAAGGAATTTACCATTACCAATACCCGATACGGTAAGGTGAACATTACGGCATCCATGGAATGGAAGGATGGCGGTTACGGAAAATACCGGCAGTACGGATGGGGTGTTGTCCTGTACTATGTGGATGAAAACGGAAGAGATGTTCCTTTTAAGAATGCATCCGGTGAACCTCTGGTTGTTGAGGGGATGGATGATCAGATCACAGCAGAAAACGGCTATAAGACAACGAAGAATCAGGACGAATTGACCTTTGAAGAGCTTCCGATGTTTGACAGTAAGGGTCGTTTATATACCTACTCTGTTCACGAGTTCATCAAGGACAAAGAAGGCAACCGAGTGGAGATCTCCATTACCAATCCGGGACGGGATCTTAAGAAGACCCATTACAGAGTAACGGGAAGCGAAGACGGCGAATTAAAAGCAGGACAGCCATCCCTTCGCGATAACGTTTTAACCCAGCCCTATACGGTGAGTTTTCATCATAAGGCAGGGGGAGATTCCGTTGATACGACGTATTATACCCTTTGGTATGATCAGGCCAGAGTCACAGAGCCTGCCGTTTACGGAAAGAGAGTGCTTGCCTCTTATCAGCTCTATTATAGGATGTCAAATGCAACCAATGATGCGCTGACCAAGTACAATGGCAGGATGGTTCGCAATACCGTTTCGGCAGAAGAGGGAGCAGATAACAATTATTATCAGAAGGTTATGTTCTCAGGAATGCCGGAGTTTGATGAGGATGGTAATCACTATGAGTATTATGCCAAGCAGCAGCTTTTAAATAATCCATCCGGTGATGCCGGTTATACCAGCGAGTATTATGCAAAAAGTGCTGTTGTGAAACATCCTTCTGTGGAGGCGACGGGTACACCGGCCTTTGATCTGACGGAGGCAACCAAGGCCTCTCAAATGACAGAGGACGGGGATGGCGTGGCAGTGCCGGAGGAAGGTCTTTTTGTAAACCGTATTTATGGAAAGCTTAAGATCAGCGGTACCAAGGAATGGAAGGATATGCCGGATGATACGAAGGTCATGGGATATCCGGATCTTGCGGTAAGTCTGACGAAAAAGAGCGATTATGTGACAGATGCGACTCCTGTTACGGCAACCATCAACACGGCCAAAACAAAATATAACTTTACCGATGCAAACGGTGAAGAGAAGGAATTTGATAAGTTTGATTCCTACGGAGCGCCTTATACTTACGTTTTGACGGAGAAGATGTATCTTCCGGGAACCAACAAGCCAGTGGCAAGTCATCTGTATCATTCCTTTATGAATGGAGATACAAGTGAGGCTAACACCTATGATCTTTCCGGAGATTATGTACTGAATAACTATTATTCACTTCCCTGTGCAAAGCGGGATATTACGATCCATAAGAAATGGGAAAATGTACCGGAGGGTGGAGACCCAAAGGCAACGTTTATTTTATCTCGTGTTGCCGTTGCGATCGGTGACATGAAAGAAAATGATGAAAGCGGTAAAAAGACCATTTCTGCGATTTTAGGCGATGCAGCAAAAACAAATACGTTGCTGCATAATAAGGAAAAGATAAAGGAAATAACGGTAGAAGGTGAGGAAAGCGTCACATTAGAGGATCTTCCGGTATATGCTTCCAACGGACAGCTTTATCTGTACTTTTTAGAGGAGGATGCTTCCTATGATTCACAGGATGGTCTTCCGGGATTTAAAACAAGCTTTGATACGCATGACAGCGGATATAAGGTGCTGGAGAATTCCGCAGCTTCCCGCCTGATCGCCTTTACGAATGAGAATGTTCAATCTGGTACCGTAACCCTTGGCTCGACCGATAAAACGGTAAGCAGCCTTTGCTTTGAAGAGCAGGTGAATGTGACAAACTCCTTTGACAGTGATACGGTAGCAAAGATCACAGGTGAAAAGGAATGGAAGGAAGATTCTTCCGTCCTCGATCTGGTTCGTCCGAAGGTAGAAGATCAAAAGCTTTCCGATGTTAACTTAAAGCTGTTCCGCTCTCTTGGCGGTTCACAGGAAGAGATTTCTGCGGAAACTTATGATCTTGTCTGGAGTAAGGAGGATGGGAAGTATTTCTATACCATAACTCCGAAGGCAGGTTATACCTTCCCAAAATATAACAAGAACGGAAAGGCCTACACCTATTCGGTGAAGGAGGAGATGTCCGGAGCGGTTAAAGTTAACTATAACGGAGATCAGACCGTACAAAAAAATGCAGGAAAGACCGATGAAAATGGAACCCTTACGATGGCTCCGCTGGTCAATGCATTAAAGGGAAGCGTAACCGTGAAAAAGAAGTGGGAGGATGGACGTGATGCCTACCTTCTGCGCGATGTTGAGCTTGCCCTTAAGCTTTCAGCTTATTCAGGAGGAAACAGTGAACCATTGTTTTCCATCGAATATAGCATGTCAAAGACAGATAAATGGACCCATACCTTTGAACATCTTCCTCTGGTGGATCGACATGGTGCTTCGTTAACCTATAAGATCCGGGAAGAGAAAATCGGAGAGGATGCGGTGGAAGCTTTATCTAATTCCGAGGAAGAGAATGGATTTACTTATCAGGGAAAGACAAAGAATTACCAGGTACAGTACCGGGATGCAGAGGGCGTTGCCCTTACGGAAGCTAAGCCATCGGCTACAACTTCTATTACCAATAAACTCACCGGAACATCTCTTGACATCTTCAAATATTGGGAGGGCGGAGATGAGACGGAGGACTTTAAGTTCAGACCAAAGGAATTAAAGCTGAAGCTTCAGTACCGCGTGGCAGAATGGAATGCAGAAGGTAAGATTACAGGATTTGGAGAATGGCAGGATCGTTTATCCAACGGCGATGCCCAAAAGGCTGTTGTTTTTACTATGAATGCTTCCAACCGGGATACAAATAATGCATCTTGCTGGAAAAAGACGGTTTCGAATCTTCCAAAGACCGTTATGGTGAATGGAGAGGCGAAGTTTGTCCAGTATCGGGCTGTGGAGCTTGACCAGGATAGCGCAATCGATACGAATCAGCAAATGGACAGTTATATTCTGACTGGACAGGAGGATGAAGCCGGTAATATCGGAAAGGATGCCGGAGCCATTGTAAATAAGACGATCCTTACCAATACATATCAAAAGCACAATCCGATTACAGTATATCGACTGTGGAATGACGACAGTGCCAAGGATACGAAGATCGCTGTTTACAGTGCAAATGCAGCAGGCGGTGACAAGAAGCCGGGAGAAGATGGTGCTGTTGCAAAAATCGTGGAGGATACAAACGGTAAGAAAGTCCGTCGTACCATAACGGCTCAGGAGGGAAAGGCTGCGTCTGTTACCTTTGCGGATCTTCCGGAATACAATAAAGATCAAAAGGAAATTCACTATTATATCGGTGAAGAGGAGGTTCCTGCCAATTACAGCACAACCTATCATGCATTGAAGGTGACAGATAACCAGAGAAGGGTCGATGAGACAGTGACTCCGGTTGCATCTCTTGCGCCGTTGCCGGATAACAATGAGCTTCTCATTGAGAATGCCCCTCTTCTTACGGTAAAGGCAACCAAGCGGTGGGCGGACCATCCTTATGTAACAGAAGGAAGTGAGGATTCGGATCGCCCTAAGAAAGTGACCTTTAAACTGATCCGACAGGCAGGTGACACCACGTCAGAATCAAACGTGGATGTGTCATCTTCTACTCCGGATGGGACTTGCGCCTATACCAGGAGCGGTTTGCCGGGATATGAAGCTTTAACGAAGGGTGACCTCTTAGAGGCAAAGCAGAAGATCTCATACCGGGTAGACGAGGAGAATGTGCCTAGAGGATATAAGAAGACCGTGGAAGATACGGGCAACAACACCTTTGTCATTACAAATACCGTGGAGACGGATGAACTCAAGGTAGAAAAGTCCTGGGCAGGTGAAAACGAATATGTAAACCATGACGATGTAGACAGCCTGACCTTCCAGTTGATGCGAAAGGCGGAGGGAGAGGACTCCTTTAAAAATGTGCTTGACACCCATGGACAGAAGGTGACAAGCAACATGAAAACAGGGGAGACGTCTTCTGTAACCTTTAAGGATCTTCCAAGATACAATGGGGATGGAAAGGCATATACCTATTGTGCGGTTGAGACGGCACTTACCTATAAGGGAAATGCCGGCCGGGCTCTTGCAGTTGCAGATGGTAACGATCAGCAGAATGGTTTGATCGGAAACTATCGTTATACATCCGGCACTGTTTCACAAAAACAGGGTGAAAAGACGGTTTATACCACCCGTGTTACAAACCGGTTTTTAGAAACAAACTATACCCGGTTGCATTTGTACAAGCTCTGGGATGATGGAAATGACCGGGATGGGGTAAGACCGGAAACGATCTCCCTGAAGATCAGTGGAATGCTTGAGGATGCGGGAGAACGTATCTTTGATCAGGAAGTTATGCTGAAAGAACAAAAGCAGTGGAGCGAGACCATTGTGCTTCCAAAGGTAAATGGAGCAGGAAAAACCATCACCTATGTGGTGACAGAGGATGCTTCGTCTTTTGAAGAAGATTATCCAAAGACCATGACGGCAGTAAGCAATGATGTCGACAGGCTGTCCATGGAAGACCTTGCTGATCGGGATGAGAACCTGGAGCGCAAGGAGATGCTTCGGTTATCCGGAGAAGATATGAGCATTACCTTCTTAAATCAGCATCCGCTGACATCGGCGCCTCAGGAGGAGCCAACCACCGGAGGAGGTGAAACCCCTACAACAGAGGAACCAACCACCGGAGGAGGCGGATCTTCTGCAACAGAGGAACCAACCACCGGAGGAGGCGGATCTTCTGCAACAGAGGAGCCAACCACCGGAGGAGGCGGATCTTCTGCAACGGAGGAGCCAACCACCGGAGGAGGCGGATCTTCTGCAACGGAGGAGCCGACCAACGGCGGTGGTGGATCTGCTGCATCAGAAGATCCGGAAGACAGACCTCGGCAAGATTCCAGAAAGGAAGACTCCAAGAAGGAAGATTCTAAGAAAGAAGACTCCAAGAAGGAGGAGGCTAAGAAGGAAGATTCCAAGAAGGAAGAGACTAAGAAGGAAGATTCTAAGAAGGAGAAATCTAAGAAGGATACTTCCAAGAAAAACAAAAAGAAACACAAGGATACAAAGAATAAAAAGGATAAGAAAAAGAACGATCAGAAGAACGAATCGAAAAAGGATTCCGGTAGCGAGTCGAAAAAAGACAGGTCCTCGACTAAAAACAAGGATCATAAGAGACAGTCTGATCGTAAGGAGCAAAAGGATTCTAAGAATTCAAAGAAGGATACGAAAAAGGATCCGGTAAAGGATTCTAAAAAGGATTCCCGAAAAGATCCTGCCAAGAGATCCACAGAGGATTCCAAGAAGGATTCCCGAAAAGATCCTGCCAAGAGATCTACAGAGGATTCCAAGAAGAAGTCCAAAAAGATCGACCGGAAGGATTCAGAAAAAGAATCCCGTAAGGAGACTTCTAAGAAGTCAAAGAAAGAGAGTGTGACCATAAAAGGTCATTACGATTACAAGGGCGTTTGGCATCCGAGAAAGGAGATCCCGAAAACCGGAGATGATACACCGGTTTGGTTTTATCTGATTCTGGCAGCAGGCTCCTTTGGATATCTGTTGTTCGGTTTTATTCATTTTGTTGTGTTAGGAACAAAGAGAAGAAACAGAAGAGGTCAAATGAAATAAAGATGACAGGGCTGTGGGAACCTTAAGGTTTTCACGGCCTTCTGTCGTTATATGACCTTTGCCCAAGACTATGTTGACAGTGTCTTGAAATTTTACTAAAATTTATATTTGGATTTTTATGTACATTTAACAGGAGGAAGCCATGCGTTGGACAAAGTTTACAATTGATACAACGGAGGAAGCGGAGGATCTTGTCAGCGGGATCCTTTTTGATGAGGGAATCACCAATATAGAAATCGAGGATCTTCTTCCTGTAGAAGCCTTAGAGGGCGAAGAATACGAGGAACTTCAGCCGGACCGCGGAGAAGATGACGGAACGAGCCGCATTTCCTTTTACGTGGAAGAGGGAGAGGACTACGGTGCTCTTTTAGAGCGGATCCAGATCCAGATCGAATCTTCCCGGGCCTTTGCGGATATGGGAAGTGGTCATATTGCTATTTCTTCCACCGATGAGGCGGATTGGCGAAATAAATGGAAGGACTATTTCCATTCCTTCCAGGTAGGAGATATTTTTATCCATCCAAGCTGGGAAGAACTTGAAGCAGGACATGAGAAGGATGTTGTGTTGCAGATCGATCCGGGCATTACCTTTGGTACCGGTAAGCATGAGACCACACAGCTTTGTATCAAAGCCTTGGGCAAGTATCTGCAGGGTGGCGAGAAGGTCCTGGATGTGGGATGCGGAAGCGGTATTTTATCTATGGTGGCTCTGAAAAAGGGCGCATCTTCCGTAACAGGAACCGATATTGATCCGGCTTGCGTGGAGGCAGTCAGGGAGAACCTTTCCCGCAACGATCTTCCGCTTTCGGCAATGAATTGTCATATCGGTGATCTGACAAATGATCCGAAGATCAAGGCAAGTGTAGGTGGCGATTACGATCTTGTGGTGGCAAACATTCTTGCAGACATCATCATTGGCATGATCGATGCCATCGCCGCAACAATGAAACCGGGGGCAGTCTTTATTTCTTCCGGCATCATTGATTTTAAGCAAAAAGAGGTGGAGGCCGCTTTTGAAAGAGCCGGTCTTACGATCATTGAAACAGGAGAGCAGGGCGAGTGGCGCTCTGTGATCGGACGTAAATAGATTTTGAGGTGAGGTGATACGTGATGGAGTGTTATCTGGATAATTCAGCTACGACCCGTTGCAGTGAAGCTGCGGCTGAGATGGTGGCTAAGGTTTTGACAAAGGACTATGGCAATCCCTCCTCCCTTCATAACAAGGGAATGGAAGCGGAGCAGTATGTGAAAAACAGCCGCCAGATCATTGCAAAGAGTCTGAAGGTAGAGCCAAAGGAGATCGTTTTTACCTCCGGCGGTTCCGAAAGCAATAATCTTGCGATCCTTGGTGCATGCTATGCAAACCGTCGCCTGGGCAAGCATGTGATCGCCACAGCCATTGAGCATCCTTCGGTTTTTCAGCCTATGAAGGCGTTGGAGGATATGGGATATGAGGTCACCTATCTTCCGGTGGATGAGCGTGGCGTTTGTGATCTACAGACCCTTGCCAATGAGATCCGCCAGGATACGGTCCTTGTGTCAATGATGCATGTGAACAATGAGATCGGAACCATTCAGCCGATTGAGGATGCGGCAAGGATCGTACATGACCGTAACGAGAATACGCTTTTCCATGTGGATGCGATCCAGTCCTATGGCAAGGTGGATCTCTTCCCGAAGAAGAGCCTGATCGATATGGTCTCTGTCAGCGGTCATAAGCTCCACGGACCCAAGGGATCTGGATTTTTATATGTCCGAGACAAGGTCAAGCTGTCCCCGATCATTTTCGGCGGCGGACAGGAATGGGGAAGAAGAAGCGGAACGGAAAATGTTCCGGCCATTGCCGGTCTTGGAGTTGCGGTACAGGAGATGTTCCACAACCGGGAAGAGCATGTCAAAAAGCTCTATGAGTTGAAGGAGGCACTTCGCAGCCAGCTTGCTGAGATCGAAGGCATCAGCTTTAACGGAGCGGAGGGGACATTCGGTGCACCGCAGATTCTTTCAGTTTCTGTGGAGGGTGTTCGGGCCGAGGTGATGCTTCATGCCTTGGAGGACAGAGGCGTATACTGTTCCGCAGGATCGGCCTGCTCATCCAACCGTCCTGCCATCAGCCGGACCTTACAGGCCATCGGCTTAAAAAAGGAGCTGCTGGATGCTACGGTTCGTTTTTCACTTTGCATTTATACCACCAGAGAAGAGGTGGATGAGGCGGCTAAGGTAATGGCTGAGCTTGTACCGGCTCTTAGAAAATACAGGAGATATTAATTCATGGAAAAGGCATTTTTAGTTAAGTACGGAGAGATCGGCGTAAAGGGTAAGAACCGCCATATCTTCGAGGAGGCGCTGGTTCGTCAGATCGAGCATGCGCTGAAATATGTGGATGGAACCTTCAAGGTGACAAGGCCCCAGGGAAGGATCTTTGTAGAAGGTGAGGGCTTTGATGAGGATGAAGTGATCGAGGCGCTTCAGAAGGTCTTTGGAATCGTATGGATCTGCCCCTGCTATATGACAGAGGATAACGGTTTTGACGATCTCGCCCGGGAGGTCTGTGCCGCCATGGCGAAAAAGCTTGGTGACAAGCCCTTTACTTTTAAGTGTGAGAGCCGGCGGGCAAGAAAAAATTACCCCTTGGATTCCATGGAACTTTCCAGAGAACTGGGGGGCAAGATCGTAGAGGCATTCCCTAATGCGACGGTTGATGTGCACCATCCTCAGTATCTTGTGGAGACCGAGATCCGTGAGCGGATCAATTTCCATTGGGAGGCATATAAGGGCCAGGGTGGAATGCCGGTGGGCACCAGCGGCAGAGCCATGCTTTTATTATCCGGTGGAATCGACTCTCCGGTGGCAGGCTATATGATCGCAAAGCGAGGTGTCTGTCTGGATGCGACCTACTTCCATGCACCACCATACACTTCCGAGCGTGCCAAGCAGAAGGTGGTGGATCTGGCAAAGCAGGTAGCCAAGTATTCCGGCCCTATCAATCTTCATGTGGTGAATTTCACCGATGTGCAGCTTGCCATCTATGAGAAGTGTCCTCATGACGAGTTGACCATCATCATGCGTCGCTACATGATGAAGATCGCGGAGCATTTTGCAAAGGAAGACGGAGATCTGGGTCTGATCACCGGTGAGAGTATCGGACAGGTAGCTTCCCAGACCATGGAGTCTCTTTTTGTAACAAACTCTGTATGTGAGATGCCGGTGTTCCGTCCTCTTATCGGATTTGACAAGCAGGAGATCATTGCGATCTCTGAGAAAATCGGAACCTACGAGACAAGTATTCTTCCTTACGAAGACTGCTGTACCATCTTCGTTGCAAAGCATCCGGTGACAAAGCCGCGCCTTGGCCCGATCATGCGAAGCGAAAGAAAGCTGGAAGAGGTTATTGATGATCTGATGAAGGAAGCCATTGAGAATACAGAGACGATCCTTTGTAAGTAATACAAGAAAGGCGTGTCCCAAGGGACACGCCTCTATCCTGTCTTATGGAATTCCGATCAATCAGTCGATGATATATGGCTTAAGAGCCTCGACGATATCTGCATCATTCTCTGCATGGATCGTAAGATCGATTGGAGAAGATAAGTCTAAAGAAAAGATTCCCATGATGGACTTAGCGTCGATGACATAACGTCCGGAAATCAGATCGAAGTCTGTATCAAACTGGCTGATTGTGTTGACGAAGGACTTAACCTTGTCGATGGAATTTAAAGATATCTTAACTGTCTTCATGTGTTTTCCCTCCTGATGTAAAAATTAGAGCTTGTCAAAGCAGACAACCATCTACCCAACATGGTAATTCATCGGAGGGGAATTGTCAATTTATAGTTAAAGGAGATACACCCTATGAAAACAGCCGCACTGCATAATTTAGGCTGTAAGACCAATGCTTACGAAACAGAAAGCATGGCAGAAATGCTGAAGGCTGATGGTTATACCATCGTTCCTTTTTCGGAAAAGGCTGATGTCTATGTGATCAATACCTGCTCGGTTACGGCTGTTGCCGATCAAAAGTCCAGACAGATGATCAGCAGAGCCAGAAGGAAAAACAAAGAGGCCATCGTTGTTGCTGCCGGATGCTATGTCCAGACCGGTAAGGAAAAACTCCTTGCAGATAAGGTGGCTGACATCATTATCGGTAATAATAAGAAAAATGAGCTGGTGGATCAGATCCATCGGTTTATGGAAGAGCGTAGCGTGATCGAGGATGTGGATGATATCAATGCAGGTCAGATGGACTTTGAAGATCTTACCATGCATGCAAGTGATGATCACAGCCGTGCTTTTCTTAAGATCCAGGACGGCTGCAACCAGTTCTGCAGCTACTGCATCATTCCTTATGCGAGAGGCCGGGTCAGATGCAGAAGCAAGCAGAGCATTCTGGATGAGGTCCGTCGCCTTGCGACTGAGGGCTATCAGGAGGTCGTACTGACGGGAATTCATATTACAAGCTACCAGACAAGTGAGGGTAACCTGATCGATCTGGTGGAGGATATGGCAAAGATTCCGGGAATCACAAGAATCCGGCTGGGATCGTTAGAGCCTTCGGCTGTAACAGAGGAATTCGCAAAGCGGCTTTCTGAGGTGGATGTTTTATGCCCGCATTTTCATATGTCGCTGCAGAGTGGATGCGATACGGTCCTTGCCAGAATGAACCGTCATTATACCACGGAGGAATTTTTGGAGAGCTGCCGGCTGTTAAAGGAATACTTCCATGATCCGGCTCTTACCACAGACATCATCTGTGGTTTCCCGGGGGAGAGTGAAGATGAATTTTTACAGACCCTTTCCTTTGTGGAGAAGATCGGTTTTTACGAGATCCATATTTTCCCGTATTCCGTTCGTCAGGGTACCAGAGCCCAGAGAATGTCCGGTCAGATCACAAAGAAGGTCAAGCATGAGCGATGTGCCCGTCTGCGGGAGAAGGCCGAGCATTTGAAGCAGGAATACCTTGGCCGCCACAGCGGTGATATGCGGGAGATCCTGCTGGAGGATCAGCAGATGATAGGAGATACCCTGTGCTGGATGGGATACACCAAAGAGTATATCCGCTGCTATATTCCGGTAGGTGAGCTGGAAAATCACTACAGCGGAGATGCTGTTTGCGGTTATCTCGGACAGGAGAATGCGGAGGGGATCTACCGGCTTGTTCTGTGAAATGAGCTCATTTGACTTTTAGGTATCGGTAATATATCATAGTAAATAATACAAGTTTTACAGCCGGTTTTTACTGTAAGGAGCGTGACGGACATGATGGATTTAGGACAGACACAGTATTTTAAGGTTGAGAAGGAGAACTCCATTGGAGTGAAGGAGATCCTCTCTCAGGTATATGAGGCATTAAGTGAGAAAGGCTACAATCCGGTGAACCAGATCGTAGGTTATATTATGTCCGGTGACCCGACATTTATCACCAGCCATAAGAACGCCAGAAGCCTTATCATGAAGGTGGAACGTGATGAATTAGTAGAAGAACTTTTGAAGGAATATATTTCCCGAAAGGCCTGGGAACATTGATGTCAGATAATAATCGAATTTTAGGACTGGATTACGGGTCTAAGACCGTGGGTGTTGCGATCTCAGACCCTCTTCTTTTGACTGCGCAGGGACTGGAGATCATTCGTCGTCAGAAGCCGACAAAGCTTCGTCAGACCATCGCCAGGATCGGTCAGATCATCGAAGAATATCAGGTGAAGCAAATCGTTGTTGGACTGCCGAAGAACATGGATGGTACAGAGGGCGAGCGTTGCGAGCTTTCCCGTGCATTCGCGAAGACACTGGAGGAGAAGTTTGATCTTCCGGTTGCGATGTATGACGAGCGTCTTACAACTGTGGCGGCGGATCATGTCATGAAAGAGACCGGACTTAAGGATCATACCGATCGGAAGAAGTATGTGGATGAGATCGCAGCTATGTTGATCTTACAGGGTTATATGGACCGACTGTCGAACGAGGTGAAATAATGGATAAGAATACCATTACATTTTATGATGAAGAATCTGGGGAAGACTTGGATTTTTATATATTAGAGGAGACCGTACTCAATGAGAAGAACTACCTGTGTGTGACGGACAGTGATCCGGAAGACGAGGAAGCTCTTGTCTATGTGTTGGAGAAGACCGGCGAAACTGACGAAGAGGCTACTTATACCGTTGTTGAGGATGAGCAGACTCTGAAGGCGGTTTTGGCAGTGTTCTCTGAACTTATGGGAGATACGGACTTTACTCTCGAAGATTAGTTTTAGGAGGTTAAAGTTTTTGAGTAAAGAGAATAATAAGCCACGCCTTAAGATAATCCCATTAGGCGGAGTGGAGCTGATCGGAATGAACATGACGGCAATCGAGTACGATGACAGCATCATCGTGATCGACTGCGGTCTTGCCTTTCCAGAAGACGACATGTTAGGTGTGGATATGGTGATCCCGGATATTACCTATCTTTTGGAGAATGAGGACAGGGTGAAGGGTATCTTTATTACCCACGGACATGAGGATCACATTGGAGCGATCCCGTATGTTCTTCGTGAGTTGCAGGTGCCGATTTACGCTACCCGTCTGACTATGGGTATTATCGAGCGTAAGTTGGAAGAGCATGGAATGATGACCAAGGTGCGACGCAAGGTCGTTAAGTATGGTCAGTCCATTAATCAGGGACCGTTCCGCGTTGAATTCATCAAGACCAATCACAGTATTGCAGATGCGGCAGCGCTTGCGATCTATACACCGGCCGGTACCCTGGTTCATACCGGTGACTTTAAGGTAGACTACACGCCGGTCTTTGGTGACGCGATTGATCTCCAGCGTTTTGCAGAGCTTGGTCGTAAGGGTGTGCTTGCGCTTATGTGTGACTCTACCAATGCAGAGCGTCCCGGATTTACACAGTCGGAGAGTACCGTTGGTGTGATCTTTGACGATATTTTTGCAGAGCATAAGGATACACGAATCATCATCGCGACCTTTGCGTCCAACGTTGACCGTGTACAGCAGATCATCAATACCGCCTATAAGTATGGCCGTAAGGTCGTTGTCGAAGGCCGTAGTATGGTCAATATTATCAATACCGCAACAGAGCTTGGTTATCTGAACATTCCGGAGAATACTCTGATTCCTACGGATCAGCTGAAGAATTATCCGGATGAGAGAACCGTTCTGATCACCACCGGAAGCCAGGGTGAGTCCATGGCGGCTCTCTCCCGCATGGCCAACGGCATGCATAAGAAGATCGCGATCAAGCCGAATGATACCATTATTTTCTCATCTCATCCGATTCCGGGTAATGAGAAGGATGTATCCCGTATCATCAATGAGCTTTATCGCAAGGGTGCCAACGTTATTTTCCAGGATGTCCATGTTTCCGGTCATGCCTGCGCAGAGGAGATCAAGTTGATCTATTCTCTGGTGAAGCCAAAGTATTCCGTTCCTGTTCACGGTGAATATAAGCACCTTAAGGCACAGGAGAGAATTGCCCGTTCTCTTGGTTATGATACCGACCATATCAAGATTCTTTCTTCCGGTGATGTGCTGGAATTTAACGGTAAGGGTGTGGCAAAGGTTTCCGGCAAGGTTCATACTGGTTCTGTTATGGTAGACGGTCTTGGTGTTGGTGATGTAGGTAGCATCGTTCTTCGGGATCGTCAGCATCTTGCCGAGGATGGTATCATTATCGTTGTTATGGCAATGGAAGCTTCTTCCGGAGCAGTTGTCAGCGGACCGGATATCGTTTCCCGTGGTTTTGTATATGTACGTGGCGCCGAGGATCTTATGGATTCTGCCCACTCCGTTGTTGCCGATACCGTTGCATCTCTTGAGGACAGTGGTATCCGTGACTGGTCTAAGATCAAGACGGAGATCAAGTCGACCCTTTCCGACTTCGTATGGAAGGAGACACAGCGTCGCCCTATGATCCTGCCGATCATTCAGGAAGTGTAATATGCGAGCCTGGGAAGAAATGGATGAGCGCTTTGAATGCTTTATGCAGAAGTATCCGGATCCTTTGCCGGACTGGTTGCTTGCCATTGAGCGCAAGGCGGAAGCAGACGAAGTCCCCATCATACGAAGAAGTACCCAGCGTTACCTGGCGTTTCTGCTGGGGATCATGCGTCCGCGACGGATTCTGGAGATCGGTAGCGCAGTGGGGTTCTCGGCTCTTTTGATGGCCAGCTTTGATCCCTCCCTTGAGGAACTTGTCACCATTGAGAATTACGAGCCAAGGGTCATGACAGCACGGGCGAATTTTGCGGCAAGCCCCTATGCGGATAAGATCACCTTTTTGAACGGGGATGCCTCCCGCGTGATTCCAACCTTGGAGGGGACCTTTGATCTGGTGTTTATTGATGCGGCCAAGGGTCAGTATCCGGATTACCTTACACTGGTTCGTCCTATGATGAAGCCCGGCGGCGTGATCCTTACAGATAATATTCTGCAGGACGGATTTCTTCTTATGCCGAAGGAGGCCCTTTGCCGGAGGAACCGCACCATTCATAAGCGTGTGCGGGAATATCTGGATATGGTATGCCGGGATGACCAGTATATTACCGATGTCCTTCCTGTGGGAGACGGCCTGGCCATGACCAGGATCCGTTAGTCAGACGGAAGGAAACTTACATAGACAGGGCGTGGCGGAGGTCACGCCCTTTTGCTTGTCTTTTACATTTTTCTTTTTAAAATTATTTTGGTCAACTATTGAAGTTATGCGGCCAAACAGGGATAATAAAGATGTAACAGCGGATCTATTATCTTTCTTAAGAGGATAAATGTAATGAAAAGGGGTAATTGCCATGTCTGACAAAAACAAATATGTAGCTTATGTAGGCACCTACACCCATGAGAACAGCGTAGGAATTCATGTATATGACATTGATACAAAAGAAGGCGTTTTAACCGAACGTTCCGTTGCACCGATTAATAATCCTTCGGACCTTTGTGTTTCAAAGGATGGTAAGATGGTGTATTCCATTGAGGATGAAGGTGTTGCGGCTTTCACCATCGATCAGAAGACAGGAGATCTGACGAAGATCAACCAGGCCTGGATCGGCGGTATGAGAGGATGCAGTGTTGACGTTGATTCTGCCCGAAGGTATTTGTTTGTCGGTGGTTTTCATGATGGACGTGTTACTATGATGCGCCTGAATCCGGACGGCAGCATGGGAGATATTGCCGATGGTATTTTCCATCAGGGACTGGCAATCTCCTCAGCCAGAAAGCGTCTGGATCATCCTAAGGTGAGCTGTGTCCGCCTGACACCGGATGAGAAGTATCTTTGCGCTGCCGACCATGGGTTGAATCAGGTCAAGGTCTATCGCGTGGATTACAAGAGAGGAAAGCTTCATTTGGTAGACATCATTCGTTGCTCCCTTGACAGTGGTCCAAGGGCACTTCATTTTGCACCGGATGGTAATTTTTTGTATATTTTGGATGAGCTTACCTGTGAGATCGAAATCTACCGTTATCAGGATCTTGCAGATGAGCCGGAATTTGATATGATTGATTCTGTATCTGTCTTGGATAAGGCAAGTAATGCAGATGGTGCTTCTGATTTTTGCTTCTCCGACGATGGAAGTAAGATCTACGTATCCATTGACGGATACAACGGTTGCAGTTGCCTGGAGCGGGATGCGAAGAGCGGTATGCTGAAGCTGGTATCCTCCGAGCCTACCAGCGGATATTTTCCGAAGTCACTTTCCACTCTGCCGGATGGGGATTTTGTTGCTGTATTGAATCATGATACCAGTGAGATCCGTACCTTCCGTTATGTTGAAGATGGTAAGTATGCTCTCATGAAGAATGCACCGGTGAAGGTTGATAAGCCAAACTGCATTCGTATCTATAAGCTGGCATAACACGCCGGATATCATCAGGTTTTTGGGCAGCTGTTTCAGGACAGAAGCAGCTGTCTTTTTATGGAAAAAGGAAATACAACAGGGAGAAAAACATGGCTGGTTCAGTATTTGGTAATCAATTTCGTATTATGACGTTTGGAGAATCCCACGGCAAAGGTCTTGGTGTTACAATTGACGGTTGTCCGGCAGGCCTTCCTCTGTGCGAAGAGGATATTCAGAAATTTCTGGATCGAAGAAAGCCCGGACAGTCTGCTTTTACAACAGCTAGAAACGAAGCAGATGCTGTGGAGATCCTCTCCGGAGTTTTTGAAGGTAAGACCACCGGAACCCCCATTGCACTTCTGATCCGTAACAAGGATCAGCATTCGAAGGATTATTCGAATATTTGCGATAAGTTCAGACCGGGGCATGCAGATTACGGATTCTTTAAGAAGTTCGGATTCCGGGATTACAGAGGCGGTGGACGTTCTTCCGGACGTGAGACGGCTGCCCGGGTTGCGGCAGGTGCGATAGCGATCAAGATCCTTGCATCCATGGGTATCTTTGTTCATGCTTATGCCAAGTCCATTGGACCGGTTCATATCTCAGAGGTAGATCTGGATGAGGCAACGAAAAACCCTCTCTGCATGCCGGATGCCAAGGCTGCAAAGGAGGCACAGGCCTTTTTGGAGGAATGCATCCGTCAGCAGGATTCTGCCGGTGGTGTGGTGGAGTGTATTGCCACAGGAATGCCGGCCGGGGTTGGAGATCCGGTTTTTTCCAAGCTTGACGCCAATCTTGCCCAGGCTATTATGTCCATTGGAGCAGTAAAGGGCTTTGAGATTGGAGACGGTTTTTTGGCTGCCGCTTCTACCGGATCAAAGAACAACGATGCCTTTGCAGTTGAAAAGGGGAAGGTGACGACCCTTACCAACCATGCAGGAGGAATTCTGGGAGGAATCTCAAACGGTGAGGATATCATCCTTCGGGCCGCTTTTAAGCCTACGCCATCCATCAGCCGGGAGCAGCGGACGGTGGGGGAGGACGGAAAGGAAATTCCCATCACCATTCATGGACGTCATGATCCGATCATTGTGCCAAGAGCCGTGGTCGTTGTGGAAGCAATGACTGCGATCACATTGGTGGATGCTTTGCTTTCCAATATGGGAGCAAGGCTGGATGAAGTTATTAAGTTTTATGGAAGAGAGTTGTAATTTATGGCAAAATACACATTGCTGAAGACAGAAGGACGTGCGAAACGCGCTACTTTTGAAACCGTACATGGAACGGTGCAGACCCCGCTTTTTATGAATGTGGGAACCGTTGGTGTTATTAAAGGAGCAGTATCCACTGAGGACCTGAAAGAGGTAGGTTGTCAGGTGGAACTGTCCAATACCTATCATCTTCATGTGCGTACCGGGGATCAGACCATTAAGGAATTGGGCGGTTTACATAAGTTTATGGTTTGGGATCGTCCGATCCTTACAGATTCCGGCGGATTCCAGGTCTATTCTTTGGCAGATATCCGTAAGATCAAGGAGGAGGGAGTTACCTTCCGTTCTCATATTGACGGACACAAGATCTTTATGGGACCGGAGGAGAGTATGACCATTCAGTCCAACCTTGGTTCTACCATTGCCATGGCATTTGATGAGTGTCCGCCGGCTCTTGCCGAGCGAAGCTACGTTCAGAATTCGGTGGAGCGTACCACCCGATGGCTCCAGCGTTGTAAGGACAAAATGGCAATGCTCAATCAGCTACCGGATACGGTAAACCCTCATCAGCTTTTGTTTGGTATCAACCAGGGAGCTGTCTATGATGATATCCGGATCGAGCACGCAAAGCGCATTTCTGAAATGGATCTGGACGGTTATGCTGTGGGTGGACTTGCTGTGGGTGAGACCCATGAGCAGATGTACCATGTGTTGGATCAGGTGGTTCCGTACCTTCCGAAGGAGAAGCCAACCTATCTGATGGGAGTTGGAACGCCACAGAATATTATCGAGGCGGTGGATCGTGGTATCGACTTTTTTGACTGCGTTTACCCAAGCCGTAACGGTCGTCATGGTCATGTGTATACCAATCAGGGAAAGCGTAACCTCTTTAATAAGCGTTATGAGAAGGATATGCGTCCCATCGAGGAGGGTTGCGGCTGCCCGGCCTGCCGAACCTACTCCAGGGCTTACATTCACCATCTTTTAAAGGCAAAGGAAATGCTTGGAATGCGACTTTGCGTTCTGCACAACCTGTATTTTTACAATCATCTGATGGAACAGATCCGGGAGTCGCTGGATCAGGACCGTTTTGCGGATTTCAAGAGAGAGAAGCTGGATGAGCTTATGACCGTTTCCAGAGAAAAAGAGGAACTGGCGAAGAAATAAATACGAAAGGAGCAGGTGTCCGGTAGGGAAAAACCTTGCCAGACGTCTGGTTATCGGATAGAATATACTTTAGTGCCTGTACAACAGGAAGTAAATAATCAGGAGGACATTTGAATGAATTCATTATTTTTAGCCAGTAGCGCTCAGGGAAGCGGACTTATCATGATCGTATGGATCGTAATTCTTTTTGTATTTATGTACTTCTTTATGATCCGTCCACAGAAGAAGGAGCAGAATGCGAAGAATGCGCTTCTTAACTCTCTGGCTGTTGGTGATACTGTTCTTACAACCAGCGGTTTCTACGGAGTTGTCATCGATATTGATGATGATACTCTGATCGTTGAGTTCGGTTCTAACAAGAACTGCCGAATTCCAATGCAGAAGTCTGCCGTTGCTGCAGTCGAGAAGCCTGAGGATGCAAGTGCTTCCAAAGAGGATTCTAAGGACAAGAAGTAAAAGATCCTAACCGGAAATAAAAAGAAAAGGAGCTGTGCCATTGGCACAGCTCCTTTTCTTTAAGAATGTTTCGCAAGTAAAACCTTTACAAGACGGTCGTTATCCTCCGGCTTCATAAAGCAGAGGCGGATATAACGATCGGAGAGGAATGGGAAGGTACTGCAATCCCGGATCATCATCTTCTCCTTAATGCAACGCTCAAAGAGTGTGTGACTGTTCTCGCTATGACTTTCGATCCGAAGCAGCATAAAGTTGGCTGCCGGATAGAAGGGGGTGTACTTTCCGGATTCCCGGAAAATCTGGTAGAGGCGTTCTCTTTCGGTGGAGATCAGTTCCCGGGTTGTCCGGATATATTCTTCGTCGGAGAACATGATCTTGCCGGCCTCCTCTGCAAGGGAAGAGATCATCCAGGGGTTCTTCTTCTGATTGATCTCCTTGAGCAGATCTTCGTTACCGGTAACGGCGTAACCCAGGCGAAGTCCCGGAGCTGCATAGAACTTACTTGTTCCCCGAAGGATGATGAGGTTGTTGTAATCATCGGTCAAGGGGATGGAAGTGATCTTGTTCATCTCAGGGGCAAACTCCACATAGGTCTCGTCTACCATTACATAGATGTCATGAATCTTGCAGGCATCCAGGATCTTACGCATGTCAGCGCTGGTGATGGCAGTGGACGTAGGATTGTTTGGGTTGCAGAGCACCAGAAGGTCCACATTGTCATTTAAGTGGGCAATGAGGTCTGCAATATCCAGCTGGAAAAAGTTCTTCTCATCCAGAGGAAAATAACTGGTACGACCTCCCTGAAGTGAGATCTCCCTCTCGTATTCCGAATAGGTAGGTCCAAGGATCAAAGCACGCTTCGGAGCTGTGATCTGAATGAACAGTGAGATCAGTTCTGTGGAACCGTTGCCCACAATGATCTTAGACGGATCAGTCTTGGCGTAGGTTGCAATGGAATCCTTCAGTTGCGTGTATTCACGGTCGGGATAGCTCTCGATGGCGTGAATATGAGCAGAAAGATCCTGCTCCAGCTTCGGGGAAATTCCCAGTGGATTTACATTGGCGGAAAAGCTTACGATTTCCTCTTTACGGATGCCATATAATTTTTCGATTTTCTCCAGGTCACTGCCATGGAAATGGTCTTTGTGTCGGATCATACTCCCTCCAAGTCAAATGATTGATTAAAGCCGATAAAACGTTTATAATTTATTATAGCTTTTTATGTCTAAATTGCAATGACAAGGCCGTCAATATGGAATAGAAGGGCAGGAGTTTTTTTGCGTAAGAGGATCTACAGAATATCAGAAGACCGGTTTGACGACGTTTTATACGGAATTGAATTTGATCGGGATGAAGTGCATATCGAGATTGGACAGGGACAGCAGGCCAGCGGTTCTTTTTTGATCAAGGCAGAAGAGGGCGGTTCTTTACGGGGAATCGTTTATTCGTCAAACCCGTATATCACTGTGGAGAATCCGGATTTTGACAGTGCATCCGTAACGATCCGTTTTACGGCGGCCACAGAGAATTTTCTCCCGGGAGAGAGGCTGACAGGTGTTTTCCATGTGGTTTGTGCCGGACAGACAGCGGAGCTTCCGGTGGAGATCCTTGTTTCTGAGACCACGGGAAGAGTCGGTTCCTTTGATTTTGGCGGACTTTCTGATTTTGCGAAGCTTGCAAGGGAGAAAAGCCGGGACGCTCTTTCACTTTTTTCTTCTGCTGACTTTTTGGAGTTTTTGAAGCATGTGGCACCGGAGCACATTCTTCTATATCGTTCTCTTTTGTCCTCTGTCGGGGCAACCTACGAGAGTATGGAGCATTTTCTTTCCCGGGCAGGCGTTAAGGAAGAGGTCAAGCTTCATGTGTTTCCGGGGCAGACGGTGTTCTATCATATTACCGAGAATCTCAAAGAGAAGATCAATATTACGCGTAACACCTGGGGATTTTTCCATGTGAAGGCAACCGTTCTGGAAGAAGACGGTTTCCTTACCCTTGAATCCTCCGATATTTCGCCGGATTTTTTCATGGGACAGAGCATGGAGCTTTCCTACTATATTCACGCAGACCGTCTGCATGAGGGAATGAACTGTTCCACCATTAGCTTTGACGGACCGGGCTTCCACGAGAAGCTTACCATCATGGCTTCCACCTATGCGAAGGATGAGAGGCATAACCAGAAGACTTTGGCGCAGAAGGCAGAGAAGGTTCGCCTTGTAAGCAATTACCTGTCCTTTCGGTTGAATCAGATGACCATGGGAGACTGGAGCGATGATGTAATCAGCTCCATGAACAAACGTCTGGTGGAGGATCCGTCTGAATTGTTTGCCCAGCTTTATAAGGCCCAGGCTCTGATTGTTTCCGGTCGCAGACAGGAGGGGCTTTGGATCATTTCCGATCTGAAGAAGATCATCGAAGACAAGAGTAGCTTTGAATGGGCTTACCTTCTGTATCTTTGTACGCTAATCGAGCCGGAGGTAAGCTATGTGGACCGTTTGACCGGCGAGATCGAAGGAATCTTTCGGCAGCATCCGGAGGACATGCGTCTGTTCTGGTTCCTTTTGTTCCTTCGGGTGGAATATCTGACGGACACAAGACGGAAGCTGAAGGATATCTGGCAGTGGATCCGCAGCGGGATCGATTCTCCGATCCTGTATGTGGAGGCTTTGGATGGGCTGAGACAGGATCCCTTCCTTCTTCGGCAGCTGGATCCCATCAGTCTTCGGGTGCTTTGGTTTGGTGTGCGTCGCAACGCGATTTCTGAGAACCTTGCGATCCAGATTCCCAAATGTCTGGTGCAGGAGCGGGTCTTCTCAAGAAGCATCTTTACCTTTGTGACAAGTCTATACGAACGGATGCCCTCGGAGGATCTGTTGGATGAGATTCTGTCCTACCTGCTTCGCTGTCGTTGCCTTGGAGAACCTTTTGCAAAATGGTACCTTCTCGGTATCGAAAAGGAAAAGAAACTCAGTGGTCTTTTCGAAGCCTATCTGTATTGCCTGAAGGAGTCGGATACTCAGAAGCTTCCAAGACTGCTTTTGATGTATTTTTCCTATGAGAACCGGCTTCCTTATGACAGGAGAGCGTTTTTATACGCCAATGTTGTGATCTATAAGGCACAGCATCCCAAGATCTATGAGGCCTATCAGAAGCAGATGGAGCGCTTTGCCTTAGAACAGATGCATCAGTTGCGTATGGATGATAATCTGGCTATTTTATATCAGGATCTGATCAGCCGGGGCTTTATCGACGAAGAGGAGTCCAGTAATTTCGGGCAGCTTTTCTTTGTTAAGAAGCTGATCTGCCTGAAGGAAGTCAAGGGAAGGCTCTATGTATTTGATGAGAGATTCCAGGAGCCCCAGGTGGTGGAGTTAAAGGATCATACCGCTTATGTATCCGCTTCCACACCGAATCTTCGGTTTGTTCTGGATACTGGAAGCGGTATCCTTTGTGGAGAGGATGACTTTTATCTGGAGCCTTTGCTTTCCGGCGAGGAGAATTACAACCGTCTTCGTAGTCTGGCAAAGGATGATTACAATTACTTCCTTCACGATCTTTGCGACAAGAAAAAGGAAGAGGATTTCTCTTTGGGAGATATTACCTCTATCTTTTCCTTCTTCAAGGATCAAAGGTTATCAAAGGAATTTGTGGATCAGTATGTTCCGCTTTTTATCCGTGTCCTGAAGAAGTATCAGAAGTTAGAGGAGATCGCTCCCCAGATCATGGCGATGGATCCGGTGAAGTCCTCTCTTGTTCTGCGACTTGAGATCGTGGAACAGCTCATTACCCATGACCGGTTTGATAAGGCGCTTAAGATCCTGCGGCAGATCAACGGTCTTGCGGTACCGATGAATCTTCTGCTTCGTCTTGTCAGCGGTTCCATCAAACGGGTCCGGGAAGTGGATGATTTCCTTGTGAAGCTGGCAGCCTACCTGTTGGATCATTTTCTTTCCGATGAGCAGCTGCTGGAGTATCTGACGACCTACTATACCGGTCCGACCAGGACTATGATTACGGTTTTTCAGTATGCGCTGGCGCGGCAGCTCCATGTGCATGACCTGTGCGAACGAATCCTGATTCAGATGATCTACGAAGGCAGTTACTACGATAAGGCGCCGGAGATCTTCTCTATGTATCGCAAGGGGAATGTGAATCGTATGCTTCAGGAGGCATATCTGACCTATTCCTGCCGCCTGTATCTGCTTTCCGATCAGAAGCTTTCAGAGGATGTGATCGAAATGCTCAGTGAACTTTTACGACGGGGCATTCATCTGAATGACACCTGTCGGGTTGCTCTGATGAAGCATCTGGCAGGAAAGGGACATCTTGAGGATAGGGAGGAGTATCGTCTTCTCTCCGAACTTTTGCGAGAGAGTGTGCTTCGCGGTCAGTATTTTTCTTTCTATCGCCAGATAGATCCGGAACTGGTGGTACATTATCACCTCTATGACAGACTGTTTGCTGAGTACCACGGCAAACGGGGACTTCGACTGCAGATCCTGGTGCAGAGGGACGGAAAGGAAGAGGAGACCCTGGAACTTACCGAGATGTATGACGGTGTCTATGTCCGGGACTTTGTATTGTTCTTTGGTGAATCCATAAAATATAAGATCGTTACAGCCGATGACCATGAGATTTTACAGGAAGATACCATGGTATATATGGATGTGATCGATCACGGAAAGGGAAGTCGTTACGGAAGGATCAATCGAATGGAAAGTGATCTTTTATATCAGAACAACCAGCAGCTTGTGAAGGAAATGCAGGAGTACCACATGCTTGACTCGGCTGTCCGGGAGCTGTTTCCGGTTTTATAGGATGTAATTATGGGAGATATGAGAAATTCAGGAATATATTTCGGAATCGATCTGTGCAGGGATCATGTGGTCTTGAGTTATTACTCTGAGAGCATGACAGAGCCGGGAACCTTTTCCACGGTGATGGGAGAGGACAATTATTGTATTCCTCTGGCTTTGGCAAAGCGGCACGGGATCGGTCAGTGGTTTTTTGGTGAGGATGCCAAAAAGAAAGCAGCCGTCCACGAGGCGGAACTGGTGGAAAATTTATGGGATAAGGCACTGAGTCAGAATAAGGTCCTTTTGGATCAGCAGATGTATCAGGGTGAGGAACTGTTGTTTATCTATCTTAACCGTCTCCTTGTGATGGCGCAGCAGATGTATTCCAGCCTTGCCCTTGCAAAGCTTGTGATCGCTCTGCCTCAGGTTACCATGGAAGCAGTGGAGCTTTTGACCGGGGTTACGTCCCGGCTGGGGATCCGTTCCAAGGACCTGATCGTTGTCGATCACCGCGAGACCTTTTATTACTATGTTCTGAAGCAGGATTCCAGAGTGTTTCTCCATGATGTGATGCTCTACGATTATTCCGGCACCAAGTTGCACAACTGCCTGCTGAAGCGTAACATAAGAACGACGCCCCAGCTGATCACCCTGGAAGAGGGGGAACGAAAGCTTTTGGGAGAAAAGCCGGATGCGGAATTTGACCAGATCCTGCAAAAGGATTTTGAGGGTCAGACCATCTCGGCGGTATATCTGACAGGAGATGGCTTTGACGGAGAATGGATGAAACATTCCCTCGGGACGCTTTGCCGCGGCCGACGTGTTTTCCTTGGCAAGAATCTGTATTCCAAGGGAGCATGCTATGCGGGCTATATCAAGGACGGCAATGAGAAGTGGCCCTATACCTATATTGGAGACAATGAACTGAAGCTGAACGTGTCCCTTAAGGTCCTTTCCTCAAACCATATGGAGTTTGTGAATCTGATCTCAGCAGGAGAAAGCTGGTATGAGGAGAAGGGGGAATGTGAGGTCATCCTTGACGGAAGCCCGGAGTTTGAATGCTGGATCCAGCGACCGGAAAGCCGGAGGGCGACGGTCGAAGTTTTAGAGTTAAACGATCTTCCGAAACGGGAGAACCGGCTGACAAGGCTACGTATTACGGCGACCCCTCTTTCCGATAAGGAGGTTCGGCTGACGATCCGTGACCTTGGGTTTGGCGAGCTTGCCAAAAGCGCAGGCAAAATTTGGGAACATACCATTGGTATCGCATAAGGTAGGAGTAAGAAATGGGAGAATTAATTCTTTGTCAGCATCCGATCGCTGCCAATCCTTATTATATTGATGCCTTATCCCTTAACATCTATTCTCTTGAAGAGTTGAGCTATTATATCTATCACAATGTGGATCTGATGGAAGAGGAATTCTTTGGAGAGGATCTGATCACCTGGATCAGGGAAGAGGTAAAGGATGAACCGTTGGCAGAGGAACTTGCAAAGCTTAACAGAGAAGGGGCTTCCCTTCAGATCTTAACAGCAAAGGTCCTTACGTCCAACGCCTACCTGACGCAGGTGGAGATCAAGGAAACGGTGGCGGCGGTATCGGAATACGCGGGTCTGGGCAAAAGTGCCAGAAGGAAAAAGCGGGCGGATGCCCTGATGCAGAAGGGGCGTCTGACGGATGCAATCTATGCTTATGAGGATCTTTTGCTGGATGATGAGACTCCTCGCTTGTTAAAAGGGGATGTCTGTCATAACATCGGAAGTGCTTATGCCAGGCTGTTCTTTTTCCATGAGGCAGCCGAATATTTTGAATCGGCATATCAGAAGAATAACCGAACCACCAGTCTTATGAGCATGTTTTACGCTCTCTGGTGCGACGGGGATGAGGAAGGCTTCAAGGAAAAGGCAGAGGAATATCATCTGCCCCGGGGGAATGCAGAGTCCATCAAAAAGATCTATTCTGCAGCCATCCATTCCGATGAGGTGCGTAACTTTAATGAGAGCCTTTTTAACCTCAAACAGAATGAGACAGATCCACAGGCTTTTGAAAAGGCCTTGAATAGTATTGTAAGTGACTGGAAGAGAGACTATAATCGTCTATGCAGAGTTTAGCCTATGATGTTTTTTAAAAAGAAAAAGACGGATGATGCCCAGGAAGCCTCCTTTGAGCGCGTGATCGAGCGGATCAAGGAGATCGATGACTGGGAGAATCCAAAGAAGATCGAACATTATATTTTAGATTCCTGCGAGCAGATCATCTCCGGTACCAAGGAGATCGAAGCGGAGAAGGCAGAGTATCGTGTCCTTACGAAATATCTTCAGGATATCAGGACGCTTTCCAATCTTCGTCCGGAGCAGGAGAAGGACATCCGTAAAGCGGCGGCGGCCATTGACAAGGCACGCAGGTCGAAGGATGCTTTCCTTAATGCGCCCAAAGCCATCTCGGATGATGCATTTCATATCTGCGAACTGTATGAGGATGAAATGCCCCGGGAGATCCTTCGTATGAAGGAGAATGAACGATATCAGGCGAGGGTTCAGAAGGAGATGCATTCCCTTGAGGCGGAAAAGGGTAGCATTATGCTGGATCGGGATGATGCCATTGCTGCAAGGCGTAATTCCCGCAATATTTCCATACTGGTTCTTGTTATGTTTGCCTCTATTATGGTGCTTTTACTTGTTCTAAAAGAGGGATTGGGGATTGACACGGACAAGTACTTTGGGCTATTTTTGTTAATTGCGGCACTCCTGTCTCTGCTTTTGTTCTTATGGCAGAGTAACAGTACCAGGCAGAAACGCAAATTAACCAGGCAGTTGAACAAGACGATCGAACTTTTGAATGTCTGCAGAATGAAGTATGCCAACGTTACAAGGGCGATTTTGTCACAGCAGAAGCGTTATCATGTCCGCAGCGCCCATGAACTGGAATATCAGTTTGTGGAATATCAGAATCTACTGGACCGTCGGAAGAAGTTTGAGCAGGATGACGAAGATCTCTCCTACTGGAACGGTTATTTGATGCGTCTTCTCGGCCCCCTTGGTTTATATGATTCCAAGATCTGGCTGGGACAGGCGGCGGCTCTGGTACATGAAGAGGATATGGTAGAGGTGAACCATAATCTGGTGGTACGGCGTCAGGCCGTAAGAGAGAGAATCCGGGAGAATACAGCATCGGTGAAAAGCGATCGGGATGAAATCGACCGGATGATGAGAGAACATGACTATTATGTCCCGGAGATCCGGGAAATTATAGCATCCGTAGATAAACTCTGCGGATTAAGATCAAAGAAAGAGGAAGAAAACAATGAGTAAGATCAGAACAAGAT
The DNA here is from genome assembly GCA_946182825.1 of uncultured Lachnospiraceae bacterium. Lineage (GTDB taxonomy): Bacteria > Bacillota > Clostridia > Lachnospirales > Lachnospiraceae > Weimeria. The sequence continues at coordinate 34,436 of CAMGZH010000002.1, forward strand.
TCGCACCAAGTCCAACAGGAAGAATGCACGTAGGTAATCTTCGTACAGCTCTTTATGCTTATCTGATCACAAAGCATGAAGGCGGCGATTTTATTTTACGTATTGAGGATACAGACCAGGAGCGTCTTGTAGAAGGAGCCGTTGATATCATTTACCGTACCTTAAAGGAAACCGGCCTTGTTCATGATGAGGGTCCGGATAAGGATGGTGGCTGTGGTCCTTATGTCCAGAGTGAAAGACAGGAGAAGGGACTTTACCTTGAGTATGCCAAGAAGCTGGTAGAGAAGGGTGAGGCATATTACTGCTTCTGTACACCGGAGCGTCTTGAGAGCATCAAGCAGGAAGTTGTCGGAGAGGATGGCGAGAAGAAAGTCATTGCCATCTATGACAAGCACTGCCTTTCCTTATCCAAGGAAGAGGTAGAGAAGAATCTTGCAGCAGGTATGCCTTATGTTATTCGTCAGAATAACCCGCGTACCGGTAAGACGACCTTTGAGGATGAGATCTATGGCGATATTACCGTTGATAATTCTGAGCTGGATGATATGATCCTGATCAAGTCTGACGGATATCCGACGTATAACTTTGCGAACGTGGTAGATGACCATCTTATGGGGATCACACACGTTGTTCGAGGCAATGAGTACCTTTCTTCTTCTCCAAAGTATAACCGCCTGTATGAGGCCTTTGGCTGGGAGGTTCCAAAGTATATCCATTGTCCTCTGATCACAAACGAAGAGCACCAGAAGCTTTCCAAGAGAAGCGGTCACTCTTCTTTTGAGGATCTTGTGGAGCAGGGATATCTTACAGATGCTATCGTTAACTTCGTTGCTCTTCTCGGATGGAGCCCGGAGAACAACCAGGAGATCATGTCATTAGATGAACTGATTGCGAACTTTGATTATCATCACATCAGCAAGTCTCCGGCTGTTTTCGACACCGTTAAGCTCAAGTGGATGAACGGTGAGTACATGAAGAAGATGGATCCTAAGGTATTCTACGAGAAGGCACTTCCATATATCAATGAAGTTGTTACTCGTGATTGCGATAAGGAGAAGATCGCTGGTCTGGTTCAGACCCGAATCGAGATCTTCCCTGACATTAAGGATCAGATCGATTTCTTCCAGGAAGTTCCTGAATATGATGTGGCAATGTACGCACATAAGAAGATGAAGACGACCCCTGAGAGCTCCCTTGCTCTTTTACAGGAGGTTCTTCCAATCTTAGAGAATACAGATGATTTCTCCAATGATAACCTCTTTGCGGTACTGAAGGCTTTCGCCACCGAAAAGGAGTACAAGGTCGGTTACGTTATGTGGCCGATTCGTACAGCTGTTTCCGGTAAGCAGATGACACCGGGTGGCGCTACCGAGATCATGGAAATCCTCGGTAAGGAAGAGTCTTTGGCTCGTCTTAAGAAGGGAATTGAGAAGCTTTCAAAGGAGGCGTAGGATTTGACCCAAGATCGCTTGCTTAGTGCTGACCAGATTCGGGCACTGACCCACGGAAAGGGACCGTGCCTTTGCCTGGCGGGGCCGGGTAGCGGAAAGACGACGGTTTTGACCGGTCGTGTCCGTTATCTGGTGGAAGAGTTATCGGTAGATCCGTCGAACATACTGGTGGTGACCTTTACAAAGGATGCCGCCATCAGTGTGCAGAGCCGGTATCAGCAGGAAGCGACAGGGGGTATTCTGCCCGTTTTTGGGACATTTCATTCGGTCTTTTACATGATTCTTCGTCAGGAGATGGGCATTCGTCCGTCGGGGATCCTGTCGGGAAAGCTTGCCATTGACCTGTTGTCCCGTATCACAAAAATAAATGGTATCAGCAGCCGGGGGGAGGAATTCCTTCCCGGACTTTTGCGTGCCATCAGTTTTTACAGGAACCGTTCCACCACAAGGGATTACCCTCTTCCAGAGGGAATCTCCGGGGAACAGTTCCTTTTTGTGTTGCAAGAATATGAAAAGGCAAAAGAAAAGGCGGCTCTGATCGATTTTGACGATATGATCTTTAAGACAAGGGATCTTCTGCAGCGGGATGAGAAAATTCTGCAGAAATGGCGTGAGAAGTTTCAATATATCCTGGTAGACGAGGCCCAGGATATGAATCAGATGCAGTATCAGTTGATCCGTCTCCTTGCCTATCCAAGGGACAATCTGTTCCTTGTGGGGGATGATGACCAGTCGATCTATGGATTTCGGGGAGCCTCCCCGGATTTCCTTTTGAATTTTCCAAAGGATTTTCCGGATGCCAAGGTGGTTCTTTTGGGCGCGAATTATCGCTGTGCAAAGGCCATTGTAAAGGCGTCGGAGGGGTTGATTGCCCATAACCGGCAGCGCTTTGAGAAGTCCATCGTTGCGGCAGGAAAGCAGGAGGGACTGGTTCGTCTTCTTACCGGAGAAAATGGAGCAGAGGAGGCGGCCTACTGCACGCAGCTGATCCAGCGTCTTTTGGCGGAGGGAGTGAAAAAGCAGGAGATCGCTGTTTTGTATCGTAACAATGCCCAGGGGAAGCTGTTACATGAAAGGCTGGGGATGCTCGGACTTGTGGATGAGAAGGCGGATTACCTTCAAAGCTTTGTCTGCAAAGATCTTCTGGCATATTTAAGGGCGTCTTTTGGGAAGGTATCACGGGGGGATTTTCTTAGGATTTTATCCCATCCCAACCGTGGATTTAACCGCTTCGGTCTAGAAAAAGCAGTGATCGATCCGGGGGAGTGGCTGTGTGTTCAGCAGGAGGGACTGTTTGGACAGAAGGCAGAAGAGCTGAGGGAACATCTTCGGACCCTTTCTCTTTTATCCCCCTGGGCCGCTATTCAATTTGTAAGAAAAGGTATGGGATATGACGGATATCTGATGGGGGAGGCGGAAAAGAATGGTCTGTCGAAACATGCCTACAGCAAGATGGCAGACCGGTTGCTTGATCTTTCGAGAGACTACCGGAACATTCCTGCTTTTCTACAGGAGGTGGATCGCCTGCAAAGGGTAAGGGAAGACATGAAAAATGCGCCTTCCAAAGAGAAGACGCAGAGTATTTCCTTTCATACCTTCCATGGATGTAAGGGACTTGAGTACGATACGGTCATTATTCTCGGAGCCTGTGAAGGGATTATGCCCTCCAGGAAAGCAACAGACCTTGCTCTTCTGGAAGAAGAGCGCCGGATGTTCTATGTTGCCATGACGCGGGCGAAACGGCAGCTGTTCATCTCTGTGATCGGTCATCAGAGCAATGAGGTCCTGTACCCAAGCCGTTTTATAAAAGAAGCATTTGCACAGGGGATTCAGTCTCTGGTGATTCCTTCATCCTGAATGGCATCGAAGGCTGCTGCGGCAGCTTCGTATTCTTCTTCGGTCTCGATGTTGTCGATGATCGGTGAGCCGTCCTCCTCTTCGTCATAGCGGTAAAGGATGGCTTCCTGGTCGTTGAAGGGATTACCGGATTCGTCCACAGGCATAAGTGCAATGTAGGACTGATCCTCTACGTCGTAGATCACCAGGATCTCGCAATCCAATGTCTCACCGTTATCCAGTTCCAGGGTAACGCAGACATCGGTATCATTCTCGTCGATTGGGAAAATTTCTTCTTTTGCCATAGATTCTCCTTATGAGGTTTGTTGATGTTCGTATCTATTATAGGTTAGGGCGGGGAGAAAAGGCAATGCTTTTTAGTTTCGGCTATGCTATAATGTTCGGGTGTTTGAATTTTAACAAAATGTGGGAGAACAACATGGCAATAAAATACATGCGGGGACAGTTTACAAGGCTGGGTGCCTTTGCCAAGGGAGAGGGTGTGGAACTTACTTTCTCGATTCGCAGAGGTGAGGTGGCGAATGTTTTGATCTATCATGGTAGATCAAAACGTTTGATTCAGCGTATATCGCTGGATGACAGTTTTTGTATCGGCAGAGTATACTCCGTATTTTTTCGGAATATAACAGCAGATCGTTTTTGTTATCTCTTGGAGGACATGGATGGAACCTTTATGGATCCCTATGCTCCCCGGATCATCGGAAGGGATCGCTGGATGCAGAAGGACCGCTATAAGAAGGAGTATCAGATCTTCGGAGGCGGCGGAACCTTTTGCAACATGTCGGATGACACGTTTCCAAAGCGAAAAGGAGAGGATACCATTTTGTACAAGCTTCATATGAGAGGCTTTACCATGCAGCACGGTCTACCTTCCGAATTGCAGGGTAATTACAGAGGTGTAATAGAGAAGATCCCGTATCTTAAGGAACTTGGCATTACGACCGTGGAATTCATGCCGCTGTATGACTTCGAGGAGATCCGCTATCGCAGTTACCTTGTACAGGAGCGAAGCGGTTCTAAAATGGTTTATGAGAAGCCTTTTGGAACGAATTACTGGGGATATGGCAGAGCCTTTTATTTTGCACCGAAGGCATCCTATTTCGGGGAGGATCCACAGAAGGGTATGGAAGAGCTGGTAGAGGCCTTCCATAAAGAAGGAATGGAGATCATTATGGAGTTTTCCTTCCCTAAGGAGAATGATCCGGTCAGCCCGCAGCTGATTGGTCAGATCCTTCGGTTCTGGCATATCCGGTATCATATTGACGGATTCCATCTGCTGGGAGAGGATCTCCCTCTGGCGCGTCTTCTGGAAGATCCGTTTCTTTATCAGGCAAAGCTGTTTGCCGATCAGTGTGATCCGTGCATTTTGAATGATGATTCCCATAAGCATTTCTTCTACTACAATGACGGTTTTATGTATCCGCTTAGAAGATTGCAGAATCATATGGATGGATCCGTGGCAGAACTGGCCAATCAGATCAAGCGCCAGAACAAGTCCTATGGATTTGTCAATTATGCAGCCAATACCACAGGTTTTACGCTACTGGATGCCTACAGCTACGGCGAAAAGCATAATGAGGCAAACGGTGAGGACAATCGGGACGGAAGCAACTACAATTGCAGCTTTAACCATGGTGTGGAAGGTCCTTCCCGAAGCAGAGGTGTTCTGCGTGGCAGGATGAACAGCGTGCGAAGCGCATTGGCCCTTACCATTCTTTCCCAGGGAATTCCGCTGATTTGCAGTGGTGATGAAATGTTGAATTCACAGAAGGGGAACAATAATCCTTACGGTCAGGATAATCCCATCGGCTGGACCCAGTTTTCCCAGAAGAAGGATGCACTTGCCCTTAAGGAATATGTCAAGGCATTGATCCGCTTCCGTAAGGATCATGCCGTACTCTCTGACCCTGTTCCACGAAGGGAAAGCGATTATCTGAACCTTGGGATTCCGGATCTTTCCTACCATGGAAGAGAGCCGTGGATCATGGGAATCGGAGAAGAGAAGAAGGGACTTGGCATCCTATACTGTGGCGGCTATGGAAGACGTAGCGGCGAAGATGTTATGCTGTGTATGAATTTTTACTACGGGGAGGAGACCTTTGCACTTCCAAGTCTTCCGAGAGGAAGAAAGTGGTATAAGGTGACGAATACTTCCGAGGGGGATTTTTATATGGACGGCGTGGAGACCTTAGATCAGCAGCATATAACGGTTCCGGGCGGTTCTGTTACAGTGCTGATCGGTAAAAAAACGAAGGATGTAAAGAAATAACATGAGTTTACGCAAGGCATTTTCACATTTTAAGACGATTACCCACCATCGCCATCTGGTAATGAAGGGTTGCTTTAAGGCGGGCCTGTACTGGCAGGGACTGACCCATGACCTGTCCAAGTATTCCTGGGTGGAGTTTTCGGTTGGCGCCAGATATTTTCAGGGAGATCGAAGCCCCAATAATGCGGAGCGTGAGGCGACCGGAGTCTCTTTGGCCTGGTTGCATCATAAGGGAAGGAACAAGCATCATCTGGAGTATTGGATCGACTATAATGTGAATCGGGATCCTTCTTCCGGTAAGGACCACGGAGCAATGGCAGGCATGAAGATGCCGGAGCGCTATGTGGTAGAGATGTTTGTGGATCGTATTTCCGCTTCCAAGAACTATCTGAAGGAATCCTATCGGGATGATGCTCCTCTGCAGTACTTCCTGAAAAGTCAGGATCATTATATTATTCATCCGCAGACCAAGGAACTGTTGCATCAACTCCTTTTGATGAATGCGCAAAAGGGAGAGGATGAGACCTTCCGTTACATACGAAAGGAAATTCTTCATAATTTATAATTTAGAGATTGTTTTTTAAGGAAAAGGTGCTATGATAAAAGCACCTTTTTTCTTTTAGCTTTTTAGCGTTTCCTTTCCGTTCGGAAGGGAGAATTTCATGTTTAGTAAAATTTATTCGGCCACCCTGTCCGGTATTGAGAGCCGGGTGGTTTCGGTGGAGGCGGATGTGAGTGATGGTCTGCCTGTTTTTGAAATGGTAGGAGCTCTTTCTGTTGAAGTAAAAGAGGGGAAGGAGCGGGTAAGAACGGTGATTCGAAGCCTTGGACAAAGGCTTCCGGCCAGAAGGATCACGGTGAATTTTTCCCCGGCGGATCTTCGGAAGAGAGGTACCGGATTCGATCTTCCGGTAGCTCTGGCAGTTTTGTCCGCTCTTGGCAATTTTCAGGGGGTTGAGATTGGTGATCTGTTTGTTGCAGGAGAACTGGGGCTTTCCGGGGAGGTGCTTCCGATCCGGGGGATCCTTCCCATGCTTCTTGCGGCAAAGGAGGCCGGGCTAAAGCGCTGCTTGATCCCCATGGACAATATGAAGGAGGCATCCTTTGTTCCGGGGCTTGTTCTTGTGGGAATTCGTCATATCCGGGAGGCGGGGGACTATCTGACAAAGGGGCGGATCCCTGTCCAAGAGGTGGAGGAGTCATGGGAAGCGGTGGAAAGGTCTGCTGTGGATTTTGCCGACGTCCATGGACAGGAGAATATTCGAAGAGCCTGTGAGATCGCTGCCGCCGGAATGCATAATTTACTGATGTACGGGCCGCCGGGAGCAGGGAAAAGCCTGGTGGCAGGTGCTTTGCCGTCGATCCTTTCCCCTATGACAGATCAGGAGAAGACTGAAGTGATGAAGATCTATTCCGTCAGCGGGAAGGGGAACATCCAGTTGGTTTTAGACGGGCAGAGACCCTTTCGAAGTCCTCACCACACCATAACGGAGATCGCGATGGCCGGGGGAGGGGTATCCCCTCGTCCCGGAGAGATCACACTGGCCCACAGAGGTGTTCTTTTTTTGGATGAGCTGCCGGAGTTTGACCGGAAGACCCTTGAGATCTTACGACAGCCTTTAGAGGAGCACTGTATCCATATCAGTCGCAATAAGACAGAGGATGTGTACCCGGCAGAATTTTTGCTGGTGGCTGCCATGAATCCCTGCAAATGCGGGTATTATCCGTCTGTCAAATGTCACTGCAGTCAACATTCGATTCAGCAGTATATTTCCCGTATTTCCCAGCCTCTTCTAGATCGGTTTGACCTTTGTGCAGAGGCGAAGAAGGTAAAGATCACAGAACTGAAAAACACAAGAAAAGAAGAGGATTCCGGGGCGATCCGGGAGAGGGTCGTCAGAGCCATGGAGAGGCAAAGACAAAGGTATGAAAGGAGCGGATGTTTGTTTAACAGTCAGGTTCCCTCCGGTAAGATCATAGAATACTGTGAGCTCGGACCGGAAGAAAACGAATATCTGGATCGAATCTATGAAGCAAAGGAACTGACGGTAAGAGGGTATTACCGCATACTACGGGTGGCACGGACAATAGCGGATCTGGCAGGAAGCAGCAGAGTAGAGACATCCCACCTGATGGAGGCAGTCTATTATCGGACACTGGATCGGAGATTCTGGGAGGTGAGTGAAGATGTATCCTTTTGAACTTGCAGTATTACGTTCTCTTTCTGCCACACAAAAACGGCAGCTGGTACAGACGATGGGAAGTGCAGAGGCGGTTCTTGAAAGCAGGGAAGAGGAACTGTTGGATACCGGACTGATCAATGAACAGGTAATAAAACATCTGCGGGAGGAGAGGGCCGGAAGAAATTTTAAGGAAGAGTATGCTGACTACAAAAAGGCCGGATATGGCATTGTCTCGTTAGAGGATCGGGAGTATCCGGAGCTTCTGCGGCAGATACCGGATCCCCCTTACGGGATCTTTTACAGAGGAACGCTTCCGGGAAAGGAGGAGCAGATGATTGCCATGGTGGGGGCAAGGCGGTGTTCTTCTTATGGCAGAACGGCAGCGACGGAGCTTGCCCGCTATCTGGCAGAGCAGGGGTTTTCCATCGTAAGCGGAATGGCTCTTGGAATCGATGGAGCTTCTCACACCGGTGCCTTGGAAGCTTCGGGAAGAACCTATGCCTTTTTGGCCTGTGGACCGGATATCTGTTACCCCAGAGCAAATTATAAACTGTACCGTGCCATTCCCGAACATGGAGCTTTGATGAGTGAGTTTCCTCCGGGGGTGGCTCCTGTTGCCAGATTTTTTCCCTCCCGCAACCGTCTGATCAGTGGAATCAGTCGGGCGGTGCTTGTGATGGAAGCTAGAAAAAGAAGCGGATCCTTGATCACCGCGGACCAGGCTCTTGAACAGGGACGGGATGTTTATGCTCTGCCCGGGAGGATCAGTGACGTTATGAGCGAAGGCTGCAACCATTTGATCGCCCAGGGAGCTATGATCATCCAATCCAGGGAAACCTTGCTTTCTGACCTGACAGAACTGCCTGTGGGGAACATGAAAATAGAAATTGACACACAATTCAATAAATTACACCTTGAAAAAGAAGAATTACTGGTGTATAGTTGTTTCGATTTCTATGCCAAAGGCGTAGATGAAGTACAGCAGGAAGTCGGACTCGATCTTCTGACTCTGCTGTCTATTATTTTGAAATTATGTGAGATGGGTTGCCTGAAGGAAGTTTTCCAGAATCAGTACATTCGCGTGGCATCCATCTTTCATTAAGGAAAGGGTAGTGACATGGCAAAGAATCTGGTGATCGTAGAGTCCCCAACGAAGGTTAAGACCATCAAGAAATTTTTGGGGAGAAATTATCAGGTCATGGCATCCCAGGGACATGTTAGGGATTTACCTAAAAGTCAGTTGGGAATTGATATCGAACATGATTTTGAACCGAAGTATATTACGATTCGAGGCAAAGGTGAGCTTCTTGCAGCGCTTCGCAAGGAAGTGAAGAAAGCAGATAAGATCTATCTCGCGACGGATCCCGATCGTGAGGGAGAGGCAATTTCGTGGCACCTGGTTACAGCGCTGAAGCTTCAGGACAAGAAGTTCTATCGAATCACCTTCAATGAGATCACCAAGAATGCGGTCAAGAATTCCTTTAAGGAATCCAGGGACATTGATATGGATCTTGTAGATGCGCAGCAGGCACGGCGTGTACTGGATCGAATGGTTGGTTACAGTATTTCACCTCTGCTTTGGGCGAAGGTAAAGCGTGGACTTTCCGCCGGACGAGTTCAGTCTGTGACACTTCGTCTGATCTGTGATCGTGAAGATGAGATCAATGCCTTTATCCCGAAGGAATACTTTACGCTGGATACGAAGGTGACCCATGGCAAGCAAAAGCTTCTGCTCCATTACTATGGATCTCCCAAGAAGAAGGTCATTGAGAGCAGAGAAGAACTGGCCGAGATCATGGAGAAGACAAAGAGTACACCGCTTGTTGTGGATTCTGTCAAGAAGACCGTAAAAGAGCGTAAGGCACCTTTGCCTTTCACAACCTCAACCTTGCAGCAGGAGGCTTCCAAGGCGTTAAATTTTGCAATTGTAAAGACCATGCGTGTGGCACAGCAGCTCTATGAGGGCGTTGAGATCAAAGGCAGCGGTACGGTAGGTCTGATCACATACCTTCGTACGGATTCCGTTCGTATTTCGGACGAAGCGAAGGCAGATGCAGCGGAATTTATCAAAGAGCAGTACGGTCCGGAGTATAATTGTGCAGTTGCAGAAGCGACCAAGAAGGGCAAGAAGAATATTCAGGATGCCCATGAAGCCATTCGTCCTGCCAACCTTCATCTACTGCCGTCTGAAATTAAAGAGTCTTTGTCCAGAGATCAGTTCAGACTGTATCAGTTGATCTGGCGTCGTTTTATGGCGTCACAGATGGCAAATGCCAAGTATGAGACCACCTCCCTTAAGACAAAAGCGGGGGATATAGTCTATACTGCCTCCTCCACCGTGTCACTGTTTGACGGTTTCCGTCTGGTGTACACCGATGCGGATGAGGAAAAGGCACAAAAGCCGGTGGATTATTCCCAGCTGGTAGAAGGGGATGTGCTTGAGATCAAGGAGTTTGTTGACAAGCAGCATTTCACACAGCCGCCGGCACATTTTACAGAGGCGTCTCTGGTACACACACTCGAAGAGCTGGGAATCGGTCGACCATCGACCTATTCCCCAACCATATCGACACTGTTAAAGCGTCGGTATGTTGTAAAAGAGGGACGCAATATCTTCGTTTCCGAACTGGGGGATGTTGTTAACGGCATCATGAAGGACTCCTTCCCGGTCATCGTTGACACCAGTTTTACCGCCAACATGGAAAGCCTTTTGGACGGTGTAGAAGAGGGAACGGTAGAGTGGAAATCCATTGTTCGTAATTTCTATCCGGATCTTGAGCGGTCGGTAGAAGTGGCACAGGAAGAACTGGAAAAGGTTGAGATCAAGGACGAGGAGACCGATGTCATCTGTGAGTCCTGTGGTCGTAATATGGTGATTAAATATGGTCCTCACGGTAAGTTCCTGGCCTGCCCGGGATTCCCGGAGTGTCGTAACACAAAGCCATATCTGGAAAAGATTGGGGTTTCATGTCCGAAGTGCGGTAAGGATGTTGTCATCCGTAAGACAAAGAAGGGAAGACGTTTTTACGGATGCGAGGATTATCCCACCTGTGACTTTATGAGCTGGCAGATGCCGGTTGAGAAGAAATGCCCACGCTGTGGAAATTTCATGGTGGTCAAGGGGAACCACATTGTATGTTCTGATGCGTCCTGCGGTTATATGGAGGACAAAAAAGATAATGATGATGCATCATAACTGTCTCAAAAAACACAAAAGTTGGAAAAACTGTTTGAATTTTACGACAATTGATGCTAAAATCAAAAGAGAATTCGAATAAAATCAATAGGAGACAACAATGAGCGTTCAATTGCTTGATAAAACACGTAAAATTGGGAAATTATTACATAACAATAATTCTTCAAAGGTTGTATTTAACGACATCTGTCAGGTGCTGACAGAGATTCTGGATTCATCTGTCATGGTGATCAGCAAGAAGGGTAAGGCGTTAGGTATCAGCCATGCCGGAGACGGAAGGGAATTGACAGAACTGATCGTAGACAAGGTGGGCGGATTTATTGATCCGATGCTGAACGAGCGGCTTTTGTCCATTCTTTCCACGAAGGAGAACGTCAACCTGGAGACATTGGGATTTGAACGGGAAGATATATCGGCATATTCTGCCATTATTTCCCCTATCGATATCGCCGGTGAGCGGCTGGGAACACTTTTTGTATACCGATATGATCGTCAGTATGATATTGATGATATCATTCTTTCTGAGTACGGTACGACAGTGGTAGGACTTGAGATGATGCGTTCTGTTAACGAGGAGAATGCGGAGGAGAACCGTAAGATCCAGGATGTCAGAAGTGCAATCAACACCTTGTCTTTCTCTGAGCAGGAAGCGATCATGCATATTTTTGATGAACTCAAGGGAAGTGAGGGCATCTTGGTGGCATCAAGAATTGCAGATCGTGTGGGAATCACGCGTTCGGTTATCGTTAATGCTCTTCGCAAGTTTGAGTCGGCGGGGGTTATTGAATCAAGATCATCCGGAATGAAGGGTACCTATATCAAGGTATTGAATGATTCCGTATTTGAAGAGCTTGAGAAGATGAAGGATCAGACACATCCTTTGTCATAGGGCCGGAATGGTTTTAGATATAATACGTATACTGAGGGGACTTACATGATTATGTAAGTCCCCTTTTACATAAAAACAATTCACGATTTGGTGTTATATTACATTGCACACCACTACATATCGAAAAAAGACTTGCCTTTTTTAAATGATAATTTATAATAGAGAACGTAGAATTATGCTAGTGTTAGGTTTGCTATGCCCTGATGCAGATCTGGCGAGAACAGGAGGAAACGATGCTTCGGTCAGATGCGTTTGATTATATCAATGTTCTAGATAAGGCGGCCGATGCCAGTTGGATGAGACAGACGGTTATTTCCAATAATCTGGCAAATGTTGATACGCCTACCTATAAGCGCAAGGACGTTCATTTTCAGGATATCCTTCAGGACGAACTGATGAAGACAAAGTACAGTAATCTTGACCAGGCAGTGAAGTCCCTTGATTATAATGGGGATGATCTGAATGGTGAGCTTTATACGGATGCCCAAGGGTTTTCTTACCGTATCGATAAGAACAATGTGGATGTCGATACAGAGAATGTGGAGCTTGCAAGTGAACAGTTGCGCTATCAGGCTCTTACAACGGCTGTTTCGGGTGAGTTTTCTAGATTTAAGATCGTTACAGGTTCATAAGGGGGTAGTTTATGGCGCTTTTTCAGTCATTTGATATCGCTGCGTCAGGTATGACAGCGCAGCGTTTCCGAATGGATACCATTGCAGAGAATATTGCCAATATTAATACAACGCATTCGGAGGATGGCACCGGTCCCTACCGGCGTAAGATCGTGACCTTCGAAGAGAGACAGCTTACACCGTCCTTTGCAGATACACTTGAGAGTTATCGCAATGCATATAAGGGTAACGGTGTTCGGGTATCTAAGGTCAGTGAGGATACTGAGACGGATTTTGTGATGAGTTACGATCCGTCCAATCCTGATGCAGATGAGAATGGCTATGTAAGCTATCCGAATGTTAATACAGTAACAGAGATGACGAACCTGATCGATGCAACACGCGGATATCAGGCGAATGTTACTGCGTTTAATTCATTGAAAGCGATGGCACAGCAGGGAATTTCCATTGGCAATTCCTGATTATAACGAGGTGACTTCATGAGTGATATTTCAGCAATTAATGTTGGCTATAAGACTGTTCCGGCTAAGCAGGGAAACGCTAACCCATCCGGTCAGGACTTTGGAACGGTGTTTGATGCGGCAAAGGGGCTTTTGGATGAGACGAATACGCTTCAGAACAAAGCTTCAGCAGAAGAGGTGAAATTTGCTTTGGGTCTTTCTGACAATACGCATGATCTGATGATCGCTGCTCAGAAGGCTGCAACAGCATTGCAGTATACAAATTCTATACGCACCAATATGATTCAAGCTTATCAGACAATAATGAACATGCAGATCTAGTGGTCATAATGCGTTGATTTTTTTTCTGGGGAGATTAGAATATGCCAGAGCGTATCCAAAGAATAATAAATAGAATAGTTGAATGGTGGTCTAAGTTTACCACCAGGCAGAAGGCACTGATGATCAGTGCTGTTGCTGTGGTTGTTATGTCCCTTGGTATTTTGGGATTTGTTGTTACCAGGCCCACCAACATGGATATCGTAACCGCAAAGGATGCGACGGAAGCCAATACCATTAAGGGGCTTTTTGATGGCCAGGGTATCTGGTACCAGCAGTCTCAGGATGGTATGACCTTTACCATCCATAAGAGTTCCGAAGCGGATGCGACCATCCTTTTGGGAACCAATGGAATTTACAGTAACGGTTACAGCGGTAACAGTGCGGATTCCGATTATCCTTTTGCGAATGTTGTGGACGGTAGCTTTACTACAACAGAAGCAGACAAACAACGTAAGAATCAGTATTTCTTACAGAAGCAGATGGAGCGTCAGCTCGAGTCTCTTTCCAATGTCAAGAGTGCGCAGGTGAACCTGAATATTCCGAAGGATGATGGAACACTTGCAGCATCGAAGGAGGAAGCATCTGCCAATGTATTGCTTGGTCTTTCCGGTGATATGTCCGGAGATCAGGCATCTGCCATTGCCAAGTATATTGCAACAGGACTCGGTAATACATCCACGAAGAAGATTACGATCATTGATTCCGATGATAATATCCTTTTTTTAGGTGGTGAAGAGTCGACTTCTGCAGGACGGGCCTCTTCGAACCTGTCTGTGAGACAACAGGCGGAGAACTATGTCGCCAATAAAGTTAAGAAGGTTTTAAGTGAAAATTCCGGTGGCAATGCGGTGTACGATAATGTACAGGTATCACCGAACCTTTCCATGGATTTTTCCAAGGTCAAGAAACAGGACTATAAATACTATGTGAATGATGGAATGACACAGGGTTACTTGGACAGCCGTACTGAGAAGACCACATCTTCCGATAACGGTACCAGTGGTACACCGGGTACGGATTCCAATGATGATCCTACCTATGTGACACAGGACAGTAATAAGTCTCATTCCGAGTCCAGTGATGTGACAGAGGATTATCTGCCCAATGAGCTGATCACCATAACCGAGGGTGAACCGGGAGTGGTTGATGCCGAGAAGTCTTCCATTGCGATTACAGCTTACAATAATGTGGTCTATGATGAGGACACGATGAAGGCAAGCGGTCAGCTGAAGGGTACGACTTTTGATGAATTTGTATCCAAGAATTCTGCTATGACTTCAACGACTCCGGATGCGTCACTGATCACAGCGGTTTCCCGTGCAACAGGTATTCCGGAAGCTAATATTTCATTAACTTCCTATGATGTTCCTCAATTCCATTATTCTGAGAACGGCAGAACATGGGTTGAATGGCTTGAAATTGCGTTAGCGGTTCTGATCTTCCTGCTTCTTGGTTTTGTGGCATTCAGAAGCTTCAGAAAAGAGAAGGAAGAGGAAGCTGCAGAGGAAGTGTCTGTGGAAACTTTACTTGAAGAACAGCAGCAGGAGGAGAATCTGGAGGATATTGGATATAACGAGAAATCCGAGGTCAGACTCCTTATTGAGAAATTTGTTGATGAAAAGCCGGAAGCTGCAGCAAACCTGCTGCGTAACTGGTTAAACGAAGACTGGGGTGAATAAAGTGGCTGATTCGGCTATGTCGGCAGGAACAGGTCCTGCCACCACAAATCTTACAGGCGTGCAAAAGGCTGCCGTGCTTTTGATCACGCTTGGTCCTGAGAAGAGTGCGGATATTTTTAAACATCTAAAAGAAGATGAGATCGAGGAGCTGACATTAGAGATCGCAAATACGAGATCGGTTTCTCCTCAGGTCAAGGATGATGTAATTAATGAGTTTTATCAGGTTTGCCTTGCACAGCAGTATATCGCAGAGGGTGGTATCGGTTATGCAAAGGAACTGTTGGAAACGGCTCTTGGCACCAGCAAGGCGCAGGAGGTTATTACAAAGCTTACAGCATCCTTGCAGGTTCGTCCTTTCGAGTTCATTCGAAAGACAGAGCCTTCTCAGGTGTTAAACTTCATTCAGGACGAGCATCCTCAGACCATTGCGATGATCCTTTCTTATCTGCCTGCATCACAGGCATCTATGATCTTAGGTGCTCTTTCACCGGAAAAGCAGTCCGATGTTGCAAAACGTATTGCAATGATGGATCGTACTTCTCCGGAAGTGATCAAGGAAGTGGAGAGAGTGTTGGAGAGAAAACTTTCATCTCTTATCAATCAGGATTACACCATTGCAGGTGGCGTAGATGCAACCGTAGCAATTTTGAACGCGGTAGACCGTGGTACAGAGAAGCGAATCATGGAGGCTTTGGAGATCGAAGAGCCGGAGCTGGCAGAGGAGATCAGGAAGAAGATGTTCGTATTCGAGGATATCTTGCTGCTTGATGACCGTTCTATCCAGCGTGTTCTTCGTGATGTTGATAATGCTGACCTCGGAGTTGCTCTTAAAGGTGCGAATGAAGATGTACAGAATGCGATCTTTAAGAACCTGTCAAGCAGACTTGCATCCATGATCAAAGAGGATATGGAATTTATGGGTCCTGTACGAATGAAGGATGTTGAGGAGGCTCAGCAGAAGATCGTTGGTGTTATCCGTAAGTTAGAGGATGCTTCCGAGATCGTAATCTCCAGAGGTGGAGGTGATGACCTGGTTGTATAGCATATACCATGGCCAGAGTGTGGCTGAAGACAAAAGAGTAATTGATTCAAACGACAGGATACTTGCACATATCCAGGCCTATGAGGAAAAGGTCCGCCAGCAGAGGCAGGAGCGAAGGAAGCAGATCGCTCAGGACTTTTTTGATCATCTTGCGGTAGATGAAGAAGGGAATCCTCTGCTTGAAGTAGATGAAGAGGGCAACCCTGTTTTGCCGGTGGATGATCTTGGAGAACCGGTCATCTACATTGATGAAGCAGGGAATCTTTCTGATGAGCCGCCATCTGCTATGGAGATAGCCGACGGTGAGGATGCAGAGGATGATGAGCCACAGATTCCGCCGGAAGAGCTTGCCCAGCAGATCATGGAAGATGCAAGGATACGTGCTGATCAGATTCACAGTGAAGCCCTTGCCCAGGCAGAAGCAATCAAAAGCAATGCCAAGGAGGAGGGCAGACAGGAAGGATATCGGGATGGAATCACACAGGCAGAGGGTGAGTATCTGGAGAAGCAGAATATGCTGGATGAAAGGGCAAATGCCTTAGAGCAGGAGTACCGACAGAAGATGGAAGATCTGGAACAGGATCTGGTAGAGGTCATCTGCGATGTGGTAGGAAAGGCCTTTCGTGTCTCTTTTTCCGATGATAGGGATATGATCGTACATCTGGTAGATAATGCTTTGTCTAATATTGAGAATGCCCGTGAATTCTTGATTCGCGTAAATGAAAAGAATTTCATCCGGCTGAACCAGGAGAAAGACCGCCTGCAGGAGAAGGTGGGATCGGGGCTTGCCTTTGATTTGGTAAAGGATCCCCTTCTTACAGACGAGAAATGCATGATTGAGACAGATGGCGGTGTTTATGACTGCAGTTTGGATACGGAACTGAACAATCTGATCAAGGACCTGAAGATGCTGGGAATATCCTGATGTAATCTTCAGGTATTTTCTTTCGTTAGATAATTGAGGTGAGCGCATGTTGGACAGCAAAAAATATTATAGCGTTTTAGATCATCCTCATTATGATCATCTTGGTCGTGTGACGAAGGTTGTGGGACTTACCGTTGAGTCGGTGGGACCGGATGCAAAGCTCAATGATCTCTGTGAGATCATCATCGATAAGGACACCAAGCTTATGGCAGAGGTGGTAGGATTCTTGGATAAAAGACTTCTTCTGATGCCCTATGACAGTACAGAAGGCGTTGGTGTCGGCTGCCTTGTGGTCAATACCGGAAAGCCACTGTCCATTCCGGTAGGAGACGGACTTTTGGGTCATACGGTGGATGGCATTGGAAGGCCTACGGATGTGGAAAGCTTTGAAGAAATGGATGTGGTCTATCCAGTAGAGGCTATGCCGCCGGATCCGATGGAGCGTGAGATCATTTCTGAAGTACTTCCCCTTGGGGTGAAGGCAGTGGATGGATTGATCACCGTAGGCAAAGGGCAGCGAATCGGTATCTTTGCCGGTTCCGGTGTAGGAAAAAGTACACTGATGGGTATGTTTGCCCGTAATACCAAGGCTCAGATCAATGTCATCGCTCTGATCGGAGAGCGTGGACGAGAGGTTCGCGAATTCGTAGAACACGACCTTGGACCGGAGGGTATGGCCCGTTCGGTTGTGGTGGTGGCCACTTCCGATAAACCGGCTTTGATACGTAATAAGGCAGCTAAGACGGCTACGGCCATTGCAGAATATTTCCGTGATCAGGGGAAGGATGTTCTTCTGATGATGGATTCTCTGACGCGTTTTTCCATGGCACAGCGTGAGATCGGATTGGCTTCCGGTGAACCGCCGGTTACAAGAGGATATCCGCCCTCTGTTTATTCGGAGATGCCCAAGCTTTTGGAGCGGGCGGGAAATTCCGATCGTGGATCCATTACAGGTCTGTATACCGTGCTTGTTGACGGTGATGATTTTAACGAGCCTATTACGGATACCGCAAGAAGTATCCTGGACGGACATATCGTTTTGAATCGTAGACTTGCGCAGCAGAATCATTATCCGGCGATCGATGTACTGGCGTCCATTTCCAGAGTTATGAGCGCCATAGCAGATAAGCAGCACAAAAAGGCTGCAGGTCAACTGAAAAATGTTATGGCGACCTATTCCGAGGCCGAGGATCTGATCAACATTGGAGCCTATAAGGCAGGTTCTAACAAGAAGATTGATTTTGCTATCTCGAAGATTGATGAGGTCAATGAATTCCTGCTACAGGCAACGGATGAGAAGTTCCAGTTTGAGGATGAGATCAAAGCCCTTGAGGATATGTTCCCATCCCCTGAGAGTACCAATCAGGCAGGATAAGCCGGAGGTGATGAGCTGTGGCCAAGTTTCGATATCGAATGCAGAATGTGCTTGATCTTAAGATGCTCCTGGAGACCCAGGAGAAGGCTGCGTATGCCCAGGCACAGCTAAAGGTGAATGAGGAACAGGAAAAGCTGCAACAGTTGCTTTTACGTAGATCCCGCTATGAACAGTTGCTTCATGATGCCCAGATCGGGCCGCTGGATCTAAAAGAAATCAACCGTTTGAAGAACTGCATCACCGCAATGAAATCCAAGATCCGTGACCAGATGTTTGTACTGAAAAAGGCACAGACGAATCTTGAAGCGGAACGCCGTAAGCTTGATGAGATCATGAAGGATCGTAAGACCCATGAAAAGTTAAAGGAAAAGGCGTTTGAGACCTTTAAACAGGAACTGGCATCGGAGGAGAGTAAATCCACCGATGAGCTGGTAAGTTTTACGTATCATAATAATCAATAGGGTTCGTAAGTTAGGAGACATGCATGCCGAAGGCAAAAGACGACAAGAAAAAAGAAGATATGAACCAGGAGACCAATGCGAAAGCAAAGGGTGAGAAGGCGTCGGAGGATGAAGAGGAAAAAGGCGGCGGAATTATAATCTTTTTCGTTGCTTTTCTGATCCTTCTCGTTTGGCTTGCCATTATTGCTCTTCTGATCCGGATGGACGTTGGCGGAATCGGTTCCACCATCCTGTATCCGTACCTTAAGAATGTTCCGGTGGTCAATAAGATTCTTCCGGCCAGTGATCTTGCGGAGCAGGAGGAGAATGATCCGTATGCCTTTGCTTCAATGAACGAAGCGGTTGCCCGTGTTAAGCAGTTGGAGAAGCAACTGGCATCCGAAAAGAAAAAACGTCAGACGGCAGAACAGGAAAATGCCGATTCCTCTCAGATTCGAAAGGAACTGAAAAAATACAAAAAGAACGAGGCGGCGTTTGAGAAGATAAAGGCCAAATTCTATGAAGAGGTCGTTTATGCTGAGAATGCGCCGGACATCGAAGAATACAAGACTTACTACGAATCCATCGAGCCTCAGACGGCAGAGAGACTGTACAAGCAGGTGGTTTCCGATATCCAGCAGAATGAAAAGCTTAAGGATTATATTGCAACTTATTCTTCCATGAAGCCGGCTGAAGCTGCTACGATCTTTAATACCATGACAAAGAATCTGAAGCTGGTAGCAAAGATCTTAAATGGCATGGATAAGGAATCAAGAGGTAAGATCCTCGGTAAAATGGATGCGGATACAGCAGCTGCGGTAACAAAGCTAATGGATCCGGACTAACTGTCCGATATATAAGTTGTAAGGATTGTTTATGCAATGAAAGTGAGGACGATATGACCAGTCAGAGCATTGATGCAATGACGGCTAAACCGTTCTCGCTGCAATCTGCAAAGAAAAAGGGTTCCAATCCGGAGGAGAATCAGGATTTTCTCTCTCTAATGAACCAGACGATGATGAGTGGCACGGACCTCCCGAAGCCGGGAATGACTGTCCGGGATAACCGGAATGAAGTGGTCACAAATCTAAAAGCAGGTGGCGGCGGAACAGATTTTAGCCAGAACAGTTCCATTAAGACGGTGAATAACCTTCACGAGACACAGACTTCTTCAGGACCGGTAACGGAGGATCAAGCTGTGGATGCAAGAGAAGCTATGAAGGGCTTTGAGGCAGATGTGAAAGAGGCTATTACCGAGGGACTTTCCATCACAGAGGAAGAACTTACGGATGCAATGAATGTACTTGGACTTAGTTTTGCGGATTTGCTTAATCCGGCAAATCTCAAAGATCTGTTACTTCAGGTATCCGGTCAAGGTGATCCGTCTGTATTACTGGTATCAGATTCTATGAGGGATCTTTTTTTACAGATCCAGTCAATCGCACAGGAGGATCTAGGACAGGTTTCGCTTGATCCGAATCAGTGGAAGCTGGTGGAAGATCAGGGAGAGATTCTATCCGATGCAGATCTTGCCAGACTCCTTGATCAGGTGAAGGAGCAGGCTGCCACACAGGTCTCCGGTGCATCAGATAATGAATCCAATACCATTCCTGTTACGTTAACAACAGAGGAAGCTGCTCCGGCAGCCGTTACGAAGTCGGATGTACCTCAGGAAGATTCTGAGGTGAGGGCAGTTGCTGAGGATACCTTGAATGCATCCGCTGAGAATGCGGCAAAAGATACCTCGGAGGATACACAGGCAGAACAGCAGAATTTTGGACAGAACCGTCAGATGTCATCCGGAGTGAAACACACCGATGCTTCCTCTGCAGTTGCCAATGCCCAGCCTCAGGTCGCGCAGGTTGCCTCCTTCCAGGAGGAAATGGTATCTCAGGTTACAAAGTATAGTTCCATTGATACCGATGACGTGATTTCACAGATCATTCGTGAGGCGAAGACAACCATTACGCCTCAGGTTCGAACCATGGAGATGGAATTGAATCCGCAGAATCTTGGCCGGATGATCATGCAGGTGGCAGAGAAGAACGGAGATATTACCGCTCGACTGTTTGCACAGGACGAGGCTGTTAAGCACGCTTTGGAGAATCGACTGTCGGATCTTCAGGAGAAGTTAAAGGAAGCGGGTATCAAGGTAAATGAGATCTCCATTGCAGTGGGAACCCATGCATTTGAAGAGAATCTTGAGAAGGGAAATACCCAGCAGCAGATGGGGCAGGATCCTTCTATGGCAGGACAGTACGGAGCGGATGAATCGGAAGGAGCAAAGGGAAGAGAAGGGCGAAACCGAAACCTGGATCTTTCCGGTAATGCAGAGCTTCCTGAGGATATGACAGAGGCAGAGGCCCTCGAAGCTTCGATTATGCGTGATCTTGGTAATACTGTAAGCCTATCAGTATAGAAAGGAGCAATATGCCTTTAATCGAACCAATTAAAAACGGACAGGTCATCGGACAAAAGTCCGTTGATAACGTGGAGAATAAAAACAATACAACTGAAAAATCAGCTGCCAACAAGATGGAAGATACCAAGCAGATGTTTATGAAACTGCTGGTGGCAGAAATGAAGTACCAGAATCCCCTGGAGCCTACTGATAATACAGAGTATATCAAGGAAATGGCAAACTTTTCACAGGTTGAGGCTTTGCAGAATGTTTCCTCTGATATGACAAGCATCCATGCGGATTCTCTCGTTGGAAAGTATGCCAATGTCAGTGCAGAGGACGGAACCGTACTGACCGGAAGGGTAGAAAGTTCAACGGTAAGGGATGGTGTTACCTACCTGAGCGTCGAAGGCAAGGAATACAAGCTTTCCGAAATCAAGGGTGTACAGGATGAGGATTATTATGAGGCAAATCTTGCGGCTCAGACCATTTCGGATATGCTGACCCAGTTGCCGGATCTTAACTACCTGACGAAGAATGATTCGGAAAAGGTCGTTGCTGTCAAGAATCTTTATGATTCTATGAATTCCTACCAGAGGAGCTTTATTCCGCAGGATACCGTTACAAAGCTCAATGCCTATGTAGCTCGTATTGTTGCGTTAAATGCTGCCGAAAAAGAGGCAGAAAAGACAAAGACAGAAAACTCCGGACAGGAGGTTTCTACAACAGATTCGACGAATACGACAGGAGATTCTTCGACTTCGAATGAGAATACAGGGGATTCATCTCAGCAGACAACCGTATAATTTGTGTTTTCGGGGTAATCTTACCCCGAAAATCACCGATATATAGAGTGTAGGGATTAAATTTGAGGAGGTAGCCATGAATACAACCATTGGCAATGGATTCTCCTCTATCGCTCAGATGACGGATACGTATCTGAGCACCCAGAAGACCGGGAATTCCCATTCCAACACGCCCCAGACTTCCTTCCGGGAGATTTTGAATAAGACCCTTCAAGAGTCGACGGATGAGGTGCATTTTTCAAAGCATGCATCCCAGAGACTTCTGCAAAGGGACATCGAACTGACACCGGAACAGAACAGCCGACTGGCAAACGGAGTTGCCAAGGCCGGGGAGAAGGGAATCAAGGATTCACTGGTTCTAATGGATTCATTGGCTTTCATTGTGAATGTGCCAAGTAACACAGTGATTACAGCTATGGATAGCGAAGAATCCAAAGAGAAAGCATTTACAAATATTGATGGAGCCGTCATTGTTTAAGCCGGACCTTACGGAGGCTTAGCTGCGGAATGACAGAAGCAGCGGAAGAAGAACATGACGGCACAAGCTAAAGGAGGTCATCACTATGATGCGATCACTTTTTTCTGGTGTAGCAGGTCTTAAGACACACCAGACCAAGATGGATGTTATCGGTAATAACATCTCTAACGTTAATACTGTTGGCTTTAAGGCCAGCTCAACAAGTTTCCAGGATATTATGTATCAGACCATGTCCGGAGCAAGTGCACCGACCCAGACAAAGGGTGGTGTCAATCCTAACCAGATCGGTCTTGGTGTATCAACCGGTGCCACAAAGGTAACCATCACCAAGTCCGGTGCGGCTCAGTCAACAGGAGATGCTTTGGATCTTCGTCTGACCGATACCAATTCCACCAATTTCTTTATCGTTAATAACGGTTCCCAGAATCTGTTTACACGTTCCGGATCGTTCTACTTGGATGGTAATGGTAACCTTGCCATGACTTCTACCGGTTATCTGGTACAGGGGTGGCAGGTAGATTCTTCCACCGGTCAGATCAAGCGTGATACTGTTTCTCCTCTTCGTGTGAAGAGTTCCGATAATATGACAAGTCAGCCGGAGGCTACGACTCAGGCGACT
This sequence comes from uncultured Lachnospiraceae bacterium, assembly GCA_946182825.1. Taxonomy (GTDB): domain Bacteria; phylum Bacillota; class Clostridia; order Lachnospirales; family Lachnospiraceae; genus Weimeria. The sequence continues at coordinate 57,460 of CAMGZH010000002.1, forward strand.
TTCAGTGGAATTGTCGATAAGAATGATACCAATATCAATTCTGTGGACGGTTACTCCACAACATTGGTATTCTATGATGACCTCGGTTATGCCTATACAGCAAGATTTGCAATCAAGAAGAGTGAGGATGGGGATGCAACCAACGGATATTCCGTTGCGTTGACCAATATTTACTCTAATTCAGAGAAGGATGCGGCAGGAAATCCGATCGACCTTTTGGCGAACCATGTTGCTGATAAAGTTGCTTCTTCCGGTTCTTCTGGTTCTACAAGTACTGATACCGATCCCAAGATTGCAGCTGTTGCAGAACTCTTTGGCTCAGCATATGGTACTCAGGTGGATAGTTTTAAGTTAAATTCGCCGACATACACTATCACAACGGACGGAAATACTAAATATATTGTAACCGGTTCCGGATCCAACGCGAAAAAAGTTGAGCTTCCAACGAGTGGTTGGAAAACTGCATTGGAAAGCGGTCTGAAATTTAAAGATACAAATGGTACAGAAGATACAAATGCGACACCGTTGTCTCAGATTTTCTCCGGATTATCTGCCGGTCTGTCAAACTATGTGACAACAGATAGTACTGGTGCTACGACGGTAAAAGCAGGGGTGGATTTTTCGTTTGATGAAAAGACACAATCTTTACTGATAACGACAAAAGCTGCCAATTATGATCTGGATTTTTCCAAGGCAGACGGTACCTTTGCAAGTATTAGTGGAAAGACAGTGGATTCTAGTTCGACTTCTGGAGTGAAAAAGGGAACCGGTGGAGATACACAGGTTTTAAAGGTGTCCACCCTTGGCACAAACTTCCATGATATCACCGTTGATTTTTCCAAGCTAATCAACTTTGATAATGGCGGAACATCCACAGCAACGTCTGATCGTGGAACCGTTAAGGATAAGAGTGACGGAGCAGGTAAGAAGCTTGGTACCATGACTGGCGTTCAGATTCAGCAGGATGGTAAGATCTTTGGATCCTATGATAACGGTAATACTGTGCTTTTGGGACAGATCGCTGTTGCACAGTTTGCAAATGCATCTGGTCTTGAAAGTCTTGGTAACAACTGCTATGGTGAGACATTGAACTCTGGTTCCTTCGATGGAATCGGTCGTGACGTTACAGCTGACGGTGGTTCTATGAATACCGGACAGCTTGAAATGAGTAACGTAGATCTTTCAACAGAGTTTACAGAGATGATCACAACACAGCGTGGTTTCCAGGCGAACTCACGTATTATTACAGTTTCAGATACGATGCTTGAGGAACTTACAAATCTGAAGCGTTAATTGTTAAAACACAACAATTTTATTAACAGGAACGGTTCTGCCCGCTCCTGTTATTTTTTCTTGTGTTATCGTGATTGTGGTGCATGCAACAGTTGGGGTTTTAACTAAATAATTCTGTTTAAATGTAGACAAAATAGGCAAAATTTAGTAAGATGAAAGAAAGCGAATCTTATCGTTTCTTGTTTATTTTTTAGTTTTTATAGGGGGTAGCGGTTTGGATATTGCGTCCTTGGTCGGATTGGCAATGGGAGTCGTAATGGTACTGTTTGGTATCATTTCTTCCGGAGCTTCTATTACAAGTTATATTGACATACCATCTGTTATTATTACAATCGGTGGTTCTTTGACTTCGACCCTTACTACAATGAAGTTACCAGACTTCATTAACGGTCTTAAGAGTGGATTCTCTTCTGCTATCAAGGAACCGGCGAATGCAGATCCAAAGGCTATTATTGGTAGCGTTTTGGACATGGCAAATGTAGCCCGTAAAGAGGGACTTTTGGCTCTGGAAGAGTCAGCAGGATCCATTGAGGATGAGTTCCTTAAGAAGGGTATTATGCTGGTGGTCGATGGTACAGATGCGGACCTTGTTCGTGCAGTGCTTGAGAATGATATGGAGTCCATGGTAGCCAGACATAAGAAGGTTAAAGGCTTCTTTGATAAATGGGGTGAGATGGGACCTGCATGGGGAATGATCGGTACGCTGATCGGACTCGTTAACATGCTGCAGAACCTTTCTGATGCGTCCGCCATCGGACCATCCATGGCGGTAGCGCTGCTTACCACATTGTATGGTTCCCTCATCGTTAACTGGATCTGTGGACCGATTGCGGCTAAGCTTGGTTTGGACACTGACCTTGAGCTTACGGTACGTACGGTTACCGTAGAGGGATTGCTTTCTATTCAGGCCGGTGAGAACCCACGTGTTATTGAAGAGAAGCTGAAGACATTCCTGGCTCCTTCTGAACGTGCAAGTGTTGGTACACAGGAAGGTGGTGAAGGTTAATGAAGAAAGAAGAGGAAGTACCTGCTGGTTCGCCTGCATGGATGGCGACCTTCTCTGACTTGATGAACCTTTTACTTTGTTTCTTCGTGTTGCTGTTTTCTATGTCAACGGTAGAGACGGTAAAGTTGCAACAGGTTGCAGCATCTATGGCTCAGGCCTTTTCTATCATTAACAGCAGTGGCGGCGGTGAGGCGATCCTTGAAGGAGGAATGGTATCTGCCGGCGTAACACAGCTTCCGGAGTACGCGAACTATTTTGGAGATTCTTTATCCAAGGAAGGAAGCGGCTCGAAGACGGAGGATGAAGGCAATGGCGGCGGAGGTAACAATTCTGCCAGTGGTGACGCTAATGGGGATAAGACCCATAAGGGCGGTCCGAGTGAAGAAGAAGCGGAGAAGCTTCTGAAGCAGAAGCAGGTGGAAGAATCCGAGAAGATGGCTGAAAGCATTCAGAAGAGTGCGAAGCGATATGGTATTCAGGATCAGGTGGATATTGATTTTAATGGTCAGTATGTTAGATTTACATTGAACGGAGCATTTCTCTTTGAGTCAGGCTCAGCTGAACTTAAGTCCAGTGCCGTTCCTCTGATCAAGAAGATCTCGAAGATCTTGAACCGGTATGATGAGAACCTTGTGGAGGTTGAGGGACATACAGATAATGTTCCGATTCATTCCTATAAGTTTGAGAATAATAACGTATTATCCATGTACCGTGCGATGAATGTGGCAGATGATATCCGTAAATATTCGGATCTGAAGGCTTCACATATCTACAGCTCCGGACGTGGTCAATACGACCCGATCGCTAGTAACCGTACCCCGGAGGGTAGGGCGAGAAACCGTCGGGTTGAGATTCGAGTATATAACTCCTATAACTCAGAGGAACTTAGTAACTAATCCGAGAAAGGCGGCATGAAATCCTATGAAGAAAAGTCTTTTGACTCTGATTACACTTGCTCTTGTGCTGGTGAATCTTGTTTTAACTGCAATTCTTGCCATCTCCATTCTACCGGAGGTTAAGCAGGCGAATAATCTGGTCAGCAAGGTTGCGGAAGCAATCGATCTGGACGCGCAGAGCACTTCTAAGGGTGGCGCGAACATCTCTATTGAAGATTTAGAGACGCAGAGCATTACGGATCCTTTGACCATTAACCTGAAGCCGAGTGGTGACGGTAAGGAGCATTATGCTAATATTAAGATTTCTCTTTCTTTGAACAAAAAGTCTGAGAATTACACTAGTTATAAGGCTAAGCTGGAAGATGGAAGTATTACACCGCTCGTAACTGGTGCAATTACCAAGGTTGTTTCCCAGTATACCATCGATCAGCTTAGGAGTGGGCAGAATGAGATTCAGGATGCCTGCACAGAATCTCTCAAGAGTATTTTTGGCGAGGGATTTGTTGTAGGTGTTGTATTTGCTAGTATTCAATATCAGTAGAACAGGACAGGTGGTGATACCATGAGTGATGTCCTGTCCCAAAGCGAAATCGACAACTTACTACAGGCGCTGAGCAGTGGTGAAGTCGATGTCGAAGAGATGAAGAAGAATAATGAGAACGCTGTTAAGGATTACGATTTCTCACGACCTTCCAAATTCTCGAAGGAACATTTAAGGACACTGGAGATTATATTTGAACATTACGGACGTCTGTTGTCCACGAATCTTCCTGTATATCTCCGCAAAAATATTCAGGTCGAGGTAATGAATTCCGAGGCCGTAACCTATATGGAATTCTCCAATGCGCTATCGAATCCTGTGTTGCTTGGAGTCGTGGACTTTGATCCGCTTAAGGGCAATATTATTATGGAGATGGCGAACAAGCTGGGATTTGCAATTGTAGATCGTATGCTTGGCGGAGAGGGAGAACCATTAGAGAAGGTTCGAGATTTTTCGGAGATCGAACTTTTGATTATTGAGCGAGTGATGAGCAGTTGCGTCGAGCTCCTACGTGAGCCATGGTTGAATGTTGTAGATATTCATCCCAGATTAAACCGCATTGAGACAAATTCTCAGTTTGCTCAGATTATATCTCCATCCGAGATGATCGCTATTGTAACACTGAATATCCGTATCGGTGACATTGAAGGATTGATGAATGTTTGTCTTCCGTATTTGACACTTGAGCCGGTAATGGATAAACTTAATACTAAGTTCTGGTATTCTAATATGCAGGATAAGACAGAGGAGTACTTCACGGATGATATCGAAGCATTGATCCGTAAGGCCAATGTTCCTGTGACTGCTGTTCTTGGTAAGAGTAGTATCAGTGTTAGTGACTTTGCCAGCTTACAGAACGGCGATGTTATTCGCCTAGATCGTAAGGTGGACGATGAACTTGATGTATATGTAGGTGAAATTCGTAAGTTTACAGCATTGCCGGGTTCGGCAGATAAGAAGTATGCTGTACGCGTCACTACAGTTATAAGAGAGGAAGATTTTTAACTATGGGGGACACCAACTTATCTCAGGAAGAGATTAACGCGCTGTTTAACACAGCTGGAGATGGTGAATCACCATCAGCAACCGGTGGGGAAATGATATTAGAAGACAATGAGAAAGATACAATTGGTGAAGTAGCTAATATCAGCATGGGGACAGCAGCAACGACCCTATTTTCCCTGGTTAACAAGAAGGTTGAAATCTCTACTCCGGTTGTTTCGATCAGTAATTGGGATGAGATCGTTAATATGTACGAGAAGCCCTGTGTACTGGTCAAGATTGCGTACACGAAGGGTCTTGATGGAACCAATGTATTGGTTCTTAAGGACAGAGATGTTAAGGTTATCACCGATCTTATGATGGGTGGTGATGGAACGAATACTGATGGTGAGATCACAGAACTTCATTTGTCTGCGATTTCTGAGGCCATGAACCAGATGATGGGAAGTGCGGCCACATCCCTTAGTTCCATGCTGAATATGATGGTTGATATCAGCCCGCCTACATCCGATTTGATGGATTTGGCGGAGTCCCCGGATGGAGGTGAGATCGACGATTTCCTGAAGGGTCCTTTCGTTAAGATTGAATTTAAGATGTTGATCGGAGATCTTGTTGATTCCAAGATCATGCAGCTTTATCCGATTAGCTTAGCTCAGGAGATGTGTAAGTCAGTGTTTGAGACAATGGAAAATGATACAAATTCCACAGTTGATGAACCGGCACCGGCATCAGCTCCAACTCCTGCTCCGGCGCAAGCAGCGCCTCAGCCGGCACCGGCACAAGCAATGGCACCGCCACCTATGGCAGCTTCACCGACGATGCAGCAGGTCAACGTAGAACAGGCACAGTTTACTCCATTTGCGCAGAATATTATGCCTGCTTATTCTCCGGAGAATATCGATTTAATTATGGATGTTCCTCTGGAAGTGACAGTAGAATTGGGCAGAACCCATAAATCGATTCACGATATCCTGGAATTCGCACCGGGAACGATCATTGAGTTGAATAAAATAGCCGGCGAGCCTGTCGATGTACTTGTTAACGGCAAGTATGTCGCAAAGGGCGAAGTCGTTGTTATAGAAGAAGCTTTTGGTGTTAGAATTACAGAGATAGTAAAGTAACAAGATTCATAAGGAGAGAAGACAATGGCAAAGAACATTTTGATTTGTGATGACGCAGCCTTCATGAGAATGATGATCAAGGATATCCTTACCAAGAACGGATATAATGTAGTGGGAGAGGCTGAGAACGGTGTAAAAGCTGTTGAGGCATACTCTGAGTGCAATCCGGATCTTGTGTTAATGGACATCACAATGCCTGAAATGGACGGTATCGGTGCTTTAAAGGGTATTCGTGCTAAGGATCCTAACGCATCCATTATTATGTGTTCAGCAATGGGTCAGCAGGCAATGGTAATCGAGGCTATTCAGTCCGGTGCTAAGGACTTTATCGTTAAGCCATTCCAGGCTGAACGTGTGCTTGAGGCTGTTAAGAAGGTAATTGGATAATCCTATGTATTTATCTTCGCAAATCTCTGGACTGGAAAACTTTTTCCAGATGCTGGTGGTTTTGGTAATGTTTGTGGTGGTAGTAGCTTTATGCTATTTTACCACCCATTTCATTGCAAATTATCAGAAACACAATATGTCAAATCATAATTTTGAGATTATTGATTCCATGAGGATCGGTAATAATAAGTTCCTTGCCATCGTAAAAGTGGGCAGGGATTCTTATTATTGCGTCGGAATGGGCAAGGATGAGATTACTTTTTTAGGTGAACTTAGTTCAGATGACCTGTTCTTTGAATCAGACAGGGAGTCTAAGGATTCTCTTGGCAACCGATTTGACACGTATTTGCAGAACTTTATATCAAATAAAAAAAGTAAAGGAAAATCATGAAACGCTTTCAGAAGATGATCGCAGTTCTTTGTCTTGTACTAGGACTGGGATGCTTTGCAACTGCTGTATTTATGATGGGTACTACGAAAGCTTATGCGATGAGTTACGGCCCGACAGACAATGCCCCCAACGCTTCCGACAAGAAGACGGGGCCATCCACCGGTGGCTTTAATTTATCGTTTGACGGAGATACCGGAACACTTAGTTCAACCGTGCGTATTCTTCTTGTACTCACAGTAATTTCTCTGGCTCCTGCAATTCTGGTTATGCTGACGAGTTTTACTCGAATCGTCATCGTACTTCATTTTATCAGAATGGCGTTAGGAACCCAGACATCTCCGCCAAACCAGGTAATGATCGGTTTGGCTCTTTTTTTGACATTATTTATTATGTGGCCAACCGCAAATAACATATACAATAATGCGATCGTTCCCCTGGATGCAGGGAAGATTACCCAGGAAAAGGCATATAATAAGATTAAGGAACCTCTCCGTGAGTTTATGTATGGACAGACCCAGGAGAAGGATCTTAATCTGTTTTGCGATATTGCAGACATTACCTACAAGGATTATGATGACGTGCCAATGCATGTTCTGATCCCAAGCTTTATTTTAAGTGAGCTTCGGACAGCATTTATTATGGGATTTTTGATCTATATTCCATTCCTTGTGATCGATATGGTGGTTTCTTCTGTGCTTATGTCCATGGGTATGATGATGTTGCCACCTACGACGATTTCATTGCCCTTTAAGATTCTTTTGTTTATCATGGCGGATGGATGGAATCTTGTCATTGGAAGTGTGGTCAAGACGTTCCAATAGTTGCGTTTAACGGATAGGAGGCTTTTATGACAGAAGGTCAGGTCCTTGATATAATGAGAGAGGCATTTTATAATATTATTATTTGCTCTGCGCCAATGCTTTTTATTTCACTGATCGTAGGTCTGGTAATCAGTATTTTCCAGACGGTTACATCCATTCAGGAACAGACACTTACGTTTGTACCAAAGATTCTGTCAATTTTTATTGCCCTTTTGATCTTTGGTTCCTTTATCATGAATACCATTGTAGGGTATATGACGACCCTTTGGTCCAATTTTAGTGTTTACACCAGATAGATATGGTTAATGTTACATTTGATCTATACCAAATCGAATATTTTCTGCTGATTCTGGTCCGGATATCCTGTTTTGTATTCGTTGCTCCTTTTTTTAGTATGAAAGGGGTTCCGTCTTATACCAAGATAGGATTTTCCGCGATGCTCAGCATAATGCTTATGTCCGTTTTGAATGTTAAGGAGATCAGCTATGTCAGCGTGATCGGATACGGCGTTCTGGTCTGTAGGGAGGCTCTTACCGGGTTTATTCTTGGGTATGCGGCCTCTATCTGCAATTCTATTGTGTTGTTTGCCGGTAATATCATTGATATGGATATCGGACTTTCCATGGCAACGGAATTTGACCCTACGATGAATACACAGGTTACCATTACAGGTAATATCTACTATTATTTCACGTTGCTGTTAATGCTTATCGGTAATGTCCATCAGTTCCTACTTCGGTCACTGGTTGATTCCTTTTCCCTTATACCACTTGGAGGCGCGGTACTGGACCGGGATCATCTGCTGGCGTCTATGATTTATTTCATGCGCAATCTTTTTATCCTGGGATTTCGGATCATGCTTCCGATTTTTGCAACCATTCTCGTTATGAATGTTGTGCTTGGTATTATGGCGAAGGTGGCGCCACAGATGAATATGTTCAGCGTAGGTGTGCAGATCAAGATCCTGGCAGGCCTTGCTGTCTTATATTTGTGTGTTTTTTTGTTCCCGGAGGTCGTTGCTTTGCTTACAGAGCAGATCAAGGTGAATATGCGTAATTTTGCAGGAGGACTTCACTGATTATATGTTTGATTCAGCGGATTATGATTTAGCTGCATATTCGCCTTTGTTAACGCTTGATCTTCAGTTTTTCGGAGACGATAAGACCGAGGAGCCTACAGCAAAGAAGATTTCCGATACCCGTAATAAGGGTCAGGTCGGAAAGAGCCAGGAGCTTGGTTTTGCGATTGAGCTCTTTGTACTTTTTTTAACTCTGCGTGTTGTGGGCTTTAGCATGGGGGAGCGCTTCATCTATGTTTTTAAATGGATCTATAAAAGCGTTATACCGGATTACATTTCCTCTGAGCGAAGGCTTCCGACGGCTGCGTCAATGCATGCTCTATTCAAAGAAATATATTTACAGATGTTCCTGCTTGTAATTCCCTTCATGGTTGCGGGATTTTTGGCTGCCCTTTTTGGAACCGGACTGCAGTTTAAGTTTAAGATTTCAACCGAGCCGTTAAAACCGAAACTGAGCAAGTTCAATCCCATCAATGGTGTGAAGAGAATTTTCAGTAAGCAGGCTTTATTTAATTTGTTACTTGCGGTGGTGAAGATCACCATGATCTTTGTGGTGGCCTATTCCACCATCTCAAGTCATCTGCAGGAGATTTTCGTTCTGTATGAACTGGATCTGAATCAGGCTGTTGCTCTTGTAAGCCAGCTTGTGGTGGATACGGGAATCCGTATCAGTGTTGTCTATCTGGTGGTGGGATTTGCGGATCTGTTTTACCAGAAGCGTAAATTTAAAAAAGACATTAAGATGACAAAGCAGGAAGTTAAGGACGAATTCAAGAATTCTGAAGGAGATCCTCAGATCAAAGGCCAGCAGAGGCAGAAGATGCGTGAGGTTTCTCAGCGCCGTATGATGCAACAGGTGCCTCAGGCCGATGTTGTTATTACAAACCCTACCCATATTGCCGTTGCCGTGAAGTACGATTCTGAGATAGCGAATGCCCCGGTTGTCGTGGCAAAGGGTGAGGATTATCTTGCAAAAAAAATTAAAGATGCCGCAAAGGAGCATGGGGTGGAGATCGTAGAGAACAAACCCCTTGCCAGGGCCATCTATACGACGGTAGAAGTAGGACAGCAAATACCTCCTGAGTTATATCAGGCAGTTGCAGAGGTGCTTGCTCTCATTTATAATAAAAAGCAGCCAAGACATTAATTTAGCCGGAGAAATTTCCTTCCATCGGTCGTGGATCCGATGGAAGGCCACCGGTGAAGGTTTGAATGTGTCTTGACGGATTGAACATGGGAAAGGAGAAAGAAATGGGTGAGACCTTAGAGAAACGCACTGGTCTTAAAATCACCGATATTGGTGTAGCTGCTTATCTTTTAGCCGCAGTAGTTTTCTTTATTGTTCCTATTCCTTCCTGGTTGTTAGATATTTGTCTTGCGATCAATATTGCTGTTGCAATGACCGTAATGATCAATTCCTTGTTTGTGAAAGAACCATTGGATATGTCATTTTATCCAACACTTCTTTTGCTGACAACGATTTTCAGAATTTCGCTTAACGTTGGATCAACGCGTCTGATTCTTACAACCGGTAAGCCGGGTAACGTGGTAGAGACCTTCGGTTCCTTCGTAGGTGGTGGCGACCTGATTATGGGTGCCATTGTGTTTATCATTTTGCTGATCATTCAGTTTATTGTCATCAACAAAGGTACGGAGCGAGTATCTGAGGTAACAGCTCGTTTTACACTGGATGCTATGCCTGGTAAGCAGATGGCCATTGAGGCTGATGTTTCCTCCGGTGCCATTGATGATAAGGAGGCAAAGCGACAGCGAGATAAGTTACAGGAAGAGTCTTCGTTCTTCGGAGCGATGGATGGTGCTACAAAGTATGTAAAAGGTGATGCGGCCGCCGGCCTTATTATCACAGTGATCAACCTTGCCGGAGGTACCATTATGGGTATTACAAGGCAGGGGATGGATTTTGGTTCAGCCCTGAACCAGTTTGGTGTATTAACCATTGGTGATGGAATTTCTTCTTCTATTCCGTCCCTTCTGATCTCTCTTTCAACCGGTGTTCTGGTTACAAAGGGAGCAAAGCAGGCCGATTTCTCCGGCCAGCTGATCAAGCAGCTGTTCGGTTACCCCAAAGTGCTGAACGTAGTAGGACTGGTTCTGATTCTGCTTGGTATTGTTACACCGCTGAATATCGTATTGTTCTGTTCCTTTGGTATTGCTTTACTGGTCGTGGCTCATAATCTGAGTAAGACCATCGGCAAGGAATCCATTAAGGAAGAGGTGGAACAGGAAGAGACAGAAGCCGAAGAGATCCGTAAGCCGGAGAACGTTGTTTCCCTGCTTTCAGTCGATCCCATCGAGCTGGAATTTGGATATGGAATCATTCCACTTGCAGATGTGAACCAGGGAGGCGATCTTCTGGATCGTGTGGTCATGATTCGACGTCAGATTGCTCTTGAGCTTGGAACGGTGGTTCCCATCATTCGTCTTCGAGACAATATCCAGCTCAACCCGAATCAGTACGTGATTAAGATCAAGGGAATTCAGATTGCAGAGGGTGAGATCCTATTTGATCACTATATGGCGATGAATCCCGGATATGTACAGGAGGAGATCACAGGTATTCCAACCTTCGAACCATCCTTCCATCTGCCGGCGCAGTGGATCACGGAAGGTCAGAGGGAGAGAGCAGAATCCCTGGGATATACGGTGGTTGATCCTCCGTCTATCATTGCAACACACCTGACCGAGGTGATTCGTTCTCATATTGCAGAACTTCTCACACGTCAGGATGTACAAAACCTTGTTGACAATCTTAAGCAGACCAATCCGGTGCTTGTGGAAGAGCTTACACCGGCGGAGCTTAATCTTGGAGAGATTCAGAAGGTTCTTGCCAATCTTCTGGCGGAGGGTGTATCGATTCGGGATCTTCTCTCTATCTTTGAGATTCTTGCCGATCATGCGGCAGCGACAAGGGATACCGATGTTCTTACCGAGTATGTCCGTCAGGGACTTAAGAGGGCCATCAGCAGTAAGTACTTTGAGCCGAATGAGGCGAATCAGGTTATTACCGTTGATCCTAAGATCGAGCAGGAGATTATGTCATCGGTTAAGCAGACGGAGCAGGGAGCTTACATTACCCTTGATCCGGAACGAATCCGTTTGATTATGGAATCTCTTAAGGCAGAGGTTGCCAAGATGGAAGAACTTGGAAGAACGCCAATCGTTGTATGTTCTCCAATTGTGCGAATGTATTTTAAAAAATTATCAGAGGACTATTTAGAGGATCTGATCGTTGTATCCTATAACGAGGTGGATTCCGATGTAGAACTGCAGTCCGTAGGAATGGTGGCAGCGTAAATGACAATCAATAAGTACACCGGGAAGACCCGGGAAGAGGCAATTGAAAAAGCGAAGGCTGACTTAGGCCCGCAGGTTGTAATCATGAATGTAAAAGAGATTCGTCCCGCAGGTCTTTTCGGCGTTTTTCGTAGGAGTACCTTCGAGGTTACCGGTGCGATTGAGGACGATTTGTCAGAACCATATACCTACGAGCGAAGACACGAAGAGGAAAAGAGAGCGAAGGCACCGTCGTCTGCGACTTCCGGTAATTTTTCGGCGGTTGCAGATGAGAAGATCGTTATTCCGCCGGCCGGCATGGATCAGGATCCTGCTCCATCCGCTCTTTCCGTATATGCAAAGCAGACGAACCAGGAGAGTATGCCTCAGAGCATGCCAAAGATGATGCCGCCGAAGGAAGAACAACTGGATGCGAAAGCTCTTGAAAGCGCATTCAAAGAAGTCGGGGAAGTTATTGGTGCTAGAAATATCGATGTGGCGAATGTGAAGGATTTTGATCCAGATCAGAAGGTCATTCATGCAAAACAGATCGAGAAGGTCGAAGCACCGGTATCACAGGAGGTCGTGCCACCGACGGCACCGGCACCGGCTCCGGTTCCGAAAAAGCCTGCCATGTATCCAAAGGATCTGGATCTTGAGAAGACGGGTGGTCAGTTGTTTGGAGAACGTTCAAAAGAATACATCGGTTTTGTAAGAATGGTCTATAACATTCTGCTGGAACATGAGGTGGATGAGAAATACGTTAATCTTATGCTTTCCGATCTGGATCGTCTGATCTCAGCCGGAAAGAGTATGGATTATATTATTTCCAACGTATATCAGAAGATGGCCCTTAAGATCGGTCAGCCGAAGGAGATCTCTTTCGAGAAGAAGCCGGCAGTGGTTTTTCTCATCGGACCTACCGGTGTGGGTAAGACCACAACACTAGCCAAGCTTGCCAGCCGCTATAAGATCTCTGAACATAAGAAGGTAGCGTTCCTTACGGCAGATACATTCCGAATCGCTGCAGCGGAACAGCTTTCGGTTTATGCCAATATTCTTGAAGTGGATTCCGTCGTTCTTTTATCACCGGAGGATCTAAAGAAGGAGATCGGAGAGCATAAGGATTGTGATCTGATCTTTGTCGATACGCTGGGATTTTCTCATAAGAATGAGACACAGAAAGCTTCTCTTAAGGAACTTTTGGATTCTGTTCCCGAGAAGTATGATAAGCAGGTTTACCTGGTGCTTTCTACTACAACAAAGTATCAGGATCTGAAGATGATCGTCGATTCCTATCGCAGCTTTACAGATTTTAATTTGATCTTTACCAAGCTGGATGAGACGAATTATTATGGCAACATTTTTAATATTCGAATGTATTGTGATGCTCCTTTGTCATATGTTACAAACGGTCAGAATGTTCCGGAGGACATTGAGGTCCTTGACGCCCAGAAACTTGTTAAGAATTTACTGGGAGGTGACTGATGGACCAGGCAGAAGGATTGAGAAATGTTGTTAAAATGCAAAGCCAACAGGATATAGAAGGAACAAGAGTTATTACCATCACCAGCGGCAAAGGCGGTGTAGGTAAATCCAATCTGGCAGTGAATCTAGCAGTCGCATTTTCAAACATTGGTAAAAAAGTCATTATTTTTGACGCAGATTTTGGCCTTGCAAATGTTGAGGTCATGTTTGGAACCATTCCAAAGTATAATTTGTCCGACATGATTTACGGCGGTAAATCTATTGAGGACATTATTACAGAAGGACCTATGGGAATCGGTTTTATTTCCGGGGGAAGCGGAATTTTAGGACTTAACAATCTGACAGAAGAGCAGGTGCAGTTTCTTGTTTCCTCTCTTCACAGATTAGAAGGTTTGTGTGATGTTCTGATCGTGGATACCGGAGCTGGCATTTCCGACCAGGTGCTGAATTTTGTTTTGGCATCACCGGAGGTGTTGCTGGTATCTACCCCGGAGCCCAGTTCCATTACGGATGCTTACTCCCTTATGAAGGCCACATTTATGAATCCTGAGTTTAGCAAAGGAAAGACCAAGATTCACCTTGTAGCCAATAAGGTCACATCGGAGGCTGAGGGGAAGGCGGTCTATGACAAACTGAATTCTGTTGTACATCGCTTTCTTGGTGGCGAAGTATCATATCTTGGCATGATACCTCAAGATCAGTCTTTGGAAAAGGCTGTCCGGACACAACAGATCGTGTCAGTGGATGCGCCCCTGGCCAAGAGTAGCCGGGCTTTTTCACATTTGGCATATCTGTTAATGGATTTAGAAGAGGAACAGATACCGGTACGCGGATTTGGTTTGACACGATTCTTTGAAAGTTTTTTACATCGCGCTTAAATCATAAAACGAGGAATGACTATGAAATCTGAACAGTTAAAACCCGGAGCAAAGGTGACAATTACCCCTTTTCAGGAGATCGCCAAAGAAGAGAAGCCGGGGCAAGAGAAGACAAGGTATCAAACAGTTCTGCACGATATTAAGGATGATGGTACAATTGTAATAGAACTTCCTATCGTCGAAAGAAAGCTAATCACCCTGCCTTCCGAAGTCCGGTACGAATTTGTTTTTTCCATAAGCAGTAACGGTTTTTTGATGGCCATCGGTAAGGTGTTAAGGCGTTATAAGCAGAACGGTTTTTTCCTGATGGATGTGGAGCTGATCAGTTCTCTTGAGAAGTTCCAACGCAGAGAGTATTTCCGACTGGAGTGTTTTCTTCCAGCTCTTTGTATCTCTCTCGGAGGAAAAGATCTGCCCATCGATACCATCGCTGATTATGAGGAATTCGCAAGGGAGACCATGGATCAGGGACATCCCATCGGACATGGAACCATCACCAATATCAGTGGTGGAGGTGCTCATTTTGTTACCTCTCTGGATCTGGGTGATACAGCCTATATATTGCTTCGCGTCAGCTTTGAAGAAGAAAAGGAGGAAGAATCCCCCGAAGCGGAATCTCAGCTCCTGTGCGAAGTGTTAGATAAGATTTATGAACCAGACAAACGTAATTATGCATATCGTCTGAAGTTTATTTTCAGGAATAATAAGTTCCGTGAGAAGATTATTCGGTTTGTATTTGATGAACAGCGGAAGATCCGCAGAAAAGAACAGGGTGACTAATGTATAATATTTTGATTGTTGATGACTCTGCACTCATGAGAAAACGCATGTGTGATATAATCAATTCAATTCAAGGATTTCGTGCAGCGGATATTTGTGCTGATGGTGAATCAGCGCTGCGAATGATTGACAGTAAGAAGTATGATGCAGCCACATTGAACATTCATCTTTCCAACATGACGGGGCTGGATGTTTTGAAGCGACTGAAAGCGAAAGGCTCTATGATTCCAATCGTTGCCATCTCATCTTCAATAAAAGAGGATCGGGACGTTACGGTTTCTGCATTGGATAGCGGCGCAGTCGATCTTGTGGTTCGTCCGTACCAGTTTCGCACCGATGAGGACATTCGAAGTTTTTCTCAAAATCTTAAGAATGCTCTCATGGCGGCGTTAAACGGTGCAAGAACTTCAAGGATAAAGCCTGCGGCTCGTCCTGCTTCCACCTCGATCCATCGCACACCCGGCAAAAGCACAGGCACTTCCGGTTCGACAACCATACCCGTTTCCGGTCTTAAGAAGAAGCCAAGTTCACTGGCCGGACAGTATAAGTTGGTGGCTATTGCCTGCTCCACCGGAGGTCCTCAGGCACTGCATACAATGATTCCAAAGCTTCCGTCACATCTGGGAGTACCGGTTGTTGTTGTACAGCATATGCCAAAGGGATTTACCGCTTCTCTTGCGGAACGAATCGACAGCGATTCGAAGGTTCACGTGAAAGAGGCAGAAGATGGTGAAGTGCTTAAACCGGATTGGATCTATATCGCTCCGGGTGGCCGTCATCTTGTGATCGAAGAGAGAAGCAGAGGCGTTATGAAATGTCATGTCTATGACGGTCCGCCAGTGAACAACCTGCGACCGTGTGCAGATGTGATGTATGATTCTCTCCGTGACATCATGCAGGAGAATATTCTCTGTGTTGTCATGACCGGTATGGGAGCAGACGGTTCGAAAGGAATTGCCGGACTTCGACAGGCAAAGAAGGTTTATACCATTACCCAGGATGAAGCCTCTTGTGTTGTTTACGGCATGCCTAAGTCAGCAGCCCAGATGGGACTTTCTGACGAGGTGGTTCCGCTTACCGAAATCGCAAATTCTATCAGCAAAGAATTGGGGGTATAGGAAATGGATGTAAGTCAGTATCTTGATATTTTCATTGATGAATCGAATGAGCACATTCAGGCACTTTCCGACAACATTATGATCCTTGAGAAGGAGCCTGAGAACAAAGACACGATCAATGAAATCTTTCGTGCAGCACACTCTCTGAAGGGTATGGCTGGTACCATGGGATTTAAGAAGATGCAGCATCTGACCCATGACATGGAGAACGTGTTCTCTGAGGTTCGTAACGATACCGTTAAGGTAAATTCATCCCTTATCGATATTTTGTTTGATTGCCTTGATGCAATCGAAGCATATGTTGATACTGTTAAGCAGACCTCGAACGAAGGTGAAGAGGATAACGCAGCACTGATTCAGCGACTGAATGATTTCCTCGAAGGCGGCGGACAAGTGGCTGCACCGGCAGCTGCAGAAGGTGAGGCTGCACCGGCTGAAGCAGCTGCAGCGGCACCGGCTGAGGCTGAGGAGTCTTCCGATAATTACAAGAATCTTACACTGGATGAGGAGGACCTTGGCAAGCTTACACATGCAGCTGAGGGTGGTTCCATCCTGTACGGTTTTACCGCTCATATCAACAAAGACTGTCTCCTGAAGGCAGCCAGAGCGTTCCTGGTATTTAAGGCTGTAGAGGACTTTGGTGAAATTCTGTTCTACTCACCCAGCGCCCAGGATGTAGAGGATGAGAAGTTTGAGTTTACTTTCTCCTTCATTGTGAGCACAACAAGTGATCTTGAGCCGATTCAGCAGGCGGTTGCTGCGGTTTCTGAAATTGAAACCATTGAGTGTGGCAAGGTAAATCCTGAGATGTATCAGCATAAGACAGAGGCTGCTCCGGCACCAGCAGCAGAGGCTCCAGCAACTCCGGCTCCGGCAGCAAAGCCGGCACCGGCAAAGGCAGAGAAGCCTGCAGCCAAAAATAATAAGAAGAATGCAAATAAGCCTGTTACAGCACGTACCGTTCGTGTGGATATTGAGAAGCTTGACGCTTTGATGAACCAGGTTTCAGAGCTTATCATTGCCAAGAACTCTCTTGTATCCATCAGTTCTTCTGATGGCGGAAGCGGTGACTATGATCGTCAGTCCTTCCAGGAACAGATCGAGTATCTTGAGCGTATTACAACGACCCTTCATGAATCCGTTATGAAGGTTCGAATGGTTCCAATCGAGAATACCGTTAATAAGTTCCCACGAATGATCCGTGATCTTTCTCGTAAGCTGAAGAAGCCTATGGAACTTGTTATGACCGGTGAAGAGACAGAACTTGACCGTACCGTAGTTGACCAGATCGGTGATCCGCTGCAGCACTTGCTTCGTAACTCTGCCGATCATGGAATTGAGGACCCGGAGAAGCGTAGCAAATCCGGTAAGCCTGAGAATGGAACGATCTTCCTGAATGCATTCCAGGAAGGTAACAACGTTATTATCCAGGTAGGAGATGACGGTGGCGGAATTGATACCGATAAGGTTAAGGCAAAGGCAATCGAGCGTGGTCTTGTATCCGAAGAGGATGCAGAGAATCTGACGCAGAAGGAGATTGTGGATTTCCTGTTCATGCCAAGTTTTTCAATGGCAAAGAAGGTTACCGATATCTCCGGACGAGGTGTAGGTCTTGATGTTGTTAAATCCAACATTGAAGCTCTCGGTGGAGATGTAGAAGTTAAGACAACACTTGGTCAGGGCTCTACCTTTACCATTCGTCTTCCTCTTACACTTGCGATCATCCAGGCGTTGATGGTTGATGTTCGTGACGAAAAGTACGCGATCGCACTTGCATCCATCATGAACATTGAGAATATTCCTGTCAGTGATATCAAGTATGTACAGGCGAAGGAAGTCATCTACCTGAGAGGTCTTGTTATTCCTCTGATCCATCTTGATGATGTTCTTGATTGTGAGCCAATGGAAGAGAAACCGGAATATCTGACGGTGGTTATCGTTAAGAAGGGCGACAATTATGCAGGTCTTGTAGTTGATAATCTGATCGGACAGCAGGAAATCGTTATCAAGTCTCTGGGCAAGGTAATCGATAACAATAAGATGATCAGCGGTGCTACCATCCTTGGAGATGGTGAGGTTGCATTGATCCTTGATGCAAACGCAATGTTTTAAGGGGGTTTATCATGGCTGAAGAGAAGAAGGAACTTGAGAAAAAAGACGTTAAGCGTAGAGATCTTGAACCGGTAGACGAAGAGAAAAAGCAGTATATCGTGGTCAAGATCGGTGATGAGCAGTACGGTCTGGATATCTCTTATGTAGACAATATTGGCAGAATGCAGAAGATCACCAGAGTCCCAAAGGTTCAGTACCACTATATCGGTATCATTAACCTTCGTGGTGAGGTTGTTCCTGTTATGTCAATCAGAAGGAAAATGGGTCTTGGGGATGATGTGATCACAAACAAATCAAGAATCATCATCCTTAAGATGGAGGAACAGGGTCTTGTTGGCGTTTTAGTGGACGAGGTTCGGGAAGTAATTGATCTTGGGGAGTCTGAAATTGACCGTAATGTTAAGGCTTCTCGTAAGAGTGACGCATTATTTATTAACGGCATCGGTAAGAATGGCAACGACCTCGTATCTATCTTTGAAGTTACAGCTATTCTTGATGATGTTAGTGCATCCTAGGGGATAAGGTGTGACGGATTATGAGTAAAATGTCATTAGATGAAATTAATCAGATGTTTCCAGATGTCCTAAAGGAGATCGGAAATATTGGCGCAGGTAATGCTACGACAGCGATTGCCAATATGTTGAATCTTCGAATGGATATGTCGGTACCGAATGTTGAACTGTTAAATGTTGAGCAGATCGGTACAGCGATCGGAGCAGAGGATTCTGTTATCGTAGGTATCATGTTGGGGGTTGAGACGGATATCGAAGGAAGTATGATGTTCTTAATGGATCTTCCTTCGGCTCATCGTCTCGTGAACAGACTCATGATGCGTGAGGCGGACTATAACGAAGAATTCAACGAAATGGATCTTTCTGCCATTAAGGAGATCGGTAATATTATCGCAGGTGCTTATTTGTCCGCACTTTCAGGAATGACAAATCTTACGATCACTCCGACGGTTCCGTATGTGGCCATCGATATGGCTGCAGCGATTCTGTCCGTACCGGCGATCCAGTTCGGTATGGTTGGGGATAAAGCGTTGCTGATCAAAACGGAAATAGGGGATGATTTAGGTATCAATGGTTATTATATCCTGATGCCGGAGGGAGATTCTTACGAAAAGATTCTTCGGGCTTTAGGACTTCCTATTTAAGGAGGCATTTCTTTGGGTGAAATGATTAAAGTTGGTATGGCGGATCTTAAGGTTTGTAAAGCTCCGGATAATCTAACCACAATCGGTTTGGGTTCCTGTATCGGTATTGCTATGTACGATCCTGTAACAAAGGTTACAGGTCTGGCGCATATTATGCTTCCGGATAGTACACAGATCAGGAACAACTCCAACATTGCAAAGTTTGCAGACACAGGCATTAAGAAGCTGTTGGACGATATGATAAAAGCTGGAGCATCAAAGAATAGGATCAAAGCCAAAATCGCAGGTGGAGCTAAGATGTTTGACATGGGTGGCAGCAATACCATCAATGTCGGTCAGCGAAATGCTGAAGCGAGTAGAGCCAAACTTAAGGAATTGGGGATTTCTCTTATTGCAGAGGATTGCGGCCTTAATTTTGGCCGTACTGTGGAGATCTATAGTGAAAATGGAGACTTTTTGATCAAAGCAGTTGGAAAGACGCCTTATAAAATATGAAAAAGGATTCGATTCGTACAAGACAGATTCCAATTTTGGTCACATTGGCAGGAGCAGGACTTGCGTGCCTGATTTCTGTTTTACAAGGGGTTGATTTTTCCATCTTTTTCAAGAGACTGGTATGTTCTGTAATTATCTTTGGAATTATCGGAATATCTGTTAAAATATGGTTGGACATTGGTTTTAAAGTTGAAAAAGAGGAAGAAGAGAAAAAGGAATCAAAGCAACAGGAAGATGAAGTTCAGATCACAGAGGGGAAGGAACATTCCCCTGATGAATCTGACGACGATGGACAGTCATAATGGGGTGACCATATGAATGGAACCAATAAAGCCTCTCTTTGGGAGAAATACCGCAAGGAACCTTCTCCCGCATTAAGAGAGCAGATCATAGTGGAATATGCATCTCTTGTTAAGGTAGTAGCAGG
Source organism: uncultured Lachnospiraceae bacterium (assembly GCA_946182825.1). Lineage (GTDB taxonomy): Bacteria > Bacillota > Clostridia > Lachnospirales > Lachnospiraceae > Weimeria. The sequence goes on from CAMGZH010000002.1 coordinate 77,744, forward strand.
CAAGATGAGTATGTACTTAGGCAGCAATGTGGAGTATGAGGACTTGGTAGGGTACGGTGTGTTCGGATTGATCGATGCCATCGATAAGTTTGATCTGACGAAGGATGTCAAGTTTGAGACTTACGCTTCCCTTCGGATAAAGGGAGCTATCCTTGATCAGATCCGTAAGATGGATTGGATTCCAAGAACGCTTCGTCAAAAGCAACGTAAGCTGGACGAAGCGCAGAAGGCTGTTGAACAACGTACCGGTCATGCTGCAACCGATTTAGAGATTGCAGAGGAACTTGGTTTAACGGATGATGAATATGTCGAGATGCAGTCCCAGCTGAAGGTGACGGGACTTATCTCGTTGAATGAATTTATGGAAGCCGGCGGTAATGAGCCGGAGATGGAGACTCGAAGCAACGTTCATTTTGAACAGCCGGAAGATAAGATCTCCAAGGATGAATTAAAAGAGAAATTAACAGAATCCCTTTCTTTGCTGACAGAAAAAGAAAAAAAGGTGATTTTGTTGTATTATTATGAGGATATGACATTAAAGGAAATCAGCAAGGTTTTGGAAGTGTCAGAGTCAAGAGTATCACAGTTGCATACAAAGGCACTACTAAAGATGCGAAAGACAATGGGTAGTTACATGGAAATCATGACAACTTGATTTTTATGTTAATGATGGGGGTTAACATGGACGCAATGAGCAACGGCTATATCCAGATTGAAGTAAAAAATGGAACGGCTATTTGTCATTTTCATGCCCCAAGGGGTGACGGAAAACCAATGTATTTTTCGGACGCTTTGGAGTTTTTGAATTCACATGGCATAAAGCTGTTTAACGAGAATCAGTTTCGTGAGCATTTGGCATTAACAGAGGACAGCAGTCTGAATCTGGGTGCATATGATGGTTATGATTTTACAGAGACGATGTTGATCAAGGTTTCTCTTGATCGAATGAAGGCCACCTGTCGTTTTCTTCCTCCTTCTTTGGGCGGAAACCAGATGAATGTCAAGGACATCATTGCTGATTTGAATAAGCATAATATTGTATACGGAATCTCTCAGGATGAGATCATGAAGTTCGTTGAGGAACGTCAGTACAACATGGAGTATATCTTTGCGGAAGGAACGCCTCCACAGATCGGTCACGATGCAAGAATTCAGTATTACTTCAATACGAATCCTTCCCTGCGTCCAAAGCATTATGAGGATGGATCCGTTGATTATCGTGAGTTGAATACGATTTGCCATGTAGAGCAGGGGGAGCTTTTGGCAAAGTTGATTCCGGAAGATGCAGGAGCTCCGGGTAAGGATATCAGTGGACGGGATATTCCGACACGATCCGTAAAAGGCTGTGAGCTGAAATACGGTCAGAACATTACCACCAACGGTGACGGAACGGAACTTTATTCCGCTGTTACCGGTCACGTGGCTCTAGTGGATGGACAGGTTTTTGTATCGGATGTATTTGAGGTTCCGGCGGATGTAGACAATTCTGTCGGTAATATCAATTACAGCGGAAATGTTCACATCAAAGGTTCTGTTCGGAGTGGCTTTACCGTAGAAGCAAAGGGCGATGTCATTGTAGAAGGCGTTGTAGAGGATGCGCTAATCATTGCAGAAGGCCAGATCATTGTAAAACGAGGAATTCATGGTAAGAACAAGGGTGTTTTACAGGCCAAGGGCAATATCATCATTCCTTTTATTGAGAATGCGAGAGTATTCTCGGGTGGCTACATTGAGACCGGATCGATCATCTATAGTGAAGTCAATGCGGCAAATGATGTTATGGTCATCGATCGAAAAGGCTTTATTGCAGGAGGTGTAATCCGGGCCGGCGGTAAGGTTGAATCTATGATCATCGGATCGGAGATGGGTGCAGCGACCAAGATCGAAGTTGGAATTGCACCGGAGAAGAAAGAACGATATAATCAATTGAATCGTCTTGTAGTGTCAGACACACAAAAGATTGATCGTTTAACACCGATCGTAGACCGGTATAACCGGCATATCAGTGCCGGACAGGAGTTGGATGCCAAACATTCCGAGTATCTGCATCAGGTTCTTGCAGACCTGACACAGGCAAAGGAAGAACTGCAGGCGTATCGTGCGGAATTCAACAGTTTGCATCAGGAACTTTTGAACAGTAAACATGCCAAGGTGATTATTCGAAGGGATGTTTTCCCCGGGGTTACAATTACTATTTCAGATCTGTCACTTACAACGAAAACAAAACGTTCTTATTGTCAGTATGAGAAGAAAAATGGTGAGATCGTAGCATCGAACCTGTAAGGAGGCAGATATGTCGATACGACCGGTTGACTTTAATGGAATGATTCAAAATACACAGGGTGTTACTAACCAGAAGGTGGCGGAAGACCATAAGCCAATCGTAAACCAGGAGAATCTAGCCGTTCATCTTCAGCATGAAGCAGAGGAAAAGGCACATCAGGTTAGTAAAAAGCAGGAGACAGCGAAAGATTCTAAGCTTGATCCGAATGGAAAGGGAAGTTCTTTTCAAGAGGATCAGAAAAAGCATCGAGAGAAAAAGGAACAAACAGAGACTGAGGAAGATGGAAAGGTGTTTCGAAAAGGAGATCTTCCTTCGTTTGATATCAAAATCTGAGAAAGCGTGGTATTAAAATGAGTGGATTATTAGCAGTCGGACTCTTAGTAATTGGCGCTTTGTTCTTTGTAGGCAGCTTCTTCTTACAGGAGAAGCTGTCTTCGTCTGATATGGACGAAATCAAAGGACTTGGCGAAAAAGAAATGAAAGCGATCCTTGAGGCAAACATGGATCAGGCCAATCAAAGGCTTGAAACAATGCTGACAGAGAAACTGGACGAGAAGATGAATGAGTTGGAGGTTCGTTCTGATAAGGAAGTAAATGACAAGATCCTTTCCATCGGAGAATTTTCTGATACGGTATTTGATTCTATGAAGAAGACCCATGAGGAGATCATGTTTCTTTATCAGATGCTCAATGATAAGCAAGAAAAGCTGACGGAGATGACAACTTCCATCGGAAATGCCCAGTCTCATATCAGAGCAATCCTTTCTTCCCTTCCGGAAAGCGATCCGGCTGTTCAGGTTGCAAAATCAAGGCAGACGGCACAGACAGTGCAGGCAGTACCGACAGCGCCGAGCCCGGTTCCTGCGGCCGTACAGCATGCAGCTGCAGTCACACAGGAGGTTGCTCCTGTGTCCACTCCGGTTCAGGCAGCATCGGAGCCTTCTGTTATAATGGAAGCTGCACCGGTAGCAGCACCGGAACCGATGATCTCTCCAAGGAAGGAAGAGGCGCAGCTTGAGGCAGAACTTGATGCGATGCTTCAAAAGGAGCAGGTTACGAAAGCAGCTCCGAATCAGGAGCAGGCAGTGGAAGCATTAAAGCAGCATATTACCAGCACCAGCGGAAGAACAGCAGGGGATTCCAAAGCTTTACGTGCTCAGATCCTTACGATGCATCATCAGGGTTATTCCCAGATCGAGATCGCGAAGAAGACAGGACGCGGACTTGGTGAGATTCAGCTGATCCTTGAACTGTTTGATGAGGGGGAGGAAACCGCATGAAACGAAAGTATTACATGAGAGGATTAGGAGTAGGAATTCTTGCCACCAGCATGATCTTTCTAATTGCCCTGACGATCTCCGGTTATCCTATGAGTGATGATGATATCCGCAGAAAAGCAGCTGCCCTTGGTATGGTAGATGCATCCGGGGATGCTACCGGTGTAGAAGACTCCAAGACCTTAGTTCAGGCGAAAAAGGAACAGGAGGATACGGATACAAAGGATACAAATAAGACCGAAATAGACAAAAAATCCGATTCCAAAGCAACATCCCAAAAGGATGAGGATAAAGCAAAAGATAAAAACGATACGTCAAAAGACGATAAGAAAAAGGGAACAAAAACAACCGAGAAAAAGGGAAATACAACGGTGATCAATAGAACAGGCGACAAGGTAGACAAGCAGGATACCGCGCCCACCTCAACAAAAAATGACAACGGAACTGTTACCTTTAAGATCCGGAGTGGTGAAGATTCCGCAACGGTAGGAGCTAATCTATACAAAGCCGGACTTGTGGATTCCGGATTTGACTTTAATACCTATCTTGAGCAGAACGGATATGATACATCCATTCATCCGGGAACCTATACCATTTCCAGCGGAAGCACATATCAGCAGATCGCAGGAATTATTACAAGAAGCAGATAATCTGTGCTTGCATGGATTATCTGCTTGTGATATAATACCAAAGGCTCAAAATCAAACACACAGAAGGACCTGATCAGTGGTGCCAGAGTTGGTTCTGTCAGGGAGGAATTCTGTGGAAGAAAATCAAAACCAAATGGAGGTAAATTATGAGCGTTATTTCAATGAAGCAGTTACTTGAGGCAGGTGTACATTTTGGTCATCAGACCAGAAGATGGAATCCTAAGATGGCTCCTTATATCTACACAGAGCGTAACGGAATCCACATCATCGATCTTCAGAAGACAGTAGGCATGGTAGATGATGCTTACAATGCAATCTTCGATATCGTATCTCAGGGAGGAACTGTTCTTTTTGTTGGTACTAAGAAGCAGGCTCAGGAGACAGTTGCAGCTGAGGCTGAGCGTTGTGGTATGTACTTCGTAAACGAGAGATGGTTAGGTGGAATGCTTACCAACTTCCGTACAATCCAGAGCAGAATCGCTCGTCTCAAGAAGATTGAGAAGATGGAAGAGGATGGAACATTCGATGTTCTTCCTAAGAAGGAAGTTGCAGCTCTTAAGAAGGAGCAGGATAAGCTTCAGCGTAACCTTGGTGGTATCAAAGAGATGGATCGCATCCCAGATGCTATCTTCGTAGTTGATCCTAAGAAGGAGCGTCTCTGCATCCAGGAGGCACAGTCTTTAGGTCTTACAATTCTTGGTATCGCTGATACAAACTGTGATCCGGATGAGCTTGATTACATCATTCCAGGTAACGATGATGCAATCCGTGCCGTTAAGCTGATCGTTTCTAAGATGGCTGATGCAGTTGTTGAGGCTAAGCAGGGAACAGAGAACACAGCTAAGGCTGAGGACTAATTTTTCGTTTATAACATACAGACATTTGACTATAAAAGGAGAATAACATGGCTATTACAGCAGCAATGGTAAAGGAGCTTCGTGAGCTCACTGGCGCTGGTATGATGGATTGTAAGAAGGCTCTTAATGAGACTGACGGTAACATGGAGGAGGCAGCTGAGTTCCTTCGTAAGAATGGTCAGGCTAAGGCTGAGAAGAAGTCTGGACGTATCGCAGCAGAGGGTCTTGTAGCAGTAGCAGCTGATGATAAGACAGCAGCAATCGTTGAGGTTAACTCTGAGACAGATTTCGTTGCTAACAACGATACATTCAAGGATTATGTTAATGCAGTAGCTAAGCAGGCATTAACAACTTCTGCAACTGACATGGATGCTTTCATGGCAGATCAGTGGAACGAGGATGCTTCTAAGACTGTTAAGGATGCATTAACAGACAAGATCGCTGTCATTGGTGAGAACCTTTCTATCCGTCGTTTCCAGAAGGTAACAGCAGAGAACGGTTTCGTTACATCTTATATTCACGGTGGCGGACGTATCGGTGTTGTTATCAATGCTGAGACAGATAGCGATGCTGACGCTGTTAAGGAAGCTATGAAGAATGTTGCAATGCAGATCGCTGCATTATCTCCAAAGTACATCTCTGATGCAGATGTTGATCAGGAGTTCATTGCACATGAGACTGAGATCATCAAGGCTCAGATCGAGAACGATCCTAAGGAGGCTGCTAAGCCGGATAAGGTTAAGGCTGGTATGATCCAGGGTCGTATCAAGAAGGAGCTTAAGGAAGTTTGTCTTCTTGATCAGCCATACGTTAAGGCTACCGATGGTAAGCAGAGCGTTGCTAAGTACTTAGAGCAGGTTGCTAAGGAGAACAATACAACTCTTACAATCAAGGAGTTCATCCGTTTCGAGACAGGTGAGGGAATTGAGAAGAAGAGTGAAAATTTCGCTGAGGAAGTAGCTGCACAGCTTAAGTAATATAATTATTATGATTTTTTCGGAAAGGCACTATAGTTCTCTATAGTGCCTTTCTTTCGGATATGATGATGGGGGAGGACCTATGGACGATAAGGCGAAGGAAACTTTACAGGCCCGACGTGAAAAAGTCAGCCGGGTACATCGTATGAAGTCCATGATCGTATTTACCTTGATTCTCTGGGTTATTGTTTCTCTTTTGCTTATGATCTTTTTATCCGTAAAGGTCGTAATGCTCTCACAGGATGTCGATAATCTGAAAAAGGTAATATTAAGTTCTTCCGGTAGTAAGACTTCAAAAAAAGCCAATGGAAACAACACGATCCAGGCGGATCAGGAACTGTTGATGCAGAATTCTGCAGAAGACAATTTGGCAGATGCAAATGACACACTCAAGGTTTATCTGACCTTTGATGATGGACCGAGTGATAATACGGACCGGATTTTGGACATATTAGATGATTACAATGTTAAAGCAACTTTTTTTGTGAATGGACGTACGGATGATCATTCCAAGAAAATGTATAAGAGAATCGTAAAGGAAGGACATACCCTTGGTATGCATTCCTATTCTCATAAGTATAGTGAGGTTTACGCCTCACTTGCTTCATTTAAAAAAGATTTTGAAAAGATTCAAAACCTGCTATACGACGTAACAGGAGTTGTCAGTACTTATTACCGCTTTCCAGGGGGAAGCAGTAACAGAGTCAGCAATTCCGATATGTCTGAATTCATTAAATATTTAAACCAGCAGGACATTACGTATTTTGACTGGAATGTTATGTGCGGGGATGCTACGACCTCCGGATATACAAAGGATGATCTTGTTGAAAACGTAATGAAAGATGTGGTAAAATATAAAACGTCGGTGGTCCTTATGCATGATGCGGCCGATAAGGACAAAACCGTTGAGGCTTTGCCTAAGTTGATTGAAAAGTTACAGCAGAAGGGTGCTTTGCTTTTACCGATCAGTGAAGATACAACTTTGATACAGCATGTAAGTTTGTCTTCAAAATAAAATATGGAGGTTTATGATGGGTTTTTTTAAGGATTTCAAGGATGACTTCTCAGATGCGCTTGATGAGATGATTCCTGCTGGAAGTGGTAATGATTCGGATGTTACGGGGGCAGACGGCAATACTATGTCTGTTCTTGATGATGATGTTGATGTGGACAAGGAGCTTTCTAAGCTCGATGGTCTTTTTGAGCAGGCAGTACAGAAGGCGGATGAGCCGAAGAAGCTTGTGATCGACAGTGAGCAGGAGATTCCTGCCCCGCAGCCGGTAGAGCTGCCGAAGAAGGTGGAGTCTGATCCAGTTGTTTCTACACCTGAGCCTGTCGCTCAGCCTTTAAACTTAAACTCAGATTTCACATTTAACACAAACGCTAAGGAGAGTAATAGAGCTATGTCTGATCTTAATACAGTACCAATGAACAACGTTGCTTCCGCACCGGCTTCTGATGAGGAGGCTGTGATTACTGCCGGAATGACAATTACCGGTGATCTTGATTCAACAGGAGCCATCAATGTAGAGGGAACGATTAATGGTAATGTACGTTGTAACGGTAAGCTTACCGTTACAGGTACTGTGAACGGTAACTCTACTTCTGCAGAGTTCTTTGCTGATCAGGCTAAGATTCAGGGTGAGGTTGCTACCAGCGGAACGGTTAAGATCGGTGTAGGTTCTGTTGTAGTTGGTAACATTGCTGCTTCATCTGCTGTTATTGCAGGTGCTGTTAAGGGTGATATCGATGTACAGGGACCTGTTGTGGTTGACACTTCTGCTGTTGTAATGGGTAACATCAAGTCTCGTAGCGTTCAGATCAACAATGGTGCTGTAATCGAGGGATTCTGCTCTCAGGCATATGCTGATGTTGATGTATCTGCAGTATTTGGTTCATAAACCTGTTAGGAGATAAGATGAGTCGCGTATTATTAAAATTAAGTGGTGAGGCATTAGCCGGTGATAAGAAGACCGGATTTGACGAGGCTACCTGCATTCGCGTTGCGAAGCAGGTCAAGAAGCTTGTGGATGACGGTGTTCAGGTAGGAATCGTTATTGGTGGTGGTAATTTCTGGAGAGGTCGTAGCAGCGAGAATATGGATCGCAGTAAGGCCGATCAGATTGGTATGCTTGCAACCGTTATGAATTGTATCTATGTTTCTGAGGTCTTCCGTAGTCAGGGAATGATGACAAACATTCTTACACCATTTGAAGTAGGAAGCTTTACCAAGTTATACTCGAAGGATCGTGCAAATAAGTATTTCGCGAAGAATATGGTTGTATTTTTCGCCGGTGGAACAGGACATCCGTATTTTTCTACGGATACAGCGACTGTTCTTCGTGCTGTTGAAATTGAGTCAGATATGATTCTTTTGGCAAAGGCTGTTGATGGAATCTACAACGATGATCCAAAGAAGAATCCGAATGCGAAACGTTATGATGAGGTTTCTATTCAGGAAGTGATCGACAAGCAGCTTGCTGCTATGGATTTAACAGCATCCATCATGTGCATGGAGAATAAGATGCCGATGCGTGTGTTTGCTTTAGATGAAGAAGATAGTATTGTTAAGGCAATGAGCGGTAGTTTCAACGGCACTACTGTTACAGTATAAGGAGATATTATGGACGCAAGATTAGTTCCATTCGATGAGAAGATGACAAAGTCTTACGAGTCTTTGTTGAATGAATATGTTACCATTCGTGCAGGTCGTGCGAATCCACATATTTTAGATAAGCTGATGGTTGATTATTACGGAGCACCGACTCCGATTCAGCAGATCGCCAACATCAGTGTTCCGGAAGCCAGAATGATTCAGATTCAGCCATGGGAAGGTTCTATGGTGAAGGAGATCGAGAAGGCAATTCTTATGTCCGATGTTGGTATCAACCCGACGAATGATGGTAAGACCATTCGCCTTGTATTCCCGGATCTGAATGAGGAGCGCCGTAAGGAGCTTGCGAAGGACATTAAGAAGATGGGTGAGAATGCGAAGGTTGCTGTTCGTAATATCCGTCGTGATGCCAATGACACACTGAAGAAGGTCGGTAAGGAAGAGGACCTTTCTGAAGATGAGATCAAGGGTCTTGAGGCAGATGTTCAGAAGATGACAGATGCATATATTGCTAAGATTGATGGTGCCATCGAGAATAAGACAAAAGAGATCATGACAGTATAACAGGTCATGTATGAGAGCGGGGACACGGTAGGATATATACAGTGTCCTCCTTTTTTGTGATAAGGAGAAACTATGGAAGAAGAACTTTTACCGGTTCCACAACATGTTTCATTGATTTTAGATGGAAACGGACGTTGGGCCAAACAGAAAAATATGCCTAGAACCTACGGACACATGATGGGAGCAAAGCGTGTTGAACCCATTATTAAAGCGGCAGATAAGCTGGGAATCCGATATCTGTCCATGTATGCGTTTTCTACAGAAAACTGGAAACGTCCTCAGGAAGAGGTATCTGCACTTATGAAACTTCTTGCAAAGTATATGAAGATCTGTCTGAAGCTGTCTATGCAGGAGAATATGCGGACCATTATCCTTGGTGATAAAGAAGGACTTCCCGAGACGTTAAAGAAAGAAGCATTGCGTCTGGAAGAGGAAACGAAAAACAACACAGGTATGACGATCCTGATCTGTATCAATTATGGAAGTCGGGATGAAATGCTTCGCGCCATGAAAAAGATGATGGCAGACCTTCAGCGTGAAGGGAAGGATGCATCTACCATTAATGAGGAATTGTTTTCCTCTTATCTTGATACAGCCGGCATTCCGGATCCGGATCTTATGATCCGCACCAGTGGAGAGCAGCGTCTTTCCAATTACCTTATGTGGCAAATGGCGTATGCTGAATTTTATTTTACACCTGTTCCATGGCCGGAATTTACCGAAGAGGATCTGGCCGAGGCTGTTATGGCCTATCGGACAAGAAATCGCCGCTACGGCAAAGTATAGAAAGGAATCTACATGTTTAAGACCAGACTGTTAAGCGGTATTGTCCTTGTAGCTTTGGCTTTACTGTTTATTGTTACCGGTGGAGATGTACTTCTTGCATCGACACTTGTTATTTCTCTTATTGGACTGTTTGAATTTCTGCGGGCTGTGGGAATACATAAATCGGCACTGGCACCTGTGGCATACGGTATTACCCTGGTGTATTATGCTTCCCTGAAGTGGGCATTTTTGCCGTCTCATACTATGCTTTGGATTCTGTTTATGATCCTTTTACTGTTTATCTTTGTTTTTTCCTATCCCAAATATGAGATCAAGCAGATCTCCCAGGGATTTTTCGGGGTTTTTTATGTTGCCGTTATGTTAAGCTATATCTACCTTACAAGGGAGTATACCTTAGGTAAGTATCTGGTATGGTTGATCTTTCTTTGCTCCTGGGGCTGCGATACCTGCGCATATTGCGCCGGTCGACTACTGGGCAAGCATAAGATGGCACCGGTCCTTTCTCCGAAGAAATCGGTAGAGGGAGCTGTGGGAGGCGTGATTGGCGCTTTCCTTTTAACCTTTATTTACTGCATGGTCTTTCAGGCGCAGATGGATCTGTCTATCGACAAGATCCTGATTCTTTCCGGTATTGCAGCCATCGGAGGACTGATCTCCATGGTAGGTGATCTGGCAGCCTCTGCCATTAAGCGCAATGTGGATCTGAAGGACTATGGTCATCTGATTCCGGGACATGGTGGAATTCTGGATCGTTTTGATTCTGTTATCATTACAGCACCCATTATTTATTATTTGATTACCTATGCCGTTAGATAGGAGTTTTTATGAAATCAATTGCAATTTTAGGTTCTACCGGTTCCATTGGAACCCAGGCTTTATCCGTGATCGCAGAGATGAGCGATTTGAAGGTCACTTCCCTGGCCTGCGGCAGAAACATCTCTTTGCTTGAGGAACAGGCGCGTAAGTTTATGCCTCATATGATTGCTGTGGAACGGGAAGAGGATGCGAAGATCTTAAGAGATCATCTTAAGGAGCTTCCCATTGAGGTCCTGAGTGGGGATGAGGGATTGATAGCGGTTGCTTCCGATTCCGAGGCGGATATGGTTTTGTCTGCTGTTGTGGGCATGATGGGAATTCGTCCGACCATGGCAGCCATCAATGCCGGTAAAGATATCGCACTGGCGAACAAAGAGACCCTGGTAACCGCCGGACACCTTATTATGCCAATGGCAAAGGAAGCCGGTGTTAAGATCCTTCCGGTGGATTCCGAGCATTCTGCCATTTTCCAGTGTCTGAAGGGAAACCGACAGTCTCTGATCCGCCGTATCCTGTTAACAGCTTCCGGTGGACCCTTCCGTGGAATGACAGAGGAACAGCTTGAAAAGGTAACACTGGAGGATGCGCTTAAGAATCCGAACTGGTCCATGGGAAATAAGGTGACCATTGATTCTGCCACCATGATCAACAAAGGTCTTGAGGTGATGGAAGCTCACTGGCTCTTTGATGTGCCGGTGAATCGTATTCAGGTTCTGGTTCATCCACAGAGCATTCTTCATTCTGCTGTTGAGTTTGAGGATGGAGCCGTCATTGGGCAGATGGGTGTTCCGGATATGAGAATACCGATCCATTATGCTTTTACATATCCGCATCGCGGAGAACTTTCCGGAGAGCCTTTGGATCTGTTTGCGATCCGGGAATTGACCTTTGAGCATCCGGATATGGAAACCTTCTTCGGACTGCAGTTGGCATTTGATGCTCAGCTTACTGGCGGTAATATGCCTTGTGTATTCAATGCAGCAAATGAGGCGGCTGTAGCGGCATTTTTGGATAAGAAGATCCGCTTTACCCAGATTCCGGAACTGATCAGTTCCGCGATGATGGAGATCGACTATGAGGATCACCCGGATCTTGACATAATTCTTGCAACAGAAAAAGACACAAAGGCTTTTATCAAGAGCTGTATATAAAAAGGGGACAACCGTGCAGATCATTATTGCTATTTTAATCTTCAGTGTAATCATTATTTTTCATGAGCTTGGACATTTTTCCGTGGCGAAAGCCTGTGGTGTCCGGGTCAATGAGTTCACCCTTGGACTTGGACCGACGCTCTTTGGCTTTAAAAAGGGTGAGACCACCTATTGCCTTAAACTTCTTCCCTTTGGCGGAAGCTGTGTAATGGAAGGAGAAGACGAGGAGAGCAGTGACGACAGAGCCTTCAACAACAAGAAGCTCTGGCAAAAGTTTCTGATCGTTTTTGCCGGTCCCTTCTTCAACTTCATTCTGGCATTTGTCCTTTCGGTTATTATGATCGCCTGTGCCGGATATTATAAGCCGGTAGCAAAGGAGATCGTAAAGGGTTCGCCGGCAGATACCGCCGGATTAAAGAGTGGAGATGAGATCGTTGGAATCAACGGCTACGGTGTTCATTTCTATAATGAGATCACCATCTACACTTTTTTCCATAAAGGCAAGGACCTAAACATTACCTACCTTCGTGACGGTAAAAAGGGACATACGAGTGTGACGCCGTCTTATGACAAGAAATCCGGTCGTTACCTGATCGGGATCTATGGCAATGCCACCAGGGAGAAGGCTGATGTGATCACCAGCTTAAAGTATGGCTTCTATGAGATCAAATATCAGGTCTATGTTGTATTTATGTCCCTTCGGGAGCTTGTTCTAGGCCATGTAGGCATCAACGAAATGTCCGGTCCAGTGGGTATTGTTAAGACCATAGGAGATACCTATACACAGTCTATTCCTTCCGGCATTTTTTATGTGGTCATGAATATGTTAAGTATTTCCATCCTGCTGACATCCAACCTTGGTGTTATGAACCTGTTGCCTTTTCCGGCGCTGGATGGTGGAAGACTTTTGATCTTTATCATTGAAGGAATTACCCGTAGAAAGATACCTGAGAAGGTGGAGGGTATCATCAATATGGTTGGATTTGTTATCTTAATGGGACTTATGGTCCTTATCATGGGAAATGATATTCGAAAACTGATCGTTACCAAATAATCCCATGGTTCTGTTATATGGAGGATAGATATGATTTCCAGAAGAATGACAAAAGAAGTCAAGATCGGTGATCGCGTGATTGGCGGCGGTCATCCCATCCTGATTCAGTCAATGACAAATACAAAAACAGAAGATGTTGCGGCAACCGTTGCACAGATCAGAGAGCTGACAAAGGCCGGTTGCGACATTATCCGCTGCGCCGTACCAACCCCGGAGGCAGCAAAGGCCTTTCGCCAGATTCGGCAGCAGATCGAGATTCCGCTTGTTGCGGATATCCATTTTGATTACCGGCTGGCCATTGCTGCTATGGAGAATGGAGCGGATAAGATCCGTATCAATCCGGGAAATATCGGATCCACGGATCGCATCAAGGCCGTTGTGGACTGTGCCAAGGAGAGAAATATTCCAATCCGTGTAGGCGTCAACTCCGGTTCCCTGGAGAAGGAGCTCGTAGCAAAATATCATGGCGTAACAGCGGAAGGTATTGTAGAGAGTGCATTGGACAAGGTGCATATCATTGAAGACCTTGGATATGACAATCTTGTGATCTCCATCAAATCTTCGGATGTAATGATGTGCGTGAAAGCCCATGAGCTCATCAGTGAGAAGACCGATCACCCGCTTCATGTGGGAATCACAGAGTCCGGAACCCTACGAAGAGGTAATATCAAGTCTTCGGTCGGACTCGGGCTGATCTTATCCCAGGGGATTGGTGATACCATCCGTGTTTCCCTGACGGGAGATCCCATGGAGGAGATTTATACTGCGAAAGAGATCCTGAAGACCCTTGGCATTCGTAAGGGTGGAATTGAAGTTGTTTCCTGCCCGACCTGCGGCAGAACACAGATCGATCTGATCTCTTTGGCAAACCAGGTAGAACAGATGGTTTCGGAGTTTGACCTGGATCTTAAGGTTGCAGTTATGGGCTGCGTTGTAAACGGACCGGGAGAAGCAAAGGAAGCGGATCTTGGTATTGCAGGCGGAATCGGAGAAGGCCTTTTGATCAAGCATGGAGAAGTGGTGAAAAAGCTTCCGGAAGATCAGCTGCTTGAAGCCCTTCGAAACGAACTTTCGCATTGGAAGGATTAACGTGAGGTTTTTATGGAAAGAGCTTTTTTTGATGTGTTTCGTGATTTAAAGGAGGATGATTCTGTAAACAGTCCTATCCTGTCGGCTGCAAAGGTCTGCCGCATGACGACCACGAGAGACCGTTCTTCCATGCGTATCTATCTCAAGGCCAATGCGCTGATCCCCAAGCGTGTCATATGGAAGCTTGAGGGAACCATTAAAAAGCGCTATTTTCCACAGAGTTCGACGAAGGTTCATATTATCGAATCCTTTGAACTTTCGGAGCAGTATACGCCTGAAAATCTGTTTGATGTATACCGTGACAGTATATTAGAAGAGATACATCGGTATTCGGCTCTGCTTTTTCAGGTGTTTTCCCAGACCGACCTTTTGTTTGAGGACGATCATCTGACCCTTGTGATCCCAGATCACGTGGTAGGACATTCCCGTGAGGAAGAACTGATCGATGTTCTCGACAAGATTTTTTGTAAAAGATGCGGCCAGAAGCTGATCATCGACAGCCGGTTCAAAGAGCCGGTAAGCGGTGATTTCGGTAAAAAGGCTGAAAAGCGGATCGATCAGCAGATCGCATCCATCGTTTCCCGTGTAGAGGCAGCTTCTGAGGAGCTGCCTTCTTCTGCTACAGAAAATACAGATGCTGTTTTGGATGCTCCAAACCCATACGAGAGAGCCGCAGAAGCAACGGTTCCAGCGCCTGCTGCACCTGTGCCACCTCAGGAAAAAAAGAGGACCTACTCCCTTGTTCGAAGCAACAATCCGGATACATTGTATGGAAGAGATGTGTTAGAGGATGCTATGGATATTTCCGAGATCCAGGTTGCTTTGGGTGAGGTTGTGATCCGCGGCCAGATCATTGCGGCGGAGTATCGGGAGATCCGTAACGAAAAAACCATTGTCATGCTCACTATCACAGATTATACGGATTCCATCCGTGCCAAGCTGTTTTTACGTAATGATCAGGTGGAACAGTTTTCATCAACGGTGAGTGAAGGTATGTTCATCAAGTTGAAGGGAAATGCGGCAGAAGATACTTTTGACCACGAGATCAGTATCGGTTCGGTTCGTGGAATCGTAAAGATTCCTGATTTTCGTATTCCCCGTATGGATACGGCTCCGGAAAAACGTGTGGAGTTGCACTGTCATACCAAAATGAGCGACATGGACGGAGTTTCCGACGTTAAAGATATTATTAAACAGGCTAAAAAATGGGGACACAAGGCCATTGCCATTACGGACCATGGTGTGGTGCAGTCCTTCCCGGATGCGGATCATGCAGTGGATAAAGATGACGATTTTAAAGTGATCTATGGCTGTGAGATCTATCTGGTGGATGACACCAAGAAGATCGCCACAAACGCAAAGGATCAGTCCTTAGATGATACCTATGTTGTCTTTGATATTGAGACCACGGGTCTAAATGCTGCAGTGGTCGACATCATTGAAATCGGCGCAGTCAAGTTTGAGCATGGACAGATCACAGAACGTTTTTCCGAGTTCGTCAATCCCCATCGCCCCATCCCGTACCATATTGTGGAGCTTACCAGTATTACGGATGAACAGGTGAAGAATGCACCGGGAATCGATGTGATCCTTCCAAGGTTCAAGGAATTCTGTGAAGGAGCCGTACTGGTTGCCCACAATGCGGATTTTGATACAGGTTGTATCCATGCCAACGCAAGACGCCTTGGTATGGACTGGGATTTTACCTATGTAGATACCATGCCTCTGGCCCGATATCTGTTACCAAGTCTTGGACGCTTAAAGCTCGATAATGTGGCCAAGGCACTGAACGTATCCCTGGAACATCATCACAGAGCGGTGGATGATGCAGAGTGTACCGCCCATATTTTCGACAAATTATCCAAGCAGCTTCAAGCGGCGGGAATTCATACCTTAAAGGAGCTGAACGAAGCCGGTGCCATGGATGAAAATGCCATCCGAAAGGGAAGGACCCACCACTGTATCGTTCTTGCCAAAAACGATATCGGACGAATCAACCTTTATCGGCTCTGTTCTCTGGGAAACCTGAAGTATTACCAGAGATTTCCAAGAATCCCGAAGAGTGAGGTTTTAAAGTATCGGGAGGGTCTTATTATCGGAAGCGCCTGTGAGGCAGGAGAGCTGTACCAGGCACTTTTGTACGGAAAAGATAATGCAGAGATTGCACGTATCGTGAAGTTTTACGATTATCTGGAGATTCAGCCCAACGGCAATAACGCCTTTCTTCTTCGTGATGAAAAAAGCGGCATTGAATCCGAGGAGGATCTTAACAATATCAACCGACGGATCGTCTCTCTCGGAGAAGAGTTTCATAAACCGGTGGTGGCTACCTGTGATGTGCATTTTCTTAATCCTGAGGATGAGGTCTATCGACGGATCATCCAGGTGGAAAAGGGATTTTCAGATGCAGACCAACAGCCGCCTCTTTATTTGCATACAACAGATGAAATGATGCAGGAGTTCTCCTACTTAGGTGCCAAAAAAGCAGAAGAGGTGGTGATTACAAATCCTGGCAGAATCGCGGATATGTGCGAGAAGATCCACCCGACACGACCGGACAAATGTCCTCCTGTTATCGAAAATTCCGATGAGATGCTTCGTAAGATCTGTTACAACAAGGCTCATGAGATGTATGGAGAAGAGTTGCCGCCTCAGGTAAAAGCCCGTTTGGACCGTGAATTAAATTCCATTATCAGCAACGGATATGCCGTAATGTATATTATTGCCCAGAAGCTGGTATGGAAATCCAACGAGGACGGATATCTGGTAGGTTCCCGAGGTTCTGTAGGATCTTCCTTTGTAGCCACCATGGCAGGAATAACCGAGGTTAATCCGTTGAGTCCACACTATTTGTGCCCGAAATGTCATTATGTGGATTTTGATTCGGAAGAGGTTCTTTCCTACTCCGGTAATGCCGGTTGTGATATGCCGGACAAAGTCTGCCCGGTGTGCGGACATGAACTTAATAAAGAAGGTTTTGATATTCCCTTTGAGACCTTCCTTGGATTCAAAGGGAACAAGGAGCCGGATATTGACCTGAACTTCTCCGGAGATTACCAGAGTAAGGCGCATGCCTATACGGCGGTTATTTTCGGTGACGGACAGACCTTTAAGGCCGGAACCATTGGTACCCTGGCGGATAAGACCGCCTTCGGTTATATCAAACATTACTTTGAGGACCGTGGGATTCGCAAAAGAAACTGTGAGGTGGATCGCCTGGTACAGGGGTGCGTAGGGGTAAGACGAACCACAGGACAGCATCCGGGAGGTATCATCGTTCTTCCTATGGGGGAAGAGATCAACACCTTTACACCGATCCAGCATCCGGCAAATGATATGACAAGTGATATCATCACCACCCACTTCGATTATCACAGTATTGATTCCAACCTGTTAAAGTTGGATATCCTGGGACATGATGATCCGACCATGATTCGAATGTTAGAAGATCTTACCGGTCTTCATGCAACGGAGATCCCACTGGATGACAAGGGAGTTATGCGTCTGTTTAAGGACACCTCCTCCCTTGGAGTGGAACCTTCCCAGCTATGGAAAAACACTCCTATGGGAACCCTTGGCATCCCGGAGTTTGGAACAGACTTTGCTATGGGACTTTTAAAAGAAGCAAAACCCCAGGAATTTTCCGATCTGATCCGAATTTCCGGTCTGTCCCATGGAACCGATGTATGGCAGGGAAATGCGGAAGTTTTGATCAATGAAGGCATTGCTACCATTTCTACGGCTATCTGTTGTCGAGATGATATCATGGTCTACCTGATCCATATGGGAATGGATCCGGAGGAAAGCTTTACCATTATGGAACGGGTTCGAAAGGGAATCGTAGCGAAGGGTAAATGTAAGGAATGGCCAGAATACAAAGAAAAAATGCGGGCGCACGGTGTCCCTGACTGGTATATCGGATCCTGTGAAAAGATCAAGTATATGTTCCCGAAGGCCCATGCGGCGGCATACGTTATGATGGCGTGGCGTGTTGCATACTGTAAGGTGTATTATCCTCTGGCATACTATGCGGCTTTTTTCTCTATTCGTGCAACAGATTTTTCCTACGAGAAAATGTGCCAGGGACAGGAGATCCTAGAGCATTATCTAAAGGAGCTTGACGAAAAGGAAAAAGCCGGAGAGAAGCTGACAGCAAAGGATAAGGGTTCCTATAAGGATATGAGAATCGTACAGGAGATGTACGCCCGGGGCTTTGAATTTATGCCCATGGATCTGTATCGTTCAGATTCAAGGTATTTCCAGATCGTTGACGGCAAACTGCTTCCTCCTTTTTCTTCCATCGAAGGAATGGGAGACAAGGCGGCGGAGACACTGGCGATCGCTGCCTCTCAGAAAGAATTTTTATCAAAGGATGATCTGAAGGAAAGGGGTAAAATTTCGGCTACCATCTGTGATACGATGGATCGACTGGGAATTCTGCCGGATCTTCCGGAAAGTAACCAGTTGTCCATGTTTGATTTTATGAAATGAGTCTAATTTTTTGATGTAGTGTAAAAATATTAGGGCCAGAATAGACATTCTTTATTCGCTTTACCTAGTTTCTATCATTATAATGTTGATTTTTTGTATAATTTATCAGATAATAAGTTATAGTTTAGAACTTTTGTTAGTTATATTATGAGGGGTCAGCTGTGAAAGGAGCTAGTTATGAAAAGAAAGGGATTTAAGTCCATTATGGTCGAACTGAGCGTAATGGTCATTGTGGCTGTGCTGATTTCATCCTTTGTAGTAACCGGATATTCGGTTATTAGTACCGTTTCGAATAACAAGGTTCAGGTTCAGGAATATAAGAATCAGCTGACAACTGACATCAAACGCGAGTTGAAGAATCATACGCAAATCGCTGTTTCCATTATCGAAGAATATCATAAGAAGCAGGAAAGCGGCGAGATGACAGAAGAAGAAGCAAAGAAGGCAGCAGCCGATGTCGTTCGTGAACTTCGATATGATGATGATAACGGATATTTCTGGATCGATACCGTAGAGGGTGTCAACGTTGTATTGTTAGGACGTGATACCGAAGGTCAGTCCCGTTGGGATGCCACAGATCCAGATGGGCGTAAGTACATTCAGGAGATGATCAAGAATGGTCAGCAGAAGGGCGGCGGATACACCAATCTGATGTTCCCGAAGCCAGACGAGACAGAGCCTTTACCTAAGATCAACTATACCGTTACATACGAGCCGTATCAGTGGGTTCTCGGTACCGGTGTATGGGTGGATTCCATTGATGAGATGAGTGCAGCATATGAGAAGTCAAATGCGACCCACCTTCGATCCACCATTCGCAATATGATTCTTGTACTCATTGCATTACTTATTATCATGGGTGCGATTGCCGTTTATCTCGGCAAACAGATCGCAACGCCGATCAAATCCGTTACCAAGCTCCTTAAGAGAATGTCTGATGGAGATCTGTCGACCTTTGATGATCAGGCAAGCTTTGAGAAGCATGCACTGACGCGACGGGATGAGATCGGTTCCATGGCTCATGGTCTTGTGAAGTTCCATGCAACCCTTCGGGAATTGATCATCAAGATCGCAGAGACGACTGAGTATGTAGCTTCTGCAGCGGAGGAGCTTTCAGCCAACGCACAGCAGTCAGCCGATGCATCCGATCTTGTTGCGCAGTCCATTACCACAGTAGCAGAGGCATGTGCCAACCAGGGTGGCGTTATCGATGCAGCTGGAGAGAACACCACTGCATTCAGCTCCTATATGGGTACCTTCTCTGAGAAGCTTGTGGATACCAACCAGCAGATCGACAGTACCAATAAGGCGGCACGTAACGGTAAGGCAAGCATTGATGGAGCTATCAGCCAGATGCATATCATCGAAGATGCTGTGGCAAGTACATCTGAGGTCGTAAATGATCTTGGTGAACAGATCGGTAGTATCGGAACCATTGTTAATACAATTTCCGAGATTGCTTCCCAGACCAACCTGCTGTCTCTGAATGCTTCCATTGAGGCTGCAAGAGCCGGTGAAGCCGGAAGAGGATTCGCAGTCGTTGCAGATGAGATCTCCAAGCTCGCAGACCAGTCCAACCAGTCAGCCCTTGAAATCGGAGCTAAAATCCAGCAGATTCAGGCACAGTCCGATCAGGCACTGGAAGCTATGGATCGAGGACTTGATAGCGTTAAGAGTGGAACCGAGACCGTTGAACAGTCCGGTGAGACCTTTGCAGAGATTGCCGGCATGGTAGATCGTATTGCATCTGCATCCATCGAAATGCAGAATATCATCGGTGAACTTTCTGAAGGAACCAACAGCATTCGTGATGGCTTCAATCAGATCAACGATCAGAGTAAGTCTGTTATTGACGAGACATCCAATGTATCTGCTGCATCCGAAGAGCAGTCAGCCTCTATGCAGGAGATCGCAACAGCATCCGAGAAGCTTGCTGAGATCGCTCAGGAATTGGCGAAGGAAGTTGCTTTGTTTGATCTTTAATTTTAAAAGAAAAGGGGCACTGGCAGAGTTGCCAGTGCCTTTTTTGCTCTAATCGGCCGACATTTTCAAAAAGAGTCGGAATATAACTTTAATATATTAAAGTATTATGATATTATGAAAAGAAAACATAAGAGACTATTTGTTTAAAAAAAGAAAAGAGACATTCATGAAAGACTTAAAGGACATCCGTGTAGAGATCGACGCAATTGACAATCAGCTGCTGGAGCTCTACCACCAGAGACTGTTGTTGGCCGGCAATGTGGCAGAATACAAGATTGCCAATCACAGACCGGTTCTGGATAAAAAACGAGAAGATGAAAAGCTTGGTGTATTAACATCAAAGGTTTCCGATGCCTTCGAACAGGAGGGAATCCGGGAACTGTTTGAACTGATCATGTCCACCAGCCGTAAAAGGCAGTATCAGATGATGCGGGAACACGGTGTCATGGTGGATCACAACTACCAGCCCGTAGATGCATTTGATTTTGCAAATGCCCATATCGTTTACCAGGGAGTTGAGGGAGCCTACTCTCAGGTTGCCATGGAACAGTTTTTCGGTCTGAACAGGAACAGCACCCATGTGGCGACCTGGAAGGATGCCATGGATGCTTTAACAGAGAAGAAGGCGGATTATGCCGTACTTCCAATCGAAAATTCCACTGCCGGAGCTGTGACACAGATCTATGATCTGCTTTCCTCTTATGATGTATCCATCATTGGTGAGGAGATCATTCGGATCGATCATGCGCTGTTAGCTGTACCGGGAACGAAGATTTCGGATATCAAACGGGTATATTCCCATCCACAGGCGCTGATGCAGTGCGATCGTTTCCTGCAGAATCAGCTTCCGGGGGTTGAGGCCCAGAGCTTGCTGAATACAGCGGTTTCTGCCCAGAAAGTACACGACGAAGGGAAAAAGGATCAGGCAGCCATTGCCGGAGCGATTAATGCTAGAATCTACGACTTGGAGATCCTTCAGTCCTCCATTCAGGACGAGAAGAAGAATGAAACAAGATTTTTGATCGTATCCGGTCAGCATAAATTCCGAACCGACGCAAAGCATATCAGTATATGTTTTGAAATTCCAAACGAAGAAGGAAGTCTTTACCGGATCCTGTCTCATTTTACGTTTAACGGTATCAACATGAGCCGGATCGAATCAAGACCATTAGAGGGAAGACCTTGGGAATATCGTTTCTTTGTGGATTTTGAGGGGAATTTGTTGGATGATGGCGTAACCAATGCATTGATCGGTCTTTCAGAGGAGACAAGAAATTTACGAGTCCTTGGTAATTACTAAAGACACAAGGCAGGAAAGAGGGGACTATGAAATTAAAATCTTACGGTTCCATTTACATCGGTACATACGAGGTATCTTTAAGGATCTATGAGGTTCATTCCAAGAGCCGGACCCTTCGTCTGTTGACGGATCTAAGAAGACCGGTTCATATTGCCCACGATCTTTTTAATGGTTCCACCATAACCTATGATACCGTAGATGATCTGATTCACGCCCTAAAGGATATGAAAACGACCTTGGCAGAATTCGGAACGGACGTTTATGAAGTGTATGGAGGGTATGCCGTCAAGGCAGCCAACAACTATCCTTATCTGTTGGATCAGATTCGTCAGAAGACCGGACTTTTTGTTCGTCTTCTTTCCAATTCCGAACAGCGATTTTTCAGTTATGAGGCGTTGGCCTCTCTGGATGATTTTCCGAAAATGATAGAAGAATCCGCTCTTCTCGCCGATGTAGGAGGATCTTCCATTCAGCTGACGCTTTTTTCCGGCGGTAAAATCATTACGACCCAGCATATTCTACTGGGAGCAACCGAGGTAAGGGAGAATCTGATAGCGTTGTCACAGAAGGTCAACGGTCGGGCGGAGGTCATGGATATGATCAATAAGGAAATCGAAACCTTCTTTCATGTCTATCTTCCAAATGCGGATCCGAAGTACATGATCCTTCTAAATGACAATATTTCCAATCTTATGCATTTTTTCGACGTAAAAGATGTTTTAGGAGTTGCCACACCAAGGGAAGCGGTGGTTTCCTTCCTTAAAGATATTGGATCGGATTCCTATTTCACCAATGCCTTTGACCGGTTTGAAAGTGATTTAAGAGATGAGATGGCGTTACCATTCTTGCTGTTATACGATGCCTTTGTTTCACAGACCAAGTGTGACTACATCAGCATACCGGGAATTTCTCTTCATGCCGGCATGACCTATGATGCGGTATACCGAAGCAACACCTTTACTTCAAGTCACGATTTTTCCGAGGATGTGATCGATGCAGCCTGGGCCATTGCAAAACGGTACGGAAGCTATGATCCACACGTCAAGATGATGGATCAAATGATCACGCAGTTGTATTCCGCTATCCGTAAGAAGGGTGGACTTTCTCAGAGGGATCTGACCCTGGCAAGGGTGGTTGCCATTTTACATGATTGCGGTAAATATATCTCACTTTCCGATGCAGCCAAATGTTCCTACGCGATCATTATGAATTCCGAGATCCTTGGTTTGACACATAAGGAGCGTAAAATTGTTGCGCTTGCGGCTCAGTATCATCATATCAAGGAGATACGCTACGATCTGTTTACAGAAAGTCTGTCACTGGATGAATACATGAAGCTTCTTAAGCTTTTGGCAATGCTTCGGATCTGTAATGCCCTAGACAGCAGTCATAGGCAGAAGGTTTCCAACATATCTTTTCGCCTGAAGGAAGAGGAGCTTTTTATTACCGTATCATCGGAATCTTCCTTGAATTTAGAGAAGGGGTACTTTAAGAGCAAGGCACAGTTTTTCGTGGAGGTCTTTGGTTTTAAACCGGTGATTCGCGAAAAGAAGAATCTGTAAGGAGGGGGAAATATGGGCATAAACTTTGATAATCCCGAATACTATGAGAACCGTGAACTTTCCTGGATGAAGTTTAACGAAAGAATACTCAACGAAGCAAAGGATCCTAAGATCCCGCTGCTGGATCGACTGAAGTTTTTAAGTATTACAGCATCCAATCTGGATGAGTTCTTTATGGTACGTGTCGCATCCCTTGTGGATATGGTGCACGCAAACTATACGAAACCGGATTTATGCGGAATGACAGCGAAAGAGCAGCTTGCAGCCTTACGTGAGAAGACCCATGCTTTTATTCTGGCGCAGTACCAGTGCTTTGGGCGATCCCTTCTTCCCATCCTTGAGAAACAGGGAATCCATCTGATCTTAGCCCACGAGCAGCTGTCACCGGCACAGAAGGAATACGTGGATCGCTACTTTATGGAGAATGTTTTTCCGGTACTGACCCCAATGGCTGTGGATGCTTCAAGGCCCTTCCCACTGGTCTCCAATAAAACCTTGAATATTGCAGCTCTGATCACACCTTCTGCCAAGGGATCGCGACTTCTCAAGGAACACACTGGCGGAGAACGAAAGCTTGAGTTTGCCACCGTTGCCGTTCCTTCCGGTATTCCAAGACTGATCTCCCTTCCTGGAGAGAAAGGGGATGAGACTTATATTTTCCTTGAGCAGGTGATCGAACGCAATATTCAAAAGCTCTTTTTAAATTATCACGTGGAATGTGCTTATCCTTACCGGGTCATGAGAAATGCAGATTTTGAGCTGGACGAGGAAGAAACGGCCGATCTTTTAAAAGAGATGGAAAAGCAGCTGAAAAAGCGCCAGTGGGGTGAAGTTATCCGTCTGGATGTGGAAGAAGGTATGGACGCCCGACTGCTGAAGATCCTCAAGAAAAATTTCCAGGTGGAAAAGGTAGCGATTTATCCCATCCATGGTCCCATCGATCTAACTGTTTTAATGAAACTTTACGGACTGGAGGGAAGAGATGAATTAAGAGAAAAGGGATATGAACCTCAGCTGATCCCAAGACTTCGAGGCGTAAGAGATATTTTCGCAGAAATTCGTAAAGGGGACATTTTCTTCCAGCATCCGTATGACTCCTTTACACCCATTGTGGACTTCATCCGACAGGCGGCAAATGACGAGAGCGTACTTGCCATCAAACAGACCCTTTACCGCGTCAGCGGTAATTCGCCCATCATTGCAGCGCTGGCAAAGGCGGCAGAGAATGGAAAACAGGTAACGGTTCTGGTTGAATTAAAAGCTCGATTTGATGAAGAAAACAATATCGGCTGGGCCAAAATGCTGGAAAAAGCTGGCTGTCATGTTATCTATGGTCTGGTTGGATTAAAGACCCACAGCAAGATCGCACTGGTGGTTCGTATGGAAGAGGACGGTATCAAGCGATATGTTCATCTCGGAACAGGAAACTACAACGATAATACTGCAAAGCTTTATACAGATTGCGGTGTACTGACCTGTTCAGAAATGATGGGAGAAGATGCAACAGCTGTCTTCAACATGTTGTCCGGTTATTCCGAGCCACCATTCTGGAACCGTCTTCTGGTGTCACCCATCTGGCTTCGTGACGGCATGTTCCGCCTGATCGAACGGGAGATTCGTTACGCAAAGGCTGGGAAAAAAGCAAGGATCGTTGCCAAGATGAATTCCCTTTGCGATCAGAAGATCATAGCGCTTTTATATGAGGCTTCTGCTGCCGGTGTAGAGATCCAGCTGATCATTCGCGGTATCTGCTGTCTAAGAACCGGAATCAAGGGCGTCAGTGAGAACATCCAGGTCTCTTCCATTGTAGGAACCTTTTTGGAGCATAGCAGAATCTTTTATTTCTATAATAATGGAGACGAGGAGATCTATATGGGTTCTGCCGACTGGATGCCCAGAAATCTGGACCGAAGAGTTGAAGTGGTATTCCCCATTGAGGATACCAAAGTAAAGGAAGAGGCAAAGCATATCCTTTCCCTTGAACTTCAGGATAATCTAAAGGCATACTATATGCAGGATGACGGAAGCTATGAAAAGAAGGATCGCCGGGGAACCAAGACCGTCGATAGTCAGATGACCTTCTGTCAGGAAGCGCTTGAGAAAACAAGACTTGCCCGTGCCGAAGAAAAAAGTTCCTCTGTAAGTCGACAGTTCACTCCAGTATATGCAGAAGATAATGAATAAATTGTAGTTGCAATTCAAAGTCCTACATTATATTGTAGGACTTCTTGACATTTACGGAACAAAATGATAGTATTTTACATAAGAACAAGGATGTTTTGAATGGCTAGCCGCTGAGCAGCACCGAGGAAGAGGTGAGAGCCATGGAAGCGATCTATAAGATAAGTTCCGTATTAGAAATTTCAAATGGAAGTGGAAGTCTTGGAGGTTCTCCTTTCTATCATAAGAAGAAAGAGGATCCTGCATCACGACCTGATTTTGAGCCTTTTTTCCATGACGCCTGTGATCGGGCAAGAAGTAACGGACATGCGGAAAAAGATCTATCAAAAGTGCTTGACGCACTATTACGTTTGTGATATCCTATACGAGTTGTAAGAAGTAGAGTATCCACTCTCACCTAAGCACCTTCATTGCGTGACTTAGCGTTTTATTACATGATTCGTATTGATGATTGTTTTGCTTTTGATTGTGGATAGTCTGCCTATCCACTTTTTTTATGTCCAATGGAGGTGTAACCATTAGCGATTTATTAGTGAATGAAAAGATCCGTGCCCGTGAAGTTCGTCTGATCGGAGAACATGGAGAGCAGGTTGGCATTATGTCAGCAAAGGAAGCTCAGATGATGGCCAGAGAGGCAGACCTTGATTTGGTTATGGTTTCCCCGAATGCCAAACCGCCAGTTTGCAAGATCATTGATTATGGTAAATATCGCTATGAGCTGGCCCGTAAGGAGAAGGAAGCGAAGAAGAAGCAGAAGGTCGTTGAGGTCAAAGAGATTCGTCTTTCCCCGAACATCGAGGGAAATGATCTGAATACCAAGATGAACAATGCCCGCAAGTTCCTTGCGAAGGGTAATAAGGTTAAGATTACACTTCGTTTCCGTGGACGTGAGATGGCTCATATTTCTCAGAGCAAGCATATCTTAGATGATATTGCCAAGAGCCTTGAGGATGTAGCTACAGTGGAGAAGCCTTCCAAGCAGGAAGGTCGTAGTATCAGTATGGTACTGGCAGAGAAACGTAATTAAGGAGGAATCTATCATGCCAAAGATGAAAACTAAGAGTGCAGCAGCTAAGCGCTTTAAGGCAACTGGAACAGGAAAGTTAAAGAGAAATAAGGCTTATAAGAGCCATATCTTAACAAAGAAGACTACAAAGCGTAAGAGAAATCTTCGTAAGGCAGCTATGACAGATGCTACCAACGAGAAGAACATGAAGAAGATCTTACCATACTTATAAGATTCGGATTCGTATAAGTTTCGGTAGACAGTTTGTTAGGAGGAATACAAAATGGCAAGAGTTAAAGGCGGATTAAACGCAAGAAAGAAACATAACAGAGTATTAAAGGCTGCTAAGGGTTACAGAGGCGCTCGTTCTAAGCAGTATCGTGTTGCTAAGCAGTCTGTAATGAGAGCATTAGCTACAGCATACGCTGGTCGTAAGCAGAAGAAGAGACAGTATCGTCAGCTTTGGATCGCTCGTATCAACGCAGCTGCTCGTATGAACGGTCTTTCCTACAGCAAGTTCATGTACGGCTTAAAGCTTGCAGGTGTTGAGATGAACCGTAAGATGCTGGCTGATCTGGCTGTTTCAGATGCAGAGGGCTTTGCTAAGTTAGCTGAGCTTGCTAAGAGCAAGGTTGCTTAATATTAAGTAGACGCTAAACCTCATGATACAAGACCTCTCATGGTTTTGTATCCATGAGGTTTTTTTCTTAGGATCCCATGGAGTGAAGAATGAGTTCAAAGCAAAGAAACATTGTTCAATTTCATACTGTGCCAAGGGTCCGGATCAGTCTGGTACTTGTATTGATCATTATGGTCTATGTCATCTTCCATATGTTTACGTATTTTACACGTAAGCATGTAGCCATAACAGAAGTTCGGCAGGGAAGCATTGTATCAGATGATCACTACGATGCTTTGGCCATCCGAAGCGAAAAAGTTGTAAAAGCAGCTTCTTCCGGTTACCTGTATTATTATCTGTCGTCTTTAAGCCGGATCGGCGCAAGTCAATATGCCTACAGTATCGATTCCAACGGTCAGACGGTAGAGAAATTAAAGGAATACAGCGAGGACGATGCCTCACTTTCAGATACCCAGAAGAAGCAGCTTGCTGAAAAGCTTCTTAGTTTTTCAGAGGGATTTAATACTTCTGATTACAGTAGTCTTTACAGTTTTTATGCACAGGCACAAGCCAGCCTGACAGAATCTTTGGCCGTTACAGCCAGATCTTCCTTAAAGAACGAAATACAGCAGGCATCTGCAGATGCAACCTTCCAAAGTTTTGCAACAGAGGAGCCGGGACTTGTTGTATTAAATGTGGATGGTATGGAGAATATCTCCCTTAAGAATTTCAAAGAGGAGGATTTCGATACCAGTAAGGTCAATGAGAAGAATCTAGCCTCTGTAGACAAGATTCAGGCTGGAGAACCGGTTTACCGCCTGGTAACAAGCGATAATTGGAACCTTGTCATGCCCCTCACGGAAGATAAAGCAAAGGAACTTCGGGATACCACGGGAATCGAGATCACCTTCCTTGAAGATGGAGCGAAGACCTGGTGTACCAGTCATGTTACGAAACGGGCTGATCGGTTTTATCTGATTCTATCACTGGATGATTCTGTGGATCGATATGCGTCAGAACGTTTTGTCAGCATCGATCTGTCACTGGAGAAGAAAAACGGACTTAAGGTTCCGAATTCTTCCTTGAAGCAACAGATCTTATACGAGATTCCTAAGAATTATATCACCTATGGAGGAGACGAGAATACGCCCAGCATCCTCAGGAAGATTGGGGACGGACACGTTGTCACTAAGTTATCCCTTTATCAGAAGGATGCCGATGGAACCTTATGGGGAACCTATAACGGGTTGAAACAGTCGGATGTGATCTTAAATCCAAGTACACTCCAAGAGAAAACGGTTCAAAGCCTCGAGGTAAAAAAAGGCTATGGCGTATTTAATGTAAACAAAGGCTATGCGCAGTTCGCTCTGGTTCAGATCCTGTTCCACAACGAACAGTACAGCATTATTCAGCCGGTCCATTCCTCCCAGCTGGCATTGTATGACCACATTGCCCTTGAGGCATCCGATGTCACAGAGGATGAGATCGTAAACGGAACATAAGGAAAAGGAGAACAGCAATGATTACAGAGAACCTGAAAGAAGTAGAACAGAAGATTCAAGAAGCTTGTGACAGATCCGGTCGCAAGAGAAGTGACGTAACTTTGATTGCTGTAAGTAAGACAAAGCCGGTGGAATATCTTCAGGAAGCATATGAACAGGGAATCCGCAATTTCGGTGAGAACAAGGTTCAGGAATTAACCGGTAAGATCGAACAGATGCCGGAGGATATCAAATGGCATATGATCGGACATCTTCAGAGAAACAAGGTGAAATATATCGCCGGAAAGACAGAGCTTATCCATTCTGTAGACAGCTACCGTCTTGCTGAGGAGATCAATATTCAGGCGAAAAAGCGCGGAATCGTCATCCCTGTTTTGATCGAGGTCAATGTAGCAGGAGAAGAGAGTAAGTTCGGTGTATCCTTAGAGGATGCAGAGACACTGATCGATGATGTTGCATCCCTTGACGGCGTTACCGTAAAGGGACTTATGACCATTGCTCCTTATGTAGCAGATCCAGAGGAAAACCGCCCGTTGTTTAAGGCTCTTAAGGATCTGTCAGTTGACATTGCCGCGAAAAACAAGGATAATGTGACTATGGATGTACTGTCCATGGGAATGACCAATGATTATCAGGTTGCCATCGAAGAAGGTGCAACTCTCGTTCGCGTTGGTACAGGAATCTTTGGAGAGCGTAATTATAATAAAGATTGATTAGGAGAATGAGCATGAGCCTTTTTGATAAGATGTTAGATGCTATGAATTTAAACGATGACGAGTATTACGATGACGAATACGAAGATGAGGTAGAACAGCCGGAGAAGCGTTCCGTCTTCCATCGTAACAAGGACGCACAGGAACCGGAGGTCAGAACATCCGGTGTTGTTAAGAACAACAAGATCACTCCTATGAGAAGCGGTCGTTCGAAGACAAGCTCACCGGCTTCCGGAATGGAAGTATGTGTAATTAAGCCTTCTTCTTATGATGATGCCCGAGAGATCGGTGATACACTGATTTCCGGTCGTACCGTCATCCTCAATATGGAGGGACTGGATATGGGTGTTGCACAGAGGATCATTGATTTCATGTCCGGTACAACCTACGCATTAAAAGGTAATCTGCAGAAGGTTTCTAATTTTATCTTTGTAATTACTCCGGCTTCCGTTGATATTTCCGGAGATTTACAGGGAATTATGAATGCAATCGATTTATCAGGTATTCAGACAGGATTTTAATTATGAAGGATAAGGACGATCAGTTTTTAAAACGTCATTTTATGGACGTGGCAATGCGGTCGTACGAACGGGGAATTCCGATCTATACAGATTTCCTTGATTTGCATGAACAGGGAATATTACATTCCTTACTTCCAAGCCTTCATGCATCTGTTGAATTTTATGGCGGTTATGGATATGCACAGCGTCAGGTTGCGGTTTTTCTGCAGCCTGATGCTTTTTTTGAGATAAGAAAAGAGGACTATCCTGTTACTGTACTCAAGATTCAACCAAAGAACCCCAGGTTTACAGAGGACTTAAATCATAGAGATTACTTAGGAGCTCTCATGCATTTGGGGATTCAAAGGGAACTGATCGGAGACATCCTTGTTCAGGAGGATCACAGTGCAGTTGTTTTTTGTATCAACCGAGCGGTGGATATTCTTCAGGATATTCATCGCATCCGACACACAGAAGTAGTAGTTGATACAATTGCCATCACCAATTTTTCCTATGAACCAAAGTTTCGAGAGGAGTTGCTTTTGCTTGCATCAAACCGATTGGATGTATTGCTTGCCGCAGCAGCACATCTCTCCCGTAAGGAAACCAACCTGCTTATAGACCAGGGCAAGGTCTTTTTAAATGCAAGGGAGTGCTACGACCATAACCGTGGTGTAAAGGAACAGGATCTGTTATCGATTCGCGGGATCGGTAAACTGGAAATACTTGAATTTTCCGGTGAGACAAAGAAGGGAAAACAAAAGGTACACATTCGCTGGTTTGAATGATAAGGAGTCAACATGAAAAAGCAAAAATCATTTTTAACACATAGTATTACATTGATCGGCATCTTTCTTTTAATATTTTTGGATCAGTATACCAAGGTTCTTGCCAAAGGATACTTAATGGGACACGAAGACAAGGTTTTGATCCCCGGAGTTCTTTCCCTTCATTATCTTGAAAACCGTGGTGCGGCCTTTTCACTGTTAAACGGTAAAATGGTGTTTTTCTATATTATCACACCGATCCTTTGTGCCGTGATCGCAATCTTATATAAAAAGCTTCCTGCCGATAAACGTTTCCTTCCCATGGGGTGTATCCTGGCAGCATTGATGGCCGGAGCTGTAGGAAATTATATTGACCGAATCCTATATCATAAGGTTACAGATTTTATTTATTTTTCACTGATTGATTTTCCGGTCTTTAATGTAGCTGACATCTATGTAACGGTTTCCATCGTGGTTCTCTTGCTTCTGGTGTTCTTTTATTATAAGGATGAGGATTTTGATTTATGGCTGAAGAAGTAAATGAAATTTTAACTTTAGAGAAAGACGCTTTAGAACCGCTTGTTGGTTTACGTTTAGACAAGGCGTTAAGCGAATATGATGCTTCTAAGACCAGAAGTCATTACCAGAAGATGATTACCGAAGGATTTGTTTTGGTAAACGGAAAGAAGACCAAGGCAAACTATAAGATCAGTCCAAGTGATGTGATCACCCTTACCCCCATGCCCATACAGGAATTATCTGCCGAACCCCAGAATATTCCCCTTGATATTCTCTATGAGGACGAGGATGTCATCATCGTCAACAAGCCAAAAGGAATGGTGGTTCACCCTGCGCCCGGGCATCCGGACAACACCCTTGTGAATGCCGTTATGTTTCACTGCAAGGATCGGCTTTCATCCATTAACGGGGTCATTCGTCCCGGTATCGTGCATCGGATCGATCAGGATACCACCGGTTCTCTGATCATCTGTAAAAATGATGCTGCCCACAATGATATTGCCCAACAGATCAAGGAACATTCCGTAAATCGAATTTATCGCGGAATCGTCATCGGCAATGTAAAAGAAGATGAGGGCACGATAGATGCTCCCATCGGTCGAAGTGAAAAGGACCGTAAGAAAATGGCTGTTCATGCAAAACACAGCAGAAACGCCGTAACACACTATAAGGTGCTACAGCGCATGAAAGGCTATACTTATATGGAATTTAAGCTTGAAACCGGTCGTACTCACCAGATACGCGTCCATATGGCAAGCATCGGTCACCCATTACTCGGGGACAGTGTCTACGGACCTTCCAAATGCCCCTATCACCTTCAGGGGCAGACCCTGCATGCCATGACCATTGGCTTTCTTCATCCAAGAAATGGGCAATATGTGGAGTTTCAGGCACCATTGCCTGATTACTTCCTTCATTTGCTTGACATACTTCCAAGATAAACTAATCCGTCTCTATTGATCCGGCCGCTTAAAGTCTACAGCATTAGCGGCCATTTTTTTATGTTCATCTTCAATGGCAGCATAGTAGTCGATGGTAGTATTAACGTTTTCATGTCCTAATACATCAGCCACAAGACGAATATCACCGGTCTCACGGTAGAGAGCCGTTCCATAGGTGCTGCGCAGCTTATGTGGGGTGATTTTTTTGTTGGGAACCGCCATCTGAGCGTATTTCTTCACAAGCTTTTCAATGGCGTCCACGCTGATCCGCTTTCCCTGAAGAGAATAGAAGAGTGCCTTCTCATGTCCGGCAGCGGGAAGAATATTCTTCCGTTCCGTTTCGATATAATCTTTCAAAACATTATGGACATCCTCTCCAAAATAAAGCAGATCCTGTCCTCCACCCTTTCTAACAATTGTTAAAGTATTAACAATTAGATCCACATCACTTAAGTCCAGACCATTGCATTCGGAAACACGGATACCGGTCCCCAGCATAAGGGTCAATATGGCAAGATCTCTGGCCTTTGTCCTTTGGCAATAAGCCCTCTGTCGCTTGGTCATCTGTTCATTTCCGTATTCAATGGCGTTTAAAATGGCTCTGACCTCATAGTTGTTCATACGAATAATATTCTTGTCCTTTTTTAGCTTGGGAAGCTCTACAAGCGCGGTGGGATCCTCCTTGATATTCTTATGCTTATAGTGATATTGATACATTCCCCGTAAAGGAGCCATCTTCCTAGCGATTGCCTTTTTCCCATTCTCATGGATGGTTTTCTGATCAGCGGAAACATCCAGTTCAATATAGCGTTGATATTCTTCAATATCAAAAGCTGTGATCTGTTCCAATACATCAATATGAAAATCCGTGATCTTTGTGGATTTAAAAAGAGGATTTTTCTCTTTGATATAGGTGAAAAAAGTGATCAGATCATAGCTGTAAGAAACCAGCGTACTTGGCTGTGAGGTGATTTCCTTACTATGAATGTAATCCTGTGCAAATCCCGGCAACTGATCTAAAAGACTGCGAAGACGAAGCAACTGATGATTCCGTTTGGATCTATAAAATTCTGAGTCCTTACCCATAAGATTCTCCTAATAATATATGAAAATATACGTAACTTCCTTATGATTCTATTATATCACAATCCATCTAGCGGATAAACTGATATTTAACCGCTAGATAGATCTATATAACAAACACTCTCTTTTCCTTGTTTATTTCTCTTTCACCTGTTCTTTTTCGAACGAATCGGTTTGCTGGCTTGAAAATCCATGACATAAAGCTTCCAGCATGGCTCGGGATGCCACATTGGATCGCATGCTAGCCGGAACGCCGGACATGGCACGATCTGCAGCTTCCTTTTGAATTTCTTTGATTCTTTTAAGTTTTTCTTTTACACTGTCAATAAAATGATCAAGATAATCGATCAGCCGATTCCAATGTTCATCATCCATGGTCCGCCAGTCCTTATTCTTTTCCTCCCGGTTCCTCACGGAAATGTCGTGCTCAGCCATTAACGTATCCCGAAGCATTCTAAAAACAGAGGTAACATCTGTGATCTCACCTGTGCTTGCATCTTTTAGCCCCAGATCGGCGTGTCCTTCAAGCGCCTTCGTCCAGTCAGATTTAATTTCTGCTGCATCTTGCATGGAAGCATATTCCAACACCTCATCCTGTGATACAGAAAAAAACTTTAAGGTACGCCAGCTGTCCCACTGTATAGAGGCTCCCTCAACCTTAGAAACACCGGTTCCGTTAAAATCAGCATATTGACAAAAAGCAAACATCTCGATCGCGGTTGCGTTTGTCGGATCAACCTTTTGGATATTCACATCAAACTGTTCTCGATTGGCAGCTGTAACACGAACTATGGAATCTTCTCCGGCTTCCCTTGGAAGAAGCTTTGCAGAAAGTCCCATGCCAATTTCTCCCAGGATCAGCGTTCCAAATCCAATGCTTACGCCGCCAATTCTTCCCTTTGCAGATTCCTTGTCTGTCTCAAGGGTCTTCTGCAACAATGTATCCTGAAAGTTCTCCTGTGGATCCTGCTGTCTGCCTCCACTTACCTTAGCAGAATATACGGTTCCTGTAGAGCTTGTGATGATCTGATCCATGTTATTCCCCCTTATATAATTCAAGTCTTGCCCACGAGACCTGGCACAGAATTCGCGTCAGCGAAGCTGACAAATTTCGTATGCAAACTCCAGCCTAAAATAAAAAGAACGCAAGACCAAAGGAATTCAATCCATTGAATCCACTGATCCTGCGCTATCCTTAGCTTACATACTACTTATATCGGTGTATACAAGAAAAAATCTTATAGGAAATTACCACTTATATTCTACGATCTCGCAATTTTTAATTCCAAAACTACCATATTCTTCGTTGGTCATATCGTTAAAATAAGAATGAACCATTCTTGAAATACCATTATGTGCAACAAGAATGTAGGTCTTCGGTGAAGCAACCAATTCATCTAAAAGATTATAGATGCGCTGTGCAAGACGAAGCATGGATTCACCGCCATTATAACTGTCAACAAAATGACACTTCGCCTCTAGGAATTCCGCCCCGTCTCTTGGTGTGGATTCAAATCGTCCAAAGTTCTGCTCTATAAGCCTGCATTCTTCCTGAGCCAAAATACCGGTGATCTGAGAAATATGCATGGCAGTATCCCTTGCACGTACCAGAGGGGAATATAAAATCAGATCAGCTGTAATAGAACGATCCCGGATGAGTTCCCCGGTTGCAATGGCCTGCTGATGTCCCAAATCAGTCAAGGCAATATCCGTTGCTCCACAGATTTTATTCTCAACATTCCAGATGGTCTGACCATGACGAACAAAATACAAATGTCCCATATTGTATAATCCTCCTACTATCCTATCTCACCATCAACTCCATGCTCTGCCATGGCTGCAATAATACGCCCTCGAACCATGCGTGCGATCTGAGGAGTCTTCATATGCTTATATTCCTGATAAGGGATAGGGCTAAGGTAAATGACCTTCGTAGAGATCGGTCCCAAATGAAGACTATTAAACACCTTATAAGACTCGATTAAAGCGACCGGGACAATAGGAGCCTTCGCCCAGATTGCACATTTGAAACTACCTGGATGAAATTCACAAACATGATTGCGATTATGATGATAACCACCTTCAGAAAACAAGATATATCTTGCACCGTTCCTTACTTCTGCTGCAATCTGATTCATAACCTTAAGACCATCCCTTGGGTCTTTGATCTTAAGACGCTTTGCATACAATAGCCGAACCAGCTCATTGATCAAAAATCTACGGGATTTCATCTTGTCCATAACAAAGGTACAAGGAGCCGGATGAGATGTGATAATACCTAAAGCATCATACTTCCCCTGATGATTCGGAAACATAATATATCCACCCTCAGCAGGTAGATTCTCTACGCCCTCCACCTCTGTTGTGATACGACCGGAAGCAGACATATAGCGAATCATCTGTTGTGCCAAGGCATAACGTTCTGCAATAGAATAATTGTCAGGATGTGATGCCATACGACGCATCTTCGGTATGATCCAGGGTGCTCGAAATAAATTTGCAATAATAACATAAATAAATCGTAACATATCCTAAATTATACCGATAAATCAGTGTAGACGCAACTATATTGTATGATTTCAGAACTGTATCCTCTTATTCATAAACCGGAACCACCAAATAGGCCCCACTATGGATGTAGTTCTCACTCTTCAACTGATTGACTCGGACAACATCCCTCTTAAAGGAAGCATAATCATAGGGCTGGCTACAATAGGTCCTGGCTATGGAATCTAAGGTGTCACCCTCTGCGATCTCTACCTGCTCATAATGAAGTGTAGTGGCCGGTGCCTTCGCATAGGTAAAGCTACCACGCACCTTTGTCACAAGAAACAAACACCATACAAACAGGATCACAAGGAAAAGATATGCTCTTCTCCGTCTGGCCACACGTACACATACAGGAACTGCCTTCGCTCTTCTTCTACGATTACCGGTTACTGAATTCATATCTCTCACACTCCTTCGTACCCTGCGCGAATCTCTGTTCGCAAACCTTTGTTCTGACCTCATTATAGAAACCAAACAAAGGTTTGTCAACCACAAATTCGAACAAAGTTTTGGAAAATCTGTTTGAAATATGTGTTCTCTTATGATAGTATATTTTTAGAAATATTGCTGAAAATGCAATGATAAGCGGGAGGACATACTATGAGTTATGGTAAGATTTCTACCAAGCAACAGGAGATCCTTGATTTCCTTAAGCAGGAGATTTTGAATAAGGGTTATCCGCCATCCGTTCGCGAGATCTGTGAAGGCGTTAATTTGAAGTCTACTTCTTCTGTATTTTCACACTTGAATACATTAGAGAGGAATGGATATATTCATCGCGATCCTACGAAGCCGAGAGCCATTGAGATCATCGATGACAATTTCAATCTGGTTCGTCGCGAGGTCGTTAATATGCCTCTTGTGGGCACTGTAGCAGCCGGTCAGCCTCTCTTGGCGGTTTCTAATATTGATAATTACTTTCCGGTTCCATCAGAATATGTTCCGAAGGAACAGACCTTTATGCTCCGTGTAAAGGGTGAAAGTATGATTAATGCCGGAATTTTAGATGGTGACATGATTATGGTGGAACAGTGTCGTGATGCCAAGAACGGTGATATGGTTGTTGCTCTTGTAGATGATTCTGCCACTGTTAAGACATTCTACAGGGAAGATGATCATATCCGTCTACAGCCGGAGAATGATCAGATGGATCCAATCCTTTTGCCGGATTGTCAGATCCTTGGTAAGGTATTTGGTGTATTACGTTTCTTTTAACACACCGTGAGCAAGAAATCCTCCACCTCTGTAGGTGGTGGGATGAATTGCGATAAACACGGCATTAAACAAATATTACAGTAGGGATGGAATAGCCCGAACTCATACGCCTGTGGACATTGTGTAAGACATTGAGTTGCGTATCATCGTAGCCAACGCAGTAATGGTTGAAGCAGGAAGCTCCGGCTTCTATAAGTCCGAGTAGTTCACTTCAATGATGAGACTGAAACAGCCGTTAATCAATAATGATTAACGGCTGTTTCCAGGTAGAGGTCATGATGCAACCTGTACCGATTCCTTCCTTTTCCTTGCAGAATATTTCTTTAGACCTGTCTTCATCAACTTATCTCTTTTATTTTGGTAAAGCTAAATAAATAGAAAATATGATGAAAAGTATCCCTATAACAGAAGAAACAATTGACCACATTTTCTTCTTTCTATATCCAATGCCTACAGAAACAAATATTATGCCAAAAATAAAAGAAAAAATCATGATCAAAAATCCCATTCTAAGCCTCCTTTAGATTGATAACTTTATCAAAACACTT
>CAMGZH010000003.1 GCA_946182825.1 uncultured Lachnospiraceae bacterium
ATGCTACTACTACTTTCTTATTAGCCATATCTATTCTGTTTTTTGTATTTTTTCATCTTTCATAGTTAATGGTATCCCTTTTTTAGACACAATATGTACTAAATCATTCGGATACAAAGAAAACAAAAAGCTCTCTTCCTGCACGGTTCTCCATTGCCCCTCTGGTTTATGCGCAACAATCGCTTTATCAGGCAAGTCATCACATACAACATCTGATGCATAGATTGGTACAATGTAGTACTTCCCCTTTTCTTCGAAAACATCAATCCGGATCATACTTCCGTTATTTGCTATACCTTTGCCATTATTGACTAAAACACCTGCTGTTGATTTTTCCTGTATTTTCACCTTTCGAACAACAGGCCCCGGTGTTCCATCTGACTTTGGCTTATGAAATGGTTCTTTAAAAGCGTCCTTTCCTTTTCCACCATACAACTGCAATTGCTTTTTAAGTGCATCATAAAGAAGTCGATCGCTCTCTCTTGCATAGTAATTTTCAATCTCACCATTCTTATCCAATTTTAGCGTTGTAAGCTCTACTCTAGATATCTTTATACCTTCCTCTAAATGTTTCGCACTTCGCACCGTTGCATCATGTACCGGACCTGTCACCTTGTGATTTACCATCCTTGAAATAAACATAGGATGGACAAATTCCGGATCTAGCAACCATTCCGGGTAATCCAATCTACGTCGAACATCGGGATGCGATTGGATAAAAGCTAACGGGTCATCACCCGTTCGAATCTCTGCCTCCTCCCGGAAACCGCTCCAAGGCTCCGGAAACCGAACTCCAAACTTACTATCCCACTGTTCCGGCGTAAAATTACTCCTATCAAAGATCTCTCCGGTCTCTTCATCCACAAATTGAAAACCTTTAGCATATCTAAGTTCTCTCGCCTGCATATATCTTGAAATAACATGGATCATTCCATCTGTACAGCAGGCGATCACCAATGCATCAACAGCATGATGTCGATCTGTTGTCCTATCTTTAAGCGGTAGTCCCCATCTCTTTCTAAGATAAGAAGTGATACTTCCATTTACTGCAAATATCTGCTTTTTCTTACCATTCTTAGGTTCTACCAACAAGAGATTCTTGCGAATCAGATTAAACATAAAACGAGAAATATATTTCGTATCATTTAAGTTCCGTTCCTTAAATTGTTTTGCTTCTTCCTCTGTAAAATGCTTCTTCAACAGATTCAACTGCTTACGGTAATCTGTTAACTCTTTGACACGGATTTCAAACTTTTCCCATTCTTCCGGTGACTTATCCTGAATATACTCGTAGGGAGTTCGGTTACCTTTATCACGATTCGCTTTTGCCTTTACAAGCACTTTATTATGATAACTGTCATCGAATGACTTACTGTAAGGAATAATATGATCTACATCCAATCCTGAATCCAACAGCTCCTCAACTGTAATAGGAAGCCCTGTATACATACATATATGCTTTTGTTCTTCCCAAAGGTTATATTTTACAATATCGAATCCGCTTATATTCCGTAATCCCGCCTCCGTAAGAACTTTTTTCGCCTTTTCGTTTTGAGTATTACGTTTTACATTATCGGCTTCTATTTTTTTCCGCTCTTTAAAATTCTTTGCCAGTTCCCTCGCAAGTTCTACATGTACCTGCACCGGCGAACCATATTTCCGAATCAGATTATTCAAAACTTTTATTGATTGAGAGACTGCCCGACGTACAACCGGATTGGAAATATCATTAACCTGTTCTGTAATATCCAGCCCCTTCAGATATTTCTTTTTTTCCGTTATCTCCTCTTTACCATAACCTGCCGCTACACATGCTTTGTCATATGTCATTCCTCCGAAAAGAAATGGTATGATCTTGTTCATTGCTACATAAGACAGATGCTGGTACTTCGTTGGGTTATAATCCAGCAGATCCTCAATCTGTTGTGATGAAAGTCTTATTTCTGTCAGGTTTTTAAACTGCTCGCGGCGATTATCATCACTCTTATAACCGGTTAATATATCCGCGATTCGATTCAAAACTTGAATCTGACCGTTTGTAGGTTTTTCAAATTGCCACCCCAATGTCTTCATATAATCATATGTGCTGACAAGACCAGTCAACTTACTGTTTTCCGCCTTTTTAATTATCACATCATCCGACTGGTTCTTCTTACCAAGATTGTAATTCAAACCTACAAACTTATATTCTGGCGGAAGTTGAAGTTTCGAGCGAATGGTTGCATACTTAATCTCCTTATTACTAAATAATAGCGTAAGCACCAGTTCTCTCTGCTCATCTGTCAAGCTGTGTATCACACCATCTTGATCCCTCAGCCGCAAGTGATTGATCTTTTGCAAAGCTACAAACAGTTCAGATGTAAATGATGCTTTGGGGGCTCTTTTTTCTTTTTTCTCTAAAGAACAATCTCCTGCCATTTGAGCAAAGCTGCCAATTGCATATGGACTGGCTTGTCCATTCGCCTGCTTACCCGGTCCATCATCATAAGATCTCTGGCGAAGCATGATTTCCAAAAAGTTCTTTTCAAATTCTTCTGTAAGCTTCTCGTTACCAAACGATCTTTGCTTTTCAAAAATGATGTGAACTTCATCTTCAAGCATGGATCGCTTGACTGTATGCTGATAATTTCCACTCTTATTTCTGGTGTGATGATCAATTTTACGAACTGACCATGGCTCCTTTGAAATAAAGGCTTCATCCTTATAAAGCATTTCTCCTACAGTTCGATAATGCTTTTCTTCCATCAATGCCTCATTTGCCTTGATAGAATTTAAAACCTTGCCATTTTCATCTTCTTTGGCTTCAGATTTTCGATTTGATTTAAAACCGCGGTGAATTGCAATATGAAGCAGAATCTGAGCCAATTCCTCATCCGATAGCCTCTCATCCAAAGCTTTCGTTCTAAGGTAATACACATCAGGCAATCCTTTTTTGTAGTATCTGGCTTCGAATTCCTGCTGGGAAATAAGATGATTTTGCTCGAACAAATACTTAATGTCTCTTATCCTTAGTTTTTTACGGGAATTCCTTCTTCGCTGAGATCGAAAATCTCGGGATGGTTTAGCCAGAGATTCTCCTTTTTTCGCTTCCTCTGCTTTCGTAAAAATCCGGACATTCATGTCCAAAATATGTGTTGGACGATCCATTTCGTCCAACAAGACAGCTGCCCATCCAACTGAAGCAATACCGATATCCAAGCCAATACTGTAACGTAAGTTTTCCATATTTCCCCCTTTTCCTATATAAAAAGATAATCCCACTCCAGAAGGAATGGGATTAGAGCTTCAAGGTTTCGTACCATACTGTAGAAACCTGTCATCACTTGGTATGTTGTGATACTGTCAGTATACTCCAAACCAAATATGAATACAAGCAAATCTCATTCTTTTTCAGGCACCTGCCACAACACCACTCTACGCACCCTCTATTATGACGCCCGATTTAATCCGGAAACTCCCATTTAAACTTATTATTCCATGTATACCAGGCGCTGAACTGGTTATATACACGAAGGCCGTAGACATTCAGAGCGGAATAAGAGATCGTCACCCCCGCATTCCCTCCGTTATCGGTCCACCCGGCCGTTGACATATTGTTAACCCGCATTGAATGATGGCACCAGCAGATTATTCTTTAAGGTCGCCTTGGCCTTATTGAAAAATGCCGTTCTGTTTTGCACATGTACTTTAAAACTGTAGGTTGCAGACCGTGCCTTCAAAGTGATCGTTGTTGTACCTCCACGATATCCATGGCACCGCCTTCCCCGAACCGAAACAACAGACGGCTTTTTTGAACTCCACTTCCCCTTGCTCCAGCCAGGAACATTCTTAATAAAGCGCTTCATATCAAAACCGTCTCCTCCGGTCAGGATCGTAAATTCCCATCCCCGGTTAACGGTAATGACCCAT
Organism: uncultured Lachnospiraceae bacterium; assembly: GCA_946182825.1. Taxonomy (GTDB): domain Bacteria; phylum Bacillota; class Clostridia; order Lachnospirales; family Lachnospiraceae; genus Weimeria. Next base: position 3,910 of record CAMGZH010000003.1, read on the forward strand.
TGGATCTTTTTCCCATACTTATTTTTTACCGTGATCGTTGCCTTTCCGTATCGCTTGGGATTGATCACAAGCTTACCATTCCCCTTGTCCTTCGAATGTATGGAAACGACCTTCTTGTTCGATGACTTTGCACTGTAAATATATCCTTTGCATTTTAGCGTGTAGTAACGGCAAAAGGACACTGTCCTGTTCTTTTTCCCGATCCGTGATAAAGACTTATGAGATCGACTGTATTTATCGTTGGAATAATCGTCGCTGTAATCATCATACAGATCATCATCATCCTCGAAATAATCATCGTCATCGTTCAGATCATAATCATCTAGATCATAGTCATCATCATAATCATCCTGCTCATCTAGATCATAATCGTCCGAATCATACGCATCAGAATCATACACATCCGCATACCGCTTCTGTCCTACGGCCTCTTTCTCAGCTGCTTTCTCAGCTGCTTTGACATACATTGGACAACATAGGAATGGCATACAAAATGCCAGTACGAATGCAACAAATTGAATCACTTTTCTTTTCATAATACATCCTCCACTTTTGATATTTCTTCAATCCGTTCCTCTCTTTTTCACTATCTGTAGTGTAACTCATTTGCTGTCCAATAATGAGGACAGCAGAAGAGGCACCGCCCTAGCGGTGCCTCTTCATATAATCATTCTCTACAGCCAGCTTACTTCCGATCCCCACTAACCATGGGCACCCTTGCTGCCGGCAATTTTCTTCCCACCATCACGCCCACACGGGGTTTTTATTATGGCCGCAGCCATTAAAGACGTATGGCATCAGGTGTACTTCAGCAAATAAGCCGATGAACCGTTCTGGTTCACCGGCTTATTTCTTATCCCTTCCTGATCTCTTGCATAACTTTTTCGATAAGCTCTATTGGATATTTCTCGGCTATGCGCTCCTTGCTTAATCCAAGGTCAAGCATATTAACGATCGCCTGTTCTTTTTCTGCTGTTCTTCCCTGTTCAATTCCTCGCTCAATTCCCTGCTCAATTCCCTGCTCGATTCCTTGCTCGATCCCTTGCTCGATCCCTTGCTCGATCCCTTGCTCAATTCCTCGCTCTAATATCGCTTCACTGAAATTACACATAGTCCTCACCTCATTCTCAAATTCTGTACTTATCCCTATACCATATCGGTTCTTCAAATCTTTACATTTCTCTTCCGGCGTTTTCTCTGCCTTAAATATAGTATAGAGGGCTGCCAACATTTTTTCCACAGGATCTTGTGTTTTTCACTCTGGTTCGTGATTCGGCAGACGGATCATGAGCACAGACATTAAATCATACCGACCGTACTTCGACGGCTTGCCATAGATCGTTTTGGGCAATTTGAGCAGACTAAGAAGGGCCTCATGATGAGATAAACTCCCCGCAGAATTCCTGAAATGCTCCTCTGCGGGGAGTTTGGGACGATTAAGTGGACGGCATAAGAGGCACCGCCCTAGCGGTGCCTCTTCATATAATCATTAATCCTCTTCTTCAAATATGTAATCCTGCCGCCTCAGAAGAGACAACTCCAGATCATAAACGCCCACACGGGGTTTTTATTATGGCCGCAGCCATTAAAGACGTATGGCATCAGGTGTACTTCAGCAAATAAGCCGATGAACCGTTCTGGTTCACCGGCTTATTTCTTATCCCTTCCTGATCTCTTGCATAACTTTTTCGATAAGCTCTATTGGATATTTCTCGGCTATGCGCTCCTTGCTTAATCCAAGGTCAAGCATATTAACGATCGCCTGTTCTTTTTCTGCTGTTCTTCCCTGTTCAATTCCTCGCTCAATTCCCTGCTCGATCCCTTGTTCAATTCCCCGCTCTAATATCGCTTCACTGAAATTACACATAGTCCTCACCTCATTCTCAAATTCTGTACTTATCCCTATACCATATCGGTTCTTCAAATCTTTACATTTCTCTTCCGGCGTTTTCTCTGCCTTAAATATAGTATAGAGGGCTGCCAACATTTTTTCCACAGGATCTTGTGTTTTTCCCTCTGGTTCGTGATTCGGCAGACGGATCATGAGCACAGACATCAAATCATACCGACCGTACTTCGACGGCTTGCCATAGATCGTTTTGGGCTCGATCCTATATTCCGTTATGGTATTGGCATCCTTCTCCGGTGCATTCAGACAAATCCAGATGGAATAGACCTTTTTCAGGTTATCATAATCTCCCTGACTAACTTCCTTTTCCAGTTGACCGGAAAGCAGCGTCGTTCCATAACATATACCTCTTGTCACAAGATCGTATCCCGGATAATAATTCTTCTGGGCTTCCAGATTCACATACAACTTCAGGTTCCCGTACTTTTGGATATGTACCGTAAACTTGATATCATAGCGGACGATCCCTCCCCATGGGAACACCTCTTCCTCGCTTTCTCCCGGAACCCTTCCTGTGGAGATTTCAGTATCCACATCGATGGATTCCTTGATTTCTTCGATCGTCATTCCCTGAAACTCATGTACCACCGCCTGCAGGATCACTGACATAAGCTCCTTGTACGTTAACAGATTTTTCGCATGCCCGTCATACTGTTCCATCCCCTCACTTCTCTGGATGGCTTTTGCTAAATTGATTTCCCCCATCGCGCCTCCTTTTTGTTGACCATGTTCTACTTTTCTCCGTGAAGTAATTTACCGATTGGTGATGAATCAGGACACCTCCTGGCATCCTAATGAAATGCGTGCACAGGCAGAGCATGATCAACTCTGACTGATTACACTCGTTTAAGATGAAAGTATTATAACATGGTTTTAGTGAAGCAAATCTTAAATCTTTCTAAATTTTAAAAGCATTCCTGTATGCACAAATTCCAAGCTCGGTCAGGATATCTCAGGTCAACCTATTAATACCCATTTTTACATAAGAAACTTATGTGTACTCAATATCTCCGGAACACAATCAACGATAATCCCAGTAGTATTCTTCAGTGATTCAATCCGCTTATCCAGCTCATCACCTATCCCCAACATCTTAGGCGCAACGGCATCATAGTAGAAATCATCGCCCTGGTAATTATCAGCATGCTTTCTGCGCTCTATCGCTGCCGCATAACTCCTGCCAATCAACCATATTTTACCGATCACTACATCTGCCTCATTATGAAGCGGATTATCTTCACACATTTTATATAGAATACTATTGCCAAATTCCCATCGAGAATTCTTATGAGCCAGATATTCTCTATATTGTTTTTCAACTTCTGTAACCACCATCCGACACCTCCCGACATCATATTATACCAGTATGTGCACCTTTTTCACTAAGATTACACTATTTTTCACTTTACTTGGTATGTTATGATTGACAGAAAAAATGGCTGTGTTCCTTACACACAGCCATTTCCATTTACATTATGAACCTGCTTTTTGAACTATTATTTCGTTCTTATTTCACTGTTACTTTTACTTTCTTTGCATAGCCGTTCTTGGCGTATACCCAGATAAGGCAACTGCCTTGCTTCTTCGCCGTGATCTTACCCTTTTTGTCCACTGTGGCGATCTTCTTATCAGAAGATGCATAGCGGAACATAGGAGCATGAGCATCGGAAAGGCTCTTTCTCTTCGCATTAGCCAGAATGACCCTTGCCTTGATCTTGCTGGTCTTGCCCTTTTCCAGCGTAACGTCTGTATCGGAGGTTATGGTAAGCTCCTTAGGATTGGAATACCTGGTGTTCTTCGCGCCTACGATATGTGCCACAATGGACTTTGCCAGACGCTTCTTCTTACCTGCCACATTCTTATATGCCACTACGAAGATCTTATAATTCTTCTTCAGGTTCAACTTCTTTCCATTGATCTTCTTAATCGTTACAGATGTTACCTCACGGTTAACGCCCATTGCCGGTTTTGAAGAAAAAGCTTTACCACAGTACTGGACATATACATCATAGCCATCGGCTCCCTTCACCTTACCCCAAGAGATCTGAATCGTTTCGCCCTTTTGGGATACCTTAAGTCCCTTATTGATGGAAAGACCGTTTTCATAGGAGCTCTTGCCGTTTGCAGTCTTTGTCTTATCTTCTCCGCTGCTGGTATCGTCGGCTTCCTCCTGACCGGTGGCATTTTCCATGGTCTCATCATAGACTATGGCGTAATCCGAAAAATGGGTTGTCGTAAACTGAAGGATTCCTTCTCCCTCTGATGCACCCTTTTTGTCCGATTTTTCTGCTTTTATAAGCGTTTTGATAAATCTCGTAACAAATCTTTCCAACTTACCTGATGTAGCAACATAATATACATGATAGTGCGTAATGCTAAGCCCCTGTGCAGGGGTAAACTTCATGGAAACCGTTGCTTCGCCGCCCCTAAAGTCATGAATCCTGCTGCCTGCGCTTTCAAAGTATGCTTCAAATGTAGAAGCCGAGGTAAACTCGGAAAGCGCCTGCTGCTGATCACTATTTAAGGTGGATGCATTGGTATCTTCTACCACAAGATTAATACTGTTACCCTCTGCCTGCTGTGTTACTGCCGAAAGTGTCTTGGCATCCAGCTCTACCGTTACATTGGTAAGCTGTACCGTAACCGTTTCAATCTTATTCTCTGTTGAGGTTGCTGTTTCCGCCAGTCGCTCCATCGTAGTCTTTGAAAGCTCCACAGATTTTACTTCCTGGGTAGATCCAGAAAGGTCAATCAAAATTGTATTATTCTCTGAAGTCTTGCCCTGGCTATCCTCTCCGGAGGATTCTTCTGTCACCTTATGGATATCTTCTTCTGTGATCTCCGTCACCTTTGCATTTCCGTTCTGAATATCCACCTGTACATTTACAGTGGATTCATTCTCCACAGGGATCGTATAGGTCTCTGTGGGAGTCGAAGGTGCGGTCTCTGTCGTAGGTTCGATCGTATAACCGCCGCCACCGCCACCGGAAGAGGGCTCAGATATGGTAACCGTTACACATGCGACTGCAGAATCTGCATGACCATCAGTTCCAACTGCCTTATACCAGACATAGTAGGTTCCGGCGTCGGTTTTTGCAGGGATGGATGTGGTATATTGTTCCGTGGCTTCGGTTGCAGTACCAAGGGCATACTGCATCGTGCCGCCGGTAGGTTCGCCGGTAACGGTCACAAGGGGTTTCTCCGTCCCGTCATAAGTGCGGTTGTTGGCGGTGACGGTTGCCGTGACGGCGTTCGCCTTCTGTTCAAATGTTGCGGATACTTCCACATCCGATGCAGGCATAGTGAATGTATACGTTTTGCCTTCGGTTACGGTAGTCAAAGGAAGCAATGCTGTAATTATACCGTTACTGGTGCCTGCGGAGGCCAATCGACCGGTACCGCTTTCGCTGTCCCACATGCCACCATTGTTATAATGATTATAATAATAGACATTTTTGATTTTGCCGTCATTTACTCTGAACGTCCAATAAACAGCATCATCCACGGTGCCCGCCTTGTAATTGTTGTCTGTATCCGGCCCGGTAAAGCTTGTTACGCCAGCTGTGCTTGCAAGAACTGTATCGCCGTCCAGGAACACAAAATTGCCGTCCTGAACCTGACAGGTACGAGTAGTGCTACCCTCGACCGTAAATACAGCATCGCCTATGAGGGCAGCCATATCCGCAAGGCTGTCTATGCTGTTTTTCTGATAAGTCGCCTTTAACTCATTAAGCCGGTAGCCCTCGGCGGGCGCGACCGCCAGAGTCACAGTATCATTTTCCTTGGCCTCTGTGACTTCGTCTTCGCCGATCATTGCTTTTACGCTGCCGTTTTGCATGGCAGATACCGAGATCTTTCCGGGTGCCGCCGGGAACTGCACCTTTTTATAGCTGTTCAACAGCTGGCCGGTTGTGCTGTCTGCTATAGCCGCCTGTCCCTCAGTGCCTGCCGTATTTGTCCAGCCGGTACCGGTGATAGCGTTCTTTACCGTGCCGTTGAACGCCTGCGCATTTCCGGAGGCGGTCACCTTGGTGTTCCCGTTGACGGTTACAATGACTCCGAGCTGCTTCACGCCATAACTGTTGGCGACCGCGCCGCCCGTGGCAACCATTTCAGCATTTTCGTTGATTGTGAACTTGCAGGTGCCGCTGCCGGCGCTGTTGTTCATATCGACGCCGCAGCTATTCCTGTCTTCGCCAACAGTGTCGCCCGTGGCAGTCAGGGCGCCATTGACGGTAACGCTGCTATTATAGGCGTAAACGCCAATACTGTCCCCATTAGTCGTCCTGCCGCCTGTGGCGGTCAGGGCGCCATTGACGGTAACACTGCTATTATAGGTGTAAACACCAACACTGTTCCCGTTGATCGTCCTGCCGCCCGTGGCGGTCAGAGCGCCGTTGACGGTGACACTGCCATTAACGCCGTAGCTTCCGCCATATTCACTGGCCGCATTGCCTTTAGCGATCAGCGCAGCATTTTCACTGACAATAACGCTGCCACAAACGCCGTAGCTTCCACCTCCGTTTTCATTGCTCGGCACCCCGCCGATAACGGTCAGCTTGCCGTCACCTTTGACTGTCAGAACACCGCCGCTTTCATATTTTTCCATATTGATGCCATAACTGCTTGCGTATAGTTCACTATGATCTGGTCCGTTAACGGTGCTGTCCGCCGTTACGTTGATTGTTAGATCCATGTCTTTTGCATAGATTGCAGAATACTCTGTGTCGGCGTTCCCACCCGTGATCGTCGCGCCGTTCAACGTCAGCGTGGCAGGGATGGGATTATCGCCAGTGACAGCAGGGGTGTAGCTCACCTTGCCGTCGCCCAGCACATCGTCCTTGTTCGCGCTCGTCACCTGTACGCCGCCGACCCAGAGGGAGTACGGTGTTGGCAGAAGGGCAAACGTATTTGTCGCAAAGTCAAATGTCACCTTAGTCAGGTCAAGCTTTAAAGCGGGGCGGACGCCAACCGTGTCGGTCACGCTGAGGCCATTATCGTAAACATTCCCGGACCCGCCTTCCACGAACGCCGCATAATCACTGTAGTTAGCCGGCGAGCGGAGCCACCAATTTTCGCCTGCTCCTCTTCTCTTAATCTCAGACAATCCTTTTGCCGTTGTTTTATCAATCAGGGTTAAATCGGATATCACGCTGCTGATACCAGAGAGCGGCTGCCCCTCTCCAGTCAATCCATCCACATATGTTTTGATTTCGGAGTTAGCATAATCATTACCTGTCCCACTGCTGTTAAATGCTTTGTTTGCAAAGCTTTGTTTTGACAACAGTGTGACCGTTGAACTATCGTCAGCAATTACATACCAGGTTTTCCCGGACACCTCACTAATGGTCACCTCGGAGTTATTTGTATTCAAATCACCAAAGCCGGTATATGTTGACGCCGGATTAAATGTAGTATTGACTTCATTCACCGTAACATCACAGCTTGCGCTCTTCTCACTGTCAGCATTACTGGTGCAGGTGACGGTTGCGTTGCCCGCTGAAATACCCTTAGCGTAGACGGTCAGGGTTGATGTGGCGTCCGTACCGACCTCAGTAGTACAGTTTTCGTCAGAATATATCTTCACTGCGGTCGCATTTGTCTCACCAACGCTCCACTTCACCGTCTTGTCCGATGCGTTTTCAGGAGTGACGGTAGCCGTAAAGGAAACCTTACCGTCCACGTCAATCGTCTGAGCAGTGGTCTTGTCGAGGGACACGCCGGTGACCAATATGGGTTCAAATTTTATATACTGTTTTTGAGAAGCGGTGCCGGTCACGGATGTCCAATTGATATTGTCTTCGCTTTCCTTGGCATTTCCGGTGATGGATCCATATACAGCTTGACCAAAATAGCCATTAGAAGCATAGGTATTGCTTTTAGTTCCACCGTTGCCGCCAGTTATAGTGGCAGCTCCGCCGTTAACAATGACGTCGCTAACACCATATCCTCCACTTCCACCGTCACCAGTACTATCAGTATCACCGTTACCGCCATTTCCACCAACAACAATGATAGAACCGCCGTTGACAGTGACAACCCCAGATATACCATTATAACCATTACGGCCGGCTTTACCGTTACCGCCGTTAACGCAGACCGAGCCACTCTTGACTGTAACATTACCGTAAACACCATCTGCTCCTCCGGTTACTTGGACAGTTGCACCATCAACAATAAGGTTTCCATAAATACCAGGAATCGGTGAGTGTCCCTCCTCTTCCTCGGGAGCGTTGACGATCAGTGTTCCTCCACCAGAAACGGTAAGGGTATGACTATTATCATTGATTACAGCAATGCTGTAGTCGGATTGACCATTGATGGTCAGTATCTTGCCTTCGGGAATCGTTAGTGTAATATCGTCATTAACCGTGACATTGTTATTAATCGTTACATTACCGGCAATGTCTGAATTCTCGGACCATGTCGTAGATTCATTGTCCAGTGTTGCCGCATACGCCGTCATGCTCATCCCAGGCACAATGCCTGTAAAGGTACTTACAACCATTGCAAGGGTGAGCAGGATGCTCAAAAGTCGTTTTTTCATTTTCATAAGCAATCTGTCTCCTTTCATCTCCGCGGCTGTTATGGTCGCCGCAGTACCATAGTTAACAACGCAAAAACCGCCGAACCTGACAGGACATAGCTATCCTATCAAGTTCGACGGTTATCCATCTTTAATATATTCTGCTTCTCCCCAAAAAAGGGCACAGTTTACTTTGCTTTGCTTTGCTTTGCTTTTAGCAAGGAACTATTATTCATACCTGTCAAGCCCCCTTCGCAATTTTCCTGACAATTCTATCAGCAAATCCCAAAGAAAATTCAACACCATTATGATATAGTAATAACAAGTACAGTATACCAAATTTTCAGCACTTTTTCCATCGCCGATTATTCAACAATTCCTTCCCCGCCTCTTCATCTAAACTGCCACAAACATCATATCCTCTCTTCACAAATTCAAAAAAAGGATATGAAAGCCGAAGCTCCCATATCCCTTCACAAATCTTTTCTTTTTCCATATGCCCATCCAGACCGGCCAGAATCCCTCTGGAGAAAAGGCACAGCGCATCCCTTCCGCTTACATTATGAACCTGTTTTTCGAACTATTATTTCGTTCTTATTTCACTGTTACTTTTACTTTCTTTGCATAGCCGTTCTTGGCGTATACCCAGATAAGGCAACTGCCTTGCTTCTTCGCCGTGATCTTACCCTTTTTGTCCACTGTGGCGATCTTCTTATCAGAAGATGCATAGCGGAACATAGGAGCATGAGCATCGGAAAGGCTCTTTCTCTTCGCATTAGCCAGAATGACCCTTGCCTTGATCTTGCTGGTCTTGCCCTTTTCCAGCGTAACGTCTGTATCGGAGGTTATGGTAAGCTCCTTAGGATTGGAATACCTGGTGTTCTTCGCGCCTACGATATGTGCCACAATGGACTTTGCCAGACGCTTCTTCTTACCTGCCACATTCTTATATGCCACTACGAAGATCTTATAATTCTTCTTCAGGTTCAACTTCTTTCCATTGATCTTCTTAATCGTTACAGATGTTACCTCACGGTTAACGCCCATTGCCGGTTTTGAAGAAAAAGCTTTACCACAGTACTGGACATATACATCATAGCCATCGGCTCCCTTCACCTTACCCCAAGAGATCTGAATCGTTTCGCCCTTTTGGGATACCTTAAGTCCCTTATTGATGGAAAGACCGTTTTCATAGGAGCTCTTGCCGTTTGCAGTCTTTGTCTTATCTTCTCCGCTGCTGGTATCGTCGGCTTCCTCCTGACCGGTGGCATTTTCCATGGTCTCATCATAGACTATGGCGTAATCCGAAAAATGGGTTGTCGTAAACTGAAGGATTCCTTCTCCCTCTGATGCACCCTTTTTGTCCGATTTTTCTGCTTTTATAAGCGTTTTGATAAATCTCGTAACAAATCTTTCCAACTTACCTGATGTAGCAACATAATATACATGATAGTGCGTAATGCTAAGCCCCTGTGCAGGGGTAAACTTCATGGAAACCGTTGCTTCGCCGCCCCTAAAGTCATGAATCCTGCTGCCTGCGCTTTCAAAGTATGCTTCAAATGTAGAAGCCGAGGTAAACTCGGAAAGCGCCTGCTGCTGATCACTATTTAAGGTGGATGCATTGGTATCTTCTACCACAAGATTAATACTGTTACCCTCTGCCTGCTGTGTTACTGCCGAAAGTGTCTTGGCATCCAGCTCTACCGTTACATTGGTAAGCTGTACCGTAACCGTTTCAATCTTATTCTCTGTTGAGGTTGCTGTTTCCGCCAGTCGCTCCATCGTAGTCTTTGAAAGCTCCACAGATTTTACTTCCTGGGTAGATCCAGAAAGGTCAATCAAAATTGTATTATTCTCTGAAGTCTTGCCCTGGCTATCCTCTCCGGAGGATTCTTCTGTCACCTTATGGATATCTTCTTCTGTGATCTCCGTCACCTTTGCATTTCCGTTCTGAATATCCACCTGTACATTTACAGTGGATTCATTCTCCACAGGGATCGTATAGGTCTCTGTGGGAGTCGAAGGTGCGGTCTCTGTCGTAGGTTCGATCGTATAACCGCCGCCACCGCCACCGGAAGATGGCTCAGATATGGTAACCGTTACACATGCGGCTGCAGAATCTGCATGACCATCGGTTCCAACTGCCTTATACCAGACATAGTAGGTTCCTATGTCGGTAGCTTTAGGAATGGAAGTAGACCAGTCGGAAATCGGAGCTGTTATCGCGTTCTCTCCGAGAGCATACTGCATCGTGCCACCGGTTGTCTCTCCTGCCGTTACAAGCTCCTGAGGAGAACCGCTGTAATTCAGGTTCTTTGTAACGGGCACTTTGGAAACAGTCGCTACCTGCTCCGCTGTAAAGGTATAGGTGAACGTCCTCGCTTCCGTAATAGTCGCCTCTGCCGGGTTCGTATTCCAGGATCCGCCCGTATAACCCAAAAAAGCGATCATGCCCGTGGGTACGCTTACAGGATGCGTCCCGCTCTGTACGGTCTCTGTTTTGTCTGTTATGGTGCCATCCGACCATGTTCCACCTGCTACTTTGTAGGTAACAGTATAGCTAGAAGCGTTATATCCCGTGATCGTCAGCTCCTGATTAGCAGACGCATTTGCCGTATCCGTCGCCTTCATTCGCACATAATATGTTCCGGGAACAAGACCTGTAATATCGCTACCTGTTCCAGCAGTCCAGTTTTCAGCGTCAGACTTCTTATACTCCATCAATGTCGTAACGCCAGTCAGTTTACCGTTGTTGTTATCTAGGGTCGTACAGTTCGTTACAGTAGCTGTCGTAGGCGCATCCGGCGTTGTCTTAGCCGTTGCTGCAGTCAACACGATCTCTGCATTCGCTGCCGGTGTACCGGAAACAGTGATCTGCGTGTAGCTATCGCGGGTTACGGAAATTCCATTGACAGCTTCAACACTATAATCTATTGGAAAGTAATAGCCATCATTTGCATGATAAACCACATCGGTCATGGAACCGGCCAGATTGGTCTGTTCAGCAGCACCGGAATCCGTGGTTTTCGTCATTCCTTCTCCCGCTTTGATTGACACATCTGCAGTCTGAATCTCCTCTTCCCACTGCGCGTAGAGAGTGGTATTCCCAGTGATTTCAAACGTCGCACCAGCCACATAAGGAGTTCCGGTACCATTCGCCGCTGTGTTCCAACCATTGAAGGTATTACCGGACTTGGTAAGCCCTCCCGTGTTGCTAAGAACAGTGACGGTGCTGCCACTAAGATATGGGCTGTTACTGTCCACCGGCACCGTGCCACCCGTATTTCCGTTCCCATTATAGGTGACAGAATACATGGCCACCAACTGCTCCTTGTGGTTCTCGCTGTCATATACCGCCCTACGGTTTGTGGTACTGGCAACGAACATCGCGCCGTCCGTCTCCGTTAACGTGTAGTTGCTACCCTGGGCAATCGTGCCGGTCCAGTTGTCGTTACCGTTACTGTCTGTCCGGCGCACGCTCATGGTATTCTCCATGGTCAGTGCACCAGTCACTCTGATAACCGTACCGGGATACAGACAAATATCCTCCTCTGTGCCGCCATGGGTGTTTCCGTCAATTACTGCGCTGCCGGAGAGATTGAACGTACCATCTTCCCGAATACAAACGCCGGCATAGCCCTTTGCTCCGCTGGTATTATTGGTGATGGAACCGCCGGTCATCGTGAACACAGCTCCGGAATACCTGTCCTGATATACACCTCCGCCTTCCGTACTTGCGCTGTTCCTGGTAATCACAGCTGTACCGGACATATTGAATATACTGCGGGTGTACACACCGCCGCCGACCCAGCCGTCTGTGCTGTTACCGGTAATTGTTCCCCCAGTCATATGAAACGTGCCATCGGCCAAATAAACTCCGCCGCCAGTACTGTCAGCGTTGTTTTCGGAAATCGTACCGCTGGACATAGTAAACGTCCCGCCTGCAAAGTAAACGCCGCCACCGTCATCACCGTTGTTGCTCGTAATCACCGCAGTGCCGGACATGCTGAAATTACCGTTTTGGATCAACACACCACCACCTTTGCCGAAATCTCCGACACTGTTATCTCTGATGGTACCCCCTGTCATATGAAACGATGTGCCGGAGGAATACACACCGCCGCCGTTATCAGCGCTGTTGTTGGAAATTGTGCCGCCGGACATGGTAAATGTCGTACCGCCTCCAAGCCCAACGCCGCCACCGCTGGTGGCTGAATTTCCTCTGATGATACCGCCCTGCATATTAAAGGTCGCATTATTGCAAACTGCAACGCCACCCCCTGCATCTCCGCCACCTCCGGTGATGGTACCGGTTTTTCCAGTGCTACTGTCGGTCAGTGTCAGTGTACATCCATCGTTGATGATGATGGTACTGTGGTATCCACCGCCAGTGATGGTATAGCCTGCAAGGTCCAGCGTAACATCGCTCGTGATCGTAACGTAGCCATCGATATTTCCCTCAAGCGTTGTATCACTGCTAATTTCCGTCACCGGCTCACGCGCAGGCGGTGCGTAACCTGTGAGGGTGATGGTCTTAGGATCCCAAGGCTCCATCCCCCCCTCAAAAGAAACAACTTTCCACGCGCTTACCTTTTCGTTGTTGGCGTAAGGATAGCAGTATGTGTAAGAATAATCTTCTCCTCGGACTTCAATACAGCCCCCATCTTGGATTCTTAAATCATGTTCCGGCGAAAACTGTTTTTCAGAGGTTGATATTTCACCCTCACTTCCCCAACCGTTAGCTTGTAGCGTAACCGTCATACTCGAAGCCGAAAGTTCAGCACCGGGTTTTAAAATATCCCCTACCTGCAGATCCTCAACCCAAGTCAAACTCGAATATGTCGCAGCACTCGCAGTCAGACATATTCCCGGCAACATCCCAAGTACCAGCGCCAGCGTAAGGACGAAACTCATTATCACCTTTCCTATTCTTTGTCTTCCTTTCATATAAAACCCTCCTTGAGATTATTTTATATATAAAAACCGCCGAACCTGACAGGACATAGCTATCCTATCAAGTTCGACGGTTATCCATCTTTAATATATTCTGCATCTCCCCAAAAAAGGGCACAGTTCGTTTTGCTTTGCTTTTATTCTTCATACCTGTCAAGCCCCCTTCGCAATTTTCCTAACAATTCTATCAGCAAATCCCAAAGAAAATTCAACACCATTATGATATAGTAATAACAAGTACAGTATACCAAAATTTCAGCACTTTTTCCATCGCCGATTATTCAATAATTCCTTCCCCGCCTCTTCATATAAACTGCCACATAACATCCTATCCTCTCCTCACAAATTCAAAAAAGGGATATGAAAGCCGAAGCTACCATATCCCTTCACAAATCTTTTTCTTTTTCCATATGCCCATCCGGACCGGCCAGAATCCCTCTGGAGAAAAGGCAAAGCGCACCCCTTCCGCAAAGCTCATCTCAATCGGGGATCACCCCCAACCGGGAAAAGCCAAGCTGCATCAGGCTGCGCCATCGCCTGAAATATTAGTATGCGATACCCTGAGCAATCATAGCATCAGCAACCTTCTCGAATCCGGCAATGTTAGCGCCGGCAACGAAGTTGCCTTCCATACCGTACTTCTTAGAAGCGTCATCACAAGCATGGAAGATACCCTTCATGATATTCTCTAACTTAGAATCAACCTCCTCGAAAGACCAATGGAGTCTCTCAGAGTTCTGAGACATCTCAAGAGCAGATGTAGCAACACCACCGGCATTAGCAGCCTTAGCAGGTCCGAAGAGAACGCCGGCCTTCTGGAATGCAAGAACAGCCTCTGGAGTAGAAGGCATGTTAGCACCCTCTGCAACAGCAATAACGCCGTTGTCGATGAGCATCTTAGCATCATCCTCGTTCAGCTCGTTCTGTGTTGCACATGGAAGAGCGATGTCAACCTTGTACTGCCATACACCGTGCTCGCCGTTCTTCTTCTCGTGGTACTCAGCACTAGGTCTAGCAGTAGCATACTCTGTAAGGCGTGCACGCTTAACTTCCTTAACTTCCTTAAGAAGCTCAACGTCGATTCCTTCCGGATCGTAGATCCAACCGGTAGAATCAGAACATGTAACAGGCTTAGCACCTAACTGCTGCGCCTTCTCGATGGCGTAGATTGCTACATTACCAGCACCGGATACAGCAACTGTCTTGCCCTCGAAGGAATCATTCTTAACAGACTTAAGCATCTCCTGTGTGAAGTAGCAAGCACCGTAACCGGTAGCCTGTGTACGTGCAAGAGATCCGCCATAGGAAAGACCCTTACCTGTAAGAACACCAGTGAACTCGTTACGAAGTCTCTTGTACTGACCGTACATGAAACCGATCTCACGTCCGCCTACACCGATATCACCGGCAGGAACGTCAGTGTCAGCACCGATGTGCTTAGAAAGCTCTGTCATGAATGCCTGGCAGAAACGCATGATCTCCATGTCTGACTTGCCCTTAGGATCGAAGTCAGAACCACCCTTACCACCACCAATAGGAAGTGTTGTAAGAGAGTTCTTGAAGATCTGCTCAAAGCCTAAGAACTTAATTACAGAAAGGTTAACGGATGGGTGAAGTCTAAGACCTCCCTTGTATGGTCCGATTGCAGAGTTGAACTGTACTCTGTATCCGCGGTTAACCTGAACCTTACCATTGTCATCAACCCAAGATACGCGGAACTGGATGATTCTCTCCGGCTCAACGATTCTCTCAATCACGCCTAACTCTTCTAACTTAGGATTTGCAGCAACAACCGGCTCTAAAGACTCCAACACCTCTGCTACAGCCTGTAAGAACTCCTTCTGCTCTGCATTACGCTGCTCTAAGCCATCATAGACCTTCTGTAAATAAGTACTCTTAAACTCCATTGTAGAACTCCTTCCTTGTTTGTGTCGTCTTTGCTGGCAAGACATTTGTCTTTCTACCAAAAACATTTATATTATAAACACTTTGACACTTTCATGCAATAAATTTTTGAATAATCTTGATATGTTCTGCATCTAAACTTCTCAAAAAAATCCAACAAAAAATCCCTGCCTGGAAAATTGAACGCTAAAAAAGCCTTCTGTCTCCATTGACAAGGATAAAATCTGCATGATGTGAAAGTTTTATAATTACTGTATTCCAGCTGAGGCCTTCCCCATTGAAAACCTCAGCCAAGTGAAAGTTTATCACATCCTCCTGCAACATGCAAGAGAATTATTAAACTTAATGTTGAATCTCTTTCAAGTCATTACAATAATGTGACCGAATCAACCGTTTCGAAAAGAAACCGGATTAAACGTTGATCTCAGCTGTAAGTCCAAGCACATCCTTGTTGGCATCCAATACCGGACGAACCACCTCTTCCAGATACTTTGTTACCTGACGAGGGCTTCTTCCCACATACTTCTTAGGATCCATGGACTTCTTCAATGTCTCAAGATCAACCGGGAAGGTATCATCCTCTGCGATCAGCTCAAGAAGATTGTTGTCCCCTCCCATTTCCTTCACATTCTTGCCGGCCTTCATGGAGAGCTGACGAATCTCCTCATGAAGCTCCTGACGGTTACCACCATTTTTAACACAATCCATCATAATGTTCTCTGTTGCCATAAATGGGAGCTCTGACATCAGGCGCTTCTCGATAACCTTCGGATATACAACCAGTCCATCCACAACGTTCATGCAAAGATCCAGTACACCATCAATGGTAAGGAAGCCCTCTGCAACAGACAGACGCTTGTTGGCAGAGTCATCCAGTGTTCTCTCAAACCACTGGGTTGCTGATGTAATTGCCGGATTCAGTGCATCGATCATCACGTAACGAGAAAGAGATGCAATACGCTCAGAACGCATTGGATTACGCTTGTATGCCATTGCAGAAGATCCGATCTGGTTCTTCTCGAAGGGCTCCTCAACCTCCTTCAGATGCTGAAGAAGACGGATATCGTTGCTCATCTTGTGGGCAGAAGCAGCCACACCTGCCAGAACGTTAACGACCCTTGTATCCAGCTTTCTGGAGTAGGTCTGTCCGGAAACAGGAACACAGGAATCAAAGCCCATCTTCTTGGCGATGGTAGGATCGATCTTATCGATGGTCTCATCGTCTCCGTTGAACAGCTCAAGGAAAGAAGCCTGTGTACCGGTAGTACCCTTAGAACCTAAAAGCTTCATGGTTGAGATCACATAGTCAATGTCCTCAAGATCCATCATGAACTCGTTGCACCACAAAGTTGCTCTCTTACCAACAGTTGTAGGCTGTGCCGGCTGGAAATGTGTGAAAGCAAGCGTCGGCTGATCCTTGTAGGTATCGGCAAATTTTGCAAGCTCTGCGATGACGTTTAAGACTTTCTTACGAACAAGCTCAAGTCCCTCACGCATAATGATCACATCCGTATTATCACCAACGTAGCAGCTTGTAGCACCTAAGTGAATGATTCCGGCAGCCTTTGGGCACTGCTTACCGTAAGCATACACATGGCTCATAACATCATGACGAACTTCCTTCTCGCGCGCACGGGCAACATCATAGTTGATATCCGTGATGTGCTGCTTCATTTCGTCGATCATATCCTGCGTGATGACAGGCTTTCCATCCTCAGACAGGCCAAGCTCCATCTCAGTCTCAGCCAGAGCGATCCATAATCTTCTCCAGGTAGAGAACTTCTTGTCCTCAGAGAATATATACTGCATCTCCTTGCTGGCATAACGCTCGGAAAGGGGGCTAATATAACGATCTGTACCCATATATGTAAACTCCTTATTGTATGATTAATTATTTCTGATAGTCACCGCGGATATCCTGCTTTGGCGGCTCAAGGGGATAAGAACCGGTGAAGCATCCGTCACAGATTCCAAGACCGTCAACCATCTGGCGTAACCGGTCGATGGATAAGTATCCAAGAGAATCCGCACCAATGATCTTACGGATATCTTCAATGGATCTGTTGTAAGCGATCAGCTGCTCCCTTACCGGGATATCGGTACCGAAATAGCAGGGCCACAGGAACGGTGGAGATGAGATCCTTACATGAACCTCTGTCGCTCCCGCTTCCTTCAGCATGCCTACAATACGATCGGAGGTCGTACCACGAACGATGGAATCATCGATCATAATGACACGCTTTCCTGCTACTGCTTCGCGAAGAACATTTAACTTTACGCGTACAGAGGATTCCCTACTACTCTGTCCCGGCTTAATGAAGGTTCTTCCCACATAACTGTTTTTAACAAAAGCGGTTCCGTAAGGAATTCCGGATTCAAGGGCGTATCCCATTGCTGCAGCATTACCGGATTCCGGAACGCCCACAACAAGATCTGCCTCCACCGGCGAATCCTGCGCAAGGAAACGACCGGCCTTGATTCTGGCATCATATACGGAAACTCCATCAATATAACTGTCAAGGCGGGCAAAATAAATGTACTCAAAGATACATCTTGCTTCCTTTGCCTTTGGAAGGCAACGGCTTGTATCGGAATGAAGCACTCCGTCAGAAGTTACCCATACCGTTTCACCCGGAAGTACATCGCGGACAAACTCTGCTCCAATGGTATCAAGGGCTGCTGTCTCGGATGTAAAGATATACGCACTTCCTCTTTTACCGATCACAAGTGGCTTAAAACCAAAGGGATCACGGGCTCCGATGAGTTTTCTCGGACTCATGACCACAAGGGAGTAGGCTCCCTTAAGCTGGGTGCAGGCACGACCCACCGCCTCTTCAACGGTTGCAGAATGCAGTCGCTCTCTTGCGATCAGGTATGCGATCGGCTCAGTATCAATGGTGGACTGGAAGATGGCTCCGGTCTCAGATAAATGATCCCGAAGCTCATTGGCATTGATCAGATTACCGTTGTGAGCCAGTCCCAGGGTTCCTTTGATGTAATTTAAAACGAGGGGCTGCGCATTTTCTCTGGTGGATTCACCAGCTGTTGAGTAACGGACATGACCTACGCCGATGTTGCCATGCAATGTTGCAAGCTTTTTCGCATCAAATACTTCATTGACAAGTCCCATATCCTTGTAGGAATCAACGACTCCCTTGGGTCCGCTTGTGTCTGAAACCGCAATACCGGCACTTTCCTGTCCTCTGTGCTGCAGGGCAAACAAACCGTAATAGATGGTGGAGGCTACATCGGTACCTTCCTCCTGATCGTAGATACCAAATACGCCGCACTCTTCTCCTAAACCGGATACGCCCCGATCTTTAATTTTCTTAATTTCCATTTTTATCCAATCTTTGTCTCTATAAAAGGGCCAAAGGGCCACTAAGCTCAAAGGTTACAAATACTACCAGGATAACTCCTTACCTGTTAAAAGAGTATAAGCCTCCTTATACTTGGCAATTGTCTTATCAATTACATCTGCCGGCAGGTCGTAGTTGCTGTCCGGATTCGCCTTCAGCCAATCACGAACGAACTGCTTATCGAAGGAAGGCTGACCCTGACCGCTCTTGTAACCTTCTGCAGGCCAGAAACGGGAAGAATCTGGTGTCAGCATTTCATCACCCAGTACAACGTTTCCGTTCTCATCCAGACCGAACTCAAACTTTGTATCTGCAATGATGATACCCTTGGAGCGGGCATAATCTGCGCACTTCTTATATAAAGCGATGGTACAGTCACGAAGCTTTGTTGCGTACTCTTCTCCCTTACCCGGGAACTGCTTCTCTAAAATATCTACAGACTCTTCAAATGTAATGTGCTCATCATGGTCACCAAGATCTGCCTTAGTGGTTGGTGTGTAGATCGGCTCAGGAAGCTGATCGGACTCAACAAGACCCTCAGGAAGCTTGATACCGCAAACAGTACCGTTCTCCTTATAAGACTCCCAACCGGAACCTGTAATATATCCACGAACAATACACTCAATCGGAAGCATTGTCAGCTTCTGACACTTCATAGCTCTTCCTGCATAATTCTCATTCTGGAAGAACTCCGGCATATCCTTAACATCGGTGGACTCCATGTGATTTGGAAGGACGTCTTTGGTATAGTCAAACCAGAACTTTGACATCTGAGTCAGAACACGGCCCTTATCCGTTACCTTATTCTTTAAAATTACGTCAAAAGCAGAGATACGGTCTGTTGCGACCATAATAATAGAATCTCCATTATCATATACCTCACGTACTTTGCCTTCCTTCATTGGCTTTAATTCGCTCATCACACTTTCCTTTCTGTCCTTAACTTTTTAACTATTTAAAAAAGCACCGATAACAGCCTCAAGAAGAATGAGGCTGTTCTGGTGCATTTTTACGAAATTATTTCTTAATAAGTAATGACTCTCCGGTCATCTCTGCCGGCTTCTCCATGCCCATCAGTTCGATCATAGTCGGAACGATATCACAAAGACGTCCTTCCTCCTTTAATCCGTAGGAAGGATCTGCGTTTACCAAAATGAATGGAACCGGATTGGTTGTATGAGCAGTCCATGGCTCACCTGTCTCGTAATCAAGCATCTGCTCGCAGTTACCATGGTCGGCACAGATAAACATAACGCCGTCCATCTCCTTAAGGGCCTCAACAGCCTTACCTACACAGGCATCCACTGTCTCCACAGCCTTAACTGCAGCATCAATCACGCCGGTATGACCAACCATATCCGGATTAGCGAAATTACATACAATAACATCGTAATTACCGGAACGGATCGCATCTGTTAACTTATCGCAAACCTCCGGAGCGCTCATCTCCGGCTGAAGATCATAGGTAGCAACCTTTGGGGACTTAACGAGAATACGGTCCTCACCCTTGTTTGGCTCCTCTACTCCGCCATTGAAGAAGAAGGTAACATGAGCATACTTCTCAGTCTCTGCAATACGAGCCTGTGTCATGCCATGGTTCGCAAGGAACTCACCAAATGTGTTGGTAAGCTCAACCTTCTTGAATGCAACGAATTTATTTGGGATGGTAGCGTCATACTCTGTAAAGGTTACAAAGGTAACGTCCTTACGTGCGCCACGATCAAATCCATCAAAATCATCCGCGCAGAAAGTTCTGGTGATCTCTCTTGCACGGTCCGGTCTGAAGTTGAAGAATACAACAGAATCTCCGTCATTGATTGTAGCAACAGGTGCTCCATTCTCCTCAATGATTGTAGGAAGAACGAACTCATCTGTCTTCTCATCTGCGTAAGAAGCCTTGATGGCATCAGCAGCGGATGCAGCCTTATTACCCTCACCCTTGGTCAGAGCATTGTAAGCCAAAGCCACACGATCCCAACGGTTGTCACGATCCATTGCATAGTAACGACCATGGATGGAAGCGATCTTACCTACACCGATCTCCTTCATCTTCTCTTCAAGTTCAGCAAGGAAGCCCTCACCTGATGTTGGAGCTGTGTCACGACCATCAAGGAAAGCATGAACGTAAACCTTGTCTACGCCCTCTTTCTTCGCCATATTCAAAAGACCGTAAAGATGAGAATTATGAGAATGCACACCACCGCTGGATAATAATCCGAAGAAATGTACAGCGCTGTCCTTCTCCTTAGCATTGGCAAAGGCCTTCTTTAACTCTTCATTGTCGTAGAATGTTCCGTCCTCGATCTCCTTTGTGATACGAGTCAGCTCCTGGTATACAATGCGACCGGCACCCATGTTCATGTGTCCAACCTCAGAGTTACCCATCTGACCGTCCGGAAGTCCAACAGAAAGACCGCTGGCCAATCCGCGAACACATGGATAATCCTTCATTAAGCCGTCAAGTACAGGCTTGTTTGCTGCAGCAACTGCATTTGCCTTAGGATTATCGTTGATACCAAATCCATCAAGAATCATAAGAACTACTGGTTTCTTTGCCATGATTTATCCTCCATTTAATTAGATCTAAAACTCAAGCCATAAGATTATAGCATAGTTTCTGAAAAAATAAATTCCAAATATCAAGTTTTAGAATCCCTATTTTGTTGACACTTTGCCATTTTTCTTCAGGACAGCGGTTTTTGATCTGTGATTCAGATCCCTTCGGATCCGCTTCGCCGAAGGATCCGTTCCCTTTAACAGCTTTGTTACATTATCAGAAAAGCGGCAGGGGTAAAAATACGGTCGTACCTTGGCATCCTTTGTGATCCGGATCTCGGCAAGACAACTGTCAAACGGCTTCTGGTGATTTTTCGTACTGGAAAAATAATAATTACCGAGACTGTAATATACCGGGACGCCCTTTACATATTCAATGGTCTGCAGGCAGTGGGTATGCCCTCCGATGACAGCATCGGCCCCCGCCGCAACAAAGGCCTTTGCCAGGTGCTCCTGATCGTAGCCATAGTCCATACATCCTTCTGTTCCCCAGTGACAGATACAGATCACAACATCCGCATACCTTCGGGCTGTTTTGATGGCCTTGACATATTCAGTGGGATCCAGGCATTTCAACACTCCGGGACGATCCGGTCCGGCCGCCTTTGTATAGTTGTAACTTCGTTCGATCTGCGTCGCAGCCAAAATGGCCACCGTCTGTCCGTTTACAATGACATACCTTGCCTTTTTGGCCTCATTGATATTCTTTCCTGCACCGATGTAGGGAACCTTTGCCTTTTTCAAGGCCGAAAGTGTCGATAAGAATCCTTTCCTGCCGTAATCATAGACATGATTGTTGGCAAGGCTTACCAGATCCACCCCGATGCCGAATAAAAGGTTTGCCCGGTCCGGATCTCCCCGGAAGGTAAAGGTCTTGCCCTTTAACGGAGCACTATCCCCGGCACGACCATAGCTAAACTCATTGTTGACCACAAAATAGTCTGCCTTTCGCATCTTATGAATCAGCTCCTGGTTAAAACCGTTGGCAAGATGATTGGGCGACCTGTCGATATATGCCGTAGTCGAAATATGCTCCGCCAGATTCAGATCCCCGCTGAACAAAAAACTGGCATAGGAAGAACGGTTGGTCTCGATCTCTGTTACAGAATTCGTAGGATACGTCTTTTTCTTTTTTGCCTTCAGATAATCCAGGTAGAGGGTATGAATGGTTCGCCCCGTACTGTTTTTCCAGACACCAGGATCATCAAAAATCCCATTTGCCGAAAGGGCATTCAGCGCCTCGTCCCCATAGGTATCTTCAAACCAAAGGTAAAAATCCTCCGTTAACCGGTGTCCGCCGAAAAAGGCTTTGCTGCCTTCGGCATTGATGGTTTTTGCAGCCTCCTTTGTACCTTTGTGCAGCCGTTCCACCGAAAGGGGCTGCCCATTTGCTTCCTGTTCTGTTTTCACTGCTTTCTTTGGCACAAGATCTCCGGAGGTTACCGATGCCTTGACCCCGCAGCCACACAAAGCGGTTGCTAAAAGCAGCACCGCCATCATCCCCGTTTGTCTCTTTATCATAATCCCCTCTTTTATTAACGCAAGAATCCCTGTCCGAAGGCAGTTGCCTCGGGCAGGGACAATATTCAGATCTATAAAATCTTACAGTTCAAGTGCAGGTGCACCCTTCTTACCGTGGCACATCTTATACTTCTTACCACTACCGCATGGACATGGATCGTTACGGCCGATCTTCTTACCTACATGAACGGTTCCAGACTTCTTCTGCTCTAAGTATAACTCTCTCTGCGTCTCCTTATCGAAGATCGCATCCCACTCAGGAAGACCGTAGAGCCAGTCTGCTCTTGCGTCTACCATGTTCATGTAAAGCTTCTTATTATCGAAATCCAAAGAGACCTCTGTGTCCTCTTCCATGGTATCGATTGGATTAGCTTTAACAAGGCTATCGTTGATGCCATCAAGGAAACCGGCCATCTCAAGTGTTGTAAGGCCAAAGGTCTCAGCCAGTGCCTTAACAGTTCCGGAATATGGCTTGTCCGGAGTCTTTAAGAGCTGTGCGTAGACATCTCTTTCTTTTACAAAATAATCATCCCAAAAACGCTGCAGGCTGTTACGATCCTGCTTCTCGTTATAGGCAACTGCTTTCCACTCATCAAGTAATGACATAATTATCTCACCCTTTTTCTTAAATTATCTTGGTACCATTGTAATAGCACAACGCTATCACACATTGATAAAGTATATCAAACTACATATAATTTGACAACGTTCTCTTTCTCTCTTACCATAAAACAGACCCCTCCGGAAAGGACCGGTGGAACAAAGGAACAGAAAGGAACAATACTCAATGAAAAAAATCCGTCAGATCCTTGCACTCTGCGGCATCCTTTTTCTGGTTGCCCTATATGTGTGCACGCTAATTTTTGCTCTTATTGATGACCCCCATACCTTCACGCTTCTTCGCGGGGCAATCGGGGCCACCATCATCATTCCCGTTATGCTCTGGGTCATCGGCATCTTCTTAAAGATCGGAAAACCGGAGAACTTACCTTCTTCTTCTGACAACACAGATGACGATTCCGCAGAGGATCAAAAGTAACGGAAGGGCCACACCCATCAGAAGACCAAACATTCGAAAGGCAGCTGCATTGACGGTCAACGTTTGTGTATTTAACATCTTGACCGGAACTGTAACTGTCTTTTTGCTATCCACTTCCGGCAGAAGGTAGCTTATCACATTGCCAAACAAGGTTGCATTTCTTCCAGATACCTGCTGGTTCATCTCATCGGTAAAGGCGTAGGCAGAACCAAAGACTGCCACAGCTCCCTTCTTTTTGTTTTCTGCAATCACAGCCAGATCGAAAGGACCGCTTTCATCCTGTGCTTCCTTTTGAATCGAAGTGTTCGCATTGGAAAGAGCCTCGGAAAGTTTCTCCTGATCCGCATAATCCTTTTTAACCACAGCCTTTTTGGTGGTTTTGATCAGGTGCGTCAAAGTGATCCCGCTCTTCTTTTCCGTCTTAAATCCAAGGGAAAGAGGCATAAATACCTGCATTTCTCCACTGACATCGGTTGTGGCATCCGTCGTCTCTACCTTCGGCAGGATGAAGAAATTACTCTGGTAATAGTGATCATCATCCATTTCTGCCACAGCTCCCTTTGTCACCTGAATTCCCATGTCAGAAAGGAAGTTCTGCAAATTCTCCAGTCCCTCCGTCTTCATAAGGTCAAGGGCCGCAAAGACACGTCCGCCTTTCTTCACATAGGCCTTCAGCTTCTTCACATCATCCTTGGAAAGATCGCTTTGCGGTGCAAAGATCACCACGGCAGAGGCATCCTTTGGAACCGCATCTTCCTTCAGGAAATTCAATGACTTTGTCTGAGCGTTCTGTTTTACCACCACCTTTGTAAAGGTATCCGACAGCGTGCTCTCATCGTGCCCGGTCAAAAGGTAGACCGTTGCAAGCTTTTCCTGTCCAAGGTAGTTGACCGCTGATGTGATCTGACCTTCAATATCATAGCCCACAAGCTGGGTCTGATAGGTGGAGGAATCCACCTGGGTCTGGTACATATCCATAGCAGCAATGATCTTCGTTCTGTCACCGCTTACAAGGATCAGACTTCCCGTATCCAGCGAACTGTCGGTATACTTTGCAACAAAGGTCGGATTTTTATTCACATCGATATACTTTACGGTAATGTGAGAGCTGTTTTCCGCGTACTGCTCCAGGGTCTTTTTCAATACGATCTCATAGTCGCTTGTCAAATCGCTCTTCTTAGCCAGACAGTAGATCGTGATATCCTGCTTCAAACCCGAAAGAACCGTTTGGGTCTTATCCGTTAATGTATAGTACTTTTTGGTGGTAAGATCCAGCTCGGCATATTTGGACGGTACCTTTGTCATGGCAAAATTAGCTCCTACGGCGCACACCAGAACACAAAGGATCGTAAGTCCCGAAAAGACCGACAGAGACAGTCTCTTTTTCGAAATGGTATATCTTCTTTTTAAAATGATCTGCGCTGTAAAAAACAGGGCAAGAACAATTACCGTAAGATAATATACGATATGCCGGAAAGACAGGCTGCCTGTCAGGAAATCCTGAAGGGGTGTCAAAAAGTCATACCATCCCAGAAGATTGACCAGAAGGGTATTTCCTGAAAACTGTCCCGCCAGGGATCCTGAAATAAATCCGACAAAGATCATAACAAAGGAAACAATGGCTGCGATCAGCACATTATCGGTTAAAGCGGAAGCAAAAAGTCCCACCGCAAGAACCGTTGCTCCATACAGGAAAAATCCAAACAACGCCGTGTAATTTTCCTTCATGGACACCTGACCGTAGATCCTCAGAATCCATGGAGAGACCGCCATGAACACTACCGGGATCAGGTATGTGCAAAGAAGGGCAAGGTACTTGCCAAGGACGATCCTTCCCACAGAGACCGGAGAAGTCATAGTAAGCTGATCCACCTTGTCACGCCGCTCCTGGGCAAATATTTTCATTGTAAGTACCGGAACGGTAATCAGGAACGCAAAGGTGATGCTGTTCAGGGAATAGGAAATGGTCGGAACTCCCTGCAGCAGACAGTACAAAGAAAAGTACAGTCCAAACAATCCCATGGTAATTCCAAGGAACAGCCAGCCTGTTATTCCTCTGAAAAAGGATAAAAATTCCCTCTTAAATATGGCCCTCATGACTTGCTCTCCCTGCCTTTCTCTTCTATTGTCCTGTCTTCTTCATCTGCATCCTTTGGCGTTTCCTTTTCCTCTTCCCCGCCAAAGTCTTCTTCCAACGTGTCTTCATCCGCCTCTAAATCTTCCTCATGTTCCTGTTCCGTCAGTTCAAGGAATACATCCTCCAGGGATTCCTGGTGTTCATCCAAAAGATGTTCGGTGGAATCCGAAAGGACCAGCTTGCCTCCGGAAATGATCAGAACATGGTCACAGACCTCTTCGATTTCACTTAAAATATGAGAACTCAAGATCACAAGATGATCTTTTTTCAGATCCAGGATCATTTCCCGCATCTGCCGGATCTGTCTCGGATCAAGTCCGGCCGTAGGCTCATCCAAAATAATGATCTCCGGATCACCGATGATGGCCTGGGCAAATCCCACCCTTTGACGATAACCCTTGGAAAGGTTTTTGATCAGGCGATTAGCCACCGGCTCCACCGCGGTCTTTTTCATGATTTCTGTCACTGCCTTTTTTCTTTTTCCTCGCGGGATCTTTCTCAATTCTGCCACAAAGATAAGATATTCCTTTACGGTCATATCAGGATAAAGCGGAGGGACCTCCGGCATATAGCCAATCTTTCCTTTTATCTTTGCCGGATGCTTCTGCAGATCCATCTCATTCACCAGGATCTCTCCTGAGGTAGGCGCAATATATCCGGTAAGCATATTCATGGTCGTGGATTTTCCCGCTCCGTTGGGTCCGAGGAGTCCTAAGATTTCTCCACGATCTGCTGTAAAGCTCAGTCCACAAACAGCCGTCTGTTTTCCATATCGCTTTACAAGATTCGTTACTTCTAACACGTTTTTCCTCCTTACTAGTCCAGGCTTCTCTTCGTACTCTCTCAACAGCAAAAAAGCACAGTTTTTATTCTAAATAAAAACTGTGCCTCTTTTGTGTTAAAGTTGTGTTTATTTTGTGAACAAATTCTTCACTTTATTTCTTTAACGGGCTGTTACGATAAATGATATCGGTACGTGCAGGTCCGTTACTTACCATTGTGATCGGGTAACCTAACTGCTGCTCGATAAAGTTAACATAGTCCTGTGCCTTCTGTGGAAGATCCTCGAACTTCTTGATGCCACGGATATCACACTTCCAACCCGGGAATACCTTATAGACAGGCTTGCAACGGGAAAGATCCTTTGTCACAGGGAACTCTGTGATCTCCTCGCCGTCCAGCTCGTAGGCAACACAAACCGGAATCTCATCCAGATATCCAAGGTCATCCAAAACAGTAAAGGCAACATCGGTACATCCCTGAAGTCTGCAACCATACTTACTTGCAACACAGTCATACCAGCCAACACGACGAGGACGACCTGTGGTAGCACCGTACTCTCCGCCGTCTCCTCCGTGGTTACGAAGGGAAACCGCCTCATCTCCGAAGATCTCGGAAACGAACTCACCGGCTCCTACCGCAGAAGAATATGCCTTGGATACTACAACGATCTGCTTGATCTCATATGGAGGAATTCCGGCACCGATGGCACCATAGCCTGCGATTGGGGAAGAAGATGTAACCATTGGATAGATACCGTGATCCGGATCCTTCATGGTTCCAAGCTGACCCTCTAAGAGAACCGTCTTACCCTCCTTGATGGCTCCGTCAAGATACAGGGAAACATTGCCGATGTACTTCTTCACCTTGTCTCTTCTCTCCTTGATCCAGTTCAGAAGACCCTCCTGATCGATCGGATCCGTGTGATATAAGTTCACAAGGAGTGCGTCCTTGATCTGAGCCACACGGGCGATCTTCTCACGCAGGACATCATCATCCTGGAAAAATTCATTGATCTGCCAACCGATCTTGGCAAACTTATCAGAATAGAAAGGCGCAATTCCGGACTTGGTAGATCCAAAGGACTTTCCAGCCAGACGTGCCTCCTCTAAAGAATCAAACTGTACATGATACGGCATCAGAACCTGAACGCGGTCAGAAACCATAAGCTGAGGAGCCGGAACTCCCTTGGACTCGATCTCGTTTAACTCATTGATAAACTTATCGATATCAAACGCAACACCATTACCGATAATGTTCATGATATTCTGATGGAATACTCCGGAGGGCATAAGATGCAGAGCAAATTTACCATAATCATTCACAATGGTATGTCCTGCATTTGCACCACCCTGGAAACGAATCACAATGTCTGCAGAATCCGCTAAGGTATCTGTGATCTTACCCTTACCTTCATCTCCCCAGTTGGCTCCAACAACTGCTTTTACCATAATTTACCTCCTTCAACTAAATGAACAAAAAGATATACGATGGTCTTAAGGCTGCCTGGCCTTCTCCGCAGCTGCGGGATCCGCAATGTTATGGCAAATACTTTAAGACATCAGAAAGCCCCACGACATTTGCCATGGGACGATTTCTGCTAATTAAATTTCCTTAAGGAAACTCTTTGAAATTGTAACAGCAAGAGATCCCGGTCCGATATGGCAGGCTACTACCATAGAAAGCGGATCGATGACCACCTGACGATTCGGATACAGCGATAAGAGCTCCTCACGGAGCTTCTCAGCCTCTACCTGATTATTGGTATGCGCAATGGACATAACAAGGTTGCTTCCGTCCGGATCCTCAAATCTCTCCTCGGCATCCTTCTTGATCGCATCCAAAAGGATCTGCTTCCCCTGCTTCATGGTACGCGCCATTGCAAACTTATCAAGCTTCTCTCCCTGGATCTGAAGAACCGGCTTGATATGAAGAAGGGATCCTACAGCAGCTGCTGCGGGAGTGATCCTTCCACCTCTCTTTAAGTACTTTAAAGTATCCACCATGATATAGATGGCGGACTCCTTCTTGTGCTCCTCAAGGTATTCCTTGATCTCTTCAGCACTCTTGCCCTCGTCAGCCAACGCCTTTGCTTCAAGGGCAGAAAGCTTCATTGTAACAGAGATTCTCTGGTTGTTGACAACAAAGACCTTTCCTTCAAACTCATCATCCTCTGCAAGCATGATGGCAGTTTCACATGATGAAGATAAGCCTGATGATAATGGAATGTACACAATCTCATCATACTCCTCCAAAAGCTCATGCCACTTGTCCATAACATCTCCCACCAAAGGCATGGAAGTGTGGATCTCGTGATCATCAGCCTGTAACTCATAGAACTTGTCATGATCTAGATCAACGCTTTCATAGTAAAGCTTATCATCAATATAGAACGGAGTGGGAAGAACATAAACTCCCTTCTCCTTCGCTTCTTCTACTGTAAAACCGCTATTTGTATCAGTTAAAATTGCTACGCTCATTAAAACTCCTCATACTTTCTTTGTGTTGACATTCGCCACACACAAAGGAGATTTTACCATATTTGATCCCATAGCACAAACATCACTTTAAAAGATTACAAATTCTATCAAGAATATGGCCTGCTGCCTCGTCCTTGCTCATAAGAGGAAGCTCTTTTGCATCCTCTTTTGTGATCAGGGTGATCACATTGGTATCCGTTCCGAATCCGGCTCCTTCGGTTCGAAGAGAATTGGCAACGATCAGATCTGCCTTCTTTCGCTCCAGCTTTCCTCTGGAATTTTCGATCAGATGCTCTGTCTCCATGGAAAAACCAACCAGAACCTGTCCCTGTCTCTTATGTTCTCCGAGATAAGACAGAATATCCGGATTACCGGTCAGCTGAATTGCATCCGGCATGGTGACCTTATGGATTTTCTCCTGAGCGCAGTTCACCGGTCTCATATCTGCCACAGCCGCCGTCATAATAATGGCATCCATCTGCTCCTGTACCTTCGTAACAGCATCATACATCTGTTGGGCACTTGTGACATCCACCCGCCAAACTCCAAGAGGTGTCTTCTGATTGACCGGACCGGACACAAGGGTGACCTCCGCTCCCCTTCTGGCTGCTGCCTTTGCCAGAGCATATCCCATCTTACCGGTTGAGTGGTTGGTAATAAAGCGGACAGGGTCAATGGCCTCCTGGGTAGGACCTGCGGAAATACAGATCTTTTTGCCTGCCAGATCATGGGGGAAGGCAACCTCGGAGATCACATGCTCAAGGATCTCCTCTGGATCAAGCATTTTTCCTTTTCCCACATCCCCACAGGCTAAAAGGCCTGCTGCCGGCTCAATGACCTTCATGCCATAGGACTTGGCCTTCTTCAGATTGTCCTGGGTAATGGGATTTTCGTACATTCTTGTATTCATCGCCGGAAAGATCAGTTTCGGACAGGTGGATGCCAGAAACGTGGTAGATAACATATCATCCGCCAGACCGTTTGCGATCTTGGCAATGGTGTTGGCTGAGGCCGGAGCAATCAGAAACAGATCCGCCGCCTTAGCGATTTCTACGTGCTCCACATCGAACTTGAAGTTCCGGTCAAAGGTATCCACCATACATTTGTTCCCCGTCAGGGTCTCAAAGGTAATGGGGTTGATAAAATTCAATGCGTTTCTTGTCATAATGACATGAACATTGGCACGCTGCTTCTTCAGACGACTGCAAAGATCTGCCGCCTTATATGCCGCAATGGAGCTGCAGACTCCAAGTACTATGGTCTTATTCTCTAACATAATCTCCAACTTTCTTTTCGCTGTTCCTGTAGGATCACAGGCTGTGTTCCTTTAACATATCCATCTTCATTTCATAATAGGCAGGACTCATATCCACATAGTGACGGTGGGGATTCTCAAATCGCTGTTCCTCTTCCCAGATTTCACGGGTCAGCTGATCCTTGACATAGGCCTGGATCTCATCTGCTTCCGGAAGCTTTCCTACCCGCTTTCCCTTATGAATGATCCTCTGCTGCAGTTTCTTCGCCGTCACATGTTCAAAGCAGCGAACCTTCCAGGGTTCGATGGGGTCTACAAAACGGTAGGCCCCTTCAAAGGATACCTCTTCCCCCGCCTTTGTAATCAGGTCTGCAATGGCATGACCTTCCTCGTTATAAATACGATATACATCCTTAAGTCCCGGGTTTGTGATCTTCTCCACCGCCTCGGAAACCTTGATCCTGGGCGCCATAGTCCCATCCTCTTCCACAGCGGAAAGCTTATAAACTGCGCCAAAAACCGGCTCCGAACGGGAGGTGATAAGCCGCTCTCCCACACCGAAGCTGTCCACCGATCCTCCCTGATCCAAGATGGAACGGATGGTATATTCATCCAGGCTGTTACTGATCACGATCTTTGCATCCGCAAATCCAGCCTGATCCAACATCTTCCTTGCTTCCCTTGTAAGATAGGCCAGGTCACCGGAATCGATGCGGATTCCGTAGTTTTTCGACGAAATCCCTGCCTCCTTCATCTCCCGGAAGATTTCGATGGCATTGGGAACTCCCTGACGAAGTACATCATAGGTATCCACCAGGAGAATACAGTTATCCGGATAGGTAAAGGCAAACTTGCGAAAAGCCGTCTTTTCATCCTGATAATACATGATCCAGCTATGGGCCATGGTACCTCCCACCGGTATATGGAAATACTGTCCGGCAGAGACGGTGGCTGTTCCCTTCACCCCACCGATATAGGCAGCCCGTGCCCCATAGATGGCCGCATCGTTATTATGGGCACGTCTTGCGCCAAAATCAGAGACTGCTCTTCCCTTGGCAGAACGCACGATTCTCTGGGCTTTGGTGGCGATCAGACTCTGGTGATTGACCTGGGCTAAGATCTCGGTCTCCACCATCTGAGCCTCCACTAAAGGAGCCACCACCGTGATCACCGGTTCACCGGGATACATAACAGTACCTTCTGCAAAGGCATAGACATCTCCTGTAAAATGAAAATCCCGGAGATAATCCAGGAAGTTATCATCAAACTGGTGAAGACTCCGAAGATATGCGATATCCTCTTTTTCAAAATGCATGCCCTCAATATATTCGACGATCTGTTCTAGACCGGCAAAGATGGAAAAACCGCCCTTATCCGGATTCTTACGGAAGAACACATCAAAGGCCACCTTCGTATCCTTATTTTCCTGAAGGAAATATCCGTTGGCCATCGTCAGTTCATATAAATCCATCATCATGGAAATATTGCGCTTATCATATATATTCATAAATACACCCATTCATCCCGCACGGTCAGATTCTTTTCTCCTGAAATGCCTCTTTCAGCTGAAGCAGATCATCAAACTTTCCTGCTATAATCTCTAAGATCTCTTCATCCGGTTGCCACAGATCCGGAATCATAACCGGTCTGCACCCGGCACGATGTGCTGCCAGAAGTCCGTTCTTTGAATCTTCCAGTGCATAGCAATCCAAAGGACTTTCTCCCAGAAGCGACGCCGCTTTTATATAAATGTCCGGGTAAGGCTTCGAACGTTCTATCATGTCTCCACAAACAACCGCATCAAAGTAGGAACGCACACCGGCTCTTTCCAGAAAGCCTTCCACTTCCATACGGCTTGATGAAGACGCAACAGCCATTTTACTCTTATTTTCCTTCAAATACGTAAGCAAAGCAAGCAGCCCCTTCTTCACCGGAACATCATGCTGCCTATAGTAATCGGATAAAAAACGGTTTTTATACTGACAGATCTCTTCCGGATGATATCTCTCTCCGAAGGTCTCATACCATACCTTCTCACAGGCCTCTTCATTCATACCAAGAGTCTTGATTGCCATATATCCTGTGTCTCCCAGGCCGGCCTTCTCACCTGCATAGCGCCATGCCTTAACAAAAACCTTTTCCGTATCGAACATCAGCCCGTCCATGTCAAAAATAACATTCATATGTTTCTATCCTTTATCCTGCGTTTCGTTAAGACTCGCTCGCGAGTCTTGCGCGCCGACTGAGTTAAATAAAACGTAGACATCATACCATATTTGAATCGAGTAGGCTAACTCCTACTCGATTTTTCACACCTCAAGGCAAAGCCTTTCGGTGTTCTACAGTCGCCAAAGTCCCTCTCGCAAGCAAGCTTGCAGACGGGACTTTGGCTCGTTGTTATACAAAAAAGCGTACCTTTGTGCTTAACACAAACGTACGCTCTTTATAACTGCTCTTTTAATAATACTATTCAGGCATTACATCATGCCAGGCATTCCTGCACCACCTGCCGGCATTGGAGCTGCCGGCTCCTTGATGTCTGCTACAACAGACTCGGTTGTAAGCAGTGTAGATGCAACGGAGCAAGCATTCTGTAATGCTGTTCTTGTAACCTTAACAGGATCAAGAATTCCGGAAGCAACCATGTCGGTGTACTCCTCGTTGTAAGCATCGAAACCAAAGCCAGGCTTAGACTCCTTTACCTTGTTGATGATAACAGATCCCTCAAGACCTGCATTGTAAGCGATGTTGAACAGAGGTGCCTCAAGAGCCTTAAGGATAACCTTGGCACCGGTCTTCTCATCGCCCTCAAGTGTGGCTGCGAGCTTCTCAACATCCTTTGCTGCATGAATGTATGCACTTCCACCACCGGAGATGATTCCCTCTTCTACTGCAGCACGTGTAGCGTTAAGAGCATCCTCCATACGATACTTCGCTTCCTTCATCTCAGTCTCGGTTGCAGCACCGACACGGATAACGGCAACACCGCCAGCCATCTTGGCAAGACGCTCCTGAAGCTTCTCGCGGTCGAAGTCTGATGTTGTCTCCTCGATCTGCTTACGGATCTGAGCCACACGATCAGCAATGGCAGCCTTATCGCCCTCACCGTCAACAATCACTGTGTTCTCCTTGGCAACCTTTACGCTCTTAGCACGTCCAAGCTGCTCAATAGTAGCGTCCTTAAGCTCAAGACCAACCTCAGAAGAGATTACCTGTCCGCCTGTGAGGATAGCGATATCCTGAAGCATCTCTTTTCTTCTGTCACCATAACCAGGTGCCTTAACAGCTACAACATTGAAAGTTCCACGGAGCTTGTTTAAGATCAGTGTTGTAAGAGCCTCACCCTCAACATCCTCAGCGATAATTAAAAGCTTGCTGCCGGACTGAACGATCTGCTCAAGAAGTGGAAGGATCTCCTGAATGTTAGAGATCTTCTTGTCTGTGATCAGGATGTATGGATCGTCTAATACAGCCTCCATCTTATCAGTATCTGTTACCATGTAAGAAGAAATGTATCCACGGTCAAACTGCATACCCTCTACCAGGTCAAGCTCTGTCTGCATGGTCTTAGACTCTTCAATGGTGATAACGCCGTCATTGGAAACCTTCTCCATTGCGTCAGCTACCATCTCACCAACTTCTTCGTTACCTGCGGAAATGGATGCAACCTTTGCGATCTGATCCTTACCGCTTACCTTTGCAGACATTCCAACGATGGACTTAACAGCCTCGTCTGTTGCCTTCTTCATTCCCTTACGAAGAACGATTGGGTTGGCACCTGCAGCAAGGTTCTTCATTCCCTCTGTAACCATTGCCTGAGCAAGAACGGTTGCTGTTGTAGTACCATCACCTGCAACATCGTTTGTCTTTGTGGCAACTTCCTTAACCAGCTGAGCACCCATGTTCTCAAAGGCATCCTCAAGCTCGATCTCCTTAGCGATGGTAACACCGTCGTTTGTGATGATTGGAGCTCCATAAGACTTGTCCAATACAACATTACGACCCTTAGGTCCGATGGTAACACGTACTGTATCTGCTAACTTATCTACACCAGCCTGCAGAGCATTTCTAGCTTCTGCACCATACTTAATCTCTTTTGCCATGATAACGCTTCCTTTCTGTATCTAACCTAGATTATCGATCACTCTACGATTGCAAGAATGTCATCCTGCTTAACAAGGATGAACTCCTCATCCTCAAGCTTAACATTGGTTCCTGCATACTTTGAATATACAACCTTCTGTCCAACCTTAACCTGCATGGTAACATCCTTTGTTCCAGGGCCTACAGCGATGACCTCAGCCTCCTGTGGCTTCTCCTGTGCGCTGCTTGCCAGGATGATACCGCTCTTTGTTGTCTCCTCGGCCTCAAGCTGCTTTAATACAACGCGATCGGATAATGGACTTAACTTCATGTGTATTCCTCCTTTTATCTAAGATGGATTATTTTATCTTTTATTTTGTTAGCACTCATTTTAATGGAGTGCTAACCGACACTCATATAATAGTTTCACCTGTCCCAAGTTGCAACGCTGTATTTTAGGTGGTTTTCTCACCAAATCTATGCTTTACTCTCATTTTCTCCGTTTTTCTTCATTTTCCTCACGAAGGAAGCTTATTTATTTTTTCTTGGGATCGTAGGGACCTTCCTCCGGATACATATCCCGGAAAAGTTTCTTACCGGTCTCTGTCTTAAAGATCGTCTCAAAGGTGTGCTCTGCCGCTTCTTCCGATAACCGGTCCTCCAGGATGTTCACAAGGAAATCCGCCTCAACAAGGATCTGGTAATCGATTCCATCAATCTCAGTGTAGGTATGATGATGGCCGATCAGATAGCTGACCCGTCGGATCATCTCCCGGTCAAATCCCAGATCCGTCATAAGCTTTACTGCCTCTGCCGGTCCCAGCTTCTCCTGAAGGGAACCGCTGGAAGATGAAAAGCCCCGTTCTGCCTTATGGATCCCGATATCATGAAGGATCGCCGCAGCCTCAAGGGTATTTTGTGTATTTACATCCAGTCCCTCTCCCAGACCGATCATTCTGGCATAGGTCCATACCTTTGTGAAGTGCTGGATCCTCAGAGCATCTCCCCTATCGTATTCACTCATGGCATGAAAGAGACGATTCAGAGAAGGAGCCACAAGACTCTCCCGCTCCCCGGCCATATGGTAGACCTTGGGATCCGGACTGACGAAACCGATATAAGGTCGCTGGCTTCTGCTGCGAAGGGCTTCTCCCGGATCGATCTCGCAGAGCAAAAGTTCCTGATCTCTTCCTGCCTTTGCCAGTACATTTCCATCCGGTCCCACCACAAGGGACTCGCCGGCAAAGGTGATACCGTTCTCCTCTCCCACACGGTTACACATGGCAATAAACACATTGTTCTGGTAAGCAGCCGCACGAAGTTCTGCTTCGAAGACATCCAACGGCTCATTCACAAGGTTGGCCGTAGGAATCAAAACGATCGTTGCTCCCTGCAATGCAACCGAACGGATGGACTCCGGAATATGGCGGTCGAAGCAGATCACAATACCGACTCTGCCAAAGGGCGTGTCAAACACCCGAAACCCTTCTCTGGAAGGAGTGTAATAATCCTTTTCCCAAAAATTCTCCCCGGAGAAAATATGCACCATATCCCCATGGCCTTTAACGGCTCCATTGGGGGAGATCAGGTAGGATCTGTCAAAACAGGTCCCATCTTCCTCTTTTATATAGAAGTTCGGACTGATATAAAGAGCTGCTTCCCTGGCAGCGGAAGACAAGGTCTCAAAGGCCACGTCATCTTCTCCGATGGAAAAGGCATCGGAGGGGATCCCCATACCGGAAAGCATAGCCGCCGGATACTGCGGGAAAAACGGTGTCAGCATGACCTCCGGGAACAATACCAGATCGGCTCCCTTCAGACCGGCGCTTCGGATCTGCATAACAGCAGAATTCAGGTTGGCAGACTTATCCATGGACATCTGCATCTGTGCAAGTGCGATCTTCATGGAATTAAACCTCTTCTTTCTTGGCTTCTGCCTTCTTCTCTGCTTTTGCAAGGAAACGTTCCTTATCGATAATGAAACGCTGGTGACTTCCCTCTCCGATGAGTCCGGCCTCATCGTATACCTTAACGGCAAAGGTCAACTTTCTTCCATCGATCTGTGTCAGCTCACTGTCGCACCATACCTTGACACCTAAAGGCGTTGCCGATACATGGTTGACCTCCAGTGCCGTGCCCACGGTGCTCTGTCCTTCTTCAAGGCCATCGGCAACAGAGGTCCAGCATGCCATCTCCACAAGGGCGATCATTGCCGGTGTTGCAAAGACCATAAGGTCTCCGCTTCCCATGCTCTTTGCCGCATTTTCCTCTGTCACATAATCCTCTGCATGTCCCTTACAACCTGTTTCTAACATGATTTCACCTTATCTTTCTTTTCTCAAATGATCTAATTCGGTTCGTTGCAACGTACAGACATCGGTCCGTTCGCCTCAACATTTACGATTCTACTATATTTACATAGAGAAGATACAGACTTTTTTATGAAATTCAGGTAAAATGATTGCAAAGGATTTGCATTTACATTAGACTCTAGTGGTATGTGTCATTTTGACAACGATTGAAGGAGAACTATCAATGAGTATCACACAATTCTTTACACTTCTTGGTGGTGTTGGTCTATTCCTGTATGGAATGACGATTATGTCATCGGGATTACAGAACGCAGCAGGCGATAAGGTCCGAACGATCTTAGAGCATGCCACCTCCAATAAGATTTTTGGAATTATCCTTGGAATCACTGTTACCATACTGATCCAGAGTTCCTCTGCCACCGATATGATGGTGATTGGATTCGTTAACTCCGGTCTTATGAATCTCGGTGAAGCGATTGCCGTAATCATGGGTGCCAACATCGGTACCACCATCACCGCTCAAATCACAGCTTTTGATCTTACAGCCTTTGCACCGTTTCTACTTTTTATCGGTGCTATTATGTATCTGTTTGTCAAAAAGCCTTCCACTAAATATATTGGAATGATCATCCTTGGTTTTGGTATGTTATTTGTGGGTGTAGGGCTGATTAAGGACGCCATCAAGCCTCTGGCTGCAAGTCCTGAATTTGCCAGATTCCTTTCCACCCTGTCCAATCCGTTCCTGGCTGTACTTTTCGGTCTGGCTTTTACGGCACTATTACAGAGTTCATCCTCTTCCACCGTTATCTTCCAGGCCTTTGCCGTACAGGGAATCCTCGAATACAAAACAGCCGTA
The DNA here is from genome assembly GCA_946182825.1 of uncultured Lachnospiraceae bacterium. Lineage (GTDB taxonomy): Bacteria > Bacillota > Clostridia > Lachnospirales > Lachnospiraceae > Weimeria. The sequence continues at coordinate 41,581 of CAMGZH010000003.1, forward strand.
TTCCTTGTGATCGGTGCAGCCATCGGTTCTGTAACCCCGAACCTGTTGGCAGGACTTACCGCTAACCGCAACGGTAAGCGTACCTCTATCCTGAACCTTTGCTTCAACCTGATCCGTGCCGGAATCCTAGTGCTGATCATTACCATCTTCCCGGGAATCCTTCGACTGATCCAGTCGCTGTCCCCAAACGATGTAGGTCGTCAGATTGCGAATACCCATACCATTTTCGCTATCACTGCCGTTATCCTCATCGCGCCTTTCTCCAAGTACATCATTGCCCTTGTAGAAAAGCTCATCCCGGAACTTCCGGAAGAGGCCCGTATGAAGGAAGGCAAGAAGCTTCTCTATATGAATAACAGCAACAGCATGATGCCTTCCATCGTTATCCGTCAGGCCATGCTGGAGTGTGAACGAATGGGTAATATGGCTCTTGAGAACCTCCAGGCTGCCATCGACTGCTTCTTCTTGAAGGACAAAGAAGTCAAGGATATGAGCAAAGACAAGAACAAGGATTTCAAGAAGATCGATTATCAGAAGGAAGAGGCAAGACTTGCCGAGCAGGTCCGCACCACAGAGTCTATCGTCGATTATCTCTGTCATGCCATTACCGATCAGCTGATCCATATCCGTCCGGATGATATGTCCGATGCCGATGCCTTCCGTGCTTCAAAGCTTGCAACCATTGCCACCAACTACGAGCGAATCAGTGACCACGCCATGAACATCATCGAATACATGGATCGTCTTGAAGAGCAAAAGGAAAGCTTCAGCAAGCCAGCCAGAAAGGATATGAAGCGTCTGGCTGAGGCAACGGTACGAAGCGTTGAGATCAGTATCGAGATCTTCTCCAAAGAAAACTTCACCCTTCTTCCGGAGGCCGAGCGCAATGAAAACATTGTAGATGATCTTCATGCAGAGCTTACCGACAAGCACATCAACCGTATGATGAAGGGCAAATGTGATCCTACAGCCGGCATCGTATTTACCGATATGTCAACCGACCTTGAGCGTTGTGCAGACAATGCCCTGAATATCTCCACTGCTCTGGTGGTAAAACGTCACAAAAAATATAATTAAACAAAAAGGGTCGTCCCCCGGATGATACATATCACCCGGGGGACGACCCTTTTCTTTTATAATCCGGTATCTTCCGGAAGACCGAGCATGATGTTCATATTCTGAACAGCTGCTCCCGATGCTCCCTTTCCCAAATTGTCAAACAGCGCTGTCACCGTTGTCTGCTCCTTGTTGCCGCAGACAAGGATCTCCAGGCGATTGGTGCCCGCCAGTGTATTGGCATACACCGTTGAAGGTGCCTCTTCAAAATCCCGAACCGTAACAAAAAGCTGATCCTTATAGTATTCCTTCAAAGCCCTGCAGATCTCCTCTGCATCCGGCTGTCCCTCCAAGAGACGATTCTGCAGTGAAATGGTGGAGGCCATTCCCTTATAATAGTCATCTACCACCGGAAGAAACACCGGCGGATAGGTAAGACCTGTCATCTTGGTCATCTCCGGAATATGCTTATGCTTTAAACTTAATCCGTAAATGCCGGGAGAAGATAAGGTCTCCGGTCTGCCCTCCGCCTCATAATCAGCGATCATCTTCTTACCACCACCGGAATAACCCGTCAGCGAAAAACATGTCAAAGGGTAATCCTTTGGCAGAATACCCAAACGAACCAGCGGCGCTGCAACAGAGATCAGTCCGGTTGCGTGACAGCCCGGATTAGCCACCCGCTTACTGTCTGCAATCGCCTGCCTCTGCTCCGGAGAAAGCTCAGGGAATCCATAGGTCCAGTCATCTCTGGTACGATGCGCTGTAGAGGCATCGATCACCCGCACAGCCTCATGCTCAATGAGGGAGACCGCCTCTCTTGCCCCGTCATCCGGCAGACACAAAAAGACGATATCGGCAGCGTTTAAAAACTTTCGGCGCTCCTCAAGATCATGACGCTTGTCCTCAGGGATCCGAAGAAGCTCAAGGTCTTCTCTCCTTCCGATCCTGTCGTAGATCTGAAGGCCCGTGGTTCCACTCTGCCCGTCAATGTACACTTTCGTTTTCATCTGTAACCTCTTTTCTTTCTCTTTCTTCCGGATCATCCAGCAATGGATCCGGTTCTTTTTCCTCTATCGCTTCCTCTTCTGCAAGAGAAGTCTCCTTGGCCGCCCTGCCGGAGGTCACCCCCACGATGAGAAGGGATAAAAGCCCAAGGATCCCTGCGATCATCACGCCGATGTAGAACCAGCGAATCATCGATGCCTGCTCCAGAATCTGATCCGGATCCAGCAGGATCAGAAGAGAAAGAGATGTAACAGCCGCTGCGAAAGCAAAGATCAGAATGCTCCCCGGTGCGCTTTCCCGGATCTTCATCATAATGGCAAACTGCAGTAAAAAAACAGCCTCCACCAGAAGTAAGGCTCCCAGAAGAACAAAGAAGGCAGGCAGAATATCCTTCGCCCGGATACAGAGCAGAACCCCGCCCAGTAGCATCAGAACCCCAAAGGAAAAATCATAATTGGTGATCTGCCGGTATTCTTCCTTCACGAAGTAACGGATCGACAGCCATGCTCCACCCAGCAAAAAGAATCCTGCTGTAACATAACAAAAATAGATACTCTTCATTCCCTCCAGAAAGGTCATAAGCGATCCCATCAGAACAAAGAGGATGGATAACATCACAATGATCATCATGGCGGAAAAATTTCTGCTTCCCTCTGCCTTTTTCTTCATAAGCCCTTCTTTCTAACCAATGATAAAAAGAACCAAAAGATTACAAAGTCCGTGAGCGATCCAGGTTGCCCAGACGTGTCGGGTCTTTGCATACAAAAGTCCCAACAGGCTTCCCATCACTGCGGCATATAGAAATTGTACCACATTAAAGTGAAGGATTCCAAATAGCACACTGGATATTATGATTCCCCACTTGATATCACAGAAATTTAAAAGCTGTCCAAGGATCACACCGCGAAACAGAAGCTCCTCCAGCAGGGGGATCAATATTCCAAGCACCAGGATCCGAAGGAACATGCCTCCCGTATGAAGGATATAGGCGGACTTCCCATAGGAGCTGGAATACTCCAGAAGATCCAGCCCCGCCACCATCAGATTGATCTTCAAGCCAAGGCATGCGATTCCCAGAATATAGCCACCTTCTAAAAGCCAATCCCTTCGGGTAGCGGGATAAGATAACCGGAGGATGGGTGCTCTTTTATAGAAAAGGTACACAGGCCCCAGGGTCACCAGGGATGCAAAAAACAGAGCCAAAGTTCCCCTCTCCTCTCCCACATAGCTTAAGGCAATGGAATCAGAAATATAGTACAGAACATAATATGCAAAAAGAGGGTACAGAATCTGTACCCAATGATTGCGACGATTTGGATTCATACCGTCCTCTTTTCTTATTTATTTTTTCACTCCGCGACTGTCACGACTGCCCAGATGCAACCTTGCCAGATGCACGGCATGTCCGGACACCTTAACGACAGGATCACTGGTATCATCCTTCTTCAGGATGTAGACCTCCTGCATTTCCTCACCCTTTTCCATCTTCATGGCACGGTTACCCAAGGCATTCTTGTGCTTAAGAGGTGTCTCGGAAGCATCCATACGAAGGAAATAATCCTTGGTGGAACGGAATACGATGGTATCCCCCTCTTCAATGATTCCCACGCAAAGAACACAATCTGCCTCATCGGAAAGCTTTGTGGCAGAAGCCGAACGACGGCTCATATCAAACTCACTTCCGTCAACGCCCTTGATCATGCCACGCTTTGTCGCAAAGAAGACCGCCCTGTTCTTAAGGTTTCCGGCCGCCTCGATAAACAGCGCATGCTCCACATTCACATCGAAATTCGACAGATTGTCGATCGGCTGACCCTTATCTCGGAACTTTCCGTAAGGAAGATCCAATACTTTTACAGAATGAACCATACCGGCATCCGTAAAGATATTGATACGATCCGTATTCTTACAGAAGATGATCCTCTTGCTTTCTTCGTCAGCCGCCTCTTTGTTACGCTCATAGGTGGAGCGATCCACCACTCTGGCATAGGCAAAACGATCCAGAAGAACGGCCACATCGATCTCTTCGATGGGCTTTTCCTTGACAACAGCCTCAGCCACGTTGTCGATTACGGTTCTCCTCTCCCTTGCATATTCCTTTTTGATTGCCTTAAGATCCTTGATGATCACCTTAGCCATAACGGAACGGTTCTCCAGAATCTGGGTATAGTCATTGATGTTCTGCATGGTCTGGGCATAGTCCTTGCGTAATGCCTCGATTTCAAGACCGATCAGACGGTACAGACGCATATCAAGGATCGCCTCTGCCTGACGCTGTGTAAACATCAGCATAGCTGCATCCTTTTTCGACTGTTCGCTTCTGAAACGGATTCCCTCAGTCACACCATTGACAAGGCAATTCTCCGCCATCTTGCGATCCTTGGATCCCCGCAGGATCTCAATGATCAGATCGATGACATCACAGGCCTTGATCAGACCTTCCTGAATCTCCTTCTTATCCCTTTCCTTCGCCAGAAGTGTGGTGTACTTTCTGGTGCAAAGCTCATACTGGAAGTCCACATGATGACGGATAATCGGAACAATCCCCATGGTCTCCGGTCGACCATCACAGACCGCAAGCATATTCACACCGAAGGTATCCTCAAGACGGGTCTTTTTATATAAGAGATTGCAGAAGCGGTCCACATCTGCACCCTTCTTAAGCTCGATCACGATACGAATACCTTCCTTGGAAGACTGGTTGGAAATATCCACGATGTCGTTGGTATGCTTATTCTCCGCAAGAGAGAACACATCATTTAAGAACTTGCCGATTCCGGCACCGATCATGGTATACGGGATCTCTGTGATCACCACACGCACTCTTCCACCCTTGACAGGCTCGATCTCAACCTTGCCCCGGATCTTGATCTTACCGGATCCGGTGGAATATATCTCAAGCAGATCATCCTTGTTGGTTACAATACCACCGGTTGGAAAATCCGGTCCCGGAACAAACTCCATCATCTGCTCGGTGTTAAGATCCGGGTTCTTCATATAGGCGATCACACCGTCAATGACCTCCCCAAGGTTGTGGGTCGGAATAGAGGTTGCCATACCAACGGCAATACCCTCTGCACCGTTGATCAGAATATTGGGAACACGAACCGGAAGGACGGAAGGTTCCTTTTCCGTCTCATCAAAGTTGGGAACAAAATCCACAATATCCTTATCCAGGTCAGCAAGATACACTTCCTGTGTCAGCTTCTGAAGTCTTGCCTCCGTATAACGCATGGCAGCGGCACCATCGCCCTCGATGGAACCGAAATTACCGTGACCGTCTACAAGGGGCATGCCCTTCTTAAAGTCCTGCGCCATGACAACAAGAGACTCGTAGATGGAACTGTCTCCGTGGGGATGGTATTTACCCATGGTATCACCGACGATACGTGCAGACTTACGATATGGCTGATTATACCGGATACCGAGCTCATACATATCGTATAACGTTCTTCTTTGTACCGGTTTCAATCCGTCCCTAACATCTGGAAGTGCACGCGCCACAATAACGCTCATCGCATAATCGATATACGACTTCTGCATGACTTCTGAATATTCTGTATGTATCAGCTGCTCCTGTGCCATAATATAAAAGCTCCTTTATTGGATTAAAGATCAAGTTCTGCTTCTCTTGCATGTTTGTGAATGAAAACCTTACGTGGGCCGACATCATTGCCCATCAGCATTTCCGTCACATCACTGGCCATACGGCCGTCTTCAATTTCAACCTTCTTAAGAATGCGTCGCTGCGGATCAAGGGTCGTCTCCCAAAGCTGCTGGGCATCCATCTCACCAAGTCCCTTATAACGCTGAAGAGTAAAAGGACCGGTATGCTTCTTACGATAAGCCTCAAGCGCCTCATCGTCATAAAGATACTCTTCCTTTCCCTTCTTGGGCATTGCCTTATACAGAGGCGGCATTGCAATATAGACATGCCCCTCATAGATCAGCTCCGGCATAAAACGATAAAACAGAGTCAAAAGGAGGGTTGCGATATGCGCACCATCCACGTCGGCATCTGCCATAATAATGATCTTATCGTAGCGAAGCTTTGTAATATCAAAATCATTGCCGTATCCCTCGGAAAATCCACAGCCGAAGGCATTGATCATGGTCTTGATCTCAGCATTGGCAAGAACCTTGTCGATGCTGGCCTTCTCTACATTCAGGATCTTACCCCGAATGGGAAGGATCGCCTGGTACATACGGTTTCTCGCGGTCTTGGCGCTGCCTCCCGCAGAATCTCCCTCGACGATAAAGATCTCACATTTCTTGGCATCCCGGCTCTCACAGTTCGCCAGCTTACCATTGGAGTCAAAGGAATACTTCTGCTTTGTCAGCAGATTGGTCTTGGCTCTCTCCTCCGTCTTACGGATCTTGGCGGCCTTTTCCGCACAGCCGATCACAGCCTTTAAGGTATCAAGATTACGGTCAAAGAACAGGACGATCTTCTCACCTGTTACAGCAGAAACGGCCTTGGCCGCGTCCTGGTTATCCAGCTTGGTCTTTGTCTGACCCTCAAATCGCGGATCCGGATGCTTGATGGCAACCACAGCTGTCATTCCGTTACGCACATCCGCACCGGTAAAGTTCGGATCCTTATCTTTTAAAATGCCAAGTTCCTTGGCATAGTTATTGATAATGGTGGTAAAGGTGGTCTTAAACCCTGTAATATGGGTGCCACCCTCTGCATTATAGATATTATTGCAGAAGCCCATGACATTCTCGTGGAATTCATTCACGAACTGGAAGGCAACCTCAACCTGAATACCGTCGCTTTCACCGGAGAAGGATACAACATCGGTCACAGCCTCCGCTTTCTGGTTCAGATCCCTAACAAAACCCTTGATTCCGTCCTCTTCGTGGAATTCATGATGCTCCCCTTCCTCGGAACGAAGATCATCGTAAATGATGGTAAGTCCCGGATTCAGATAGGCCGTCTCATGAAGACGACTCATGATCTCATCCTCTTTAAACCGTGTCTTCTCGAAGATCGTCGGATCCGGAAGGAAATTGATCTTCGTACCGGTCTTCTTGGTCTTACCAATGGTCGGAAGCAGACCGTCCACCAGCTGCTCCACCGGCTTGCCCTGCTCATAACGGTCATGGTGGATCGCACCGTCACGGGAGATCTCCACATCCATATAAGTAGAAAGAGCGTTAACAACAGAAGATCCCACACCGTGAAGACCTCCGGAGGTCTTATAGGCGTTGTTATCAAACTTACCGCCGGCGTGAAGGGTGGTAAAAACCACGCGGGCCGCCGAAACACCCTTCGCATGCATGCCAACCGGAATACCTCGGCCGTTATCTTCCACCGTGCAGGAACCGTCGGCCTCCAATGTTACATGAATGGTGTCACAGTAACCGGCCAGATGCTCGTCCACCGAGTTATCCACGATCTCATAGATCATATGATTCAAACCCTTACGAGATACAGAACCGATATACATTCCCGGACGAACTCTGACTGCTTCAAGTCCTTCCAATACAGATATACTATTGGCATCATATGCTGCTTTTGCCATAATTTCCTCCACAAAAATACCGGCATACAAAGTACCGGCCACATAATATACAGCCAATCCCCATGGATCTCAGGCCGCAAGAGGCATTTTACTCTATTTACGAAAACGCCGCAATACATTGTATCATAAAAAAAGAGCCTGCGCAAAATACATCGAACAAATTTTCGCAAAGAAAAGATCGTCAGAATCAACTGACGATCTTATATTCTCTAACATCTGTTCCCGGTTACAGGCTTGTTCTTACGATCTTAGGCTGATAACCACCCTTCTCAAGAGAATCCATAATCTGATTCTTATGATCAGAGCCGAAGGCCTCAAGGGTGATACGAAGCTCTACCTGAGCGCTTCGGTTGACAGCCACAAACTGGTTATGCTCAAGCTTGATCACATTACCCTGGCATGCTGCAATGGTCTCGGAGACGCGGGCAAGTTCACCCGGCTTATCCGGAAGCAATACAGAAACAGTAAAGATACGATCACGCATAATCAGTCCCTGCTGTACCACAGATGACATGGTGATGATATCCATATTACCACCGGAAAGAATGCAGGCCACATTCTTATCCTTGCACTTTAACTGCTTTGCCGCAGCAACGGTCAGAAGACCGGAATTCTCAACGATCATCTTATGGTTCTCTACCATATCAAGGAAGGCAACGATCAGCTCGTCGTCTCTTACTGTGATCACATCATCTATGTTCTTTTGGATATATGGGAAGATATTCTTACCCGGTGTCTTAACTGCTGTACCATCAGCAATGGTGTTGACTGCCGGAAGGGTGGTGACTGTGCCGGACTTAAGAGAGACCTGCATACAGTTGGCACCGGCAGGTTCCACACCGATCACCTTGATCTTGGGATTGATCAGCTTTGCAAGGGTGGAAACACCGGTTGCCAAACCACCGCCACCGATGGGAACTAAAATATAGTCCACAAGGGGAAGCTCCTGAATGATCTCCATAGCAATGGTTCCCTGACCGGTTGCAACATCCGGATCATCAAAAGGATGAATAAAGGTGTATCCGTGCTCATCTGCCAGCTTTAACGCATGCTCGCAGGCCTCATCATAGACATCACCGTATAAAACGACCTCAGCCCCCAGACTCTTGGTACGATTGACCTTGATCAACGGTGTTGTAGTAGGCATAACAATGGTTGCCTTGCAGCCGAAATGCTTCGCTGCGTACGCCACACCCTGGGCATGGTTACCGGCGGATGCCGTGATCAGTCCCTTCTTACGATCCTCCTCTGACAGAGTCGAGATCTTATAGTAAGCACCACGTACCTTATAGGCACCGGTTCTCTGAAGATTCTCCGGCTTAAGATAAACGTGGTTGCCACTCTGCTCCGAGAAAAAATCACTGTAGACCAGTTTCGTCTCCAATGTCACCTGATGCACCGCCTTATAGGCTGCATCAAAATCCTTCTTTGTAAGCATATCTTTCCTTCTTTCCATTCCAAAATTCTTCTAAATGATATACTACACCTATAGAGAATGTTTGTCACGTATGAAATGAATTTTATTCACTTCAGCTTTCTTCTGACGGATCGCCTGTTTCAAACAATGCTTTTACAAAGTCATCCGGATCGAATTTTTCAAGATCCTCCACGGTTTCTCCCACACCAATGTACTTTACCGGGATTCCCAGTTCTGACTGAATCGCCACAGCGATTCCACCCTTGGCAGAACCATCCATCTTGGTAAGGATCACACCGGTTGCCGATGCAGCCTCCTGGAATTCCTTTGCCTGGGACAGGGCATTCTGTCCTGTGGTAGCATCCACTACCACAAAGGTCTCCTTAAAGGCACCGGGGAACTCTCTGTCAATAATACGGTTCATTTTAGCAAGCTCATCCATGAGATTTTTCTTATTGTGCAGACGTCCCGCTGTATCGATCAGAAGCACATCCGCCTTCTTTGCCTTCGCAGATGCAATGGCATCAAAGACCACCGCAGAAGGATCGGCTCCGTCTACGCCGCTTACAAGCTCCGCATCCGCTCTGTCCGCCCAGACCTTCAGCTGCTCCCCTGCTGCCGCACGGAAGGTATCTGCCGCTGCAATAACGACCTTTTTATGCTGGGAACGGAACTTTGCAGCCAGCTTACCGATGGTGGTGGTCTTTCCCACACCGTTGACACCGATCACAAAGATAACAGAGGTATGAAACAGGAATTCATACGCATCGTATTCATTTCTCATACGGTTGCGGATGGAATCGATCAGAAGCTTACGGCAATCCATCGGATCTTTGATATGCTGCTTCTTCACCTGCTCCCGGAGTTCATCCAGCAGTTCCTCTGTGGTACGGACACCAATATCTCCCATGATCAGAGTCTCTTCCAGCTCCTCATAGAAATCCTCATCGATCACACCGGATCCGGAAAAAACGCTGTCCATGTTCTTAACGAAGGAATCTCTTGTTTTGGTGAGTCCCTCCTTTAATCTGGTAAAAAATCCCATAATCTCTCCTTACGCATCAAGTTTATCTTCAATCAGGTTAACCGAAACAAGGGTGGAAATACCCTTCTCCTGCATGGTGATTCCATACAGTCTGTCGGCTGCGTTCATTGTACCACGTCGATGGGTGATCACAATAAACTGTGTATTCTTTGTCAGCTTGTGCAGATAGCCTGCAAAACGATCTACGTTGGAATCATCCAACGCCGCCTCGATCTCATCCAACAGACAGAAGGGCGACGGCTTAAGATTCTGAATGGCAAAAAGCAGTGCAATGGCTGTCAGAGATTTCTCTCCACCGGAAAGCTGCATCATATTCTGCAGTTTCTTTCCCGGTGGCTGGGCAATGATCCGGATGCCGGACTCCAGCAGATCCTCACCTTCCACCAGTTCCAGCTTACCGTGTCCACCGCCGAAAAGCTGCTTGAACACTTCATCGAACTGCTTTTGAATATCCGCAAAGCCTGCGGTAAACTGCTCCCGCATTCCGGTATCAAGTTCTTCGATTACTGTGATCAGCTTTTCCTTGGTATCCATCAGATCATCATGCTGTGTCTTTAAGAAGGTATACCGCTGGGAAACTTCTGCATACTCTTCGATGGCATGCACATTCACATCGCCCATCATGCGGATGGAATTCTTCAGATCCTTGATATCCCTCCTCATAGCAGATGCATCCGTTAAGTTCTCATCCCGCAGATCCTCTGCTCCGTGAAGGGTCAGCTCATACTGCTCCCACATGTAGCTGTTAAGACCGGAGGAAGAACTTTCATTTTTCTCCCGAATGGTCTCAAGACGATAGATCTCCTTTTCCAGACCGGAAATGTCTGCGGCGATCTTTTCCTTCTGATCAAAAAAGCCTTTATGCCGGGCATTGTATTCCTCTTTCTGGCTGATGGCCTTCTGATAGGACTCCTGCAGACTTCCGTGGGCTTCTCCGGCTGCCGCAATGGTCTTTTGCAGCTCCTCGATCTGCTCACGCTTTGCCTCGGCACTCTTCTTGTTGTCCTGGTTCTCCAGATCCAAAGATTCGATGTTCTTTTGATCCTTTAGCAGCTCAAGATCGATCCGTTCCATGTTCTCTTTTGCATTTTTCACGCCGGCCAGAGCAGAAGCCTCTTCCACCTGGATCTTGGAAACATCATCCCGGCCTTCATTTAATGTAAGCTGAACCCTGGCAAGAATCTGCTGATTGTCCGCGATCTCCTGATTTAACTCTTTTTCCTTTTCGTCTAAGGCCTTCAGGTCCTCTTCGGACTTTTTCTCACCGGCATCGATCTCCTTTAACTGAGCCTCAATGTTACGGCTTTCCTCATCTAAGGAACCGGAAGCCTTTTTACTCTCTTCCACCTGTTCCTTGCTGCGTCGAAGGGTCAGTCCGGCCGTATTCTCATCAAGCTTTGCCTGAGAAAGTGCCTGCTCCACATCCTTCTTATCTTCAAGTAAAAGGGCTCGTGCCCTTTCGATCTCTTCCTGTCTTCTCTCACACTCCCGAATCTGATCGGTAAGTCCCTCGATCTCGTCTTTTAAAACCTCCAGCTCCCGGCCACGACCAAGAAGATTGGAATTGTTCTTAAAGGCTCCACCGGTAAGACCTCCGCCCGGACGAAGGTATTCTCCCTCAAGGGTAACGATATGAAGGGAATAATGGTATTTTTTCGCCAGAGCAAGACCATGGTCAATGGTATCCGCCACAATGACACGCCCCAACAGAGAGGAAAGGATACCGTCATAAATCGCCTCATGGGATACAAGGGTATCGGCAAGACCGATGATACCTTCCTCCTTCAGAGCCTGTGGATGGGAAAACTCTTCCCTTTTCTTGACTGCAGTCAGCGGAAGGAAGGTGGCTCTTCCATGCCGCCCCTTCTTCAGGAAACGGATCAGTTCCTTGGCACTGCTCTCATCCTCTGTTACGATATTTTGAATATTACCACCCAGGGCGGTTTCAATCGCAACCTCATACCGCTTTTCCACATGGATCAAATCTGCAACAACACCATGAATTCCCGCGATGGAATCCTTCTGTTCCATCACCTTGCGGATAGCATGTCCATATCCTTCATAACGCTCTGCGATATTTCTCAAAGACTCAAGCTTCGTCCGCTTTCTGGTCAGTTCTTCCCGCAGACCGGAAAGTTCTTCCCTGGTCTTTGACCGCTTGCTTCTCCATTCAATATCCTTTTGCTGCAGATCCTCTAAAGCCGCCTGTTGCTTTTTCAGATTCTCCGTTGCATCAACATACTGCTGATGCGCCTCTTCAAATGTGCGGGCCAGCTCCTCTTCTCTGGTCTTTCTGGAGAGGATCCTCTGTGTCAGCTGGCTTCTTCGAATGGTGGTCTGCTCCCGCAGCGTTCTGTTTCTCTGCTGACCGGACTTCAGATCCGCCTTTTCATTTAACAGCTGGTGAAGCAACTGGTTATCCTTTTCAATCGTAGCATTGGCATCTGCAATGGTCTTTTCCACAGAGGCATAGGCATTTTTCGCCTCCGCCAGTCGCTCTCTTACATCTCCAAGGAGTTCCTGTACCTCTTTTTCCTTTTGCTCGTATTCCTGCTTCTGCTTTTCATGCTCTGCCTTTGCCGCAAGGAGCGCCTGTCTGCGCTGGGCAAGGGAATTCTCGGATTCATCCGCAAAACGGATCTGCTCCTGTAACAGACGGATCTGACCTTCCAGCTTTTCCTTGGTAACATCCGTCTGCGACATCTCGTTTCGCAACTGCTCGATCACCTCATCCGCCTGACGGATCTTTTCTTCGAGATCTGCATACTGCTTTTTGATGGTCTCATTCTGTGCATGAACCGCTGTTAACTGATCCTGGGTAATTCGGTACTTCTGTTCCGTTTCGTCCTTTTCCGCCGCAAGACGTTTCATATCCAAAAGATAGAGGTTAACATCCAGATGCTTCAGTTCTTCCCGCTTCTTTAAAAAAGCCCGTGCGGTATCCGCCTGCTTTTCCAGCGGTCCTACCTGACGTTCCAGCTCACCTAAAATATCCCGGATACGTTCAAGATCATCATCTTCTTCCTGCAGCTTCTTAATGGCGGAAGCCTTACGCTTCTTATATTTAACGATTCCGACCGCTTCATCAAACAGCTCTCTTCTCTCCTCCGGCTTACCGGAAAGGATACGTTCGATCTGTCCCTGTCCGATGATGGAATACCCTTCCTTACCGATACCGGTATCATAGAAAAGTTCATTCACATCCTTCAGACGGCACTGTACACCGTTCATCAGGTATTCACTTTCACCGGAACGATAAACACGTCGGGCGATGGTCACCTCATTATAGTCCACCGGAAGCACATGATCGGAATTATCCAACGTAATGGCAACATAGGCATAGCTAAGAGGCTTACGGTTCTCTGTTCCGGAAAAAATAACATCCGTCATGGCCGCCCCACGAAGGGATCTTGCGCTCTGCTCACCCAGTACCCAGCGGACCGCATCTGCAACGTTACTCTTACCAGACCCATTTGGCCCCACAATACCTGTGATTCCGTTATGGAAATCTAAAACAATTTTATTGGCAAAGGACTTAAATCCCTGCAACTCCATGCTTTTTAAATACATACTCTACCCTAAATAATCTTGGTTGCATCTTCCTGATGCATCGCTGTTAATGCAGCAAAGGCCGCTTCCTGTTCCGCATGCTTCTTTGAGGATGCCGTTCCCCGTCCAAGTACCACATCTCCAAGTCTTGCCTCAGAGGTGTACTGCTTGTTGTGATCAGGCCCCGTTGCCTCCACCAGGACATAGGTCAGGGTCTGGCCATGCTCTGCCTGAACGATCTCCTGCAACGCTGTCTTACAATCGTGATACAGCTTCTTGTGCTCAATGTCAGTCAAAACAAACTTCATAATAAAATCTCTTGCCGGCTCCATGCCGCCATCAAGATAGATCGCACCGATCATAGCTTCAAACGCATCACTTGTTACAGACTTTCTTTCTCTTCCACCGGTCATTTCCTCACCTTTGCCAAGAAGGATGAAGCTGCCCAGCTCAAACGTCTTCGCACAGTATGCAAGCGTCGGCTCACATACCAGAGAAGCTCGAAGTCTGGACAGATCCCCTTCGGAAAGCTGTGGATAATTATGAAATAAAAAGTCACTGGATACCACTTCAAGAACAGCGTCTCCCAAAAATTCCAGACGCTCATTATCAGAAAAAGGCTTCATATGCTTCTCATTGGCATAGGAACTGTGCGTCAATGCATGAAGCAACAAATGCTCATCCTTAAACTGGTATCCAATCCGATTCATTAACTCTTTCGTATCCGTCCTCATTCTCTTCCTTCCTTCGGTTATACGACAACAAATAGGAGCTTCGCAAAGCGAAACTCCTGAACCTGCCTAATATGAATCAATCCTCAGTTCCCTGAGTCTTCTTGATCATTGCAACCGCGTCACCCACGGTAGTGATCTTCTCAGCCTCATCGTTATCGACTTCGATACCAAGCTCTTCCTCTACACCCATGATGATCTGGAATACATCAAGGGAATCAGCACCAAGATCATCGATAAAGGTGGTATCTTCTGTAATCTCCTCCGGATCAACAGAGAGAACATCTGCAATAATCTTCTTTAAAACGTCAAGTTCCATTCTTATGCTTCCTCCTTGTTTTTCTTTGAAAGCTTTTCTAATATTTTGCCATTGATATCTTCCTCATGGAAGATGACACACTGAAGCAGGGAATTCTTAACCTCCTTGGCCTTACTGCTGCCGTGAACCTTCACGACAAGACCTTTCAGTCCTAAAAGGGGAGCTCCTCCATACTCTGAGGCATCGAAGGCCTTCAGATTCTTCTTAAGGGCAGGAAGAACCATTGCCGCTCCGATCTTGCTTAAGGCAGAGGATAACAGACTCTTCTTAAGGACGGATAAAAGTGTCTTCGATACACCTTCATACATCTTAAGGATCATATTACCTACAAACGCCTCTGTAACGATGACATCCACATCGCCCTCCGGAATATCTCTTGCTTCAACGGAGCCGACAAAATTAATATCATCGCAAGCCTTAAGCAGCGGGAAGGTCTCCTTAACCAGTGCATTTCCTTTCTCTTCCTCTGCACCGATATTGGCAATACCGATGGTCGGATTCTTCTTGCCGAGAACGTATTCCATATAAATAGAACCCATCTTGGCAAAAGAAACAAGATGTTCACTTCTTGCATCAACATTGGCACCACAATCGATAAGAAGAGAAACGCCCTTCTTCGTCGGAATCAACGGCGCAAGAGGTGCACGCTTTACTCCCGGCAGCTTACCAATGATAAGCTGACCTCCAACAAGCACCGCACCTGTAGAACCGGCGGAAACAAAAGCATCCGCCTCACCATTCTTCACAAGATTCAGTGCTACCACAATAGAAGAATCCTTCTTCTTGCGGATCGCAGCAACCGGTGGCTCTGCCATCTCGATCACTTCGGATGCTTCGATGATGGTGACCCGCTCTCTTTCCGCTTCTGAATACCTGGACAAAGCCTGTTCGATCAGATCCGCCTGACCCACCAGATAAACTTCCATGTTCTTGCTCTCTTTCAGAGCAAGAATGGTTCCATCAACAATAGCCTGAGGCGCATTGTCTCCGCCCATGGCATCAACAGCAATTCTTGTTAAACTCATTGGTTTCACTCCTTCATGTCGCAAGAAAGTCCATGCACTTAGCAAATATACTATAACTGTCATAAAATATCAAGATATTGACATCCACAACTGCTATAAGGTAGCTTTTCATGAACGAAAAAAACCCCTGCCAAAGCAGGGGATTTCTTCATAAAGATGTCAACATTAGTCAACAGCTACGATCTCACGCTTGTTGTAAGTACCGCAGTTCTTGCACACACGATGTGGCATCATAAGCTGGCCGCACTTCGGGCAAGCTACAAGAGTAGGAGCGCTCATCTTCCAGTTCGCTCTTCTTCTATCTCTTCTTCCCTTGGAAGACTTATTCTTTGGACAGATTGACATACGTTACACCTCCTTAAACTGATCAAACACATCAAGAAATTTAGCCATTCGCGGATCTAAAACGGTGCGATCGCAATCACACTCTGTAATATTCCGGTTCTTCCCGCATACCGGGCACAGGCCCTTGCAGTCATCCCTGCACAAAACCTTATCTGGCCAGTGAAGCTGAATCTCATTCAAAAGGATTCGGTCCACATCTATTTCCTTTCCCTCTGCAAGATCAGAATTTTCTTCCGGATCCGTTACGATCATCTCATCCTTGACTTCAAAAGCCTCGGAGATCGCAATGGGAAATTCCACAGATACATCGGATAAACACCGGTCGCATGGAATCATCACAGATACGGTGGTCTCACCTTCGATAAGAAGACTCGTTCCACCCTCGTTTGATACGGATAGTTCAAACGGCTGCTTGTCGCAGACAGTATACGTAGCCCCTGTATGAGAAACCTCTGTGATCTCAGGGGTCACCAGGTACTTTTCTGTCTCACCCTTATGGGCAAGTGTCTTATAAATATCCAGTCTCATGGCATACTCCTATCCACAACAAATAACATTATACTTTCGAACACTTGTAATGTCAACCATTTTTCTTTACAAATGTATCGGATTATTTCACAAGTGCTACCGTCTCACGAGCGATGGCAAGCTCCTCATTGGTCGGGATCACGTAAGCTGCCACCTTGGAATCTGCAGTAGAAATCTTCTGCTCCTCACCGGCAACCTCATTCGCCTTGGCATCGATGGAAAGACCCAGGAACTCAAGGTATGCGCAGACCTTGCCGCGAAGGTAACCATTGTTCTCACCAACTCCGGCTGTAAACGCAATGATATCTACACCATTCATTGCTGCTGCATAGGAACCGACATACTTCGCTACGCGGTATGCAAACATATCGATTGCAAGAGAAGCCTTCTTATTGCCTTCCTTCTCAGCTGCAAGAAGATCACGGAAATCAGAAGAGATCTCAGAAACACCAAGGATACCACTCTTCTTATTCAGTACGTTCATTGCACCGGCAAAGTCCAGACCCTCTTTCTTAGCGATGAACTCAACAGCAGAAGGATCGATATCACCGGAACGGGTTCCCATTACAAGGCCTTCCAATGGAGAAAGTCCCATAGAAGTATCGATGGATTCACCGTTCAATACAGCAGATACAGATGCACCGTTACCAAGATGGCATACAATGATCTTAGAATTCTTAAGATCTGCACCGGCAACCTCTGCAACACGCTTGCTTACGAAGCTGTGGCTTGTTCCATGGAAACCATACTTACGAACACCGTACTGCTCATAATACTTATAAGGTACAGCATACATATATGCCTTCTGTGGCATTGTCTGATGGAATGCAGTATCGAAAACACCAACCATTGGAACACCCGGCATAAGGTCACGACATGCATTGATACCGATAATATTCGCAGGGTTATGAAGAGGGGCAAGATCGTTACACTCTTCTACTGTCTTAATGACTTCATCGGTAATCAGTGTAGACTTTGTGAACTTCTCTCCGCCATGGACAATACGGTGACCAACAGCGCCGATCTCTGAAAGATCCTTAATGCAACCACTCTTAGGATTCACAAGAGCTTCAAGGACAAGCTTAACAGCCTCCTTGTGGGTCGGCATTGCTACCTCTGTGATCTCCTTGTCTGCGCCGGCCGGCTGATAAACAAGACGTCCGTCAAGACCGATACGCTCGCAAAGACCCTTAGCTAATACCTTCTCAGAATCTGCATCGATGACCTGATACTTCAGAGAAGAACTACCACAGTTGATAACTAATACGTTCATTTTCTTACCTTCCTCATCTATTATATAACCATTATTTACGTAGTGACAGCCGTAGCGCACGCCACGGCGATTCTATTATACACCCTTTTAGGAAACCTTCAACCACCGCCATGGTTTTCCTTCAGATACAATTCCATATTCTCTGTCATCTCTGTCATCCCTCCCAAGTCCCTCAGACAAATCCACTCAAAATATGATACAGTATCTGTAGTAGCTATACACAAAGCAGAATGGCAGGTCATTTATGTCAAACATTGGAATCATAGCAGAATTTAACCCATTCCATCAGGGACACCTGTACCTGATGGATCACGCCAGACAAACCCTTAAAGCCAACACCCTTGTGGTGGCTTTAGGACACGAATTTACCCAGCGGGGAGATATTGCTCTTTTAGACCGTTATACAAGAGCCGCCTCTGCCCGGCTTTTCGGAGCCGATCTAGTTCTTGGAATGCCGCTAGCTGCCTCCTGCGCCAGCGCCGAGGTCTTTGCACGCTGTGGAGTGGCCCTTTTGGCTGCCGCCGGCTGTGATAAAATTCTTTGCGGCTGGGAGGGAAGTCAGGCTATGGTTCCTTCTATTGAAAAGGCGCTGCTTTTTGAGATCGCCGGCCTTCTTTCAGAAGAACCGAAAGACTACAAGAAGGTCCTGTCAGAACAGCTTAAGACAGGCAAAAGTTATCCGGCTGCCCGGACGAATGCAGTCTTATCCTGTATTTCTTCCGACAGCAAAAAAGCAATCGCCCGGGATCTGCTCTCCTCCCCCAACAACATACTGGCTCTGGAATACGCAAGAGCCATCCACGACCTTTCCCTTCCGCTGGAACTTGTACTTCTTGCCAGAAAGGGGAGCGACTATCACAGTACCCGGATTACAAAGGATTTCTATGCTTCCGCCACAAGCATCCGGCAAAAACTTGCTTCCATGGAGGTTTTGTATCAGAAGGGCACTTTAAAGCCGGACCAGTTCCGCCAGAGCCTATCCCCCCATATGCCAAAGGAGTCCTACCAGCTTTTGGAACATGCCTTTATCAAAAAATTATTGCTGTTTCCATCGGATGTGGATATCCTGCTCCATACAAAACTTTTTGAAAAAGAAGAACTGACCGCCTTTGCCGACTGTACCGATGACCTTCAAAACCGGATTCTGAAGAACAGAGAGCAATATATAGGTTACGAGGCCTTTGCCGATCTACTCAAGAACAAGAGCCTGACCAGAAGCCGGATCACCCGTGTTCTGACTCATATCCTGCTGGGAATCACAGACGAAGATCTTACTCTCCTGAAACGCAGGGACTACGCCCCTTACTTTTGGATACTGGCAGCATCAGCCAAAGGAAAAGGGTCCATGGGTGTTTTAAAGCAAAAAGATCTCCCTCTCTTCTGTTCCATCAATGAGATTACATCATCCCTTGACCGGAACGGATCCGACACAGAGCGGCTGCTTACACTGGACCTGAAGGCTTCCGAAATCGCCCGCATCCTCCGAATCCACAAATGCAAGCACCCTCTTCCAACAGAATATACGCGTAAAGTTGTATTATAGTCAAAAGGCACCTGCCTTCGTTCTCACGAAGGCAGGTGCCTATCAAATCAACAAAACGTATTTTTAGTGATGGAATAAACGGATACCAGTAAATGCCATAACCATATCGTACTTATCACAGGTCTCAATTACATTGTCATCACGGATAGATCCGCCCGGCTCAGCAATGAACTTAACACCGCTCTTATGTGCGCGCTCAATGTTATCTCCGAATGGGAAGAACGCGTCAGAACCGAGTGTAACATCGGTATTCTGATCAAGCCAAGCTCTCTTCTCTTCCTTAGTGAAAACAGAAGGCTTCTCTGTGAAGACTCTCTCCCAGGCACCATCAGCAAGAAGATCCTCGTACTCATCACCAATGTAAAGATCAATGGCATTATCACGATCCGCACGACGAACATCCTCCCGGAAAGGAAGCTCCATAACCTTCTTGCTCTGGCGAAGCCACCAGTTGTCTGCCTTCTGACCGGCAAGTCTGGTGCAGTGGATTCTGGACTGCTGACCGGCGCCGATACCGATGGCCTGACCATCCTTAACATAGCATACGGAATTGGACTGGGTATACTTTAATGTGATCATGGCAATGGCAAGGTCAATCTTCGCCTGCTCCGTCAATTCTTTATTCTTTGTAACAATGTTGCTAAAGAAATCATCATCAATGTTTAACTCATTGCGTCCCTGTTCAAATGTTACACCGAACACCTGCTTCTTCTCGATCTGAGCCGGAACATAGGAAGGATCGATCTGAATCACATTGTAGTTACCATTCTTCTTGGCCTTTAAGATCTCAAGAGCGTCCTCGTCAAAGGCAGGAGCGATGACACCATCGGAAACCTCACGCTTGATGATCATAGCCGTGGCCTTGTCACAGGTATCAGATAAAGCAATGAAGTCACCGAAGGAACTCATACGGTCAGCACCACGGGCTCTGGCATAGGCATTCGCCATGGGCGTAAACTCCACATCCATGTCATCCACCCAGTAGATTTTGCGCTCAACCTCGGAAAGGGGAAGACCAACAGCCGCACCGGCAGGAGACACATGCTTAAAGGAGGTGGCAGCCGGAAGACCGGTAGCCTTCTTCAGCTCAGAAACCAGCTGCCAGCCGTTAAAGGCATCCAGAAAGTTAATGTAACCCGGACGACCGTTTAAGATGGTAACCGGAAGCTCACTTCCGTCCTCCATATAGATCTTGGAAGGCTTCTGGTTCGGATTACATCCATACTTTAACTCAAATTCTTTCATGAAAACTCTCCTTATAAAACAATTAATTGTTCTTGTTCACAATACGTGTCTCGTACTTACCTGTTGCAATATCGATGAAACGGACAAATAAGGAAACCTTGTTGTCCTCATTCAGATTCTTCCAGATCATCTCGGTAAAGCTGTCAATATCACCATCAATATCTACAATGGTAGGCTCACCCTCATAGGAAGGAAGTGGATTGCCGTCGCCCATGTAGGTGTGGATGAATCTGCCCTCTCCCGCCTTGGGATTATCATAGGAGAAGGTATAACGGTTGGTGCAGTCCGGATCGCCCTCGTTGCTCTTGAGGATGGACATATCAAAATCAAAGGAACCGCCGGCCACATGAAGTCTTGCAGAAATACGAGGTGTATAGTTGGGTCCATCCGGCTCAAACTTGCGAATGCGAAGAGACTCTTCAAAAGACTTTCCCGCCTTCATCCCATCAAAAACAGTATCCGTCTGATCACCGTTGGTCACAATGGTGTTATCCCCTAAGACACGAACCGGCGCATAGATGATAAGACTGGGATCTTCAAGCTTGCTTGGATCAAAAGCCTGGGTACGGATCCCCTCATCCTCTGCCTCTACGAATACACGGTTACGGCTGTTCTCGGAACGGCCCATGATAAAATAAGCCGTAACAGCCTTGCTTCCGTCAGCGCTTTTACCAACCACAATGCCGCGACCCGGGTAGGTGTTCTGGGATAACTCCTCTGAAAGTAATACTCTTTTCATGTTTTCTCCTATCATAATCATATTTTACAATGGAACAAAAATGTATAAAAAGTGCCGGCTCAAAAGAGCCGACACCTGTTCCTATCTTGGGATAAAGATATACTTTAATACGAAAAGTACAGCTAAAACATACATTAAAACTGTAATCTTCTTCTTTTCATCAGAAATAAGGTTGCAAACAACATTGATCACAACGTAAGAAACAACACCGATGGCAATACCCTCGGAAATGCTGTAGAAAAGCGGCATAGCAATAACAGCAAGGTATGCAGGGATAGCCTCGCGAAGATCTGAGAAGTTGATCTTAACGATAGAAGAAACCATTAAGAAACCTACAAAGATCAGAGCCGGAGCTGTAGCAAAGCCTGGAATTGCAGTAAATACCGGTGCAAAAAGAATTGCAATCAGGAAAAGAACGCCTGTTGTAACAGCTGTAAGTCCTGTACGTCCACCTGCACCTACACCTGCTGTTGACTCAACGTATGTTGTTGTTGTAGATGTACCAAGAAGAGCACCTACGGATGTTGCTACAGCATCAGCCATTAAAGCGCCCTTGATATTCGGAAGCTTACCGTCCTTATCAAGGAAACCAGCCTTCTCGGAACAACCTACAAGAGTTCCAATGGTATCAAAGATATCAACGAAAAGGAAAGAGAATACAACAATAGCGAAATTTAAGATACCGCCACCCTTGATCTCGCCAAAACCGTTGATAGCCTTACCTGCTGTCTTACCGATAGCAGAGAAATCTGTTAAACCAAGGGAAGGAATAACAGAATAGAAACTGTTCTTAGGATCCGGAACATAAACGCCTGCAGCCTCCATGATCATTCCGAGAATCCATGTAAATAAAATACCGATCAGCACAGCTCCCGGTACCTTCTTAATGTAAAGGATTGCGATTACCATAAGTCCAATCAGTGCAAGAAGTGCACAGACACCTGCCTGATGCCAGGTTGCACGGAAATCAACATAAGTAACTAATGTTGCACCCTGATCTGCAACAAGATGACCATCCTGTAAACCGATAAATGCTACAAAAAGACCAATACCTGCAGAAACACCTAACTTCAGAGTGGATGGGATTGCATTAAAAATCGCCTCACGCACATTGGTAAGGGAAAGAAGAATAAATACAATACCTTCTACAAAAACTGCCGCCAAAGCAACCTTCCAGCTGTAACCCATTGAGCCGCAAACAGTATAGGCGAAGAACGCATTCAAACCCATACCCGGAGCCAATGCAAACGGATAGTTTGCCATGAACGCCATGCAAAGAGTACCAAAGAAGGACGCTAAGCAGGTAGCCATCAAAATCGCAGTTGGATCCATACCACTTGCTCCAAGTGTTGATGGATTAACAGCTAAAATGTAGGCCATTGTCATGAAGGTTGTAAAACCAGCAATGATCTCTGTCTTCACATCTGTGTGAAGCTCCTTAAGATGAAAGACTTTTTCTAACATGTAGTAACTCCTCCTCTACATAAGTTGTCGTCACGGTACCCACCGTGAGTCAATAAAAGCCGTAGAAAATTATAATCGACAGGTGAAATTTTGTAAAGTAAAGGCTGAAGCATTTTTTTATGTTGTTTTTTTTATATTAGAAGTGATAAAATCTAAAGGTATTTTTGCATCATATTCTAAGATGCAATAAAACCGTATCTTTAATTACAAAGGAAGGAATCTCCATGAAATTAGGTTTTGACAATGACAAATACCTGTCCATGCAATCTGCTCACATTCGCGAGCGTATTGCCAAATTTGGTGACAAACTGTACTTAGAATTCGGTGGAAAGCTTTTTGATGACTACCATGCCAGTCGTGTTCTTCCAGGCTTTCAGCCTGATTCGAAAATGCAAATGCTCCTCCACTTGAAAGATCAGGCTGAAATTGTCATTGCAATCTCTGCCGGTGCCATTGCATCCAATAAGATCCGTGGAGATTTAGGTATCACCTATGATCAGGATGTTCTCCGTCTTATGGATATCTTCCAGGGACTTGGACTTTATGTCGGTTCTGTATGTATCACACAGTATCAGGGCGAGCCACAGGCGGATCGTTTCCGCGAGAAGCTTAAGAGTCTCGGCATCAATTCCTACGTTCTTCGTCGTATTGAAGAGTATCCGGAAAATGTTGAACTTATCATCTCCGAAGAAGGTTTTGGTAAGAATGACTACATCCAGACCAGTCGTCCTCTCGTCGTAGTAACAGCACCCGGTCCAGGTTCCGGCAAAATGGCTACCTGCCTCTCTCAGCTTTACCATGAGCACAAGCGTGGCGTAAATGCCGGTTATGCCAAATTTGAGACATTCCCGATCTGGAATTTACCGCTCAAGCATCCGGTGAACCTGGCTTATGAAGCTGCCACAGCGGATCTAAACGACGTTAACATGATCGATCCATTCCACCTGGAAGCTTATAATGAGACAACTGTAAATTATAACCGCGACATCGAGATTTTCCCTGTCCTTAAGGCTATTTTTGAAGAAATCTACGGAGAGTGTCCATATCAGTCTCCTACAGACATGGGTGTCAACATGGCAGGAAACTGCATCTTTGATGACGAAGCCACCAAAGCCGCTGCCTGTCAGGAAATTATCCGTCGATATTATACAGAAGCTGTGAATATCAAACGCGGAAAGGGAACACGTGAAGCCTTCCGCAAGATTGAACTCTTACTGAAGCAGGCCGGTGTCACTCCATCCGATCGTGAAGTGGTAAAGCATGCTAAGGTTCGTTCTGAAGCTCTTGGCACCAGTGCAGCTGCTATTGAACTTGATCACGGACAGATTGTAACCGGAAAGACCGGTGATCTTTTGTCTGCTTCTGCTGCTGTTCTGCTGAATGCTTTAAAGGTATTAGCTTCTATTCCACACGAGGATCACATCATCTCTCCGGAAGCCTTAGAGCCAATTTTAAAGCTTAAGACAGATTACCTTGGAAGCAGTGAGAAACACCTTCATTGCGATGAAGTATTAATTGCTTTATCCATCTCCTCTGCTCATTCCGAGGCTGCCAAGAAAGCATTGGAGCAACTTCCAAATCTCAAAAATTGCGATATGCATTCCACTGTAATGCTGACCGCCAATGATGAAGCTGTTCTTCGTGATCTGCATATAAGACTGACCCAGGATCCACATCAATAATTTCACGAACAGAATACAAAAAGCAGGAGAACCCATCTCCTGCTTCTTTTTATTCCTTCATTTTTCCCTTTTCCAGGTAGTAGACTTTATCACATAAGATTTCTAAATCCTCTTTCATATGAGAAGATAATATGATCAGTTTTCCCTCCTCCTTATACTTTTGCAGAAGACTACGGATCTCTTCTACCCCATCCGCATCCAGTCCATTAAAAGGCTCATCCAAAACCAGAAGATCCGGATCTTCCATAATAGCCTGGGCAATCCCAAGACGCTGACGCATACCAAGGCTGTACTTTCCTACCGCCTTTTTAAGCTTTGGATCCAGCCCTACCATCTGAATGGTATCGCAGATCTTCCCCGATCCTCCTGTCATCCACTCGCACCTGCCCATCGGTAGGTCTGATAAAACCGCAGATACACTTCATCAGCATGGTCTTACCGGAACCGTTTCGCCCTGCAAAACCATAGATATGCCCGCTTTCCATGTGAAGCGTTATCTCCTCCAAAATATGTTCCTTATCAATCACAAGTCCCAGATTCTCAACGGCAACTTCCATGTTCATCCTCCATTCCGTACGAATACGTTCTGATCAGCCCCCATTGCCAATAGATCAAAACCCCAATAACAAAAGCAAAATACAGATAGGTTGCCTCCATGGAAAAAACCATCTTCCGGAAGTATTCCGTATAATGAAGCCATACCACAGAATGTGCCATAGGGAAAGCCCACATCACAGGTGTCTTAGCAGAACACAAGGCACTGCCAACGATCACAATGCCGCCACACAGAAAGGTGCCCATAATATGCCTGCGATAAAGACTGGCCGTTAGGAGCACCAAAAGCAGAATATACAAATACAGTCCCAGAAACAGATAGGTTTCTAAAAGCGCCTTTGGAAGACTCATCTGATAATATAACCGGGTAGGGAAAAGAGAACGTACATAACCTCCTGCATCCTTGTTTTCACGAAAAAAAGCCTCAAAAAACCGGCTCCAACTCATTTTCCAACGGGTCTTCCCTAATAAAGGGATCATGACCATTAAGAAGAACAGAGCCTGATACGCAAGGGTCAAAAAGATCCCCTGTATGTACTGGCTGATCAGCCAGTTTCGCCTTCCAATCCGAACAATAGAAAAGAAACTGTTACTGTACCTCGAAGGATAATCCGATACCATCACCAGAAACAGAAGGGGCAGAATCAGCATCACAAGACCGCTGGATCCGACAGCAATAACAGGCTCAAAGATACTCATCTTCGCCTTTCCCTCCTCTGCAATAGAAAGCAAGGGCGCTGACACTGTCTGATAAACAAAGATCCCGCTAATTAAAAACAATATCATCTTGGGATCAATGATCCATCGGATAAACTCACACCAGGCAAAGGAAAGGGAACCCCGCAAAGAGATCCTGTAAATACGTATAGACGCCCATATGACCTGTCGTGATCAAGGTCACCAAAGAATCTTCTGTCGGAAGTTTCCTTTCACTGAACAGTGCTTCCCAGATGTTTTTCATGGAATAGCCCTTGCTATCCTTTGGTAAAAATCCCTGTGTCCCCATCAGTATCGCTGTAACAACACTTCCGAGCCAAAAAGATAGAGACCTTAGCATTTCCTTTAATTCACTCTTCAATAAATTGTGTCCGGTTGTTAACAAATAGCACCTCCCCACTCTGTGCGTTTACATAGCCCACAATCTCACCATTAGGTGTGGCATCTAAATAGATTGCCCAATAGGGGGATACAACATACTCGTTTCCTTCTTTCAAATCATCACGAATAGCCCCCTCGTCCAATTGTTTTCTTTCCTTATCTGTCAATTGCGACATATATTCCATTCTGATTGAGCTGACATCATACTTCTTATGCCCTGACAGTTTTTTTGAAAATAACTTTACAGCATCGACCGCAGAAATAATTTTTTTAACACGTATCAGTTTTTTAGCTTTTAATGACATTCCCTCTAACGATATCATTTCTCCATTTTTCGAATCATCTACAAATGAAGCTGCGCAATAAAACCAGGATAGATATTTTTCCCCACACAATACATCGACAAAAGGGATTCCCTTGTAGTTCATTTGAAAATGTAGGTTCTTTATCGTCTTTCCATCTTGCTGCTTTGTAACCGTATACACATGGGGGGACAGTGTTATATCAAATGTCCTTCCGGTATTATGAAGCAAGGTATTGACCTTTCCTGTCAGCTTTTCTACATCTTCTTTTTCTTTTCTTCCCACTTTGCCATTCAGATCAAACATTTTGTCAGGCAGGCTATTATTAAAGGCTTGCATGTCATAATTGCGAATACAGGAAAAAAAGGCTGATCTGGAATATGACATTGTTATATCATTTACTTCATAGTCACATCCGGCTGGTCTGTATTTTGTGTTATACGGTCTAAAAAACTTCCTGTCGTACTTTATCTTTATTTCCTTCGCCTGCTTCTTAAAATAACTTTCCGCCTTTTCTTTTACAACAGACTCCGTATCCGGCAGATAAAATGTCCCTTTATACAATGTGGGCAGCGATGGGATCGCACTGACATTGGTCAAATCAAGATTATCAAATTTAAGCGAATTCAAGTCCCCTTTGGTCGCCTCTCCTAAGGTCATCAATGCAAGAGGAGGCGCTTTATGCGCCCCCTGATGAAACCCCAGATATGCAATCCCGCCACAACCGATTGCAAGAATTGCCACTAGAATGATGAACTTTTTCACAGAAGCATCGCTCTTATTCTTATAACTGGCTATGAACAAATATCACATCTCCATTCTCTGCATCTACATACCCAACAACTGCGTTATCATTCGATACATCCATATATATCGTCCAATATGGTTTCACAACATACTCGCCGCCTTCAACAAGGCTATTATACACATATCCTATCACTTTTATCTGTTTTTAAACAAAAATTTTACACTTTATTGTGCAAAATTCATTATACAACTTTGATCCAATTCTCCTAATCAAACCCTTCCCAAAAAATCAAACCCCCACTGCCTTACGGCAGTGGGGGTTATTTCATTATGCTTCGCTTCTTTCAACAGCGGCTCTTATAAATTCTCTGAACAAAGGATGCGCCTTGTTCGGACGGGACTTGAACTCCGGATGGAACTGAACGCCCACATGGAAGCGGTTCTTCGGCTCTTCCACCGCCTCGACGATGGAATCATCCGGAGAAGTTCCGGCAATCTTGAGGCCAGCCTGTTCCAGATCCTGACGGTATTTATTGTTGAACTCGAATCTGTGACGATGACGCTCGGAGATCTCTCCCTGACCGTAGGCCTTCTCCATCATGGTACCGGAAATCACCTTACAGGGATATGCTCCAAGACGCATGGTGCCGCCCTTTCTTACCACACGCATCTGCTCTTCCATCAGATCGATCACCAGGTTCTTGCCGTTCTCGTTGAACTCACGACTGTTGGCATCCTTAAGGCCTAACACATCCCTTGCATACTCGATTACAGCGATCTGCATACCAAGACAGATACCAAAGTAAGGAATGTTGTTCTCTCTTGCATAGCGACAGGCCTGAATCTTACCTTCAATACCACGGTCACCAAAACCACCCGGAACGATGATACCATCTGCATCTTTCAGGATCTCGGCTGCATTATCCGCTGTGATCTCCTCAGAATCGATCCAGAGAACCTCAACAGCTGCATCGTTCTCATAGCCTCCGTGATATAAGGACTCACGAACAGACAAGTATGCATCATGAAGGGCTACGTACTTACCAACCAGAGCAATGGTGGTCTTCTTCTTCGGATGGTGGATACGGGAAACAAGATTCTTCCACTCCGTCAGATCCACTTCCTTATCCGTAAGACCAAGTTCACGGCATACAACCATATCAAGACCGTTGTCGTGAAGCATCAGAGGTGCCTCATACAGGGATGACATCGTAGTATTTTCAATAACACAATCCTTTTTTACATTACAGAAAAGAGCGATCTTATCCTTGATACTCTGTTCCAGTGGCTCATTTGCACGGGCAACAATAATATCCGGATTGATACCGATGGAACGCAGCTCCTTAACCGAATGCTGGGTTGGCTTACTCTTATGCTCATTACTTCCTGCAAGGAATGGAACTAAGGTTACATGTATATACAGGCAGTTCTCACGACCGACTTCGAGTCCAACCTGACGAATAGCCTCAAGGAACGGCTGAGACTCAATGTCACCAATGGTTCCACCGATTTCTGTGATCAAAACATCCGCATCGGAACTTTCTGCACCCATGAAGATAAAGTGCTTAATCTCCTCTGTAATATGCGGAATGACCTGAACCGTCTCACCCAAGTACTCACCCTTACGCTCACGGTTTAATACATTCCAGTAGACCTTACCGGAAGTAAGATTAGAATACTGGTTGAGATTTTCATCGATAAATCTCTCATAATGGCCAAGATCAAGGTCTGTCTCCGCTCCATCATCTGTTACAAACACCTCACCATGCTGATAAGGGCTCATAGTACCCGGATCAACATTCATGTACGGATCCAGCTTCTGGGATGCAACCTTGTAACCTCTGTTCTTAAGAAGTCTTCCAAGGGATGCTGCTGTGATACCCTTTCCAAGTCCTGATACTACGCCTCCGGTCACGAACACAAACTTTGTATTCTTTGCCATATTAGTTCCTTCCTTTCCTGACTAATCCTGATAAAAATCTATAATTTCTTCTGCTACCTGACCTTTTGGAACCCTCCGGTCCATAGCAGTTTTTTCTATGTAATGATGCGCCTCGGGTTCTGTCATCTGTTTCTCCTGCATCAAAAGACTCTTGGCCTTGGACACAAGACGCATCTCATCCAGCTTCTTCTGAAGCTTTTGTATGGTCCGGTTCGCCATGGCAATACGGTTCTGCGCTGCTTCCGCAAAACTGAGGGCTCCCCAGAACATATTCTTACTGATGGGTTTACTGACACAGATGATACCTGACTTCTCCACCCGACTGGTCATATCATCCATATACTCTGCTTTTACGAAAAAAATCACCTGACAGCTGTTGCTGGCTGCAATCTCTTCTGCCAGTTCCGCTCCACTCTCTCCTCTGATCGGGCCATTTACGATCACCACTTCCGGCGACAGATCCGAAAGAGCCCGAAGTCCGTCGGAGGGTGTAGCGGCCAGATGAATCGATGTTAATCCAAATTCCCCAAGGAAGTCCTCAAAGAACTTCATAGCCTTGGGAGAATCACTGATAATCAGTCCACTCTCCATCCAAGCCACCTCCTTTCTTTAATCGATCACTACAGTACATCCTTTTCGATTAAATCCAGGAAATGGGTCGCGATCCGGCGGCGATCCTCGTCCCCATTCAAAAATTCTGAGCTTCTGGCACAGTCAATGGCCTCTGCAAGCGAAAGAGGCAGCTTATCATAGTGCTTACCATTCTCCACCTCATGTTCTGCAACGGCCTCTAACGGCTGGGGAAGTTCTTCCTTATTTTCAACACCCATAAGTCCTGCCTCGATCACCATAGCAAATGCAAGGTAGGGATTCATCATGGAATCCGGTGAACGAAGGATAAATCCTTCCTGCTTGCCATGGTTCATAGGCACACGGAAAAGACGGGACTGGTTCTCATAGGACCAGGTAATATACTTTGGCGCCTCATTCTCACCGAAACGAAGATAAGAATCCTTCTGTGTATTAAGGAAAACGGTGATATCTCTCATACGGTTATAAATACCTGCCATGAAAGAACGAACGATTTCCGGACGATCCTCCGTCAGATTCTCCGCCGCGGAATAAAGCGCCATACGAAGGTGAAGTCCGTTACCGGGCTTACCCTCTAACGGCTTTGGCTCAAAGGACGCGCTAAGCCCATTCCTTGCCGCCATGGTACTTACCACATTCTTATAGGTCATAAAATGATCCGCAGAATCCAGTGCATTGGCTGACTTGAAATCGATCTCATTCTGTCCGGGACCAGCCTCATGATGACTGGACTTAGGACCTACTCCCATATCCGCAAGAGAAAGACAGATCTCCCGTCGAATATTCTCCGCCGCATCCAGTGGAGCCACATCAAAATAGGATCCCTGATCCATGGGCTCCCTCGTCGGACGTCCATCTTCATCATTGCGGAACAGATAAAACTCACTTCGGAGCCCTACCCGACAGTTAAATCCAAGCTTTTTACATTTCTTAATGGCAGATCGAAGGAATGTCCTTGAATCATAGGGGAAGGGATTTCCGTTCTGATCCACCACATCACAGTAGAAGCGCACAACGCCTCCGGTCTGTGGTCTCCAGGGCAGGATGGACAAAGTCCTTGGATCCGGAACCAGAAACAGATCCCGTAACACCGGATCATCATATCCGCTGACACGGAATGCATCAAAGCCGATCCCCTCATCAAACGCTTCCTCCAACATATCCGGCTGAATGGAAATATTTTTATGATTTCCGAACAGATCGGAAAAAGCCAGTCGAATAAAACGAACATCGTTTTCCTCAATGTATTCCAATGCCTCTTCCTTTGTATAAATCGCCATAA
The DNA here is from genome assembly GCA_946182825.1 of uncultured Lachnospiraceae bacterium. Taxonomy (GTDB): domain Bacteria; phylum Bacillota; class Clostridia; order Lachnospirales; family Lachnospiraceae; genus Weimeria. The sequence continues at coordinate 72,595 of CAMGZH010000003.1, forward strand.
CCTTCCTCCCTTGCCGGCTCAAAACGAATGCAACAACAAAAGGGAGTCTATCAGCAAGGCTTCACCTCAAAAAAAGGTGAAGCCGCCTCAAGACTCCCTTGTCCAGTTTCTATTAATTCGATTGTCTCCTCCTGCGAGACGAAATTTATCAATAACACGGAACTATATTACTACGATTCGAAACAGTTGTAAAGGAAAATATTACTATGCTTTTACAAAAAATATAAGGGCCCTTTTCCGGCGACGCATACCGGAAAAAGGCCCTTTGATCTCGTGTTACAAATACCTCCCCTGTTAAGGCATTAAAGATCTATATCGGAACGTAAAACAATTAAGCGTTTACGATCTGACCGAAGTCTGGCTTAAGAGAAGCTCCACCGATGAGTCCACCATCGATGTTTGGCTTGCTAAGAAGCTCCGCAGCATTACCTGCATTCATAGATCCGCCGTACTGAATACGAACAGCCTCAGCTGTTGCATCATCATAAAGCTTAGCGATCAGCTCACGGATAAATCCACAAACCTCTTCTGCCTGATCAGCTGTAGCTGTCTCACCTGTACCAATAGCCCAGATTGGCTCGTAAGCGATAACAAGATTCTTAACCTGATCAGCTGTTACACCGGACAGATCCCATGTGATCTGTCTCTCGATCCACTCCTTATATGTGCCAGCCTTACGAAGAGCAAGGGACTCACCACAGCAAAGGATTGGAGAAAGACCTGCAGCAAATGCCTTCTTAACCTTAGCATTGATCATGATATCGTTCTCACCGAAGATATCTCTTCTCTCAGAATGACCCATGATAACATACTTAACACCGGCATCAACAAGCATTGGAGCAGAAATCTCACCTGTGAATGCACCCTTATCCTCTGTGTAGAAGTTCTCAGCACCTACTGCTACGTTTGTGCCCTTAACTGCCTCTACAACAGGAACGATGTCGATCGCTGGTACGCAGTAAACAACATCTACATCATCATTATTAACTAATGGCTTTAAAGTCTCAACTAACTTAACTGCCTCACTTGGAACCATGTTCATCTTCCAGTTACCGGCAATGATTCTTCTTCTTGACATAACAATCTCCTTTAATTACTTCTCGTCAGCAGCCTCAATACCAGGAAGCTTCTTACCCTCAAGGAACTCCAGGGAAGCTCCGCCACCGGTAGAGATGTGGCTCATCTTGTCACCAAGACCCATCTGGTTAACAGCAGCTGCGGAATCTCCACCACCGATGATGGTTGTAGCATCTGTCTGAGCAAGAGCCTCAGCAACAGTCTTAGTTCCTACTGCAAGTGTCGGGTTCTCGAAAAGACCCATTGGTCCGTTCCATACAACTGTCTTAGCAGACTTAACAGCCTCAGCGAAAAGCTCTGCAGATGCAGGTCCGATATCACAAGCCTCACGATCATCCGGGATCTCCTTGATGTCAACGGTTGTTGCATCATCGATTGGAGCATCGATTGGATCCGGGAAGTGAGCGATGGTAACAGAATCAACCGGAAGAAGAATCTTCTTACCAAGCTTCTCAGCCTTCTCCATCATTTCCTTACAGTACTCAACCTTGGACTCATCAAGAAGAGAGTTACCAACATTGTAGCCCTGTGCTTTAACGAAAGTATAAGCCATTCCACCACCGATGATCAGTGTATCGCACTTCTCAAGGAGGTTTTCTACTACGTTAAGCTTATCAGCTACCTTAGCACCACCAAGGATAGCAACGAAAGGACGTACAGGCTCCTCAACTGCCTTACCAAGGAAGTCGATCTCCTTCTGCATAAGGTAACCAACAACAGCAGGCTTACCCTCTGCACGAAGACACTCTGCAACACCTACGTTAGAGCAATGTGCACGATGAGCTGTACCAAATGCATCATTAACGAAAGCATCAGCGATAGAAGCAAGATCCTTAGAGAAAGCCTCTCCGTTCTTTGTCTCCTCAGCTCTGAAACGTGTATTCTCAAGAAGAATAACATCTCCATCCTTCATAGCCTCAACTGCAGCTCTAGCATTAGCTCCTACAACCTCTGCATCTGCAGCAAACTTAACTTCCTGTCCAAGAAGCTCAGAAAGTCTAACAGCAACCGGAGCCAAAGTCTTAGTCTTCTTGTCCTCTTCTGTCTTAACCTTTCCTAAATGAGAGCAAAGGATAACCTTTCCGCCGTCAGCGATCAGCTTCTTGATGGTTGGAAGAGCTGCAACCAGACGGTTCTCATCTGTGATCTTACCATTAACAAGTGGTACATTGAAATCACAACGGCAAAGAACACGAAGTCCCTTTACATTAATGTCATCTACGGATTTCTTATTTAATCCCATACTATTCCTCCTATTTTTAAAAATAGTGATAAAAAAGGGTCCGGCCCTAAAGCCGGACCCCTTGAAGGTCTAAATTTTCTGAATTACTTATTCAGGAACTTAGCGAAATACTTGATAGTTCTGCACATGTTAGATGTGAAGGAGTTCTCGTTGTCATACCAAGAAACAACCTGAACCTCAGTCTTGTCATCACCTACAGGTACAACCATTGTCTGTGTTGCATCGAAGAGAGAACCGTAAGTCATACCTACGATATCCTTAGATACGATAAGATCCTCGTTGTAACCGAAGGACTCGTTTGTTACAGACTTCATCTTAGCGTTGATCTCATCAACTGTAACCTTACCGTTAACAACAGCAGTAAGAATTGTTGTAGATCCTGTTGGAACTGGTACACGCTGAGCAGAACCGATTAACTTACCGTTAAGCTCTGGAACTACAAGACCGATTGCCTTAGCAGCACCTGTAGAGTTAGGAACGATGTTCTCAGCACCTGCACGGCTACGTCTCTTGTCACCCTTACGCTGTGGTCCGTCAAGGATCATCTGATCACCTGTGTAAGCATGGATTGTAACCATGATACCAGAATCGATTGGTGCAAGATCGTTAAGAGCCTTAGCCATTGGAGCTAAGCAGTTTGTTGTACAAGAAGCTGCAGAGATGATGTTATCATCAGCTGTAAGAGTCTCGTGGTTAGTGTTATAAACGATTGTAGGAAGATCGTTTCCAGCAGGAGCGGAAATAACTACCTTCTTAGCACCAGCATTGATGTGAGCCTGAGCCTTCTCCTTAGAAGTGTAGAAACCAGTACACTCAAGTACTACGTCTACATCTAACTCACCCCAAGGAAGGTTGTTAGCGTCTGCTTCCTTGTAGATCTTGATCTCGTGACCATCAACGATGATAGAATCCTCTGTGTTAGAAACGAGGTCTGCCTTAGCGTAACGACCCTGTGAAGAATCATACTTCAGAAGGTAAGCTAACATATCTGGGCTTGTAAGATCGTTGATTGCAACGATATCAAATCCCTCTGCCTGGAACATCTGACGGAAAGCCAGACGACCGATACGACCAAAACCATTAATTGCTACTTTTACTGCCATTGTTATTTCCTCCTACGTTTTGTTTTTTAATTGGAACAAATTCCGTAAACATATACATCATAGCGGATTAACTTTCATATTGCAAGGGGTGTTTTGGAAGATTGATAAAAATTTCACAGGATGTACAAATCTGGCGCTTCATTCAGATAAAAATTGGCATTTTCATCCTTGACTGTCGTTTGACGGTGAAATTTGTTACATCTATAATGAATAGCAAAAAGGAGGTTTCCCTATGCAGTTATGGGATACACATATGCACTGCTGCTACTCCGGTGACAGCGAGGCCGAACCGGACGACATGATAAAGACCGCCATGGACAAGGGGCTTTCCGGCATCATTTTTACCGATCACCTGGACTGGGACTATGAAGCCGAACCAGGACTTTTCGATTTGGATCTCCCTGCCTATACGGATGAGATGAATATGATCGCTGCAAACATTAATAATTATACCGGTTTTCATGTGGGCGTCGGCATTGAACTGGGGCTGCAGCCTCACCTTGCCCAACGACACCACAAACTTTTAGAGGAATATTCCTTTGACCAGGTCATCGGCAGCACCCATGTGGTGGGAGGCGTCGATCCATACTACGACACCTTCTATGAAGGCCGCTCTGCAAAAGAAGCCTACGAACTGTATTTTCAGGAGGTCCTGGCCAACATTCGGGCATTTGATGCCTTTGACACCTTAGGTCATCTTGACTATGTCAGTCGCTACGGTATGCGACATTACGGCAGTGACGAAGGTGCCTGCCGCTACGAGGACTTCGCCCCTCTTCTGGACGAGATCCTGCTCTGGCTGATCCATCACGGCAAGTCCCTTGAAGTCAATACCGGAAGTTTTCGCGGAAATGATGCAGCTACGGATCCGAATCCGTCCTATCGCATCCTCTCCCGCTACTTTGCATTGGGCGGTCGCTCCATCACCTTAGGGGCTGATGCCCATAAACCGGAACACGTGGGGCTTTGTTTTTCTTCGGTTGCCGCTAAATTAAAAGAGATCGGCTTTACGGAGATCACCTACTATCTGAAGAGAACCCCATACACCTATCCCATTTTATGACAAAACGCCCGGTCTTACATTTAAGTAAGACCGGGCGTTACTTTATCGAAGGATCACACCTCCGCCTGCAACAGCCTCTCCATGGTAAAGCACCAGCGCCTGTCCCGGCGTAACGGCCCTCACCTTTTTCAAGAAATCTACCCTGAGCTGTTCGCTTCCATCCTCTGCCATTTCATAGGAAACACAGCAAGGCGTTCCCGGATCGGAATACCGGATCTTTGCCATGTATTCCATGGACTCATCGAAGCGTTCCTGCTCCATATAACACAGTTGATGGGCATAGAGATGATCTGTAAAAACATCCTCCGACTCACCTAAGGTGACCGTATTGCTGTCGGCATCGATCTTCGTCACAAAGATTCTGTGGCCTGCTGCAATTCCAAGCCCCTTTCTCTGACCGATGGTATAATGGGTAATACCCTTATGACGCCCCATCACCTCACCGGCACGATTAAGGAAATTGCCTTCTCCCGGAGCACACGCTCCCAGCTCACGATCCACAAAGGCACCAGCGTCACCATCCGGGATAAAGCAGATATCTTCGCTATCCGGCTTGTGTGCCACCGGAAGTCCTGCTTCTTCTGCGATCTTACGGACAAGAGGTTTTTCGTATTCTCCCACAGGCATCAAGGTATGCGCAAGCTGATCCTGGGTCAGAGAATACAGTACATAGGTCTGATCCTTGGCTGCTGTCACAGAATTGCGGATATAAAAACGTCCCTGGTCATTTTGCGAGATCCTTGCATAATGTCCCGTGGCAATGTAATCAGCTCCAATCTCCCTGCTCCTGGCAAGAAGTGCATCCCACTTCACAAAACGGTTACATGCAATACAGGGGTTGGGCGTTCTTCCGTGTCGGTACTCCTCCACGAAATAATCCATGACATCCCGCCGGAATTCATTCTTAAAATTCATCACATAGTATGGAATATCCAAAACAGCGGCAACACGTCTTGCATCCTCAACTGCAGAAAGTCCACAGCATCCCCGCTCTTCGATCCGGCACGCCTGATCCTCATTCTGCCAGATCTGCATGGTCACGCCGATGACCTCATATCCCTGCTGCTTCAATAAATATGCAGCCACCGAGGAGTCAACGCCTCCTGACATTCCAACCACAACCTTTTTTGCCATTTACGGGAATTCCTTTCCATTGTGTATTTCTTTACGCCTGACCATTCTGTGTCAGAAAATCCTCATAGAGAAGAGAATGGCTGCGAAGCATGGTAACGATATCCTTCAACTGCCGGGCACATTCATCCAGCTCTTCTCTTGTTGTCTCATCCGACATGGTAAGACGAATGGATTCCCTTCCCTCATCCTCATCTGCACCAATCGCCATAAGGACATGAGAAGGATCGATGCTTCCGGCCGTACATGCCGATCCACTGGAAGCCGCAATCCCTCTCTGGTCAAGAAGGATCAGAACCGACTCTGCCTCCGCAAAACGGAAGCCAAAATTCAGATTACCGGGAAGTCGTCTGTCTCCGTCACTGCCATGCCAGATGGTATATGGAATCGTCCCCAAAACCTTCTGTTTCATGTAATCACGAAGGGACCGCTCCTTCTCCATCCTTTGGGAAAGTGTTGCCCCGGCAACTTCACAAGCCTTTCCAAAACCGACGATGGCCGGTATATTTTCCGTTCCGGCCCTCTTGTTTCTCTCCTGGCTTCCACCGTGGATCAGCGACCGGATCTTAGATGCCTTCGGACTAAGATATAAGATTCCGATTCCCTTGGGACCGTAGATCTTATGTCCGCTTGCGGATAACAGGTCAATGTGCATAGCATCCGGATCAATGGGGATCTGTCCGAAAGCCTGAACAGCATCAGTATGAAAAAGAACGTCCTGCCGGTGACACACCTCTCCGATTTCTGCAATCGGTTCAATGGTTCCGATCTCATTATTTGCAAACATGACAGATACCAGTACAGTATCCGGCCGGATCGCCTCCCGTACCTGATCAGCTGTTACAAACCCTTCTCGATCCACCGGAAGATAGGTGACCTCATACCCCTGTAGTTCCAGAGCTCTGCAGGTATTTAAGACCGCCGGATGCTCAATGGACGTCGTAATAATATGTCTACCCTTTTCGGACATCATCCGGGCGCTCTCCGTTATGGCCCAGTTATCCGACTCACTTCCTCCGGAGGTAAAAAAGATCCTCTCAGCTCTGGTATTCAGAAGAGATGCCACCTGGTCTCTTGCCTTATCGATTGCAAACTTACTCTTATTGGCCAGAGAATAGACTGCTGATGCATTTCCGAAGTTCTCCGTAAAGTACGGAAGCATTTCCTCTAACACGCTTTGTTTCATTTTTGTTGTTGCGGCATTATCAAGATAGATCACGTTATACTCTTTTCTGCAACTTTCTGGTTTTGCTGCGAATTCTCTGAATTGCGTTGTCTGCCTGTTTACTGGTAATATCAAGCTTTGTCGCAATGCTCTTATAGTCTGCACCCTCCAGCAGAAGATCCAGCACCTTCTTCTCCAGAGTGCTCAGTTCCCGGTCCAGCGCCGACAACAGTTCCTTTGTCTTTTCCTGATCCAAAAGTGCATACTCCGGATTCGTGGCAAGCCCTCCGTCAACAGAGGAGGTCAGGATTTCTTCTCCTCCATCTGCATCATAAGAAATGGATTCATTCAACGGAGCATGCTTCTTGCGGCTGGCGGCTTCAATGGCATGAAACATCGCACGCCGGACACAGAGCATGGAAAAAGACGAAAAACCGCCCTTTGTCTCATCATAGTCTTCCACAGCAGATACAAACCCAAGCCTTCCCTCCTGCATCAGATCCTCGCGGTCCCCTGTCAGCAGGTAAAAGGAAAGAGCCATCTGCGAAATTTTGCCCTGATAACGGGACAAAAGCTGCTGCATGGCCTTAGGATCCTTCTCCTTCGATAACTGAATCAGTTTTACCTCATCATATGTGGAATAATCCGGCATTACCTACCTGCTTTCACTCGTCTCTGTCGAAATACCTCATAAGCTAAAACACCACATGCTACAGAAGCATTCAACGAATCAATATCACCCTTCATAGGAATGGTTGCCACCATATCACAGTTCTTTTTAACAAGATCGGATACACCCTTACCTTCATTTCCGATCACAAGTCCGAAAGGACCTGTCATATCAAGGTCATACATAACCTCTCCGCCCATATCGGCACAGGCAAACCAGATTCCCTCTTCCTTCAGTTCCTTGATGGTACGACTGATATTTGTTACCTGGGCAACAGGAACATAGTTGATTGCTCCGGCGGATGCCTTAACCGCAGAAGCCGTCAGTCCGACGGCACGGTTCTTCGCAATGATGACACCGTGGGCTCCAACCTGGTTGGCCGTACGCACAATAGCTCCGAGATTGTGTGGATCTTCAATATCATCCAAAATGATGATGAAGGGATCCTCCCCCTTTGCTCTTGCTGCATCTAAGATATCACTGACCTCAGAATAATGATAGGCCGCAATATATGCGATCACGCCCTGATGCTTTCCTGTACTTGACATCTCATCCAGACGCTGTTTGCTTACCATATCCGTCCGGATCTTCTTCTTTCTTGCCTCCCGCAGGATGGTATGGATCGGTCCATCATAGCTGTTCTGTAAAATAAAAACGCGCTCTACGGTCTGTCCGGAACGGATCGCTTCAAGAACTGCATTTCTTCCTTCAATTACGGTACTTTCATCTCTCATGTTCTTCTTCTCCACAAACCGGTTCGGGTCAGTCCCAGATCCACCAGTTCAAATATTCTTTCCTGTTGTCCCTGTAAATACAGGTAACCAAGGAGCACCTCAAATCCCGTTGCGATCCGATAGTCCGCCATGGAAGCATTCTTGGATCTTGTAGGACTTTTTGCGTTGCGTCCTCTCCGATAGATATCCGCCTCTTCTTCTGTCAGATCCGGCTCAATGGCCTCCAGCAACGCTCTCTGGGATGTAGCCTTTACAATGTGAGCCGAATGCCCGTGAAGATTCCCGGCTCCGAGATTGCCCTCTCCTACGATCAAAGACCGTACCAGGATCTCAAAGACTCCATCACCTAAAAACGCCAGTGCCAGAGGAGAGTATGTGCGGATATCCACCTCCGGCAGTTCAAATCTGCTTTGGATCCGGGTAAATAAATCCATCATACCTTCTTCCATTTTACGCCCTCTCTGGTATCTAAAAGCTGAATTCCCTCTGCCAGAAGCTCGTCACGGATCTGATCTGCCAATGCAAAGTCCTTATCCTTTCTAGCCTGCTGTCGCTTTTCGATCATCTCCTGTACGTGCGCATCCAGATCATCCTCTTCGATCTTAAGATCCACACCCAACACATTCATAAGAGACTGCATTACGTGATAGATGCTCTCCAGCAGTTCTTTTGAAGAATTCTCATCCACGCTGGTGTTTGCATATTTTACAAGTTCGAAAATAGCAGAAACCGCATCTGCTGTGTTAAAGTCATCTTCCATAGCAGACTCGAATTTTGCCACATATTCCCTTACGCCATCAAGGATCTTCTTCTCATCCTCAGTTATAAAACCTTCCGCCTTTGCCTGAAGGTCAGCAAGACGATCTCCGGCTGTCCGGATACGCTCAAGTCCACTCTTTGCGGAGGCCATAAGATCGGCAGAGAAATTCAATGGGCTTCTGTAATGAGCGCTTAACATGAAAAAGCGAAGGACCTGAAGGTCATATTGTTCCTGAATATCTCTTACGGTAAAGAAGTTGCCAAGAGACTTACTCATCTTCTTGTTATCAATATTCAAGAAACCGTTATGCATCCAGTAATGGGCAAAAGGAACCCCATTGGCCGCCTCAGACTGCGCGATCTCATTCTCATGGTGAGGGAAGATCAGATCCTCTCCGCCAGCATGAATATCAATGGTATCCCCAAGGTAACGCTTGGACATGACAGAGCACTCAATATGCCAGCCCGGGCGTCCCTGGCACCATGGAGACTCCCAGTACGGCTCTCCTTCCTTCTTCGGCTTCCAGAGAACAAAGTCCAGCGGATCTCTCTTCTCATCACCGGATACATTGATGCTTCTATGTCCGCCCTCAAGGTCATCAATATCCTTATGAGAAAGCTTTCCGTATTCGTCAAACTTACGTACTGCAAAGTATACCGTTCCGTCACTGACCGGATAAGCAAATCCCTTATCGATCAATGTCTGTATCATCTCGATCATTCCATCGATCTCCTGGGTTGCCTGAGGATGAATGGTGGCAGGACGAACGTGAAGAGCCTCCATATCCTTTTTTGTTTCTGCAATGTAACGCTTTGAGATCTCTTCGGATGAGACTCCCTCTTCGTTTGCCTTTTTAATGATCTTGTCATCTACATCGGTAAAGTTCGAAACATAGTTGACCTCATATCCCTTATATTCAAAATACCGTCTTACGGTATCGAACATGATCATTGGACGGGCGTTACCAATATGAATATAGTTATAGACCGTCGGTCCGCACACATACATGCTTACCTTGCCCTCTTCGATTGGAACAAACTCTTCTTTTTGTTTTGTCAGAGTGTTATAGATTTTCATGGGTTACTCTCCTTCTGTTTTACTGTGCGTCCATCCCGTCGGTTCCGTTTGCCTTCGGACAACCGCTGCAGTTACTGCAGCCCTGGCATCCGCCCGCAGCAGGTCCGATTCCCACAGATGAATCATAGATCGATTCAAGGATACAGACAGCCGATGCCGATATTCCCTCACCTCTGCCGGTAAAGCCGAGGTGCTCCTCTGTCGTAGCCTTCACATTGATGTTATCTTCCAGCGTCTGAAGATCCTGTGCGATATTGCTTCTCATCTGGTCGATATAAGGACGAAGCTTTGGCGCCTGCGCCACCACGGTGCAATCCACATTGCCTACCACATATCCCTTCTCCATCAGAAGCTTTGTTACCTCACGTAAAAGCTTCCGGGAGGATGCGCCTCTGTATGCCTCATCGGTATCCGGAAAATGAAGACCGATATCTCCAAGGCCTGCTGCTCCGAGCAATGCATCCATTATAGCATGAAGAAGCACATCTGCGTCAGAATGTCCCAATAATCCTTTCTCATACGGGATGGTCACCCCACCAAGGATCAGAGGACGATCCTCGACCAGTTTATGTACATCGTAGCCGTTACCTATTCTCATTCTTCCACCTTTCCAAAAGGGTGTTTTTGTATTCGTACCAAAAAAGGCTCCGGGAAAATCCCAGAGCCCTCTGACTAGATAAAATAGCGAGAAAGAGATTCGAACTCTTGACACCACGGGTATGAACCGTGTGCTCTAGCCAACTGAGCTATCTCGCCAAAGGTATGGGACCTACAGGGCTCGAACCTGTGACCCTCTGCTTGTAAGGCAGATGCTCTCCCAGCTGAGCTAAGATCCCATACGACTGAGCCGCTTGTTTCGCTGTTTCCCGCGGCCGAGTTATATATTATCAAATGGCCCCATTGAAGTCAACTAAATTTTTGCAAAAGTTTAAAAAACTTTCTCATTCAGGAAGCGTCTGCGACAGTCAGCAGCTTTTCCACCAGCTTTACACAGTCCGCTGCATCCTTGGAATACCCGTCTGCCGCGATCTCATCCGCATAGGACTGGGTAATGCAGGCTCCTCCAATGACCACCTTGCTTCTGCAGTTTTTCTCTTTGCACAGCTCCACCACCTTTTTCATTTCTGTCATGGTGGTGGTCATAAGGGCTGACAATCCGATCACCGATGCCTGCTGCTCGATTGCTGTATCCACGATTCGCTCCGCTGAAACATCCTTCCCCAGATCGATAACATTGTATCCGTAGTTGCGTAGCATCAGAGCCACCAGATTCTTACCGATATCATGGATATCCCCCTCCACCGTTGCAATGACCACCGTCTCCTTCTGCTGGGCATCAGCGGAGGCTAAAAGCGGCTCCAGCTCAGCCACCCCCTCTTCCATAGCATTGGCTCCTGCAATCAGCTGAGGCAGGAAGTACTTTTTCTCATCATAGTACTTTCCCACCAGATTGATGCCGCCAATGAGTTGGTCATCCAAAAGCTCCTTAGGACTTTCTCCCTCTGCAAGGCTTTTTTGGATCACAGAGCGGATCTTATCCTTCTGCCCCTTCACCACACACTCCATGACAGGGTGCATCACTTCCTTCTCACTACTGGCAGGCGCCCCTGTACCGACTCCCTTGCCGGAGGTAATGGTTACCTTTCCCGCCGGAACTGTGCTTAAGTAGCCTTCCGTAGCCCCCTCCTTATTAAGCAGCATATCTGCTGCAAGGGCAGTATACATCAACATCTCCTGGGAGGGATTTGCGATGGCCATGGTCAGTCCCTTGGTGATAGCCATGTTTAAAAAAGCAGTATTCACAAAGGCTCTCTGGGGCAGTCCAAAGGAAATATTGGAAAGTCCGCAGGCGGTAGGCAGTCCCAGCCTCCTGCAATAGTCGATGGTCGCAAAGCAGGACAGGGCCGCTTTCGGATCCGCTCCCACCGTTGCCACCAGAAGATCCACCACACATCGATCGGTGCTCATTCCGGCTTCTTTCACAGCGGTAAGCACCCGGTCAAGATTCGCATGTTTTTCCTCAATGGACTTGGGAAGCCCTGCACTGGACAAAGGCAGTACGATAAACATCGCACCATACTTCTTGGCGATGGGGATTAGCTGCTCCATTCGCTCCTTTTCTCCTGAAATGGAATTGATCAGAGCCCGTCCCGGATAATGACGCAAAGCCGCCTCCATAATATCCGGATAGCTTGTATCAATGCATAGCGGACGATCCACCGTATAGGTAACTTCTTCAATTGCCCGAAGCATCATGGCCTTTTCATCAATACCATTGGTACCCATATTCACATCCAGGATGGCAGCTCCGTTCTCTTCCTGGGATCTGGCAAAGTCAATGACCATATCCAGACTTCCCGCCCGAAGCTCCTCCTGAAGTTTTTTCTTACCGGTAGGATTGATCCGCTCTCCGATCACAAGAAATCTTCCATCCGGATCGATTTCCACATTGGCTCGTTCCGAAGTGACCACCCTTGTTACCAAAGGATCCGGAGAAAGGACCTTTTTCCCTTTTACCTTTTGCACCAGAGCACGGATATGCCCCGGGGTCGTTCCGCAGCAACCACCCACAACAGAAGCTCCCGCCTCAACCAGCTGACTCATATCATCGGCAAACTCCTCCGGTGTCATACGATAGACGGTATTTTCATCGATCAGCTCCGGAAGACCGGCATTCGGCTTTGCAAGGATCGGCACCGTCGCATACCGTCGCATCTTCTTGATCAGAGGGATCATATCCAACGGACCGGTGGAGCAGTTCAATCCCACCACATCGGCTCCCAGACTCTGTAATACGATGATGGCTGTATCCGGTGCTGTTCCGTACAGAGTCCGGCCATCCTCATTGTAGGAAAGACTTACCATAACAGGAAGATCACAGGTCTCCTTGATGGCCAGAACCGCAGCACGGCTCTCCTGAAGACTCATCATGGTCTCCACCACAAACAGATCCACCCCTTCCTTCAAGATGGCTCTTACCTGTTCCTTATAGACATCCACCAGCTCCTCAAAATCAAGGTCTCCAAGAGGTGACAGCTGCTGTCCTGTCATGGTCAGATCTCCTGCCACCAGCGCCCGATCTCCTGCAGCCCTTCGGCTGATGGCAACCATAGCACGGTTGATATCTTCCAATTCATTCTCCAGACCGTATTCCGCCAGCTTGATCCGGTTGGCTGTAAAGGTCGGGGCATAAAGGATCTGGGTTCCCGCTTCTACATATGCCTGCTGCAGCTCCAACATCGGCTGCGGATTCTTACGGATCCAATCCTCCGGACAACTTCCCATGGGAAGTCCTGCCTTCATCAGATTGGTTCCGGTGGCTCCATCCAAAAAAACAGGTCCTTTTTCTAATAACTGATAGAGATCTTCTCTTGTCATTGTCTCTCCTTATGCGAACGTTTCCCGGATCACTTCAATGATCCGCACAATCAAACCTACTCTGTTAAACGGTGTCATCATATAGTATCCGTCGCAGACATCACAAAGCTTCTCTGCGATGGCAAGGGATGTATCCACAGCCACATCCTCGGCTTCTTCCCTTGTCATATCCGGATGATACTTTTCCACGATTTCCTGGGGTATATGGATCCCGGGCATTTCATTTGCCAGAAACATTGCGTTCTTATAGGACACAAGGGGCATAATACCGGCAATGATCTTTGCTCCTGTCATTTCTCGAAGCTGTCCGATCCTTTGGATGTCTTCATCGGAGTACACCGGCTGAGTTAGAAAATAGCTGCATCCCTGGTCCATTTTCAGCCGCATTCTCTTGACAATGGCCTCCACGTTCTTCCCGTGATAATTAAGGGCGCCTCCGTATAGAATGGTATCCTTGGAGAAGACATCGGAATTCATCATCTTCGCCATGTTCATAAAACGGATGGAATTGTAGTCAAACACCGAGGTGACCTGGCTGCGATCGGCTGCCGGAACCGGATCTCCTGTCACCATCAAAAAATGCCGAAGACCGTTCACATAGCTTCCGAGCAAAGATCCCCGAAGACTGATAAGATTACGGTCTCTACAGGCCACATGGGGCATTGTAAAAATCTTTGCATCCCTTTGAATCTTTGCTCCAAGGAGCATGGGATCCATTCGCGTTCTTCCCAGCGGAGAATCGGACAGAGTCAAAAGATCTACTTTTGCCTCGTTTAAAAGCTTCGCTCCGGTCATCACCTTTTCTATGTCTTCATTGAAGGGAGGATCAAGTTCCACCACAAAGGTCTTTTCCCCCCTGCAAAGCTTTTTCCAGAAGGTAGACAGTGTTCTGCCCTCTTCCTTCTGTGCCTCCGGGAGAAGAGCGATCTGCTTCGTCTTCGGTTCTGCACCACCATAGGCCATAACCAGCTTTCGTATATATTCCGGCGTACTGCCGCAACAGCCTCCGATGACATTCGCACCGTGATCGATGATGGTCTGCATGGTATGAACGAAATAGTCCGCATTCTCCTGGTAAAGGGTCTGCCCACGTAAAATATACGGATAACCCGCGTTAGGAAGAGCCATAAAAGGCTTGTGTGAATAGAAACAGGCCAGCTCCATCAGATCCTTGACGTGGGATGGATCCATTCCGCAGTTTAATCCATAGACATCCACCTTCTCATCTCTTCCGTATTTCTGGAGAATCCGCTCAAAGGAAAGACCTCCCTTGGTATATCCGTTCTTATCCAGAGAAAAGGTCAAAAGGATCTCATTCTCCTCATCCTTCTCCTTGATATAGGTAAAAATCTGATCCAGTCCGTAGGTATCCGCCTGAGTCTCAAACAAAAAGATCCTTGCTCCTGCATCGTAGAAATCATCCACCATGGGCTCTACCACAGACAAAAGCTCCTCTAAATCCTGCATCACAGGATGAAAGAGGGTTCCAAAGTCTGCCGCTACAAAGACCTCTCTGCCACAGTCTCTTACCGCCTCCTCTGCCAGATGAAAGCTTCGCTTCACGATCAGGCTCCTTTGCATGGGATCCGGAAAAAACATGTCATTGACGGCAAAACTGTTGGTCCTAATCAGCTTCGCCCCGGCCTGTATGTATTCCTTATGAATATCCACAACTCTTTCGGGATCCGTAAGGACCGCCTGTTCCACCAGTTCACTCTCCCCCGGGTAACACTTACTGTAATATGTTCCCATGGCACCATCGGTGATCAGTATATTTTCCTTAAGGTATTCTGTCAGTTTCATCTTTTCCTCTTTGCCTACTACTCCCAAGTCTTACACAGAAATAACTCCCTCTACTTTAACACAGGAAAGAAGGAAATTGTACCTCCTTCACGTTTTTCTGCAAAATCATACTAATTTCCTATGTAATAAGAGGATGGTTTCATATAAAATGACACCTTCCGATCTTTTGACAGCCCACAGTACAAGTCCTATAATGTTGCTTCGGAGGTAAGATATGAAATCAAAACAAATGTCAGAATCCTTTCGTAATGCTGTTTTCCTGGCTCTCTCCGGAGGCTTTCAGGACGCCTATACATACTACAATCGTAACGAGGTATTCTCCAACGCCCAGACCGGTAACATCGTCTTGATGAGCCAGCATCTTATGAGGGCCGATTGGGTCAATGCCCTTCGTTATCTTCTCCCTCTTGTATCCTTTGCCCTTGGTATCTTTATTGCGGAGCAGATCAACGGACATCTAAAGCAAAGTAAGATGCTGCACTGGCGTCAGCTCATTGTTCTAATGGAGATGCTGATCCTGTGTATCGTGGGATTTATCCCCCATTCGCTGGATATGATCGCAACCGCCCTTGTATCCTTCTCCTGTTCCATGCAGGTTCAATCCTTCCGTAAGGTTCACGGATACGGTTATGCCTCTACCATGTGTATCGGAAACCTTCGCAGCGGCACAGCTGCTTTTTCCGCATATCTGCGCAACAAAAAAGAAGACTCACTGCGGGCAAGTCTTCACTACTTCGGGATCATCTTCTTTTTTGGAGTCGGAGCCGGGCTTGGTGGCATTCTGACCCAGACCTACGGCATCCCCTGCATTTGGGTCTGCGACGGGCTGCTCCTGATCAGCTTTCTGATCATGGCTGTGCCGGAAAAACCGATCAAGAGGTGATCCGGCAGCACACCTCACACCGGTTGTCATTCCTTGACCGCAGAGGAGCATCCGTATACTTTCACTTGGATATCTTCAAAGGAACTTCCGGTAAGAACCACTGTAAGACTTCCATCATCCACATGATAGGTCTCACTTACAACGGCTCCCTTTGCTCCGGAAAGTTCCTTTGCAAAATCAGCCACAATATTCGGCAACAGGACCCTGTCAAAATGCAGGGTCTTTTCTTTGCCAAATTTTCCTTCGATCTCTGCCAGCAGCTGTTCTCTCCATGTCATGGCATTTCCTCCTTTTCGAATGCCGCTTCATCCACATTCCTTACAACAAACAGGAGACCCACTGTTCAAAGCAGGTCCCCCATGTGTCTATTCTACCTCTGTAAGCGTAATATTTTCAATTGTAATGGTGGAAGCAGGAACATCATCTCCTACTTTTCCCAGGGAAAGCTGTACAACGATTGGTGTTCTTGCTTCTCCATTCGCATTGTATAGCATTTCTCTTGTTACTTCAAAACACACTTCTTTTTCCTGTGCGCTCTCATCCAGCGAGGTCTCTCCGCCGCCGATCCAAGTGTAGCTGCCACCGTCTTCCATCACAGCAATCTTAATGCTGCGAGCCGCTGTAGAGGATGCGGTATACTTCAGACAATACTTCTTGCCTGCCTCAAGCTTACTGGTGATGGGAGTTTTGATCTGCACAGCCCACTCTTCCTTTCCAGCCTTAACGATCTGCGCTGTAAACTTCTTTTCGTTTACTGTGATCTCACCTTCTGCATCCTGATTTGCAAATACATTTTTCTCCCAGAGGGCATCCGCCAAAAGATCCTTTAATCCATCCGTCGAAGGCTCTGTCACTTCTCCCGGCTTTTTGATCTCCTCTGCATCCGGTGTCATATCCACAAGCTTTACCTTGGTGATCTTGATCTTAGATGCCGGTGTATTCTCCGGTATTGCCTGTCCATTTTCATCGTAAACAGTCTTTGCTCCCAAAGAGAACTGAGCAACCAGGGTATCACAGTCTGTGTACTCCGGTGTAAAGGTCGTAAAAAACTCCCTGTTATCCTGTGTCAGATCTGCATCAATGGCACCAAATCCCTTATAGTCTCCCTTATCCCTCTGGATGGAGAGCTTGACGGGACGCTCCACCGTAGAAGATGCCTCAAAGGAAAGCTTATAAGTATGTCCTCCCTTTACACCGGCAATCGCCTGCTTCAGCTGTACCTGCCAGTCAGCTTTTCCTGTATTGCTGATGTCTGCAAGGAAGTAGCCCTCCTTTGCGGTAAGCTCAGCTGCAGCATTTGAATCCACATAAGGACCCCAGCCGCTTAAACCTTCCTCAAAGTTACCGTTCTTAAGAAGGTTGTCATCACTTGCAGCCGTTACAACACTTACATCATCCAAAAGCACCACTTTGCCTGTGGAAACCTTGATGACGATCTCTTCCGCAAGGTCACCGTCTGATGTGGTAACAACTCCGGTATAACGGTCCAGGCCTTCTTTTACATTTTCTTCTTTTTCCGTAAATGTAACCTGTGCTCCTGCCAGCGTTACTGTAACATCCCCTGCCGTAAGATCTGCATTGCTCAGAAGGGAAACCTTATAGCTGCGGGCTGCCTTTAAATGAAGACCGCTCTGACGGATCAGCGCGTCCTTTCCATCCACCAGAGTTACAGATAACATACGTGCATAAGGAGAATCATTGGTAACATAAACCTTTGCCCCGCTTGCACCGGAGATATCCCAGTTACCCAAATAGTTTTTGCCTTCCTGGAAACCTCCGTTGAAGACATAATTGCCATCGGAGGTGGTCTTATCCACCGCCTGTCCCTGACCGGTCTTTACCAGTTTCACATTGGAGATAATGACATCTGCCGTATCTCCGTTTCCCATATTAAACTCTGCCTGACAGTTCTTATCCGTAAGTCCTGTCATGGTAAAGGTATAAGAAAAGTGCTGCTTTTCTGTTGTCAGATGCACCGTATTGCCTGCCGGATACTTTGCCCATCCGTTGTCCGGAGAACAAAGATCTGCCGTCAGCGTTCTGTCTTCACTTGCATAGGCATCAAAGGAGAATTCGTACTCTCCCAGCTGATCTAACTGAATGCCGCTCTGCTTTGGCTGCACGCTGTAATCTACCGTTCCCTTATTCTTTGTCTGAATCAGAACAGAATCGCCCCGGCTTGTCATGGTTGCGTCTCCGCCGTTTGCAAGTCCTAAGGTCCAGTCCTTGCTCGTAACCGGACGTAACAGGTTCTGATCACTGACAGGAAGCGTCGCTACCTTCTCTTCCGGAATATTAATATTGGTTGTATCGTAGGAATCCTTCTGATATACACGAACATAATCGATGGCATATTCCTGCGCAAAGTCTGTGGTCTCATCCGTATATCCAACCCAGCTTCCGCCTACCGCAAGATTTAAAATGATGTAAAAATCCTGATCAAACGGTGCTGGATAGCTGATCTTTTCTTTACCGTCCCTGGCGGTATACCACCGATTGGTGGTATGGTAAAGAATCCCATCCATATACCAGTTCATATGATCCGGGAACCACTCCAGGTCAAAGGTATGGTACGCTTCTCCGTAATCGTCCTTCGTCAGCACACAGGTTCCCTGGTCCTCTTTATGCGGTGTTCCGTAATGGATGGTTCCATAGGCCTTCTTGGTATTCTGTCCCATGACCTCCATACAGTCGATCTCACCGCACTTTGGCCACTGTCCATATAAGCTCTCGTCCTCCGGCATCATCCAGAATGCAGGCAGATAGCCCTGGGTCTTTGGCACCTTGACTCTTGCTTCGAAAAGTCCGTACTTGTACTTCTGATGTCCCTGGGTGTTCACACGTCCGGAGGTATAAGAATAACTTCCGTCACTGTTTTTCACCTGCTTTGGCCTGATATGAAGGGCTCCGTCCTTCACCTGAATATTATCCTCAGAATCTACATAGGCCTGCTGCTCATCATTGACCCACTTTGGATCATGCAGTTCCACATTCCAATTGGAACGATCCAATGAATTTCCATCGAACTCATCTGCCCACTTCAACTGATAGCCTTCATAGGAAAGATCCTTCTTTTTGACCTCAGGCTCTTTCGGCTGTGTCTGCTGTCCTGCTTCCGATCCGCTTCCCGCCGTCTCAGAAGCACCAGATCCGCCGGATCCGGAAGACTCCTTTGTGTCCTTTGGATCCACGTCCTTCGCGTCATCCTTCTTTGTCTCGTCCCTTTTTTTCTCGTCACTCTTTTGGGAATCCGCCTTGTTTTCCCCATTTACTACAGCATTTTTAATTCCCTTGTCAAGGGACAGAGTTTCCACATTCGTTAGGTCTACCTGCAATCCCTCTGCATGAACAGCAAGGTTTGCTACGCTCCCCTCTCCCTTGATCTTCGTATTTTTACCGTAAATCTGTGCATCCTGAACCTGTGTCTTCTTATCGGCAAGCAGTACCGTCTTCTCTGCCCGGGATGTCACCTGGAGAAGCTTGATCTTCGCCTCCTGCAAGGACACTCTGACCTTTGGAGCCTTAACGGATACCTCCTCGGCGCCTCCCTTGATGGTGACATTTTTACTCTGATCGGCTACCTCGATATGTCGGACCGTTGCCTTATCATCGATTTTAAATGCCACTTCCTGCTTTTTGTTCTGCAAAATAACATTGGAAAGCTCTGATTCTCCCTGTACATTAACAGAATTCTTTCCGCCTCCGCGAACCACGGTAATCTGATCCACCTTCACATTGGAGAGGGTCACACTTCCTTTTCCAACGCCCTCTGCAATGATCAGGCTACCCCGGACATGGGTGTTCTTTAAGGTAACGCCGCCCTTTTTAATGATGACATTTCCCTTTTTCTTTACAACCCCGCTTTTTGACAACACATTGGGAAAACGCTTATTCAGTATTTTCTTTAGACCGGCTTCTGTAACCGTCTTCTTGGGAGCATAGGCTCCTAACAATTCATCCTTCTCAAGAGAACTGTCCTTTGCCATCTGTGATGCTACATCCTCATAGGTAGCATTTCTTTTGCTTCCCTTTTCTGTGGTTTTCACCCCGAAAAGAGCATCCACCTGTGCTCTTGCCCTGCTGTAGCTTACTGCAGCAGGCTGCTTAGCGAAAACAGTCCCTGTTGTCGGCAGTGCTGTCATCACCATTGCGGCTGTCAAAACACCCGACAGCCATTGCTTTCTTCTTTTCATAGGCCCCTCCTATTTCTTTGCCCGGGCAACATCCATCGCCCACGTTCTGCAAATACTATAAGAGGTTTTCCGTTCAAATTATATCAGCTTGACATCTTCTATATCAGTTTTATGTCCTGCAGCGTCATAAGAACCTGATCCTTCTCAGAAAGCAAAAGTCGGGTTCCATCTTCTAATGCATAACCTGCTGCAGATGCGTTCCCCGGATAGGTTCCCTTTACCTTCGGCCACAAGATTCCAATGGCAGGATCATTCCAGGCAATTCCCCCTTCATCATTCGGATGCCAGAAATCCGTCACCTTATAGGAGAATTCTGCCACATCGGAGAGCACCAGAAATCCATGGGCAAATCCCCTTGGGATCAAAAGCTGTCTGCGATTCTCCTCCGACAGGATCTCTCCGCACCACTTACCGTAGGTGGCGGAGCCTTCCCGAAGATCCACTGCCACATCAAACACTTCGCCTCTTGTCACACGAACCAGCTTGCACTGAGGATACTCTTTCTGGAAATGCAGCCCCCGCAGTACTCCCTTTGTACTTCTCGACTGATTATCCTGCACAAACTCCTCACAGATTCCTGCCTCTTCCAGATCTCTTCTGTTGTAGGTCTCCATAAAGTATCCTCTGTCATCTCCGTGGATGGCAGGAGTGATCAGGCAAAGGCCCTCGATCCCTCCATAATTTTTCTCAATGCTGACCTGTCCCATCAGTGAATGCCTCCTTCTCCGTACATCTTCTCATAATACTTCTGATATTCTCCGGAGATAATATTCTCCCACCAGTCCTTATGCTCCAAATACCAGGCAATGGTGGTCTTGATTCCATCGGCAAACTTCGTGTCCGGAAGCCACCCCAGTTCCTGATGGATCTTGGTTGGATCAATGGCATAACGCTGATCATGTCCTTTACGATCCTCGACATGACGGATCAGGTCATAGGGCTTATTCAAAGCATCACAGATCAGCTTTACAATATCAATATTTTGCATCTCATTATGGCCTCCGACGTTGTATACTTCTCCCTCTTTCCCCTTTCGAATGATAAGATCGATGGCCTTACAGTGATCTTCCACATAGAGCCAGTCACGGATATTTTCTCCCTTTCCATAGACCGGAAGAGGCTTACCCTCCAAAGCGTTGGCGATCATAAGAGGAATCAGCTTCTCCGGGAACTGATATGGACCATAATTATTCGAGCAGCGACTGATGGTCACCGGAAGCCCATAGGTCCTATAGTATGCCATCACCAGAAGATCTGCAGAGGCCTTAGAGGAAGAATAGGGGCTTGAGGTATGAAGCGGCGTATCTTCATGGAAGAACAGATCCGGGCGATCTAAGGGAAGATCCCCATACACCTCATCCGTCGAAACCTGATGATAGCGCTTCACGCCATAGGCCCTGCTTGCATCCATAAGAACAGAGGTACCGATAATGTTCGTCTCCAAAAAGATCTGAGGATCCTCAATCGAACGATCCACATGCGACTCCGCTGCAAAATTTACTACCACATCCGGATGGTTCTCCTCAAACAACTGAAAGATACCTTCCCGATCCCGGATATCCATCTTCACAAAGTGAAAATTCTCCTGCCCCATGACAGGCTCTAAGGTAGACAGATTCCCGGCATAGGTCAGACTGTCCACACAAAGGATGGTATCCTCCGGATGTTGCTTCAATTCATAAAAAATAAAATTACTGCCGATAAAACCGGCCCCACCTGTTACAAGAATTTTCATATTACTTCTCCCTTACGCTAAAAATAAAAAGCAGGTGTATCTACTTTTATATGATACACCTACTTTACTATGAGACGAAAGACCTCATTCCTATTTTTGATACATTCAATCAGGGACAGATCCTTCCCTTAACTTTTTCTTTTAGATATTCTTAACCGTTGCAATATCGATGGGCGTTACCTTCTCCGGCTCGCTCTCAAGGGCGTGCGCAAGGGCATTGGCTGTATCCATTGCCGTAATACAGTAAACACCGGTCTCAATGGAGTTACGACGAATCAGGAATCCATCTCGGCTCTTATCACCATGTCCCTCTGTCGGTGTGTCAATAACAACATCGATCTTATGGGCAAGGATCAGATCCATAACATTCGGAGATTCCTGACCGATCTTGTTGACCCAGAGGGCATCCACACCGTGCTCCTGGAGATACTTCGCAGTACTTCTGGTCGCATAGATCTTATAGCCTAAGGCAGCAAAACGCTTTGCCACGCCGACGGCTTCCGGCTTGTCCGCATCCTTTACGGTCATGATCATCTGCTTATACTTCGGCAGATCCACACCTGCACCTGCGAAGGCCTTATACAGAGCCTCATTAAAGGTCGGTGCAATACCAAGACACTCACCGGTAGACTTCATCTCAGGTCCAAGGGAAATCTCTGCACCACGCAGCTTCTCAAAGGAGAATACCGGCATCTTAATGGCAACATAATCTGCCTCCGGTGCAAGTCCTGGCTGATAGCCCATCTCCTTAAGAGAGTGCCCGATGATGACCTTGGTGGCAAGATCAACGATGGGGATTCCCGTTACCTTACTGATGTATGGAACCGTACGGGAAGATCTGGGGTTCACCTCAATAACATAGACCTCATTATCCATAACGATAAACTGGATATTGATCAGTCCCTTGACATGAAGTTCTCTTGCCAGTCTTGCGGTGTAGTCCTCAATCTTGGCCTTGATCTCCTGGCTGATGGTAGGAGCCGGATATACAGAGATGGAATCTCCGGAATGGATACCGGTTCTCTCGATATGTTCCATAATACCCGGAATCAAAATGTCTGTTCCATCACAGACTGCATCCACCTCGATCTCCTTACCCTGAAGATACTTATCCACAAGGATCGGGTGATCCTGGGCAATCTGGTTGATGATATCCATAAACTTCTCGATCTCTTCATCGTTAAAGGCGATCTGCATTCCTTGTCCACCGAGGACATAAGAAGGACGAACAAGTACCGGATAACCCAGACGGTTGGCAACTTCCTTTGCCTCATCCGCTGTGAATACAGTTCCGCCTGCTGCTCTTGGGATCTGTGTCTTCTCAAGAACTTCATCAAAGAGCTCACGATCCTCAGCACGGTCAACATCCTCTGCCGCTGTTCCAAGGATCTCAACACCCATCTCCATCAGATCCTGTGTCAGCTTAATCGCTGTCTGTCCACCAAACTGAACCACAGCTCCATCCGGCTTCTCCTGACGGACGATGTTCTCCACATCCTCTGTGGTGAGAGGCTCGAAATACAGCTTATCTGCAATATCAAAATCTGTGGATACAGTCTCAGGGTTATTATTCACGATGATGGTCTCATAACCTTCCTTGGAAAAAGCCCAGGTTGCATGAACAGAACAGTAATCGAACTCGATACCCTGACCGATACGGATCGGACCGGAACCAAGTACCAGTACCTTCTTGCGGTCATTTGTCTGTACCGCCTCGTTTTCTCCACCGTAAACAGAATAGTAGTACGGTGTCTCTGCTGCGAACTCTGCCGCACAGGTATCCACCATCTTATAGGCAGCGACAATATCATTGTCGTAGCGCATCTTCTTGACATCATCCTCGCTGACCTTGCCATTTAAGTTTGCGATGATACGATCCGGGAACTCTAAGCGCTTTGCCTCACGAAGAAGGTCAACGGTAAGCTCCTCTTCCTTCAGCTGCTGCTCCATCTCCACAAGGATGGCGATCTTATCGATAAACCAAAGGTCGATCAGTGTAATGGCATGCATCTGCTCCGGAGCAAATCCACGACGAAGTCCCTCTGCAATACGATAGATTCGGCGATCATCCACGATCTCAAGTTCTTCCCACAGCTGCTGATCGCTAAGTTCTGAGAAATCATAACTTAACAGGCTGTCCACATGCTGCTCCATGGAACGGATCGCCTTCATCAGCGCACCTTCAAAATTATTGCAGATACTCATTACCTCACCGGTTGCCTTCATCTGTGTGGTAAGGGTTCTCTTCGCTGTGATGAACTTATCAAACGGAAGACGAGGGATCTTGACAACACAATAATCCAGCATCGGCTCAAAGCTGGCATAGGTCTTACCTGTGATGGCATTCTTGATCTCATCTAAGGTGTATCCCAGTGCGATCTTAGCTGCCACCTTGGCGATAGGATATCCGGTCGCTTTACTTGCCAGCGCAGAAGAACGGGATACACGAGGGTTAACCTCAATAACACAGTATTCGAAGGAATCCGGATTCAGGGCGTACTGTACATTACATCCACCGGTAATTCCCAGCTCTGAGATAATATTCAAAGCCGAGGTACGAAGCATCTGATATTCCTTATCACCAATGGTCTGAGAAGGCGCAACTACGATGGAGTCTCCGGTATGCACACCAACCGGATCAATATTTTCCATGTTACATACCGTAATGCAGTTACCCTTTGCATCACGCATTACCTCGTACTCGATCTCCTTCCATCCTGCGATACAACGTTCTACCAGTACCTCATGAACGCGGGAAAGACGAAGTCCGTTCTCAAGGATCTCACGAAGCTCCTCTTCGTTATGTGCAATTCCACCGCCGGATCCGCCTAAGGTATAAGCCGGACGAAGAACCACCGGATAACCGATGGTGTTGGTAAAACGAACACCGCTTTCTACATCATGTACAACAAGGGAAGCTGCCACCGGCTCGCCGATCTTTTCCATTGTGTCCTTGAATTCCTGACGATCCTCTGCCTTCTTAATGGTAAGAGCGGTCGTACCGATCAGGCGTACATTGTGCTCCTTTAAGAATCCTGACTCATCCAGCTCCATTCCAAGGTTTAATCCCGCCTGACCTCCAAGGGTCGGAAGTACAGAATCCGGCTTCTCCTTAAGGATGATCTGCTGAAGGGACTTTACTGTCAGCGGCTCAATATAAACCTGATCTGCGATCTCCTTATCTGTCATGATGGTTGCAGGATTGGAGTTGACAAGACATACCTCTACGCCCTCTTCCTTAAGAGAACGACATGCCTGTGTTCCTGCATAATCAAACTCTGCTGCCTGTCCGATGACGATTGGACCGGAACCGATCACTAAAACTTTTTTGATGCTGCTATCCTTAGGCATTACTCTGCTCCTTCCATCATATTGATAAATCGATCAAAGAGGTATCCACTGTCCTGTGGTCCAGGGCAAGCCTCTGGATGGAACTGAACTGTGAAAATATTCTTATCGGTGTACTTCAGACCTTCATTTGTGCCATCATTGACATTCACGAAAGCAGGTGTTGCCACCTTCGGATCCAGGGTATCTGTATCGACAACATAACCGTGGTTCTGAGAAGAAATGTAGACTCTTCCAGTCTCAAGATCCTTAACCGGATGATTTCCTCCACGATGTCCGTATTTTAATTTATGTGTATCAAGTCCATTGGCAAGCGCCATGAGCTGATGTCCAAGGCAGATGGCAAAAATAGGAAGATTGCTGTCATACAGCTTCTTTACTTCTGCAATGATGTCGCCGCAGTCCTTTGGATCTCCGGGACCGTTTGAAAGCATAATGCCATCCGGTCTGAAATCGATGATCTCCTGCGCCGGAGTATGGGCAGGGAAGATGGTTACATCACAGCCTCTTTCATTCAGAGATCTTGCGATATTTCTCTTTGCTCCAAGGTCTAAAAGAGCAACCCTCTTACCGTCACCGGCCAGATGCTTTTTCTCCTTGCAGGTAACCTTCGATACAACATCCCCCACCTGATATGCCTTGATCTTAGGAAGAACTTCACTAAGATCTGTATACTCTGTGGTGGTGATCATTCCGTTCATGGTTCCCTTGTCACGAAGGATCCTTGTCAGTGCTCGTGTATCAATTCCCGCAATTCCCGGGATATCCTGTTCTACCAAAAAATCCTGAATGCTTCCCTTACAGCGGAAGTTACTCGGCATTCTTGATAATTCTCTTACGATATATGCAGAAACATAGGAACGGTCAGACTCTGCATCGTCTGTAATTCCATAGTTGCCGATCAAAGGATAGGTCATTGTAACTGCCTGTCCTGCATAGGATGGATCTGTAAGAACCTCCAGATAACCCGTCATAGAAGTATTAAATACGACCTCACTGATAATTTCCCGGTTCGCTCCAATGCTGACCCCGGTAAAGACGGTTCCGTCCTCTAAGATTAGAAATGCTTTCATTCTTTTTCCTTTCCATATCTGGTCTATGTTCGTAAAACAGCAGGGCTGTCCCATTGGGTCAGCTCTGCTGAAAAGAAATTACTTAAAGTAATCTACACCGGACTGGAAGATTTTCATATCCTGCTGTCCATAAATGTTCATGGAGACACCATCTCCAATTCTCTCGCTGTGACACATCTTACCTAAGATACGTCCATCTGCACTGGTAATACCCTCTACTGCACGGTAAGAACCATTGATATTCCATTCTTCATCCATGCTACAGTTACCATCAATATCAACGTACTGTGTAGCCACCTGTCCGTTGGCAAAAAGCTCATCCAGCCACTGGCTGTTTGCAACAAATCTTCCCTCACCATGAGATGCCGGGATACCGTAAACACCGCCAAGCTCAGCCCCTGCAAGCCATGGGGACTTATTGGATACAACCTTTGTGTAAGCTACCTTACTGATATGACGTCCGATGGTGTTATAGGTCAAAGTCGGTGAATCTGCACTCTGCTCCTGAATATGTCCATAAGGAACAAGGCCTAACTTGATCAGAGCCTGGAATCCGTTACAGATACCTAAAACAAGTCCGTCACGGTTGGTGATCAGATCCTCTACCGCTTCCTTCATCTTGGCATTACGGAAAGCCGTTGCGAAGAACTTGGCAGATCCCTCCGGCTCGTCACCGGCAGAGAAACCACCTGGGAACATAACGATCTGAGCCTTCTTGATTCCATCAGCAAACTGCTCAACAGAGGAACGTACATCCTCTGCGGTCCGGTTACGGAAAACAGATACAATGGTATCGGCTCCTGCCTGCTCAAATACCTTTGCGGAATCATACTCACAGTTGGTACCCGGGAAGACTGGAATAAATACAGTCGGACAGGCTACCTTGTGCTTACATACATAAATATTCTTCTCATTGTAAAGCTTAGACTCGACCGGAGTGGTATCGAAAGCAGCCTTTGTTGCGAAGACAGGCTCTAATGTCTTCTTCCATGCCTCCAGCGCCTCTTCAACAGAAACAGCGGTATCGGCATAGGTGAAGGTTGCATCGTCTGTCACCTCACCAAGGAGACAGTAGAAGTCGGAAAGAGCATTCCCTGTCATTGCTGCTTCCACTGCATCAACCTGATCTGCCGGTACCTCGGCAACAAAGGAAGCAAGTAATGGCTCAAACATATCATCTACTGTTACCGCATCGGAATCCAGCTTAAATCCCATCTTATTACCGAATGCCATCTTCGCTAAAGCTGCAAACATTCCATAGTTATCGAGAGCATAGCAGGAAACGATGCTCTTCTTAAGGATCAGCTTATGAAGTGTTGCAAAGAGCTTTTCAACCTGCTCATAAACCGGAAGGTCATAGGAATCCCGCTGGATTCTGAAGGAAACAAGCTTGTTGCCTGCTTTCTTAAGCTCCGGTGTAATGATATCGGATACCTTTGCTGTATCAACGGCAAAGGATACAAGTGTCGGAGGTACATCAATATCATTGAAGGTACCGGACATAGAATCCTTACCACCAATGGAAGGAAGTCCATAACGCATCTGAGCCTCAAAAGCACCAAGAAGAGCTGCGAAAGGCTGGCTCCAGCGCTTTGGATCCTCATTCATTCTACGGAAATACTCCTGGAAGGTGAAACGGATCTTCTTATGATCTCCACCGGCTGCCACGATACGAGCCATAGACTCGGTCACAGCGTAAATACTTCCATGGTATGGGCTCCAGCTGGAAAGATACGGATCAAATCCATAGCTCATCATAGAGACAGCATCACAGGTGTGATTTCCAACCGGAATCTTAGCAACCATGCTCTGTGTCTCTGTCAGCTGGTACTTACCACCAAATGGCATAAATACGGAAGACGCTCCGATGGAACCGTCAAACATCTCCACCAGACCCTTCTGAGAACATACATTAAGGTCTGATAAGGTATCCAGGAAAGCTGCCTTGATATCCTTCTGATCCAGGTCCTCTTTTACTTTGGAAACAGCATATGTGTTAAAGTAGTTCTCTTCCTGCTTTGGAATCTCAACCTCAACGGTGGTCTCCTGATGTGCTCCGTTGGTATCAAGGAAGGCACGGGAAAGGTCCACGATGGTCTTGCCTCTCCAGTTCAGAACCAGACGAGGGTTCTCGGTTACAACCGCAACCTCAACAGCCTCTAAGTTCTCTTCCGCAGCATAAGCCAGGAACTGGTCAACATCCTTTGGTGCCACGACCACTGCCATACGCTCCTGAGACTCGGAAATTGCCAGTTCTGTTCCGTCCAGGCCTGCATACTTCTTCGGAACCTTGTCAAGATCGATGGAAAGACCGTCTGCAAGTTCTCCGATCGCAACGGACACTCCACCAGCACCAAAGTCATTACACTTCTTAATCAGGAAAGCAACCTCTTCTCTGCGGAAAAGTCTCTGTAACTTACGCTCTGTCGGAGGGTTACCCTTCTGAACTTCAGCGCCGCATACTGCTGTAGACTCAGTATTATGTGCCTTGGAGGATCCGGTTGCACCACCGATTCCGTCACGGCCGGTACGTCCACCAAGTAAAATGATCTTATCCCCCGGATCGGAAGTAAGTCTCTGAACCGCACGACGAGGTGCTGCTGCCATAACGGCACCGATCTCCATACGCTTTGCTACATAATCCGGATGGTATACTTCCTTGACATAACCGGTAGCCAGACCGATCTGATTACCGTAAGAACTGTAACCATGGGCAGCTTCGCGAACCAGCTTCTTCTGAGGAAGCTTACCCTCAATGGTCTCACTGTTCGGCTTGGTAGGATCTGCTGCACCGGTAACACGCATAGCCTGATATACGTAGGTACGACCGGAAAGCGGATCACGGATCGCTCCGCCAAGACAGGTTGCAGCACCACCGAAAGGCTCGATCTCTGTCGGATGGTTATGGGTCTCATTCTTAAAGTTCAAAAGCCACTCTTCTGTCTTGCCGTCCACTTCGATTGGGATCACAATGGAACATGCATTGATCTCGTCAGACTCTTCCTGGTCTGCCAGCTTTCCTTCCTTCTTAAGGACCTTCATTGCAACCAGTGCAAGATCCATAAGACATACGAACTTATCATCACGATCCTTATATAACACCTTGAAGTTATCAAGATACTTCGCATAGGAATCCTTCATCGGCTTGGCATAGTATCCCTCATCGAAGGAAACACTTGTAAGCTCCGTTGAGAAAGTGGTATGGCGACAATGATCGGACCAGTATGTATCCAGTACACGGATCTCGGTAATGGACGGATCTCGCTTCTCATCTGCCTTGAAGTAATTCTGGATATGAAGGAAATCCTTAAATGTCATAGCCAGATTCAAAGAGTCATAAAGCTCCTTAAGGCTCTTCTCATCCTTCTCTAAAAAGCCGTCTAAAATCGCAACATCCGCCGGCTCTTCAAAATCATCTACCAGTGTCTCAGGCTTCTCCAAGGAAGACTCACGAGAATCCACCGGGTTAATGCAGTGCTTCTTAATGGCCGCAAACTCTTCATCCGAGATCTCACCCTCGATCACATAGGTCGTTGCAGTTTTGATCACAGGCTCTTCATTCTCATCCAGAAGCTTCATACACTGCTCCGCTGAATCTGCTCTCTGATCAAACTGTCCAGGCAGGAATTCTACAGAAAAAATCCGCCCGGAATAGTCAAAAGACTCCTCATAGACGTCGTCAACGGGAGGTTCAGAAAATACCGTGCGGATTGCTTTATCATATACATCATCGGATAAGTTTTCTACATCATAACGAATAAGAACACGAACACCCTTAATCTGGTCAATACCAAGATAATGGCGAATCTCGTGTGAAAGTGATTTAGCTGTCACCGCAAAATCAGGCTTTTTTTCTACGAATAGACGTCTTACTGTTCCCATCTTTCTCCTCTTTCGTTGTAGGATGTGGCATAGCCACAATTTTTTGCTCACTGCTGAATAGTATAGCATATTTTCCCTGTCAAAAAAGACGAATCTTGTATTTTTTGACAGGGAATTTTCTACGAAGATGTTGTCCAGTTTTTCCAAAAAAGTTCCAGTTCCTCTTCCACTGTGTTTTCCGTCACCACCGTAACATCCTTCCACTGCCTGGGAAACAGCCTTCGGTAACCTTCCTGCAGATAGCGGTCATCCAGAAGAGCCACAACCCCAACATCCTTTGCGGTCCGGATCACCCGTCCGGCAGCCTGCAGCACCTTGTTCATCCCCGGATAAAGGTAGGCATAATCAAAGCCCTGATGATAGATGCTTTGAAAATGTGCCTGCAGTATCCTTTGTTCCAAAGACACCATGGGAAGACCCACTCCAACTACGACAGCTCCAATGAGTTTCTTTTCCGTCAGGTCGATCCCCTCACCAAAGATTCCTCCCATAACACAAAGCGCCGCCAGTCCTTTTTCCCTATCCTCAGTAAAATTCTCTAAAAAGGCCTCTCGTTCCTCTTCCTTCATACTGCTGCCCTGGCGGATCACATCCCAGTCATCCCCAAGAGCCTTTTCCAGTTCCCGGTCAACCGAATGAAGAAGACCGTAGGAAGGAAAAAAGATCATGTAATTTCCCTTTTTCACAGAGAGTATCTTCCTAATATAATCAACATAGTGCTGATACATCTGAGGGCTTCGGTTCTTATACGTTGTCGTAACCCCTCTTCCAACGATCAGCTTTTGCCTCTCCGGTGGAAAAATGCTTTGGGCGTAGATCGCATAGGGGTGCTCCTCTTGGCACAAAAGACTTCTATAATAAGAAAGGGGCATCATAGTCGCTGAGAAAAAAACCGCTGCCCTGCTTTGTTCCAGTCGCTGCTGCAACTGCTTGCTGGGATCAACACAGTACAGATGCACAACAAAAGAACCGTCCTCCAAGATCTGCCCATAGACACGGTAATGATCGTCCACAAGATCTGCAATGTTTAAAAAAAAACGGACATTAAAATAAAATTCCCGAATCTCCTTTATTCCTGTGATCTCCAGATGCTTATCAAAAAACAGATCCATAAGGGAAGCCAACCGCATCAGATGCATGGTAAGCTGTGCCATCTGCGCATCCGTAGGATAAACGGCCTCGGTGCACTGCCGCTTCAGCTCCAGAAGATCCTTGTTACACTTGGAAAGAGCGTTGGGGATGCCACCGTTATAGGTCGTAAAAAGCTTTTTGATCCGAAGGAAATCCTCCTTGATCAGATCTGCCGAGTACATCCTTCTTCCGCGGTCCACAAGGTTATGTGCCTCATCCATCAAAAACAGATAGTCCTCTCTCTTTCCCTCCGCAAAGAATCGCTTCAAATAAACATTCGGATCAAAAACATAGTTAACGTCCCCTATAATGTTATCGCTCCAGCTGGAAAGATCCAACGACAGCTCAAAGGGACATACATTTCTTTCTTCCGCAAATTCGGCTATGGTATCCCGGTCAAACATATCCTCCGAGATCAGAAGGTCAAATATCGCATCATTGATCCTGTCGTAATGTCCCTTTGCATTCCGGCAGTGCTCCGGATCACAGATCCGCTCTTCCAGTGGACAGATCTTGTCCTTGGCCGTCAGGATCACCGTTTTGCCTCGATAACCCTCCTTACTGAACAACCCGAAGGTATCCTTAGCCACCTTTCCCGTAATAGTCTTGCTGGTGAGATAAAAGATTCTCTGAACCAGATCCTGTCCCATTGCCATCACCCCCGGAAACAGGGTAGCGATGGTTTTTCCGGAACCGGTAGGGGCTTCCATAAACAAAAGGCCGCCGTGATATATGCTCCGATACACATTACTGATCAGCTCCTTCTGCCCCTCCCTGTATGCATAGGGAAACGCCATTCCCTGAATGGAGGCATTGCGAAGCCTTTTCCAGTGGTAGGAAAAATCCGACCACCGTTTGTACAGTCCCACCACCTGCAGAAACCATAGGGAAAGCTCCTCTGTCAGGTAATCCTCTGTGAACCTCCGAATCTCCTCCGTATCCAGATTGGCATAGGTGATCTGCACCCGGATCTTTTCTAATCCGTTATCCTTTGCAAACATATAGGCATAACATTTCGCCTGAGCCATATGAAGCATTTCCGGTTCTTCCATCTTATATATATCCCGATAGACACCTTTGATCTCATCAATGCACACCGAGCGGTCTGCATCCACTTCCTCCGTACCCGGGATGGTCTCATATATAATACCGTCCGCTCTTCCCTCAATGCGAAGGCTATACTCCGGATAGACCATTTCTGTAAAAAGCCCTACCTCTGCATGGTAACTGCTTCCCTGGCTCCTCTGGATCTTCCTGTGGATTCGACTTCCCTCCTGCATAGCCGAAAGAGGCGACATCCCGCCGGAGCCTTCCCTTATGTCTCCGCTCCGCAGTACGAACTCCACCAGAGAGCGCACGGATATTTTTATTTGTTCTCGTTCCATTTTATTCTCTGTATCCATACCAACCCATTATAACAAAAAAATCCGGTGGGTAATGCCTGTTACAAGCACAACCACCGGAACCCTCTGCTTTTCATAAAAAAATGAATTAAGCTATTGCAAACTTTTTTACTCTGTTAAAGAATGACTTATCTGCATCCTGGCAGATGACATCCATCTCACGCTTAATACCACAAGAAATAACACCTAACAGGGACTTTGCATCCAAGTAAGCTACTCCGCTCTTAAGATCAATGTCATAATCATAAGAAGAAGCAATACGGACGAATTCCTCTGCATCTTTGGTATTCATCAGCTTGATACGGAACTTCATAATAAAACACACCTCTCAAAAAGCTATTGTCAAATTTCCAACGGAAACTGAAACGAGCACACGTAGTACTTGCTCATTGCGCTATATTAAAACATAAATATTCCTAGGTGTCAAACTTTATCGTTTTTCTCAAATTTATGACCCATATAAGGAAATCACCGAAACTCTTTCATTTTTTATGTCATATTTTACAGATTTCACAATATACCTGACGAAAGTAGGGGTTTTATCCTTCAAAATCCGTCAAATTCACTTAAAAATATACAAAAACCTTTTCATAAGCGTCAGATTGCATAAACTTCAGCAAAAGAACAGCCGGGCATTATAGGACATTTGTGTATTATCACTGCATTTTAGTAAAGCATTCCGGCATCACCGGCTGATCCGATCATGCAAAAAAAGACGCCGCTCACGCGACGTCTCAAGTAGCAGGGACAGAAGGACTCGAACCCTCGACATTTGGTTTTGGAGACCAACGTTCTACCAACTGAACTATATCCCTTTATTTAACAAAACCCAGTAACTACTATAAATTACTGAGGTTAAGATGTCAAGAACAAAATTAAATTATTTAAAGTACCTTCAAAACTTCATACAGTTAAGTTACCAAGTGCTATACAACTTGTCTTTGATCAAGCCTTCGATCTATTAGTGACAGTCAGCTGAACAGATTACTCTGCTTA
>CAMGZH010000004.1 GCA_946182825.1 uncultured Lachnospiraceae bacterium
AATTCTTTCTTTCAATCAGGATAAGGCATCCTATTATCCGCGAGTTGTTGTGAAGAGTGAGAACTATAGCAAGCTCTGCCGGAATTTAAATGTTTCTGCCGGTAAGAAGACCGGCTTTACTCTGATACTTCATATTAAGTGATGGATACAAGCGGGTTACATAGAAAACATCCTGTGGCTTATGTAAGTCACAGGATGTTTTACGTTAACCGTTGAATTAGGAGGTTAGATCCCATATTCGTTTGCAAGGATAGTGTTCTCCAACCAGTTTCCAATGATCCTTTTGGATGTTAGGCCACGAGTCAGGAGAAAATTGCGTTTTATAAATAATATAACCAATCTGGAATTTTTTTGTTTCTCCTTTTTTCAGTTTAACTTCCAGACTGGCATCATGAAGGAATGGCTGTATATCTTGAGATATACCGTTAGAGTAGTAGCTGTTTTCAAGATACAGTTGGAATAATGGCACTGTTTCCAGAGATGTTCCGGTATTTTTTACAGAACCGTCAATGACAATGACATGATAATCTGCTGTATCTTGTTCCATACATTGTTTGAAGTCATTCCCATATTTTTTTTCTGCCTGTGAGGAGGTTAAGAAGGTTTTCTTTGTTATTTTAAGTTTTGTTCCTTTCTGCAACGTACCCCATTGTCCGGATTGCGTTACTCGATTCTGTGCAGCAACTGTTTTTCGATTACATTGGGTAATAAGGAAAAGCAGGCACATAAGAGAACATACGGATGCCAATAGGATTTCGATCCGTTTTGTTTTCATCTACGATCCTCCGGTTCTAAATAGATCAATCCATAGTTATCCGGTTTGTCATAATCCGGAGATTGTCCGCTCATGGTTACATCAAAAAAGAGTGGTTTCATCTCAGCGATTTCGGAATCTTCAAAAGCAAAAATAAATTTTGTCCTTATATTGGTATCCTTTGGGAATGGATTGCAAAATACATCACTTGCCGCACGTTGTTTAGCTGTTAGATACTTTGAGAAATAGGATACGGAAGTAGGGCACAACGTAGAGGAA
The DNA here is from genome assembly GCA_946182825.1 of uncultured Lachnospiraceae bacterium. Taxonomy (GTDB): domain Bacteria; phylum Bacillota; class Clostridia; order Lachnospirales; family Lachnospiraceae; genus Weimeria. Next base: position 1,034 of record CAMGZH010000004.1, read on the forward strand.
AAAAATGAGATTTCTCGTTGTAGTGTGTAAGTTTAAAAGAGCACCAGTTAAGGGACTTTGTTCCGGACTTTTGACGTAATGTTGTATCAATAACAATATAGGAGTAATTGCCAATGATTCGACCATGTTCATCAAGATCCGGTTGTTCTTCAGCTAAATCTTCCCATCCCTTTTGTACCTTGGTTAGATAACAACGGTTAACCTTAACAGACATGCCACGAACGGTAATCCACTTGTGTTCCCGGACATGTGCAGCCTTGCCTGTTATCTGGTCAAAGTAAGAATCTGTAAAAGGTACATTCTTGGGAGTTTTAGGAGAAGAATCTTTTTTTATCACATCTTTTTTAGGGATATTTTTTTCTTTTGAAGTTAAAGATTCATTTGTTGTATGGATGTTATTTGTTTTTGCAATTTGCCAGATTGTAAGTGTAGCAAGTATTACTACAAATCCAGCGAAGATATATCTTATTTTCATGTATACTTTTTCTCCCTTAAAAAAATAACTTTGTTATATAAGTTTTGTACATGTACACTCCTGTTTCGTTATAGCACTTGTGATTTTTCTTGTCAACAAGTTGAAAAAATTTAATTAATATCGGGTTATTGCTTGACAAAAAGGTAAATCAGGCCTAAAGTGTTCAACGAAAAGGGAGGGAGTGGTAAATATCGTAAAAAAGTTAACGAAGTATGGTACTTATGTTGTTATGGTGGTCCTACTAGTTCAACTTTCACACATAGCAATGCAGTTGGCAAGATATTCCGGTCAACCGATGCCAGGATTTTTGCAATACATCGCAAGACTGTTTTCCGGTGCAGTACGAAGACAGAGGGGAAATCATCTTGAGATTCCATATGAGTGGTTATCTGTTCAGATTCTTTATGTTCTCGGTTTATGTGGAATGATTACATCGGATTTTAACGATTCGATTGGATGGATAAAGATTTGCCGGAAGAATCGGCTGTATTGGTGGAATCAAAAGGTGTTAGCGCTATTTCTCTATTCGACAGAGTTTTTTATTGTTTTATATGGGCTAACAGGGCTGTTTGCTTTTTTTCTTGGAGAGAGGGGGAGAACGTATTCTCAGATATGGATACAGAATTATGGAAATCATAGTGTATTCCGGTATTCTATTATCTGTCAGATTATTCTGGAATACATGATTTGTTTTTTGATGGGATTGTTCCATTTGGTACTAGAGATGTATACCAGATCTGCTTTTTCTGTTTTCATTAGTCTTTCGATGATTCTTCTTTCGATTTTCCCGGATGTATGTCGATATAGTTTTTTTCAATTGACGATGTTTTCGTGGAATTATGAGAGGCTTTGTAAAATAGAAGCGGGACAAAGAGTTTTGTTTGGCATTTTATTCCCGGTCTGTATAACGGGAGGGATAATATCTGTTCTTTATTTTTTAGGGAGAAAGAAGGGAAGTAAAATTGAATTCTACTAAGTTGGGGAGAAGATTGTATGTTTCCATGGTTATTAGAAAATGGAAGTCGCCTTTTTTTGTAAGTATGTTTCTTGTCTTATTAGGTATCGCTGTTTATCAGGGGATTACTGTTTTGATCAGTGGGAAGACCATGACGAATTATGGGATTCCGGTAAGTCTATATATTTCATGGCTTGGAGCACAGCTGATTGACAAATATACCTATTGGTATTTCTTTTTGGGTCCATTTGTTGCAATTTCTTATTATGTGGTCTCTTTTGCAAGAGATCGGAGCAAGGGATACTGGATACAGGAGAGTATTATGGTTGGAAGACGGAAAGCGGCTGTGATCAAAGGGGCTCATATTTTTCTTGGAAGTGCAGTTACATTTGTACTTCCATTGATGGTTAATTTTATCCTGGTGGCTGTATTTCGTCCGGCACTGCTTCCGGAACCGTTGATTGCAATTGGTCCGTCCCCAAAGTTTTTGGGATGTGCCTTGTATTATTGTCATCCTCTTACGTATTGTCTGCTGTATCTTCTGTTTGACGGGGTTTTTGTCGGAACTCTGTCGCTTGCAGGTTGTTTGCTTGCCAGAATTGTTCAAAATGGAGCAGCCAGTGTGGGAATTCTGTTTGGTATATTCTATTTGTTCTTTTTGACGGGGGGATTCACGGATTTGAATGATCTGGATCCTTCGTTGTTTCTTGTCCCGGGAAATGGATTGGCTACACCGTGGCCTGTGGTTGTAACTGTTGGAATGGCTATGGTTACGTTGATAGTAACAGTTTGGATGGGATGTCGCGATGAAGATCTCTAGAATAAAAGGAATATTATTATTATCGTTCGTTCAAATTATTTGTGTGATAGGATATGCGGCACTTTCTATTATGAAGCAATCGTCCTTTACCTGGGATAACTACTCTTTTATGGACTTTTATACGAATATTAACCGTGGAAGAGATTTTTTCTGGACATTATTTATTTCAATGTTACTTGGATATGTGTTGATGTTATCTCCGATGAGTAATAGCAACCGGTTGTTGATTTACGGAAGTCGAAAAAGGATCTTCTGGCGGTCATTTTTGTATACGATTCTTTATACCGTATGGAGTATAGGTATTGTTCTTTTGTCCGTGGCAGCAGTCAGCGTTTTTTTAGGGAAGCCGTTTTATAACTGGAAGGAATATGGGAGCTATTACAACGTAACAATGGGAAAGATTAATCCGTATCCTCTGTTTCTGATTTTAGGTTTGCAGGTGTTTCTTCTTATTATAAGAGGGATTATTTTTGGGTGTCTTATTCTTATGACTTCATATAAGAAGTTACTGAGTGGACTGTTTATGTGCATTACCATTGGTATGGTGGATTTTTTACAGAATAGGGTATTGTTATTTTTACGTTTGACCTCGCTGGATTTTTCTTTTTGGAATGGTTCGATAGGAGAAAAAGTGTTTCGGCTGGTTATATCGGTTGGTAGTGCAATTGTATTGACATTTGTAGCCTATCAGGTTGTGAAAAGAAGGGAATATGTATAGATGTATATTGAAGTAAGTGATGTATCGAAGACAATTAAGGGAATCAAGGTGTTAGATCATATTACGCTTTCTCTATCGACCGGAAAGATTTATGGAATACAAGGAAAAAACGGATCTGGTAAGACCATGTTGCTTCGTGCCATCAGTGGACTGATTTTTCCTGATCAGGGTAGGGTCACCATCGATGGGAATGTCATTGGAAAAGATCTTGATTTTCCAAGGGATATGGGGATTTTGATTGGCTATCCGGATTTTATTTCCTATCTGTCTGCCTTCGATAATTTAAAGCAATTAAATCATATTCGTAAGAGGTCTAGCGAAGAGCGGATGCATGAGGTACTTAGAGAGGTTGGTTTAGAGGATGCGGGGGATAAGATCTTCCGTCGTTTTTCCATGGGAATGAAACAGAAGCTGGGAATTGCTGCCGCTCTAATGGACCATCCGAAGCTTTTGATTCTGGATGAGCCGACCAACGCGCTGGACAGGGAAAGTGTGGCAAAATTAAGAAATCTTCTAATCAAAGAGAAGGAGAGAGGAAGTTGTATCCTTCTCTCCTCCCATGATAAAGAAGAAATCGAAGCCTTATCTGACGAAGTCATTCAGATGGAAGACGGTAAGATAATCGAATCTTTCGCTGTCGATAGATGAAATATATCAGAATGATAACTGAGCAGATACTCCAGCTGATTGGGTAACAATACAGGATCGTGACAACTTCTGCATGGGGCACCAGAAATTTGACCCAGATGATTCGATAGATGCAGATGCCTACGATGTTCGTGATGGTGGAAACCATAACATAGTTTTCTGCCCGCAGAGTGGAACTGAGTATCTCAGAGATGGCAAAGACCCAGTAGAAGGGGGCAATATCTCTGGACATGGTGATTCCAATCCGGATCACATTCGTATCTTTGGTGAAGATCATCAGAAGGTACGGGGCATATATAAGGACAAGGCCACCGAGAAGGAGGGCGGTTATGATTTCCATTGCCAGCACCTCCCGGGTGGCTTTTTTGATACGGTCCCACTTTCCAGCTCCGTAATTTTGTCCTACAAATGTGGTAATGGATACGGAGAAGGCCTGATTGATCATCCACCATAGTCCATCGATTCTTCCATAGGCCGTCCATGCCGCGATAACATCAACACCTCTGGAGTTTAGGGTGGACTGAACGATCATATTGGAGACAGAGAACATACTTCCGGCGATTGCAGTAGGAAGGCCGATCTTTAAGATACGGCCAAGCATTCTCGGATTCATATGAAGCCTATGAAAGGACAGTCGCATACCGACTGTCTTTTTCATTAGAAGCCATGTGATGAGAAGGGCCGATATTCCCTGGGAAATATCGGTTGCAATGGCTGCGCCCAGGACACCCAGGTGTAGTGCCCAAACGAAGATTAAATCCAATACCACATTGACACTGCAGCAGACCATAAGAATATACAAAGGCCTCTTGGAGTCTCCAATGGCTCGAAGAATACCGGCTCCGATGTTGTAGATCAAAGTCAGAACAAGTCCCCCCATCAGGACACGTACATAGGTGGAAGAACTGTTTAGCAGATTGGACGGTGTTTTCAGTAGGATCAGAAAAGATCTCGCAACCATAATTCCAATGATACCAAGGAGGATTCCTCCTACAAGAGCAAAAGTGTAGGCGGTATGTAGAGCGTCGTCTACTTTCTTATCTTCTTTTGCACCGTAGTGTTGGGCGATGATGACGGTAGCTCCGGTGGATAATCCCATAAAGAAACTGAAGATGAAATTCAGAATCTGACCGGAAGACCCTCCGACGCTGGCTAAAGCCTCCTTGCCGGCGAATTTACCCACAACAGCGGCGTCAAAGGTATTATATAGCTGCTGAAAAAAAGCGCCTATTAATATAGGAAAGAAAAAAATCAGAATCTGCTTCCAGATGACGCCGGTTGTGATTGGATTGGTATCTTTTTTTAGGATTTGTTCTGACATGGCTAACCTCAATTTCATAATGTATCTACGAAAACTAGCCTATTTTACCACCCGCTTCTACATGATTCAAGCAGGCGGAAGAAAAATCATGGAAAACACAGGGGAGCTTTTTCTATAAAATCTGTTTACAGGGGTTAAAAAGTCTGAAAATATCATTGTAACAAAAAAATAGATTGTTTATAATGAAAAAAAGTGGGTACGAAGCATCTAAACAGTTACAGAATGAGAAAGGGGCATATATGCTGAAGGAAGTTGCACTGCAGAGCGAACCTGCGGAAGAAGAATTACAGGCCCAGCTTCAGATAGAGAAGGCGAAGCTGGCAGGTTATCAGAACAAGATTAAAGAGGCAAAACTGCCGGTGATGGTGATTTTCGAGGGATGGGGGGCTGCCGGTAAGGGAAGTGTCATCGGTAAGGTAATCCGGAATATTGATCCCAGATTCTTTAAGGTCACTTCCATGGAGGTGGCTCCCACGAAGGAAGAGAAGCGGTATCCTTTTATGCATCGTTATATGAAGGTGATTCCTGAGGCGGGAAAGTTTGCCTTCTTTGATACCTTCTGGATGAAGGAGGTCGTAACGGGGGTTCGTAACCATTCGCTGGAGGAGGATACCTACCGGAAGAGGATCGAAAGTATCAACGGTACAGAACGTTCTCTTCATGATAATGGTTATCTGATCATTAAGTTCTTCTTTGAGATCGATAAGAAGGAACAGAAGAAGAGACTTAAGGCTTTGGAAGAGGATAAGAATGCCAAGTGGCGTGTTAGTGCGTCGGATGAGGATGAGAATAAGAACTACGAGGATTATGAGAAGATCTACGACAGGTTCTTAGAGGATACCAACCAGCCGGGAGCCCCTTGGTATATCATCGATGCGAAGAAGAAAAAGTGGGCACTGCTCCAGGTCCTTTCCTATTTAAATCAGGGAATCGATACAGCACTTAAGAACCATGCCATGGCATCTCCCATTCTTCAGAATCCCTATCCTCTGGTTAAGATGCCGAAGCTGGATGAGGTGACCCTGGAGGATAAGGTCTTAACAGATGAGGAGTATGAAAGCCGGCTTAAGTCTCTACAGAAGGAACTGGGCGAACTTCACAATAAGCTGTACCGTAAGAAGATTCCTGTGATTATCGCCTACGAAGGCTGGGATGCAGCCGGTAAAGGCGGCAATATCAAGCGAATTGCCGGAGCACTGGATCCGCGAGGCTATGAGGTGATACCGATTGCAAGTCCCGAGCCACACGAGAAGGCCAGACATTTCCTTTGGCGTTTCTGGAATCATATTCCCAAGGACGGTCATATCGCAATCTTTGATCGTACCTGGTATGGCCGTGTTATGGTGGAGCGGTTGGAAGGTTTCTGTTCTGAGAATGATTGGCAGAGAGCCTATCATGAGATCAATGAATTCGAGAAGGAACTGACGGACTGGGGTGCTGTTGTGATTAAGTTCTGGGTACAAATCGATAACAAGACCCAGTTGGATCGTTTCACAGAGAGGCAGAACACACCGGAGAAGCAGTGGAAGATTACAGATGAGGATTGGCGTAACCGGGAGAAATGGGACCAGTACGAGGATGCGGTGAATGAAATGCTCCAGAAGACCTCCACTTCCTTTGCCCCCTGGCGGATCCTGGAATCAAATGATAAGAAATATGCAAGGATTAAGGCACTTGAAATCGTAATTGATGAGATCAAGAAAGCGACAAAGAAGAAAGAATAAGGAAAGGGGGCTTCGCTTCAGATACAAGGATCTGGGCGAAGCCCCTTTTGGGTGATTTTTTTGTTACTTTTCTAAATCAGAGACGTAATCCTTAAGAAAAGCCTCGGTATCCTTAGAATAGTATTTGCTGTTGTTTAAGTTAGCCACAAGTGTATGCTCCTTAAAATCTGTAATGATATAGTAGCGTACGTCTGGGTATTGAGCAGTTTTCTTTCCTTCCTCAGCAGGAGTAAGAGACTGTGCCACATTGGCCAGATAGCATTTGTACTGCTTGGATTCGAATACGAGCTTGCTGTCTTTAAGACTGAAGTCTTTACCGAAATATTGTGCGACAACATCCTCTATGGTTGAAGCGTTGTCTTCATTTGTATCGAGTAAAATGGTACCGACCACTTTGTCCTGATAGTAGATCCCGTCTGCGATAATCCTATAATCGGAAGATGCAGAATGGCCGCAGCCGATGAAAAGAAATGCAGAAAGTAGGATTGCAAGCGATGTGATCATGTTCTTATAAGTCTTTTTTTGATTCATTATATACTCCTTTCAGATGGGACAAAATACTCCGATGGATATTGTAACGTTTCAGTAGAAAAAGTAAAGTGTATAATATGTCGTTCGTTCCCTTATACACGTCGTTCGTTCCTTTTTTGCCTGAATCTATTGAAAAATAAAATGTGTGGAGTAAAGTGAAGATGTCGCTACGGCAGTTAACTAAAAAGGAGGGCTGTGAAATGGAAGAAAATCAGAAGACAAACAAACCATGGATTTCCGGTAAGATTTTTTCCTACGTTATTGTGACGGTATTGATAATTGGGATAGGTTCTGCCTCTTCTTTTGCTTATAACTATTCTCATCAGCGGGAAGTATCTGTGACTCCGAAAGGGTTAAAGTTTGATGACTCCATAACAGAGGAAGAGAAGAAATCGGATCATTTGAATCTCAGAATAGATAGTTCAAAAAAAAGACATGAAGAATGCAAAAAAATTGTAAGTCAAAAATGTAGATCTATTGATGAAGCAGAACAGACTCTGGGATTTAAAATAGCTCAGCCGAAATTGGATGGTTATTGTGCAAAAGATATATATATGGACCAGACGGATACAGGGGCTATGAAAACGATATCTGTGCGTTATCAGAAAGAAAAAAGTACAATAGAGATGGATGTTATGAACATGAAAGACAGTTCGTCTTGGAGTATGTCTGATAATTTTACTGAGGATGAGACTGTAACACATAGTTATGTTAACAAAGCCGGTTATGATATTCGGATTGTTGAGTTTGTTAAGGGTGATCAGAAGGGGAATATGCATGCTATTATAGCCTTTCAGGATTATCATATTAGGTTGGATTGCGAAAGGATAACGTATGATGAACTGACAAAGGCCTTGGATACAATCGATTTTAAAATATATGAATGCTGATAGTGGTATGATTCGATGAAGTAGTATATTAGCAATGAAAAACGAAGTTTCCTGTCATAAGAGAATATCTTGTGGCAGGAAGCTTTTTCTATATATTCGGGAATTATCTATTATAATAGTAGTAGAAATCTGTAATTTGATAAAGATACAAAGGGGGTATCTATGAGAAAGAGAATCGACTGGCTGATTGTATTACTTTTCGTTGCTTTACTGTGTGTTACAGTGGGATGTGCGTCGAATGCTAAGGGGGCGTCTTCGGATAAGAAGAGTTATTACGGTCCTTTGCGGGTGAAGGGGGCCTATCTGACAGATCAGAAGGGAAACAGAGTCATCTTAAAGGGGATCAGCACCCATGGACTTCAATGGTTTCCGGAATATGTGAATGATAAGGCTTTTTCTGATCTGCACGATACCTTTCATATGAATCTGGTGAGACTGGCTTTGTACACAGATGAGAATGGTTACTGCAGTGGGGGAGATAAGAAAGAACTGGAGAAAATCATTGATCGTGGAGTGAAAGCCGCAACCAGACATCAGATGTATGTGATCATCGACTGGCATGTGCTTCATGATTTAACGCCAAAGAAATATGAGAAACAGGCAAAGAGCTTCTTCCGTAAAATGGCCAGGAAGTACAGGAAGAATCCTCATGTGCTGTACGAGATCTGTAATGAGCCTAATGGAGGAACCGGTTGGAGTGAGATTCGAAGCTATGCGAAGAAGATCATTCCCATCATTCACAAGTACAATAAGAATGCTGTGATTCTGGTGGGAACACCTACCTGGAGTCAGGATATTTTAGATGCGGCAGCAGATCCGCTTCCCAAAACCAAAAAGTATAAAAATGTTATGTATACCCTTCACTTTTATGCTGCGACCCATACCGATGATCTTCGGGCTAAATTACGGCAGGCTCATGAGAAGAAACTGCCGGTGTTTGTGTCGGAATTCGGAATCTGTGATGCTAGCGGAAACGGACGGATTGATCAGAAGCAGGCGAACAAATGGATGAAGCTGTTGGATCAGTATAAGATCAGCTTTGCCAACTGGAGTCTGTGTAATAAGGATGAGGCGGCTTCCTTTCTCAAGCCTTCCTGTCAGAAGCGCGCTGGATTTAAGATAAGTGATCTTAGTACCTCCGGCAAGTGGCTGGTGAAGGTGATTGCAGGCAAGAATACGACCGGTGGGAAAGATAAAGCATCGACCAGCAGAGAAGATAGCAAAGGAGAGAAGAGCAGGGATACAGGTGGAACGTCTGAAACGGATCAGAAGACATCCGGGGCTGGCATCCTGAAAAGTACCAAAGCGGGGGAAGGTCTTTCTGTCAGTGCCAGAGCCGAAAACTCCTGGCAAAGTAACGGAAAACACTTCCTTCAATATAAAATCAGCATTCAGAATACAGCCGCAACAGAGGTGGAGGGATGGAAGGTCCATCTTACCTTTCATAAGCGGGTGAAGGTGAAAAACAGCTGGAACGGTAAGGCTGTGGCAGATGGAAAAAAGGTCACTATAACCCCGGTCTCTTATAATAGAAGGATCGCAGCAGGCAAAGAGATCTGTGATGTCGGAGTCATCCTGTATTATTAATGCGTTCTTTGATACAACCATTCTATACAAAAGCCATTCAATACAAAATGTAATATATAGTTGACATAATGACGTGACCGGTGTATTATAAGCTTACAGATGTAAGATATATTTTACAAGAGGTCAATAATAATGGATAGGGGTTCGCCCCGGAGAGGAGAATTTATGTCAATGTATCATACAGGATTGGTAACAGGGTTTGTATGTGTTTTCTTAGTGGTAGCTGTTGTCGCTGCGGTTTATCGTAAGACAAGAACGGGTGTAGGAAGAGGCGAGTATGATGAGAGGCAGGTGCTGCTGCGAGGAAGAGGTATGAAGTATGCTTACTTCACCCTGCTTTTGACGGAGTCGATCTACACATTGGCCTTCATGGATGGTACGAGAAAGATTGTGGATCCTGTCCTTGTGAACATGGGGCTGATCCTTGTATCCGCACTGGTCCTTGCAGGTTATACCATATTTACAGATGCCTACTGGGGATTTCAGAAAAAGAATCGGGTGGGACTTTTCCTGTTATGGTTCCTGTGCACCGTAAGTATGTTACTGAACGGGCTTTCCCGTCTGGATGAGAAGAAAGTTTTTGTAAAGGGACAGCTTACTTTTGACGGTGGGATTCCATTCCTTACCCTTGGCTTCCTTGGTGTTTTCTTTATCATGCTTCTTATTAAGAGCGTGATGGATCGAAAAGGTGGTGAAGAGGTATGAAGAATCTGAATATGAAGGCTGCCAGGGCAGGTAAGGACCTGTCCCAGCAGCAGCTGGCAGAGATCGTGGGTGTTTCCAGACAGACCATTAATGCCATAGAAAAGGGGGATTATAATCCCACCATCCGGCTTTGTATTCAGATTTGTAAGGCTCTGGATCGTACCCTGGATGAGCTGTTTTGGGAGGAGTAGCGTAGTATATGGAAGTAATTGTAGGCCTTATTGCTCTGGCGATTGTAGCTCTGTTTATTATCTTCGGAAGATCCCATGTGGAGAACACCTTTTCCCGCTTGGATGGTTGGAACAAGGAGGATGAGGAGGATGAGGGGGATGAGCATAGGGTAGAAGAGAAGGAATAGCAAAGTTATTAATTCTCACGAACATGGTGAATTTATTTCATGTTTCCGTTGTAATGTACTTTTCCAATTGCTATAATATCTTGTAAAGATTGACTGAATTGTGGAAAGGAAGAGAGTATATGGGAATGACAATGACACAGAAGATCCTTGCAAAGCATGCTGGTCTTGCCTCTGTAAAGGCTGGCCAGCTGATCGAGGCTGATCTGGATCTTGTGCTCGGTAACGATATTACTTCACCGGTTGCGATCCATGAGATTTCTAAGATGAAGAAAGAAGGTGTTTTTCATAAGGATAAGATCGCTCTTGTAATGGATCACTTCGTTCCGAATAAGGATATCAAGTCAGCTGAGCATGTGAAGGAAGTGCGTGAATTCGCCTGCAAGAATTGTATCAGTAACTTCTATGATGTGGGTGAGATGGGAATTGAACATGCCCTTCTTCCGGAGAAAGGCCTTGTGGTTGCAGGAGATGCTGTGATTGGAGCTGATTCTCATACCTGTACCTATGGTGCTTTAGGTGCCTTTTCAACCGGTGTGGGTTCTACGGATATGGCGGCCGGTATGGCAACCGGTAAAGCGTGGTTTAAGGTGCCTTCTGCCATTAAGTTTAATATTACAGGTAAGCCTGCTGCCTTCATCAGTGGTAAGGATGTGATCCTTCATATCATTGGTATGATTGGTGTGGACGGTGCACTCTATCAGTCTATGGAGTTTGTGGGCGATGGTATTCAGTATCTGTCCATGGATGACCGTTTTGCTATCGCTAATATGGCCATCGAGGCTGGCGGTAAGAACGGTATTTTCCCGGTGGATGATCTGACCAGAGCTTATATGGAGGAACATTCTGATAAGGAACCGGTGGAGTTTGTTGCAGATGATGATGCAGAGTATACTGCAGAGTATACCATCGATTTGAGTCAGCTTCGCCCGACGGTTTCTTTCCCTCATCTTCCGGAGAACACCCATACAGTGGATGAGTCTTCAAGGATCCAGATCGATCAGGTTGTAATCGGCTCCTGCACCAATGGACGACTGTCTGATCTTGCAGTGGCTGCCCAGATCCTTAAGGATAAGAAGGTGAAGAAGGGCGTTCGTGTTATCGTAATTCCTGCAACCCAGAAGATCTACCTTGATGCAATGGAGAAGGGATATCTTAAGACCTTTATAGAGGCCGGTGCTATCGTTTCTACACCGACCTGTGGGCCATGCCTTGGTGGTTATATGGGTATCCTGGCTGCGGGGGAGCGTTGCGTTTCCACGACGAACCGTAACTTTGTAGGACGTATGGGTCATGTGGATTCTGAAGTATATCTGGCAAGCCCCGCTGTTGCAGCGGCGTCTGCTTTGACCGGTTTTATTACCGATCCGGCGGATGTGGTCTCACCTTCTGATGTGGCCGGACCATGGAATGACTAAGAGGATGAAAGGAGATACGTAATGCAGGCAGCAAAAGGCAGTGTACATAAATTTGGAGACAATGTAGATACGGACGTAATCATTCCGGCAAGGTATTTGAATTCTTCTGATCCGAAGGAACTTGCTACACATTGCATGGAAGATATTGATAAGGAATTTGTTCAGAAGGTAAAAGAGGGAGATATTATCGTAGCAACGAAGAATTTTGGCTGCGGTTCCTCCCGTGAGCATGCACCTATCGCCATTAAGGCAGCCGGTGTCAGCTGTGTGATTGCAGAGACATTTGCGCGAATTTTCTATCGTAATGCGATCAACATCGGTCTTCCTATCATTGAGTGCAAGGAAGCTTCCGAGAAAATTGCGGCAGGAGATGTGGTTTCTGTGAATTTCGACACCGGAGTTATTACAGATGAGACCACAGGTGAAAGTTTTGAAGGTCAGGCTTTTCCACCTTTCATGCAGAAGATCATTGACAGTGAGGGATTAGTAAATTATATTAATAACTCCAACTAAGATACATAACAACAAATAAAAACTGCGGAACCGGGTACCGGTTCCGCAGTTTTTGTGTGGATATTTATTGAACGAGGGTGTCCATAAGACTTTCGTACACTTCCTCGTAACGAACACGAAAGTTCATGCACATAACCTCTGCCTGTTCTCTTGACATGACCTGAAGACTTAAGTCGATCAGGGTATGTCCATCCTGGGAGAGCTTAAGATGTACAAGGTAGCCTCCGCCGGGGACGCCGTCATAGGCGGCTGTGATGGCATGATTCTGCCGCATGGACAGCTTCTGCTCTTCGAAGAATTTCCTTGTATCTTCTTCGATGGCCGGTGTGATACGGTCATGAAGGAGATACAGGGTCTCTGCACCGTTTGCTGTTAACTCGTAGGTGGGAGCGCCTTCGGCATCCTTTTCGATGATCAGGCCTCTTTCCTGCAGGGCAGCCAGCTGATCCTGACCGGTAAAGTAATCGGTATATCCCCCATCGACAAGAAAGGAGGAAATCTGTGGCCCGGTCATTGGAATGTCGGATTTGGACAACAGATTCAAAATGGTGATTTTATAGATCAGATCAGGTTCAGCCATAAGTTTCTCTTTTCTATTCTAAATGCTTAATCGATAATGTGACTCTTAACCGCATTTGAAACCACCTCACATACACGTGGGTCAAATGCTTCCGGCATGATAAAGTCGGCAGAAAGCTTATCCTCCGGAACAAGGGAAGCAATGGCTTCTGCCGCAGCCAGCTTCATCTCTTCGGTGATCTGTGTTGCGTGTCCCTCCAGAGCACCCTTGAAGATGCCAGGGAATGCAACCACGTTGTTGACCTGATTAGGGAAGTCAGATCGACCGGTGCCGATGACCTTGGCACCGCCTTCCTTGGCCTGTGGTGGCATGATCTCCGGGGTGGGATTTGCCATGGCAAAAAGGATGGCGTCGGTATTCATGGTACTTACCATCTCCTTTGTTACAATACCGGGAGCGGAAACGCCCACAAAGATGTCAGCACCTTTCAGGGCGTCAGCCAGGGAACCGGTCATACCGGTCTTGTTGGTAACTTCCATCATTTCCTTCTGCATCCAGTTAAGGTCTGCAGAATCCTTGGAAAGGATACCGGATTTATCACACATGGTGACATCTGTAAAACCATAGCGAAGCAGGAGCTTTGTAATGGCGATACCGGCGGAACCGGCACCGTTAACGACGATGCGACAGTTTTCTTTTTCTTTGCCGACGACCTTAAGGCCGTTGATAATGCCGGCAAGTACGACGATGGCAGTTCCGTGCTGGTCATCATGGAAAACCGGAATATCAAGTTCCTTCTTTAAGCGTTCTTCGATCTCAAAACAGCGTGGAGCGGAGATATCCTCTAAATTGATGCCTCCAAATCCAGGAGCGATGGCCTTGACGGCGGCAACGATCTCATCCGGATCCTGCGTATCAAGTACGATCGGAAAAGCGTTTACTCCACCGAATTCTTTAAAAAGAACACATTTGCCTTCCATTACAGGAAGAGCGGCTTCCGGTCCAATGTTACCGAGACCTAAAACGGCGGAACCATCGGAGACAACGGCTACGGTGTTGGCTTTGATGGTGTAGTTATATACTTCCTTCTTATCCTCTGCGATGACGCGGCACGGAGCGGCAACACCGGGGGTATATGCAATGGCAAGATCCTCTCGAGAGCTGACCTTCATCTTGGCTTCGGTGGTAAGTTTTCCGTTCCATTCTCTGTGCATCATCAATGCTTTTTCATCGTTTGTCATGTCGTGTCCTTTCCGGCGATCCGCCTTATCTTTTTCCAAACGTACTTATGATAGCAGATAAAAAAACGCCTTGCAAGAATCGGAGTGCAAGTGATATAATCTTGCTATTCTATAAAATGTAAAGTTTTTCAAAAGTTCTTTATACAGTATCTTGTAGTAAATCCAACATTTTGACGAATTCGAGATAATACATGCGCAGTGCATGTTGGACTGTTACATTATGTTTAGAGGGATGATTTTTATGAGTGATAATCGAGCAAAGTATGAAGCTTTTGGTATTCTGGATCTGAAGGCGATGGCCAAGACCAGAGGGATGAAGGGAATATCAAGGCTGAAGAAGAAGGAACTGATTGACGCAATGTTGGCTCAGGATGAGATTGATTCTGCTGAGCCTGTCTCCGAAGAGTCTGAGACAGTGGAGTCGGTAGAAGAGAAGCGGGAACCGTACACTCGTCGTGTGACCCGTGGCAAAAGAGACTTTGATGCAGACCAGCCGCCGAGACGAAGACGTCAGAATTTTGTTCAGGAGGAGCGTCCGGTAAGACGTCAAAACTATGTTCAGGAGGAGCGCCCAGTAAAACGCCAGAACTATGTTCAGGAGGAACGCCCGGTAAGACGTCAGAATTTCGGTCAGGATGAGAATTCATATTCCGCTTCCTCCCAGTCGTATCAGGCGACCATCGCGCAGTACGATGATGCCCATGAGTGTGGCGGTATTCTGGAGGTGATGCCGGATGGTTTTGGTTTTATCCGAAGCGATAATTATCTTCCGGGTGAGAATGACGTATATGTTTCTCATTCTCAGATTCGTCGCTTTAATCTGAAGACCGGTGATATCATTACCGGAACGACACGGAAGAACAATCCTACCGATAAATTCGGTGCACTTTTATTTATTAAAGAAGTAAACGGAATCAATCCGGAGCGTGCTGCCAGACGTCCGAATTTTGAGGATCTGACTCCGATCTTCCCTGAGCAGAGGATCCGCCTGGAGTGGGATGGCGGATCGGATGCCATGAGGATCGTGGATATGATTTCCCCTATCGGTAAGGGTCAGCGTGGTATGATTGTTTCTCAGCCGAAGGCCGGTAAGACGACCCTCCTTAAGCAGGTGGCTATGTCTGTTAAGAATTCTCATCCGGAAATGCATCTGATCATTCTTCTGATCGATGAGCGTCCGGAGGAGGTTACCGATATGAAGGAGACGGTGGAAGGCAACAGCTGCGAGGTGATCTATTCTACCTTTGATGAGACACCGGAGCATCATAAGCGGGTGTCTGAGATGGTGATCGAGCGGGCAAAGCGTCTTGTGGAGCAGGGACAGGATGTTATGATCCTTCTGGATTCCATTACCCGACTCGCCAGAGCCTACAACCTTACGGTTTCTCCAAGCGGAAGAACGCTTTCCGGTGGTCTGGATCCGGCGGCTCTGCATATGCCGAAGCGTTTCTTCGGTGCAGCCAGAAATATGCGAGAGGGCGGTTCCCTTACGATTCTGGCGACAGCTCTTGTGGAGACTGGTTCCAAGATGGATGATGTTGTGTTCGAGGAATTTAAGGGTACCGGTAACATGGAGCTTGTGTTAGACCGTAAGCTTTCCGAGAAGCGTGTGTTCCCTGCCATTGACCTTTCCCGTTCTTCTACCAGAAGAGAGGATCTTCTCCTTACCCGAGAAGAATTTGCAGCCGCTGATATCATCCGTAAGGCTTTAAATGGAATGAAGAAGGATGATGCGGCTCAGACCATCATTCAGATGTTTACCCATACGAAGACCAATCAGGAATTTGTTCGTGAAGTTATTCGCAAGAGAGTTTTGTAAAAATACTTGCAAAGATGGGATACCTGTGTTATTATGATGAGGCTGTTTAACAGCGTCTATATGTTACGGGATGTATATAGTATCTAGAAGAGATTTTGTTTATAGTGAGGTGAAAACGATGAGAAAGGCAATTCAGCCGGATTATTATCAGGCAACCGTTACATGTAACTGCGGTAATACTTTCGTAACTGGTTCTACTAAGGAGAACATCCACGTAGAAATCTGTTCTAAGTGCCATCCGTTCTATACCGGTCAGCAGAAGGCTAATAAGGCTAGAGGACGTATTGAGCAGTTCAATAAGAAGTACGGTATCCAGCAGTAATTTAAGGATCATCGAGGCCGGGGTTAGGTATTTTAACCTCGGCCCTTTCTTTTTGTTAGGGACATGAGGTGAGGCATGAGATATTCCGGAATTGGCGGGCAGGCGGTTATGGAAGGCGTTATGATGCGCAACGGTGACCGGGTAGCAGTGGCTGTACGTCTTGAAAATGGTCAGATCACAGTGGATGAGGACAGGATCCGTCCGACGCCGAAGTGGGTGGAGAAGACACCGTTGCTTCGGGGCGTTTATGCTTTTTTTCATTCGTTGGTGGTAGGCCTGCGGGCTCTGTATCAATCGGCTTCTTATTTTGAAGATGAGGAGGAGAAGGAGAAGAGTGAGGCCAAAGAAAAGGCTGTCATGGGAGGCACCCTGTTGTTCTCTCTTGTGCTGGCCCTTGGGATCTTTATGGTTCTTCCTTTCTATGCCTCCCGATGGATGGGAGTCTTCGTCCATAGCGATTCCCTGCTTGCCCTTGCGGAAGGCTTGGTTCGTGTGGGAATCTTCATTCTGTATGTATGGGGAATCGGCAAGACGGAGGATATCCGAAGAACTTATATGTACCATGGGGCGGAGCATAAATGTATCAACTGCATTGAAAGCGGACGAGAGTTGAACGTGGAGAACGTTCGAACATCCAGTCGTTTTCACAAGCGCTGCGGAACCAGTTTTATTTTTATTGTATTTCTGATCAGTATTCTGGTGTTTATGCTGATCCATGTGGACAGCAGACTGCTGCAGCTTTGTTTTCGGTTGCTGCTGACACCGGTGATTGCGGGGGTCAGTTATGAGTTCCTGCGTCTGGCAGGAAGAAGTGACAACGGTCTGATCAATCTGTTGTCTGCTCCGGGTCTTTTTATGCAAAGAATCACGACACAGGAGCCTTCCGATGATATGATTGAGGTTGGAATCGCATCGGTGGAGAAGGTGTTTGACTGGAAAGCGTTCTTGGAGGAAGAGAAGTCATGATCTATCAGGAATTAGAGCAAAAGGGAGCAGGGATCCTTCAGAAGGCCGGCGTTTTAGACCCGAAGGTGGATGCAAGGCTTCTCCTTCTTTTTGTCAGTAAAAAGAGTGCGGCTTCCCTTCTTTTAGATCAAAAAGAAGAGGTGGAGCCTGCCGTGGAAGAGGAATATCTTGCTCTTATTAAAAGAAGGGAACGACGGATCCCACTTCAGCATATTACCGGCGAAACGGAGTTTATGGGACTTTTGTTTTCCGTTTCAGAGGATGTGCTTTGTCCAAGGCAGGATACGGAGATCCTGGTGGAAGAGGTTCTGAAACTTCTTAAGCCGGAGGATCGGATCCTGGATCTATGTACCGGCAGCGGTTGCATCGGCATTTCTCTTATGGTGCTTGGAAGCAGAAGGATTCCGAAGCTTTCTCTTACCGGAGCGGATCTGTCTGAGGCGGCTTTGTCCGTTGCCAGACAAAATGCCTGGAGGAACGGATTGCACGATGCATCGGTGAACTACCTTCAGGGAGACCTGTTCGAGGCGATTTCGCCGGATGAACGATTTGATGTGATCGTCAGCAACCCGCCCTATATACCCAGTGCATATATTGGACAGCTTATGCCCGAAGTGAGGGACCATGAACCTTTGATGGCATTGGATGGAAAAGAGGACGGCCTTTTCTTCTATCGTAAGATCACACAGCAGGCCCCCGGATTCTTAAAGGAAGGCGGGAGATTGTGTTATGAAATTGGCTATGATCAGGGCGAGAGTGTTCCGGCGCTTTTGGTTGAGGCCGGATTTAAGGAAGTTCGAGTGGTGAAGGATCTGTCCGGCAATGATCGCGTTGTGATGGGACATCTTTAGCTGTACAGGATGAGCCCCTGAAGATTTTGATAAACGCCGAAAGGAAAGAAACATGTTTGATAAGTTAGAGGATCTTTTATTACATTACCAGGAACTGATGAATCTTTTGTCTGAGCCTGATGTTGCAAATGACAGTCGCCGCTTTCAGAAGCTGATGAAGGAGCAGGCGGATCTGCTTCCAATCGTGGAGGCGTATACAGCCTATAAGAAGGCGAAGGAAGCTCAGGAGGATGCACTTCTTCTGTTGGAGGAGGAGTCCGATGAGGAAATGAAAGAGATGGCAAAGGAAGAGCTGGCTGAGGCAAAGGAGCAGATCACAGAGCTTGAAGACAAGCTTAAGATCCTTCTTCTTCCGAAGGATCCCAATGATGACAAGAATGTTATCGTGGAGATCCGTGCAGGTGCCGGCGGAGATGAGGCAGCTCTTTTTGCTGCGGAGATCTATCGTATGTATGTCCACTATGCAGAGAGTCGCGGTTGGAAGGTCGAACTCATTGAGTGTGATGAGACCGGTATCGGTGGTATGAAGCAGGTGAACTTTATGGTAAACGGTCCGAGTGCCTACTCTGTATTGAAGTATGAGTCCGGTGTACATCGCGTTCAGCGTGTTCCGGAGACAGAATCCGGCGGAAGGATCCATACTTCCACGATTACGGTTGCGGTTATGCCGGAGGCTGAGGATGTGGACATCGAGATCAATGACAATGATATCCGTATTGATGTTATGCGAGCATCCGGTAACGGTGGTCAGTGTGTCAACACCACCGATTCTGCGGTTCGTCTGACTCACTATCCGACAGGGATTGTAATCTATGCTCAGACCGAGAAGTCACAGCTTCAGAACAAGAACAAGGCATTTGCCCTTCTTCGTACCAAGCTGTATGACTTGGAGCTGCAGCGCAGACAGGAAGAGGAGAAGGCGGAGCGTCTGTCCCAGATCGGAACAGGAGACCGCTCCGAGAAGATCCGTACCTATAATTTCCCTCAGGGTAGAGTAACGGATCATCGCATCAATCTGACCCTTTATAAGCTGGATAAGATCATGAACGGAGATATTCAGGAGATCCTGGATGCTCTGATCGCAGCAGATCAGGCAAAACGTCTGGTAAAAATGAACGAGAGCGCATAAGAAAAGAACCGGAAGGCCTTGGCCTTCCGGTTTTGTATTCCTTAATCGCTCATGATCATCTCGTAATATTTCAATTGTGTGGGTGTGTTCTCCAGCGTGACAGAGGAGCAGATAAAGCGCTGTGAACCTGTACCAAACTTCTTACATTTGTCGGCCAGGATATCCAGTGTCTCCGGATTTTCGGTAAAAAGATTGAATTCTTCACGGGTGATATTAAAATATCGAACCGCAACACCTGTTACTGTCTGGATCAAATACTTATGGAGCTTTGGAGAGTAGCCTACGCAATAGCCCATGCCCTTACGAACGCATCGATTTGTAAGTGCCATATGAATCAACTCCTTTCCTGTCTTTCTATATATATTTTATCGTTTTTTTAGGGGGCTTACAATAGCTCCTCTCGACATTTTTTATTCATGGTGTTATAATCACAAAGTTTGATTGTGTTTGTTTGAAAAAGGAGTAGCAATGAGCAAGTTGCAGGACGAAATTAAAAAGCGTAGAACCTTCGCCATCATTTCACACCCGGATGCCGGTAAAACAACACTGACTGAGAAGTTCCTTTTATATGGAGGACAGATCAACCAGGCCGGCTCGGTTAAGGGAAAGGCAACCGCCAAGCATGCGGTGTCAGACTGGATGGAGATCGAGAAGCAGCGTGGTATTTCTGTTACCAGCTCGGTACTTCAGTTTGAATATGGCGGAATGTGCATTAACATTCTGGATACGCCGGGACATCAGGATTTCTCGGAGGATACCTATCGTACTCTGATGGCTGCGGATTCTGCTGTCATGGTCATCGACGGAGCAAAGGGTGTAGAGCCTCAGACACGTAAGCTTTTCAAGGTCTGTGTGATGCGTCATATCCCGATCTTTACCTTTATCAATAAGATGGATCGTGATGCCATGGATACCTTTGAACTTTTGGATGATATTGAAAATGAGCTGGGGATCGCAACCTGCCCGATGAACTGGCCCATCGGTTCCGGTAAGGAATTCAAGGGTGTTTATGACCGTCAGACAAAGAAGGTCCTGACCTTTGCAGATACCATGAAGGGAACCAAGGAAGGCGTGGAAGAGGATTTTGATCTGACAGACCCGGATCTTCTGGCTGCCATTGGAGATGACCGCAAGGCACAGTTGGATGAAGAACTTGAGCTTTTAGACGGTGCAGGTGCAGAGTTTGACCAGGAGATGGTGGATAAGGGAGAACTGACTCCGGTCTTCTTCGGTTCAGCGCTTACCAACTTTGGTGTTGAGACCTTCCTTCAGTACTTTTTAAAGCTGACAACGACACCGCTTCCAAGAAAGTCCGACAAGGGCGAGATCTCTCCCTTCTCAGAGGATTTCTCGGCTTTTGTATTTAAGATCCAGGCGAATATGAACAAGGCCCATCGTGACCGTATCGCCTTTATGAGAATCTGTTCCGGTAAGTTTGATGCCGGTATGAGTGTGTACCATGTACAGGGTGGTAAGGATGTTCGACTTTCCCAGCCTCAGCAGATGATGGCTTCCGAACGTAAGATCGTGGAGGAGGCGTATGCAGGAGATATTATCGGTATCTTTGATCCGGGTATTTTCTCCATTGGTGATACGCTTACCACATCGAAGGAGAAGTACCGCTACGAAGGTATTCCGACCTTCGCTCCGGAGCATTTTTGCCGTGTCCGCCAGGTGGACACGATGAAGCGTAAGCAGTTTATGAAGGGAATCACCCAGATTGCACAGGAGGGTGCGATTCAGATTTTCCAGGAGTATCACACCGGAATGGAAGAGATCATTGTAGGCGTGGTAGGTGTCCTTCAGTTTGATGTATTGAAGTTCCGTCTGGAGAATGAATATAATGTTGATATTCTGATGGAGAATCTGCCTTATGAGCATGTTCGTTGGGTGGAGAATGAGAACATCGATATGGATCACATCTCCGGTACTTCCGATATGAAGAAGGTAAAGGATCTGAAGGGCCGTCCATTGCTGTTGTTTGCAAACAGCTGGTCCGTCGGAATGGTAGAGGACCGTAACGAGGGTCTTGTTCTTTCTGAATTTGGTAAACAGGAAATGGAATATTAAAGAGGACGCGGGCTGTTTGCCCGCGTTTTTTAATTCGGTCGGGGTAAGCCTGTATTGACATTCATAATTTTATGAGACTATAATATAACATCCTTTTCAAGACCGGTTCGGTCGGCTGCCTGGCAGCAAATTCCCGTTTATCGTTGAAATAGTTGACAAAATCGAAAGAATGTTCTACTATGGAACAAGTAACGAACGATTGTTCGGAAATGGAGAGTGAATATGGCTAAGGACGATAGATTAAAGGCATTAGATGCGGCAATCGCACAGATCGAGAAGCAGTTTGGACGCGGTTCCGTTATGAAGTTAGGTGACAATTCCAGTCAGATGCAGGTGGAGACCTATCCTACAGGTTCCATCAGCTTGGATATTGCATTAGGACAGGGCGGTCTTCCGAAGGGACGTATCATTGAGGTATACGGACCGGAATCTTCCGGTAAGACCACAGTGGCACTTCACTGTGTTGCAGAGGTACAGAAGGCCGGTGGAATTGCCGGTTTCATTGATGCAGAGCATGCGCTTGACCCGGTTTACGCCCGCAATATCGGCGTGGATATTGATAATCTCTATATTTCACAGCCGGATAACGGTGAGCAGGCTCTTGAGATCACAGAGACCATGGTTCGAAGCGGAGCCGTTGATATTATTATTGTTGACTCGGTTGCAGCGCTTGTTCCCAAGGCAGAGATCGATGGTGATATGGGAGATTCTCATGTGGGACTTCAGGCTCGTCTCATGTCGCAGGCTCTTCGTAAGCTGACTGCAGCCATCAGTAAGAGTAACTGTATCGTGGTATTTATCAATCAGCTTCGAGAGAAGGTTGGTGTTATGTTCGGTAATCCGGAGACGACCACGGGTGGACGTGCTCTTAAGTTCTATTCCTCTGTTCGTCTGGATGTGCGCCGGATCGAGCAGATCAAGCAGCAGGGTGAGGTGATCGGTAACCGTACCCGCGTTAAGGTGGTTAAGAATAAGGTGGCACCTCCTTTCCGTGAGGCGGAATTTGATATTATGTTCGGTAAGGGTATTTCCCGTGAGGGTGATATTCTGGATCTTGCAGCGAATTTGGATATCATCAGTAAGTCCGGCGCTTGGTACGCCTATGACAGTGAGAAGATCGGACAGGGCCGTGAGAATGCCAAGAATTATCTGGCGGAGCATCCTGACTTTATGGCGAAGATGGAGCATCTGATCCGGATTCACTATGGCCTGACAGAGGATGATGCCCAGGTTGTGGATTCAGCGGTTAAGAGCGAGGATGTGACAGAGGAATGATCATTACGGAGATTCGTCAGCTGAGGCCGAAGAGCAAGCAGAAGCAGATCCGGCTTGAGGATGGAAGCAGTTTTGTCCTGTATTCCGGTGAGATCCGGCGTCTGTCCTTCTTAGAGGAGGGAGAGGATCTTACGGATGAGGCAAGAGAGGCGATCTTCGAGCAGATCCTTTTGCCCAGAGCTAAGAAGCGTTGTCTTCATCTGTTGGAGAAGCAGGATTATACAAGGATGGCATTGATTCGTAAGCTTACAGGCGGCGGATATCCCATGGAGGTGGCAGAGGCGGCAGTTGCATATGCTGCCTCTTTTCATTATGTGGATGACCTTCGCTATGCACGGAATTTTGTCCATTTTCATCAGGACAGGAAGAGCCCGAAGCGACTTCGCATGGATCTGATGGCGAAGGGGGTGGACAGAGATCTTATTGATCAGGCCATAGAGGAGGAGTTTACGGTGGATGAAGCGGAACAGATTCGTCATCTTCTTGAGAAGAAGCATTTTAACCCCCAAGATCCGGATCCGAAGGCAAGAGGGAGGATCTTCCGTTTCCTGATGGGAAGAGGATATTCGTATGCACTTGTCTCGGATGTAATGGGAGATTTTGAGCAGCCGTGGTAGCCGACGATTACACGAAAGGCAGCAAATGGGGATTTTACTCTTGACAGTTCAGAAGAATAGGAGTAACATTTTCGATTTGCTCAATAAAAGCTTTTCTTGACAGTATATACTGAATACAGTAGAATTTTATTGTAAATTTAATAAAGGAGGTGCTCCTGTGCTTGCATATGTAATCGCTGTAATGGTGACGCTTGTGATTGCAATTCCCGTAAGCATCTTGGGCTGTAATTCCTACCATAAGAACGTTTCAGAACAGAAGGTAGGAAGTGCGGAAGAGCAGGCTCGTGCAATTATTGACGAGGCTGTTAAGACGGCAGAGACCAAGAAGAGAGAGGCACTGCTTGAGGCGAAGGAAGAGTCCTTGAAGTCTAAGAATGAGATGGAGAAGGAGATCCGAGAGCGCCGCTCAGAAGTTCAGAAGAGTGAACACCGCGTACAGCAGAAGGAAGAGAATCTCGACCGTAAGCTGGAGAACGTGGAGAAGAAGGAATCGATTCTGGCTTCTAAGGAAGAGCAGATTCATCGGGAAAAGCAGAAATTGGCCGATCTTAGTCAGCAGAGGGTACAGGAACTAGAACGAATCTCAGGTCTGACCTCCGAACAGGCAAAAGAATATCTGTTACAAACTGTTGAAGAAGATGTTAAGGCTGATGCAGCTAGACTTGTTAAAGAGACTTTGGCCCAGGCTAAGGATGATGCTAACAAGAAGGCAAAGGATATCGTGGTTACTGCCATCCAGAGATGTGCAGCGGATCACGTTGCTGAATCTACGATTTCCGTTGTACAGCTTCCAAGTGATGAGATGAAAGGTCGCATCATTGGTCGAGAGGGACGTAATATTCGTACCCTTGAGACTTTGACCGGTGTTGAGCTGATCATCGATGATACACCGGAGGCTGTGGTTTTATCTGCCTTTGATCCGGTGCGCCGTGAGGTTGCACGAATTGCTCTGGAGAAGCTGATCGTTGATGGACGTATCCATCCGGCCAGAATCGAAGAGATGGTAGAGAAGGCTAAGAAAGAAGTAGACAATACCATTCGAGAAGAGGGTGAAACTGCCGTATTAGAGGCAGGTGTTCACGGTGTTAATACCGAGCTGATCAAGCTCCTCGGTCGAATGAAGTATCGTACCAGTTATGGACAGAATGCTTTGAAGCATTCAATTGAAGTGGCTCAGTTATGTGGATTACTTGCCGCAGAAGTGGGAGAGGATGTACGCCTTGCAAAGCGTGCCGGTCTCTTACATGATATCGGTAAGGCTGTCGATCACGAACAGGAAGGTTCTCACATCCAGTTGGGTGTAGAGCTTTGTAAGAAATATAAAGAACCACAGATCATTATTAATGCAGTTGCTGCTCATCATGGAGACAGCGAACCGGAGTCATTGATCGCGGTTCTGGTACAGGCGGCTGATACCATCAGTGCAGCCCGTCCGGGTGCTCGTCGTGAGACTTTGGATGCATACACCAACAGAATTCAACAGTTAGAAGACATCGCCAATGATTTTAAAGGCGTTGATAAGACTTTTGCCATTCAGGCAGGCAGAGAGATTCGTGTCATGGTAGTTCCTGAGAAAGTATCTGATGCGGATATGGTTCTTCTTGCCCGTGATATTTCAAAGCGCATTGAAAGTGAGCTTCAGTATCCGGGACAGATCAAGGTAAATGTGATTCGTGAATCACGTGTTACTGATTACGCAAAGTAAAGAAGTGAGAGGATTGGCAGTATGTCAGTCCTCTTTTTTTGCCCAAGAAGGACAGAATGTGTCAAAATGTCATTTTGTTGCCATTACCACGTACTTTTGTTTTTGCATTGTATAAAATGAAAGTCAAGCTCGGAGGAGTAGAGCTGTTCAAATCAATTTGTTTGAATTGCAAACTTCTACTGTGTATAATTACTTTTGATTGATTTATGAAGTAAAACTATAATTCCGATAGGAATTAAGAATTAATATTAAGGAGGACATAAATCATGGCAAGAGAAATCTTAAATGTCAGTGATTTGAAGGTACAGATCGAAGAGGATAATCGAGAGATCCTTCACGGTGTGAATTTATCTGTTGGAGAGGGTGAGGTACACGTTATCATGGGACCAAACGGTGCCGGTAAGTCTACCTTGGGTTCTACTTTAATGGGTGATCCAAGATATCACATTACAGGAGGTAAGGTTAACTTCTTAGGCGAGGATATCACAGGTCTTCCGACGGATCAGATTGCTAAGAAGGGTATGTTCTTGTCCTTCCAGAACCCGGTGGAGGTTCCGGGAATTTCTCTTAGCAATTTTATCCGTACTTCTTTAGAGAATAAGACCGGCGAGCACATTCGTGTCTGGGATTTTAAGAAGCAGCTGGCAAAGACCATGGAGGTTTTAAACATGGATCCTTCTTATGCGGAGCGTGACCTTAATGTTGGTTTCTCCGGTGGTGAGAAGAAGAAGGCAGAGATCTTGCAGCTGTTAATGCTCAAGCCTGAGCTGGCGATCCTGGATGAGACAGATTCCGGATTGGATGTTGATGCGGTTCGTACAGTTTCTGCCGGTATCGAAGAGTACAAGAAGAGCGTTGGCGGTGCTCTGATCATTATTACACATTCCACAAGGATCTTAGAGTCCCTTAAGGTGGATAAGACACATGTTCTTGCTGCGGGTCAGGTCGTAGCAGACGGTGATGCTTCCATGGTGGAAGAGATCAACGAGAATGGTTTCGAGAAATACGTTAAAGAGGGTGAAGATTCATGAAGGAAAAGGCAGTAGTAGCGGATATTGACCGCAGCATGTACGATTTCCGATATGATGAGAAGGATGCCTATAAGGTAGAAGAAGGTCTTACACCGGAAATCGTAGAACAGATTTCAAAGGAGAAGAATGATCCGCAGTGGATGCATGATTTTCGTCTGAAATCGCTTGAAACTTATAACAAGATCCAGGTTCCACAGTGGGGTCCTTCCATTGAGGGGCTTGATATGGATCATATTGTTACCTATGTTCGTCCAAAGGACAACAAGATGGTAAAGGATTGGGAAGATGTTCCGACCGATATCAAGGATACATTTGAGAAACTTGGTATCCCTCAGGCGGAGCGTAAGTCTCTTGCCGGTGTGGGTGCTCAGTACGATTCCGAGCTGGTATACCATAACGTCAAGGATGAGGTGGCTGCTCAGGGTGTCATCTATACCGATCTTGAGAGTGCAATGCATGGCGAGTATGCGGATATGATCCAGAAGCACTTTATGAAGCTTGTGCCTCCAACGGATCATAAATTTGCGGCTCTTCACGGCGCTGTGTGGTCCGGTGGTTCCTTTGTATATGTACCGAAGGGTGTTCATGTAGAGATTCCTCTTCAGTCTTACTTCCGTTTGAATGCAAAGGGTGCCGGACAGTTTGAGCATACGCTGATCATTGTGGATGAGGGTGCCTACCTTCATTTCATCGAGGGATGTTCTGCACCGAAGTACAACGTGGCAAACCTTCATGCCGGTTGTGTTGAACTTTTCGTCGGCAAGAATGCTACCCTTCGTTATTCCACCATCGAGAATTGGTCTAAGAATATGTATAACCTTAACACCAAGCGCGCGAGAGTGGAAGAAGGCGGCAAGGTTGAGTGGATCTCCGGATCCTTCGGATCCCATGTGTCTTATCTATATCCGATGAGCGTGCTTGCAGGTAAGGATGCCCGCAGTGAGTTTACCGGTGTTACTTTTGCCGGTGCAGGTCAGAACCTTGATACCGGATGTAAGGTGATCCATAATGCACCGAATACATCATCTTACGTTAACACCAGAAGTATCAGTAAGGGCGGCGGAATCTCAACCTTCCGAAGCTCTGTTGTAGTAACGGAAAAGGCAAAGGGTTCCAAGTCTTCCGTTTCCTGTGCTTCTCTTATGTTGGATGATATTTCCCGCTCCGATACCATTCCGGCTATGGACATTCGTACCGATGATGCGGATATCGGACATGAGGCTAAGATCGGACGGATCAGCGATGAAGTTGTATTCTATCTGATGAGCCGTGGTATGTCAGAAGAAGATGCAAGAGCACTGATCGTCAGTGGTTTTGCTGATAATGTAAGCAAAGAGCTTCCTCTTGAGTATGCGGTTGAGATGAACAACCTTATCCGACTTGAGATGAAGGGCAGCATTGGTTAAGAAAGGAGAGAGAGCATATGAACAGCATGATCGTTAATACACTGCCTTCTCCTACATGGAACTGGCTGCATATGAACGAGCAGACCATTGAAGATTTTCCGGTCCTTGAAGAGGGCGCAGTGGAGATCGAAGTGCCGGAAGAGGTTGAGGCTGAGCCTCATGAGGCTTTTACCATTGAGAATGTTAAGACCGGAATGGGAGAAGACTTTCTTGCCATGGTGAAAAAGACAAAGCCGGACATTGACTTCTTTCGGGTTGCAGACGGGGTGAAGGTAGAAGAACCCCTGCGTCTTGATATTGCATACGAGAGTCAGGTAAATGCAGTCAATGCGGCAGAGATCATTGTTCCTGCCGGAAGTCATGTGGTATGCATTATGAACTTTTCTTCCGATGAGAAGGCAAGCGGAAATGCTGCAATGGAGACATTGTATCATGTTGCCGAGAATGCATCCCTGACACTGATTCAGGTAACAGCTTTAAGTGACGAGCTTAACTTTTTTAATGATATCGGTGGAGAATGTGATGAGAGAGGTAACTTCTCTTTGATCCAGGTGGTTTTAGGTGGCAAGAAGACATATCTTGGAAGCCATACGGCACTGTCCGGTTACAAGAGCAGCCTGAACACGGATCTGGCATACCTTGTAAAGGGAAACAGTGGACTTGATGTCAATTATATTGCTTCCCATACCGGAAGGAAGACCACTTGTGATATTCATGCAAACGGTGTGCTTCGTGATCACGGACAGAAGATGTTCCGTGGCACCATCGACTTTGTAAAGGGATGTGCCGGAGCTGTAGGAACCGAGGTGGAGGATGTCCTCCTTATGGATGAGACGGTTTCCAACCAGACCATTCCGGTGATCTTGTGTGCAGAGGAAGATGTTGAAGGTAATCACGGAGCTACCATTGGTAAGTTGCCGGAGGAACTGATGTTTTACCTGAAGAGCCGTGGTATGAGTGAAGAGGCCATTTATGAGATGATGGCTATTGCACGTATTGAAGCGGTTGCGGATAAGATTCACGATGAAAAGACAAGATCGTTGATCGCAGACAGACTTGGAAGAGCAGAAGAGGTATAAAATGACAGAAAAGGATCAGCTTATTCGGAAAGAATTTCCGATCTTGAAAAACAGAAATGTAATATATCTTGATAACGCGGCAACTTCTCAGAAGCCGCCCTGCGTTATTGAGGCGTCCAATCGGTATTACAATATGCATAATGCGAATCCCCTTCGTGGATTATATGAATTGTCTGTTGATGCAACAGATGCATATGAGAATGCCCGTAAGACAGTGGCCGATTTTATCGGAGCGAACCGTCCGGAGGAGATCGTTTTTACAAGAAATGCATCGGAAAGTCTGAATCTGATTGCTTATTCTTATGCCAGAACCTTCCTGAAGGAGGGGGATGAGATCATTTGTACTATTGCCGAGCATCACAGTAATATGTTGCCTTGGCAACAGGCTGCCAAGGCAACTGGAGCGAAGCTGACCTATCTCTACTGTGAGAAGGACGGTACATTGACTCCGGAGATGTTAGAGGAGATCATTTCAGATAACACCAAGCTGGTGGCTGTAACACAGATCAGCAATGTGTTTGGACGATTAAATGACATTAAGGGATTTGCAAAGGTTGCCCATGCCCATGGTGCTCTTCTGGTAGCAGACGGTGCTCAGTCGGTTCCTCATGTTCCGGTGGATGTGCAGGAGCTTGACTGCGACTTTTTGGCATTTTCCGGTCATAAGATGTTTGCGCCTATGGGTATCGGTGCACTCTACGCCAAGTATGACCTGCTGGAGAAGATGCCTCCGTTCCTCTACGGTGGTGAGATGATCGAATATGTGACCACTGAGGGTGCGACCTATGCGGAGGTTCCACACAAGTTTGAGGCCGGTACGGTCAATGTTGGTGGAGCGGTAGGTCTTGCTGAGGCCATTCGTTTTATGCAGCGTTTCGGATGGGAGACCATCATGAAGCGAGAGGATGATCTGACGAGCTATGCGATGGAAAAGATGAAGAAGTATCCGTATGTTCATATCATCGGTTCCGAGGATCCGAAGGAGCATCACGGTATCATTACCTTTAAGCTGGATGGTGTTCATCCCCATGATATTGCTGCTATTTTTGATGAGCATGGTATTGCGGTACGTGCCGGACATCACTGTGCGCAGCCGCTGATGAAGTATCTTGGTACTTTGTCTACCACAAGAGCCTCTCTGGCATTCTATAACAACAAAGAGGATATCGATGCATTCGTCGAAACTCTGGTGGGAATTCGAAAGGAAATGGGATATGCAGAATAATACGTTTTACAATGAAGTGTTGACCGATCATAACCTTCATCCTGTACATAAATATCATTTAGAGGGTGCTAATTTTTCTCTGGAGGGTGTGAACCCATCCTGCGGAGATGACATTGTCTTAAGTCTTAAGGTAGAGGATGGCAAGATCGTTGATGGAGCTTATGAGGGGGACGGATGTGCCATTTCCCAGGCTTCCGCAGATATGATGCTGGATCTTGTGATCGGAAAAACAAAGGAAGAGGCGGAGCGTCTGGCGGATATTTTTCTTAGAATGATCAAGGGAACCATCACCGAGGAAGAAAAGGAAGAGCTGGAAGAGGCTTCGATCCTTTCCGATGTTTCTCATATGCCGGCCCGTGTTAAGTGTGCTGTCCTTGGATGGCATACCATGCAGGAGATGCTGGAAGAAGTATAGAATATATGTTCACAAAAGGTCTTCTTATTGCTACAATGTAAGGTAGCAGTAAGGAGGTCTTTTTTTATGTCTATGCAGCTGATCTTAGGTGGTAGCGGAAGCGGTAAATCCACATGGGCGTTTGACTATATGATTTCAGAAGCCAAGAAGCATCCGGATCGTTCGTACCTGATTATGGTTCCGGAGCAGTTTACCATGCAGACCCAGAGGGCACTGGTTTTTGCTCATCCCAATAAGAGCATTATGAACATTGATGTTTTATCCTTTGAGCGTCTTGCTTATCGTGTATTTGATGAATTGGGCACGTTCTGCGGCAGTGTTCTGACCGAGACGGGTAAGAGTCTTTTGATCCGTCATGTGGCTTCCTGTCATGAGCAGGAGCTTACGGTCCTTCGACGGAATATGAATCGTAAGGGATATGTAGGTGAGGTCAAGTCTTTGATCAGTGAGCTGGAACAGTACCATATCCTGCCGGATGATCTCCTTAAGATGGAGGAGACAGAGCATATGCCTTCCTCCTTTAAGTCCAAGGCGGAGGATATCCGAAGGATCTACAGCGGGTATCTGGAGTATCTGCAGGAGGGCTACGTATCCAAGGAACGGGTGTTAGAGCTGTTTGCCCAGGTGGCTTCCCAGTCCCTTCTGATCCGCGATGCCATCATCTGTTTTGACGGGTATACCGGTTTTACCCCCATCCAGAAGGAAGTTCTGCGCTGTATCTACCCAATGGTTCATAAGATGCTTTGCACGGTTGCTGTTGATCCGAGGGAGAACTATCAGAAGGAACCGGGGGAGGAGGAACTTTTTGCTCTCAGTAAGAAGACCATCCGTTTTATGGAGGAACTGTGCGACCATCAGATGGAAGAACCGGTGATCTTAGATGGTACGTTGGGGCGGCATAAGCCGGGAAGTCGGCTGTTTTTCCTTCAGCAGAATCTGTTTCGCAATGAGAGTGAGGTCTATTCCGGTGGAGATGAGGATGCCATTGGTATCTTCCATGTATCCGATCCCTATCGGGAGCTTTTGTTTGCGGCAGGTGAGATCAAACGGCAGATGCAAGAGGATCCCTCCCTTCATTACCGCGATTTTGCTGTTGTCTGTGCCAATATGCAGGATTATCAGTATCATTTGGGTGGCGTCTTCGAACGGGCGCAGATCCCTGTATTTATGGATCAGAGGCAGGAGGAGGTCTATCATCCCCTTCTGGAGTTTGTGGACAGTGCCCTGGAAGTGGTAACGGATAAGATGTCTTACGAGAGCCTGATCCGTCTTTTGCGTACCGGGTTGCTGCCGTTAGAGGAGGATGAGATCGATCGGCTGGATAACTATCTGTATGTGTCCGGGATCCGCGGGATCCGTAAGCTGTCCCATCCTTTTACCAGAACGCCAAAGAACTATGACGGGAAGATGCTTGCTGAGCTGAATGGGATCCGTGAGAAGTTTATGGAGCCTTTGGCCCTCTTTTACAATAAGCAGACCAGGGCGAAGGTCAGCGTAAGAGAGAGGAGCCGCTTCTTGTATGAGCTGCTTCGTGCCTATGGAGTGGAAGAACAGCTTGTTGCGATGATGGAGGAAGGTCAGGAGGCTGAGGATCAGGATAAGGTTCGGGTCAATCAGGAGCTCTATCCTTTCCTTATGGAGCTTTTGGATCAGTGCGTGGAACTGATCGGGGATGAGATCATTGAACTTCGGGACTATAAGGATATGCTTTCTTCCGGTATGGAGAATGTTTCGGTGGCCAAGATCCCGCAGAGTAACGACTCTGTGATCTTTGGTGATCTGGAGCGAACCAGACTGGATGATATCCGGTGTCTTATTTTGCTGGGAGCAAGTGACGGTGCCATTCCACGGAGCAGTACCACCGCCGGTATTTTTTCACAGGCGGAGCGCCAGATCTTAAAGGATGCAGATTATGAGCTAGCTCCTACGGATCGTGAGAAGGCCTTTACACAGAAGTTTTATCTGTATCTGGTTTTAACCAAGCCGAAGGAGAAGCTGATCATCACCTACGCCGGAATGAACCGTGAGGGAGAGGCCACGGCGGCTTCCTATCTGGTGGAGACCATAGAAGAGATGTATCAGGGACTGAAGACCCGGGAGATCCCGGATGAATCAGAGGTTTATCTTTGGACCATGGAGGGAGCGACTCTTTTGCTTTCTGCTCTTCTTAGAAGGGCTGCCTCCGGTGAGGAGATGCTGCCGCAGCAGAAGAAGCTTTTGGCAGATCTTCTCCGTGTAAAAAAGGCAGATGATCCCGAGGAGTTTGAACTGATGCTGGGCAGTGCTTTCTACCGGTATCGGCATGATCCGGTCAGCAGAACGGTTCAGAAGGCCCTCTCGGGAGATCATCTTCGCATGTCCGTCAGCCGGCTGGAAGGTTATGCCAGGTGCGCCTATGCCTACTATCTGGAATACGGTCTACGGCTTCAGCAGAGACAGCGGTATGTAATGGAAGCCTCCGATATGGGAGAGATGTACCACAGTGTGCTGGAACATTATGCAAGGTATTTGAAGGACAGTGGTTTTACCTGGATGGACATCCCACAGGAGGACAGTGATGCGATCTTAGAGGACAGCATGGAAGATGCCCTTAAGGAATTCGGTAAGGCTGATCTTATGGAGTCGCCAAGGGATGCCTATGTCTTCCATCAGATTAAAAGTACCATGAAGCGAACCATCTGGGCCCTGACCTATCAGGTTCGGAAGGGGAATTTTGTTCCGTCCCGTTTTGAGGTGGCCCTCAGCCGGATCGATAAAAAGGAAAACCTTACACGGGAACTGTCTGACGGCAGTAAGCTTGAGCTTACCGGTACCATCGACCGGGTGGATCTTGCAGAGGATGAAAAGCAGGTGTTCGTCAAGATCATTGATTATAAATCCTCTCATCAGGATATCGATGGAGGCGGATTGTATCATGGGATTCAGGTACAGCTTCTGTTTTATCTGAATGCGGCGGTTCGTGGCATTCAGGAGAATGAAACTCGTGTGGTTAAGCCGGGGGCTGTGTTTTACTACCATGTGGATGATCCACTGGTGGAAGGTGATCTCCTCCTTAGTGAAGAAGAGGTCAAGGCGGCACAGATCAAGGAATTACGTTCGAACGGCCTGGTGGTATCCGACGAGCAGGTTTACCGGAATCTTGACCGGGATCTGGCGGTGGCCTTCGATAACAATGAAAGCTATAACTCCGATGTCGTTCGGGTCGCCAGCAAAAAGGACGGAACCCCCACGGCAAGCAGTAAGGTGATCTCCCCGGAGGATCTGAATGTTTTGTGTGACTTTGTGGAGAAGAAGACAAAGGATCTGGGAGAAGAGATCCTTTCCGGCAAGATCGATGCAGCGCCTTATCGTATGGGGACAAAGAGTGGCTGTGATTTTTGCCCGTTTAAGAGTGTCTGCGGTTTTGATCCGCGTATGAATGGATTTGATTACAGGGATATTCCGTCCCAGAAGATTGAGGAAGTTATACCGATGATTCGTGAAGAATTAGGAATTTTTACAGAAAGCACATCCCATGAGGAAGGAGAGGACGCATGAGCAAGTGGACAACGGCACAGCAGGAAGTCATAGATACAAGAAATGCGTCTCTTCTGGTCTCAGCAGCAGCAGGCTCCGGTAAGACCGCCGTCTTGGTACAAAGGATCATTGATCAGGTGACCGGTGCGAAGGGAAATCCTGTGGATATTGACCGGATCCTGGTGGTGACCTTTACAAGGGCGGCTGCCAAGGAAATGAAAGAGCGAGTCTACAAGAGTCTAAAGGAGTACTGTAGGCTTCATCCCGGGGATGTCCGCATGCAACGCCAAAAGACGCTGGTGCATTCCGCTCATATCTGTACCATTGACAGTTTTTGTCAGGATGTGGTAAGAAGTCATTTCCATGAGATCGATGTGGATCCCCAGGCTAGGATCGCAGATGAGGGAGAGCTTAAGCTTCTTTCTGAGGAGGTTCTGCAGGCGCTTTTAGAAGAGGAATATGAAGCTGGTTCTCCGGAGTTTCTTGCTCTGATCGATGCCTTTTCCAAGAAGGATCGGGACGATCAGGTCATGTCAATGATTACGAGGATCGAAGGGGAGGCGATGGCAGCGCCTTGGCCCGATCAGTATCTGGAGCATCTTTTGACCGGTTATGAAGGGGATTCGATAGAGGAACTGGAAGAACTTCCATGGATGCAGGAGCTTGTAAAGAGCATGTGCGATCTTGCTGCGGATCTGGGGAAGACATCCCGTATGCTGACAGCGGAACTGATCAATGAAGAGGTGAAGGGCAAACCGCATCCGTATCTGGAGGCGCTTGGAGAAGACCAGAACTTTTTTGATGCCCTGTCTGAGGCGAAGGGCTACGGGCAGCTCTATAACATAGTATCTTCCCACACAAAATGGGCAAGATTTAAGACTACGAGAGGCTTTTCTGAGGAGGAAAAGGAACTGGCGAATTCAATCAGAACGCGAAGGGATGCCTATAAGAAGATCGCAGAGGATGAGATCACGAAGGTTGCGGTTATCCCTCCTGAGCAGGTGGTGGAAGAAGCCAAACGGGTCCTTCCTTTTGCAAGAGAAGTGGTTCGGCTCACAGGGAAATACATCGAGAATTTCTCAAAGAGAAAGCAGGAGAAGAACATCCTCAGCTTTTCCGATCTGGAGCATAAGGCACTTCAGGTTCTGGTGCGACCGGAGGACAACCGTCCTACGTCCCAGGGGCTTGCCTATCGGGAACAGTTTGAGGAGATCATGGTGGATGAGTACCAGGATTCTAATGAACTGCAGGAACTTTTGCTTTCCTCCATTACCCGGGATGAGAAGAACTATTTCATGGTAGGTGATGTTAAGCAAAGTATTTACAGGTTCCGCCAGGCCTGCCCGGATATTTTCCTGGGGAAGTGCCGCAGGTATAAAAATGCAAAGGGAGAGCTGTTCCGAAGGATCGATCTGGATCAGAACTTCCGCAGCAGGCAGGATGTGATCCGACCGGTCAACGATATTTTCCGTATGATCATGAAGGAAGACCTGGGAGGCGTGGAGTATGACAGCGTGGCAGAACTCAAGCATGGTGCAACCTGGGTTCCGGATCCGGTTCCACCGACAAGCTGTCAGCTTGAGACGATCCTGATTCCTTCGAAGGATGAGGAACTGTTGGAAGCGGCAGAGGGCGGCAAGGCGGAAGAAATCGAAGCTCTGGTCATGGCCTCAAAGATCCGGTCTATGATGGGGAATATGGAAGTCTATGACAAGGAGCTTGAGCAGATGCGTCCGATTACCTATAACGATATCGTGATTCTGCATCGAAGCGCCAATTCTATCAGTGAAGGAATGATCCGTACGTTGGCTTCAAGAGGAATACCTGCCAGAAGTATTTCCAATAAGGGATATTTCTCATCGGTTGAGATCCAGACGGTTCTTTCCGCTCTTAAGATCATCGACAATCCAAGACAGGATATCCCCATGGCCGCCGTACTGCATTCTCCCATGGTGGGACTGTCTGAGGATGCCCTGGGACGGATCGCTGCGGCTCATATGGAGATTGGATTTGCAGATGCTGTTTTAGCGGAGAAGGAGAACATGGCGGCAGAACTTTCCGGGGAGGAACGGGACAAGCTTACGGCTTTTTTCGAGCGATTGTCCTATTACCGGAGTCATGTGGCGGACACACCGATCTTTGAATTGCTGCAGCAGATCCTGACGCAAAGCGGGTATCTGACCTATGTCAGTGGTCTGACGGGTGGTGTTCGTAAGAGAGGAAATCTGGAAATGCTCCTGGAGAAGGCCATTGCCTTCCAGAACAGCAGCTATCAGGGGATCTTCCATTTCCTTGCTTATATCGATAAGCTCTGCACCTATGAGGTGGACAACGGAGAGGCGGACGATACCACAGGGGAAGAGGCGGTTCGTATTATGACCATCCATAAGAGTAAGGGCCTGGAATTTCCGGTGGTGTTTGTGGCAGGCTGCGGCAAGGGATTTCAGTTTGACGCTTCATCGGTCAGCATGGATAGAAAGCTTGGAATGGCCATGTCATTGATCGATGCCAACCGACGGGTGAAGACGAAGACCCTGTACCAGAAGGCTATTGACGGTGCCAATAAAACAGCCCAACTGGGAGAAGAGCTTCGGGTATACTATGTTGCTCTTACAAGGGCAAGGGATAAGCTGATCCTTGTGGGCAGTGAGAAGAAAGTAGAGAAATACGAAGCGTCCTTTTATTATCCATCCGGTGCTCTTTCTCTTGTGGAGCGTCGAAAGGCGACCAGCTTCTATGATTATGCGATCCCGGCCTTAAAGTCCTGTGGATATCCCATTACCATTCCCGAGGCAGAACAGCTGGTAGAGGAAGAGGTAAAGGGACAGTTAAAAGAGCTGGACCGCAAGTCCTTCTTAGAGGAGATGGCGGATCTTCCGGCAACCCAGAAGGTGGCGGAGCTTCTTGGTCGCTATCATAGTGTTTATCCTTATGAAGCAGCGGTGCGTACCAAGATGAAGTATTCTGTTTCGGAGATCAAGCATCGAGCTATGGAGGAGCTGGAGAAGGCTATGACGGAGGATGCAAAGGCTCTTTCATACGATGCAGGCGAGGATCTGCCACGGGAGACTGAGTCTCGGGAGATTGAGTCCCAGGAGACTGAGTCGCAGGAGAAGGAGCCTTTTGCGGCAAACCTGCCCCGGTTTCTTGGGGGAGAGACGGTGGAGAACCAGCCGGCTCTGCGGGGAACTGCCATGCACCGCTACCTTGAGAAGCTGGATTTTTCCAAGGAACATCTGGAAGACAGCTTTGAACAGCAGTTGCAGTATGAGCTTTCCCGAGGATTTTTGACCGAGGAACAGGCCGGACTTTTGCAGGTGCCAAAGCTCCTTAATTTTATGAAGTCGGATCTTGCAAAGCGGATGCATCGGGCAGACAGGCTGGGCAGGCTCTATCGGGAGCAGGCTTTTGTTATGGGAGATGATCCGGACGTCTTCCTTCAGGAGGTTGCCGGGAATCCGGATCTGGATGTCAAGGATCAGGTCATTGTTCAGGGAATCATGGACGCCTTTTTTGTGGAAGAGGATCATATTGTGCTTGTAGACTATAAGACAGACTTTGTGAAGACAGAGAAACAGCTGCACGACCGTTATCGCAAGCAGATGGTCTTATATAAGATGGCGCTGGAACGGAGTTTTGAACTTCCGGTTACGGAGATCTATCTGTATTCCTTCGCCCTTGGTAAGTGTGTCAGTGTGTCCTGACGATTTATGTTGCAGGAAAGATACGTATTATCATAGAATAGAAAATACAGTAATACTTATCGCAGCCGGAGTTAAAACCTCCGACTGCGAGAATTGAATTTATGGAGGGTAACTATGGATACATACGATAGCGCAGTGATTGCTGCATTTTTAGAACAGCAGAATAAGCTTTTTTCAGAGCCGGTGGCTGATAGCGAGGAAGAGGCAGAATACTTCCTTGAGGATGTATGCGCCATTGTCTGCAAGGATAAAAAAGAGGCAATCGAGTATATGGTGGAGAACCTGGATACGGCAGGAATGTCAGAAGAAGAGATCCTTTCCTGCGAAGAAGTATTCCCGGTGGAGGATGGAAGATACCTCATTGTAGAAGGTTGATTTATATGAAGAATTTAAAGGTAACAGCAGCAATCCTGGCAGCAGCCATTGTTGCCGGTAGTTTCAGCGGATGTAAGATTGCAGGAAGAGAAGTGTTTTTCTCAACCGGAAGCGGTGTGGGAAATGTATTTCGCATCGGAAATTTACGTTGCTCAGAGAAGGAGGCCAGAGTCTATCTGGCCAATTACCACAATCTCTATCGCAGTGTGGGAGAGGTGGATCTGTGGTCTGCCAACCTGAACACCGATCATCTGACCAGAAATTTAAAGCAGGCGGTTCTCGATCACCTTTCCATGGTCTATGCCATGGATGAGTATGCCAAGGAAGAGAATATCTCCTTATCGGATTCCGAGGAGCAGAAGATCGCAGATGCAGCCGAGGCCTATTACGACAGTCTGACAGTGGACGATAGGGCCTACCTTAGAACATCAGAAGGGGATATTCGAAGGATCTACGAGCACTATGCGCTTGCACAGAAGGTGTATGCCAGATTAATGACGCAGGTGGACGAAGAGGTGTCAGAGGATGAGGCAAGGATCATGGATGCCTATGTCATCGACCTGTCCCAAGGGAGCCAGACCGATGCGGCTGCAGCTGATGCGGCATTGAAGGTGGCGTCCACACCGGAGCAGGCTGCCGCAGTTGCGCAAAAGTACAGTCAGAATGAAAAGGAAATGGTGTCCTTTGGACGTGGTACTTACCCGACGCAGGTGGAGGAGGCAGCCTTTGCCTTAGACGATGGAGAAAGTTCCGGTCAGGTGGTGACCGATCAGGGAATCTATCTGATCTATTGTGTAGACAAATACGATAAGAAGCTTTCCGAAGAGAACAAGATCAATGTGATCGCCGCAAGGAAGAAGGCACTGATCTCTGAGATCATTACAAAACAGACAAAAGATAAGTTTTCTTACCTGAATCAAAGTGCATGGGATTCATTGGATGCGGATCCAGGAAACTCTGTGAAAACAAACAGTTTCTTTACAATCTTTAATGAAAATATCGCATTTTAGAAAATTATCAAACAATTGTTGTGAAAATGTACAAAAAATTTCTTAAAAAATCTGCAAATATACAAATTTCATATATTGGTTTTTTGCAGAAACATAGTATAATGATATAGAAGTCGTTTTAAAAGAAGGTTTTTCGAAAAAGGAGTAGGGTTTCGAAACAAAAAGGAGAGAGAGTACATGAGTTCTAAGGTGAAAACATCAACTAAGAAGATCGAAGCAGATTTATCTGCAACAGTTCGTGATATTTTAGATGCTGGTAAGGAGGATTCAAAAAAAGTGGCTGAAGAAGTAAAGAAAGCAACAGAAGAGGTAAAGAGTAACGCATCAAAGGCTGTAACTGACGCCAAGACAATTGCTAAGAAGGCTTCAACAACAGCTAAGAAGACTACAACAAAGGCAGCATCCACAGCTAAGAAGACTGCTACAAAGGCAGCTTCTAAGGCAACCGTTGCAGAGCCAAAGGTTATCCTTCAGTATGAGGGTAACGACTATGATTTAGCTTCTATCTTAGAGAGTGCTAAGAAGGCATATTCTAAGAGCAAGAAGAGCATCAAGGAAGTAAGCGTATACGTTAAGCCGGAAGATCACAAGGCTTATTATGTAGCTGACGGTAACGTTGGCAGCGTTGATTTCTAATTTTGTCCAAGCGAAGATACATGAATCAGCACTCTCATTCAGAGAGTGCTGATTTTTTGTTGACTTTTTTTATAGGGGGAACTACAATAGGACTGTTGATATTAGCAGTCGATGAGACTGTTTGCTAACAATATAAAGGAGCGTGTGTTATGTCAGAAAAACATGGTAGCTTATCCATTACAAGTGAGAATATTTTCCCGGTTATTAAAAAGTGGCTGTATTCAGACCATGATATTTTCTATCGTGAGTTAGTAAGTAACGGCTGTGATGCAATCACCAAGTTGAAGAAGCTGGATATGATGGGAGAGTACGAACTTCCGGAGGGCTTTAAGGCTAAGGTGACCGTTGAGGTGAACCCTGAGAAGAAGACCATTACCATTACAGATAACGGTCTTGGTATGACAGAGGAGGAAGTGGATCAGTATATTAACCAGATCGCTTTTTCCGGTGCAACAGACTTTTTGACCAAGTACAAGGACAAGGGAAATGATGATCAGATCATCGGTCACTTCGGTTTAGGTTTTTACTCTGCCTTTATGGTAGCGGATGAAGTTCATATTGATACTCTTTCCTATAAGGATGGTGCAACAGCGGTTCATTGGGAGTGCGACGGCGGTACGGAATTTTCCATGAATGACGGTACAAAGTCTTCTGTCGGTACGTCCATTACTCTCTTTTTGAATGAGGACTGCCTGGAGTTTGCCAATGAGTATCGTGCCCGTGAGGTGTTACAGAAGTATTGTTCCTTCATGCCGACTGAGATTTATCTTACAAAGGCAGATGCTCCGACGGAGTACGAGGAGATCGATCCGGAAGACAAGAGAGACACCGATACGGTGGTGGAAGAGATTCATGAGGATGCAAAGTACGAGGAGAAGGAAAAGGAAGACGGAAGCAAGGAAAAGGTCGAGGTTAGTCCTGCCAAAGATAAGCTTAAGATCGTTAAGCGCCCGGTTCCTTTAAATGATACAAACCCTCTCTGGACAAAGGCACCTTCTGAGTGCAGCGACGAGGATTATAAGGACTTTTACCGCAAGGTATTTATGGACTATAAGGAGCCGTTGTTCTGGATCCATCTGAATATGGATTATCCGTTTAACCTGAAGGGTATTCTTTACTTCCCTAAGATCAACACCGAGTATGATTCCATTGAGGGAACCATTAAGCTTTACAACAACCAGGTGTTTGTAGCGGACAACATTAAGGAAGTTATTCCGGAGTTCTTTATGCTCCTTAAGGGTGTGATCGATTGTCCGGATCTGCCTCTGAATGTAAGCCGAAGCGCTCTTCAGAACGATGGCTTTGTATCAAAGATCCGTGATTACATCATCAAGAAGGTTGCGGACAAGCTTACCGGTCTTTGCAAGACAGAGAAGGAAAGCTATGAGAAGTACTGGGACGATATCAGCCCATTCATTAAGTTTGGTTGCTTAAAGGATACAAAGTTCTGTGATCGCATGAACGACTATATTCTGTTTAAGGATATCAATGATGCGTATGTAACCCTTCCGGAGCTCTTAGAGGCGGATCAGAAGAAGAAGGAAGAGGAGAAGGCAGGCGCATCCGAGGAAGGCGAGAATGCTTCTTCTGAGATCAAGGATGAGGATAAGACAGCTGTTTACTATGTTACCGACATGAAGCAGCAGAGCATGTATGTGGAGATGTTTAAGGATAATGATATGAATGCCGTTATTCTTGATCATGCCATTGATGCATCCTTTATCACACAGCTTGAGCAGCGGAACCAGCACTACAAGTTCCTTCGCATTGATGCGGATATTACAACGGCACTGGCAGAAGAGACCGATGAGAATGCATACAAGGAAGAGAAGGATACTCTGACGGAGATCTTTAAGAAGGCTCTTGGAAAAGAGGATCTGACGGTTGAGGTTCAGAAGTTAAAGTCTGCAGATACAGCCGCTGTTATCGGTCGTGATGAGAATATGCGCCGTATGTCCGATATGATGAAGATGTATTCCATGGGTCAGGGCACCGATGATGCCTTTATGGGACCTGAGACACTCATTCTGAATGCGGATCATGACCTTGTGAAGTATCTTGTAGCCCATAAGGACAGTGAGCATGCAGATCTCTTTGCACATCAGCTTTACGATCTGGCAGAGATCAGCAATCAGCCGCTTTCACCGGAAGCTCTTTCCGAGTTTATCAAGAGATCCAATGAGATCATGATGCTTCTGGCAAAATAAAAGTTTTGTAATGAAAAAGCAGGACCGATGGTTCTTAATGAACCATTGGTCCTGCTTTTTGTTTTATCTCAGTCGGAGGTCCAATCTCCGACTGAAATAAGCGCTCTGCGAGACTTGAACTGTTATGCGGTTTCCTGTCCGCTCTGTTCCTTTTTCAGGTTCTTGACTGCGGTGGAAAGCATCAGCTTGATACGGTTGAGCTGGTTGACCTCGGAAGCACCCGGATCATAGTCGATGGCAGCAATGTTAGCGGTAGGATTTTCCTTGCGGATCTCCTTGATAACACCCTTGCCGACGATGTGGTTCGGCAGGCAACCGAATGGCTGGATACAAACGATATTGTTGGCACCTTCGCCAATGAGCTCTAACATCTCGCCGGTAAGGAACCAGCCTTCACCGGTCTGGTTACCCATGGAAACGATGGATTTTGCTTTATCTGCCGTTTCATTGATGTAGGCTGGTGCTGTGAAGCGTTCACTCTCGTTATAAGCTTCACGGGCTGCCTTACGAAGCCACTCGAAGAAACGGATGCCAAGGTTTGCGATCCTTGCGCTCTTCTTGGAAAATCCAAGGTTCTCCTCCTTGAAGTTCGTGTTGTAGAAACAGTACAGAAGGAAATCGGTAAGGTCCGGTACCACTGCCTCAGCGCCTTCCTGCTCCAGAAGATCTGCCAGGTGGTTGTTTGCCATGGGCAGGAACTTGACTAAGATCTCTCCAACGATACCGACTCTTGGCTTTACCTCATTTGTGATGGGTAATGTGTCAAAGTCATGGATGATATTCTTACACATCTTCTTGAATTTGCGATGTGAGAGGAAGTGGTCAGAGGAAACAAAGTCAATGACCTTCTTTTTCCATTTCTCGTGTAAAGCGTTTGCTGAGCCTTTTTCAAGTTCGTAAGGACGAACATGAAGCAAACAGCGTAGGAAGATATCACCGAAGACAAGGGCATAAAGTCCATGCTGGATGACCTTTGGCGTCAGCTTAAATCCCGGGTTCTTCTCAAGTCCGCTGACGTTGATGGAGATGACCGGAATCTTCTCGTAGCCGGCTTTAGCCAAGGCACGTCGGATAAAGCCGATGTAGTTACTTGCACGGCAGCCGCCTCCGGTCTGGGAGATCAGAAGGGCAGTGCGCTCAAGATCATACTTGCCGGATTTCAGTGCGCTCATAAGCTGTCCGATTACGAGGAGGGACGGGTAACAAGCATCGTTGTTGACGTACTTAAGTCCCTGATCGATACAATCCTTTGCAGGGATGTCCGGTACAACAATATGGTAGCCGGCTGCATTCATTGCCGGAGCGATGAGATCGAAGTGGATCGGTGACATCTGCGGACAAAGAATGGTGTATTCTTTTTTCATCTTCTTGGTAAAGATGGTTCTCTTATAGCTGGAAGGAACGATCTTACGCTTGCTAACGGCGAGCTTGTCGGCACGACGCTGACGGACACGGATGGCTGCAAGCAGGGAGCGGATTCGGATCCTGGCAGCGCCAAGGTTATTTACCTCATCGATCTTCAGGCAGGTGTAAATCTTACCGGAATGGGAGAGGATGTCATTGACACAGTCGGTCGTTACAGCATCCAGACCGCAACCGAAGGAATTCAACTGGATCACATCCAGGTTCTCGGTCTTTTTCACATAGTTGGCAGCGGAGTACATTCTGGTGTGGTACATCCACTGATCCATTACGATCAGAGGACGCTCAAGCTTACCCAGGTGGGAAATGGAATCCTCTGTCAAAACAGCCATGCCATAGGTGGTGATAAGATCCGGAATACCATGATTGATCTCAGGATCAACGTGGTACGGACGGCCGGCAAGAACGATGCCGTGACGACCGGTCTCCTTCAGGTAGGCAAGGACTTCCTCACCCTTTTCCTCCATGTCATGACGGAATCTGCCCAGCTCAAACCAGCCGGCATGGGCGGCGTCACGGATCTCGCTCTCAGGAATATGGAATTCCTTTGTGAAAACCTTTACCAGTTGTCCTGCCAATGTATCCTCGGATGTGAAGGCCATAAACGGATTAAGGAAACGAACCTTACCGGTGGTAATGGCTTCCACGTTGTTCTTGATATTCTCGGCATAGGAGGTAACGATAGGGCAGTTGTAGTGATTGTTACTGCTTGGGAACTCGTTACGCTCGTATGGAATACAAGGGTAGAAGATGGTC
Source organism: uncultured Lachnospiraceae bacterium (assembly GCA_946182825.1). Classification (GTDB taxonomy): domain Bacteria; phylum Bacillota; class Clostridia; order Lachnospirales; family Lachnospiraceae; genus Weimeria. Next base: position 44,991 of record CAMGZH010000004.1, read on the forward strand.
TTGACACCTTCGTTAATGAGCCACTGTACGTGTCCGTGTGTCAGCTTTGCAGGATAACACTCGGATTCACTTGGGATACTCTCGATACCAAGCTCGTATACCTTTCGGTTGGACTGAGGTGAGAGAACAACGGAAAATCCGAGCTTACGGAAGAAGGTAGCCCAGAAAGGATAGTTCTCATACATATTCAGCACACGAGGAATACCGATAACGCCGCGCTTTGCCTGGTCGGCAGGAAGGGGCTCGTAGTTGAAAAGACGCTTGTACTTGTATTCGTAAAGGTTCGGAATATGATCCTTGTTCTTTTCCTTACCAAGACCACGCTCACATCGGTTTCCGGTAATAAAGCGACGGTTGTCGGAGAAACGGTTGATGGTGAGCATGCACTTGTTGGTACAACCCTGACAGTGTGTCATCTTTGTCTCAAAGGTAAGATTCAGGATCTCATCCATTGGCAGCATGGTTGTGGACTTTACGTCCTCATAGCGCTCACGGGCGATGAGAGCAGCACCGAAGGCGCCCATGATGCCGGCGATATCCGGTCGTGTGACCTTGACACCGCTGATCTGCTCAAAGGCACGAAGAACAGCGTCATTGTAGAAGGTTCCACCCTGAACAACGACGTTCTTACCAAGCTCCTTCGGGTCGGAGAGCTTGATGACCTTAAACAGGGCGTTCTTGATGACGGAATAGGCAAGTCCGGCGGAAATATCCGCAACGGATGCACCTTCCTTCTGCGCCTGCTTAACCTTGGAATTCATAAATACGGTACAACGGGTACCAAGATCGATTGGATGCTGGGCAAACAAAGCTTCCTTTGCAAAGTCGCGGACACTGAAGTTAAGGGACTTTGCGAAGGTTTCGATGAAGGAACCGCAGCCGGAGGAGCATGCCTCGTTCAGCTGTACGGAATCAACGGTCTGATCCTTGATCTTGATGCACTTCATATCCTGTCCGCCGATATCGAGGATACAGTCTACTTCCGGATCAAAGAAGGAAGCGGCATAGTAATGCGCAACGGTCTCGACTTCACCGTCATCGAGCTGGAAGGCGGATTTGAGGAGAGCTTCGCCGTAACCTGTGGAACAGGAGTGTACGATATGGGCATCGGCAGGAAGCTTTTCTTTGATTTCCTTCATGGCACGAATGGAAGTCAAAAGAGGAGATCCATTGTTATTGTCATAGAAAGAATATAAAAGCTTACCGTCGTCATCGATCAAAGCAATCTTGGTGGTGGTGGAACCGGCATCAATACCGAGGTAGACATTGCCCTTGGCTGTCGTGATGTCCCCGGTCTGTACATGGTTGTTACCGTGGCGGGTGACAAAGGCATCGTATTCGGCCTGATCCTTGAAAAGAGGATCCATACGGGCAACCTCAAACTCCATGTGCAGCTCACCGGAAAGCTTCTCTTCGATGCTGGAAAGCTCCATGGTGGTGTCTTCCTTGTAGTTAAGAGCAGAACCGATGGCAGCGAACAGATGTGAGTTCTCCGGAATGATGGTGTGCTCTTCATCAAGCTTTAATGTGCGGATGAAGGTCTCACGCAGCTGATCAAGGAAGTGTAAAGGACCACCTAGGAAGGCAACATGACCGCGGATGGGCTTACCGCAGGCAAGTCCGGAAATGGTCTGGTTGACCACAGCCTGAAAAATGGAAGCGGAAAGATCCTCTCTTGTTGCACCCTCGTTGATCAGAGGCTGAATATCGGTTTTCGCAAATACACCGCAGCGGGCAGCAATGGGATAGATGGACTGGTAATCCCTGGCATAGGTATTCAGACCGGTTGCATCCGTTTGGATCAGGGAGGCCATCTGATCGATAAAGGAACCGGTTCCACCGGCACAGATACCGTTCATACGCTGCTCAACATTGCCGTTCTCGAAGTAAATGATCTTCGCATCCTCACCACCAAGCTCGATGGCAACATCGGTCTTGGGAGCATAGTGGGTAAGGGCGGTAGCAACGGCAACCACTTCCTGGGCAAAAGGGATCCCAAGATGCTTAGCCAGAGTCAGTCCGCCGGAACCTGTAATGATGGGGGCAACCATAATCTCACCTGTTACTTGCTTTGCCTTTTTTACAAGTGAAAGCAGTGTCTCACGAATGTTGGCAAAATGACGTTCGTAATCTGAGAACAGTAGATTATCATCTTTGTCGAGAACCGCAACTTTGACGGTTGTTGAACCGATATCGATCCCCAACTTGTGTAATTCTTTATTACTCATTGATTCACCTAATTTCATATTAAAATATATTTGTTGAATAACACAACATTACACATTATAGAGGAGGGAAGAGTCTATTACAATCTACAAATTGTATATTTTGTTGGATTGAATTGTATACAATTTTATGAGAAATGGTAATCCCTTTACTGACAGAGGGGGATTGGCAATGGTATAATTAAGGTACATTACCGATGAAAAGGAGGGCATAACTATGACGAAAAAGAACGGCAAAATTGAGGTGATGCGCTTTGTTTTTTCTGTGATCATTATTTTGTTCCACTGTCACAGAAGCATTGGTTTCAATCATCTGGTCCTTGCAGGGGAACGGATCCCGGTATTGAACAGGGGGTATTTCGGGGTTGAGTTTTTCTTTGTGATCTCTGGACTTTTAATGGCAAAGTCTATACATAAGAAGCGAAAGAGTCAAAGGCTGGGACTGTCAAAGCCGGTGGAGCTTGGACGGCAGACCGTCCGCTACATGCTTAAGAAATACATTTCGATCTTTTCCTATCATATTCTTCCCTTTGTGGCGCTGATCATTCTTAAGGTTATTACAAGGGACATTTACGAGGGTGGAGCGAAGGATGTATTGCAGTATTTCTTTAACTGTATTCCGGAATTCTTCTTCCTCCAGAAATTCGGTTTTACCTATACGAATGTCGATGTGATCGAATGGTACATTTCCGCAATGCTGATTGCCATGATGGTTTTATATCCCATCGTTATGAAGTTCTACTATATGTACACAAGAGTCGTGGGTCCGTTGCTGGCTTTATATATTCTTGGTCTTCTCCAGTATAACTACGGAACCTTTGCGGATCAGGACCGATGGGTGCTCTTCGGTTACGGAAGTGTATTCCGCGCTATTGCAGAGATCTCACTGGGGGTTTGCGCCTTTGAACTGGCACGTTTTCTGTCCCACCGCTATTTTACCAGAAGAGACAAGCGGATCATGACAGCTGTGGAGTATCTGGGATTCGGAGTGGCACTGTTTTATTCCTTTTCCAGCTATACCTCAAGGTATGAGATTCATGTGCTGATCTTTTTGACCCTTTCTGTGGTTTTGTCTTTCTCCGGTCAGACTTACGGAGAAAAATTCTGGAATCAGTCCTGGGCCTATGCTCTGGGCAGATTTTCCCTTCCACTGTACCTGTGTCAGCTGTTGGGACTTAACCTCGTCTGCGGATTTTTAGGTGATTTGCCAAAGACAGCCCAGACCGCGCTGGTACTTGTCTTTACCCTGGCATTTGCACTGGTCTCCATTCCGGTAGGGGACAGGATCTATCAGTGGATTATTGACAAGAGAAAAACAACAAAATATAATAAAATGAATGCGCCATACGAGGGGTGACAGACGCGTTTAGAAAGGATATTTCGATACGATGATCAACAAGTTGGAGCGCAAATTCGGTAAGTATGCAATTCCTCATCTGATCAATTATTTGATCGGTGGATACATTTTGGGCTATTTGCTTGAATTTGGAGGAAGAACCACCGGCACACCGTTTCTGGATTTTATGCGATTGGATCCCTATGCGATCCTGCATGGTCAGGTCTGGAGAATCATTACCTGGGTTCTGATCCCGCCGGAGCAGAACATGCTGTTTGCCGTTATTATGATGATTTTTTACTGGCAGCTGGGTTCGGCACTGGAGAGGGCATGGGGAACTTTCCGCTTTAATTTTTACATTTTTGGAGGAATCCTTTGTTCGGTGATCGGTGCAATGCTGGTTTATGGAATTTATTCCTTCAGTCTGATGGGAAATGCGGATATCGGCTCATATCAGGAGATCCTGAGCAGTTCGATCAGCAATATTTTTTCCACCAACTATATTAACCTTTCCATTTTCCTTGCATTTGCCATGACGTACCCGGAGGAACAGATCCTTTTGTACTTTTTCATCCCGATCCGGATGAAGTGGCTTGCCCTTGTATACGCGGTTCTTATCGGAGTGGATGTTGTGACGGCAGTCATTTCCGGAAGCTGGGGCGTTGTGATCGCAATTGTTGCATCACTGGCAAACTTTTTGATCTTCTTCCTGATGACGAGGAATTTCAGAAGGTATTCCCCGAATGAATTCCGCCGCAAGCGTAATTTCCGTAAGGCCTATGATGCAGGTTCCCATGCCCGTCAGCAGTTCCGTCAGGATGGACAGGCAAGGCATAAGTGCTGTATCTGCGGACGGACCGAGATCACGAATCCGGAACTGGATTTCCGTTATTGCAGCAAATGCAATGGAGCATATGAGTATTGCAGCGACCACCTTTTCACTCATACACATGTGAAATGATGCCACCCGTGGCTCATAGATAGATTTAGAAATAAGAGGAACAGACAATGTCAGACAGTACAGCAGAAATCAAAAGCAGAAACTTTATTGAGGAAGAGATCGACAAGGATCTTGCGGAGGGCGTGTATGACCACGTTGTAACACGATTCCCGCCGGAGCCGAATGGATTTTTACATATCGGACATGCCAAGTCCATCATTTTGAATTACGGTCTTTCCCAGGAGTACAACGGAGACTTCCACATGCGTTTCGATGACACCAATCCGACGAAGGAGAAGAGTGAATTCGCAGAGGCGATCCAGAAGGATATTCACTGGCTCGGAGCAAAGTGGGATGAGACCAAATATGCCTCCGATTACTTTGAGCAGATGTATGAGTATGCTGTCAAGCTGATCAAGAAGGGCAAGGCATATGCCTCAGATCTGAATGCAGAGCAGATTCGTGAGTACCGTGGTACTTTGACAGAACCGGGTAAGAAGGATCCGAATTCCGAACGTCCAATCGAGGAGTCCCTTCAGATCTTTGAGGATATGAGGGCCGGCAAGTATGAGGACGGTTCCATGGTTATCCGTGCGAAGATCGATGTAAATTCTCCCAACATCAATATGAGAGATCCTATCATTTATCGTGTGGCTCATATGAACCATCACCGCCAGGGAGACAAGTGGTGCATCTATCCTATGTACGATTTTGCTCATCCGATCGAGGATGCCCTTGAGGGAATTACACATTCCATCTGTACTCTGGAGTTTGAGGACCATCGTCCTTTATATGACTGGGTCGTTCGTGAGTGCGAATTTGAGAATCCACCACGTCAGATCGAGTTTGCCAAGCTTTACCTTAAGAATGTCGTAACCGGTAAGCGTTACATCAAGAAGCTGGTGGAAGATGGTATTGTAGACGGATGGGACGATCCTCGTCTTGTATCCATTGCGGGACTTCGTCGCCGCGGTTACACACCGGAGGCCATTCGCCGCTTTGTGGAGCTTTGCGGCGTCAGCAAGGCAAATTCCACAGCAGAGTATCCGATGCTGGAGTACTGCATCCGTGAGGATCTTAAGACAAAGGTTCCACGTGTGATGGCAGTCCTTGATCCGGTTGAGCTTGTGATCGACAACTATCCGGAGAATGAGACGGAGGAACTAGAGGTTCCGAACAATCTTGAGAACGAAGCTCTTGGAAGCCGTAAGGTCACATTCTCTAAGCATTTATATATTGAGCGCAGTGATTTTATGGAAGAGCCGGTTAAGAAGTACTTCCGCATGTTCCCGGGGAACGAGGTTCGTCTGATGAATGCCTATTTTGTTACCTGCACCGGTTGCGATAAGGATGAGAACGGCAATGTCATCCGAATCCACGGAACCTATGATCCTCTGACTCGTGGTGGTAACAGCAACGACGGCCGTAAGGTCAAGGGCACCATTCATTGGGTCAGCAAGGAAACAGCAATTACAGCTCCTGTTCGTCTCTATGAAAATATTGTAGATGAGGAAAAAGGAGTTTATAATGAGAATGGTGAAGTAAATGTAAATCCAAATTCTCTTGTTGTAATGAACGATGCGAAGCTTGAGTCATCCCTTCTGGATGTGAAGGCATATGACAGTTTCCAGTTTGTACGCAACGGTTTCTTTACAGTAGATAGCAAGGACTCGAAGGACAAGGCACCGGTGTTTAACAGAATCGTATCTCTTAAGAGCTCCTTTAAGCTGCCAAACAATTAAAAAGGAAGATAGAATGAATTTATTATCAGGACTTGAAAAATTTGGTTTGAATGTTAAGGGTGACCTTGATATTACAGATGACGGTAAGAAAAAGACAAAGAACCAGGCGGCAGGCAAAGCCAGTGCCGCTTCTACTAAGATCGAGGAGAAGGATCTGGTTCTGGAGAAGAGTGTGCAGTGCCCGGTTTGTGATTACAAATTCAAGACACTGACTGCTAAGAGCAGTAAGGCAAAGCGCTTGGAGCCGGATTCCGATCTGCGCCCGAATTTTGAGGGAATCGATACCTTGAAGTATGAGGTCTGCTCCTGCCCGAATTGCGGTTATTCCGCAATGAATAAGTTCTTTGAGCATCTGTCCATGTCCCAGATCAAGTGGATTCGTGAGGCAGTAGGAGAGAACTTCAGCCCAGTGGAGGAGAAGCAGGAAGAGATCTATTCCTATCAGGAGGCTGTGGATCATTATAAGTTAGCACTTGTCTGCGCTATGGCTAAGCATGGAAAGCTTTCCGAGAAGGCTGTTGTCTGCCTGCGTATCGCATGGCTTCGCAGAGGCGAACTTAAGACGCTGACGGATAAGACACCAGAGGTCGAGGAGAAGCGTAAGCAGTTGACCACGGAGATGGAGGGCTTCTATCGTCAGGCGTATGAGGGTCTGAAGAAGGCTTTCTCAACAGAGACACCGCCATACTGTGGGATGAACTCCAATACCGTTGAGTATCTTCTTGCGAATATGGCATATCATTTCAAGGAGTACGGTGAGGCATCAAAGCTTGTAACAGGATTGCTGGGTAATCCGAATACACCTTCAAGGGTCAAGGATCTTTGCAGAGATCTTAAGGAAGAAATCGTGAAAGAGGTTAAGATCGCAAAGGTAAAGGCTGCAAAGGCTGCTGCGGCTAAGGGTCAGACTCCTTCCGCCAAATAAGGACGGGTATTCTTTTCCTTATTTTTATACAAAAAAGTAACAAAAAACAAAGCAACCTTGTATAATATGGCGAAATGCCGGATGCAGGTTGCTTTTTTGATTCAATTAAACTATTATATTTCCTAGAAACACAAATGTCCGTCAGGCGTGGACAGTTGTGGGATAAGGAAAAAGAAAAGAGTAGGAGAATATCATGAGCGAGAAGTTAAGAGTAGGTATCCTTGGTGGTACCGGAATGGTAGGTCAGCGTTTTATCTCATTATTAGAGAATCACCCTTGGTTTGAGGTTACTGAGATCGCAGCCAGCCCAAGAAGTGCAGGAAAGCGCTATGAAGAGTGCGTAGAGGGTCGTTGGAAGATGGATACTCCGATTCCTGCCGCTGTTAAGGACATCGTTGTTAAGAACGTGAACGAGGTGGAAGAGGTTGCTAAGGATGTTGACTTCGTTTTCTCTGCTGTTGATATGACAAAGGAAGAGATCAAGAAGATCGAGGAAGAGTACGCTAAGACAGAGACTCCGGTTGTTTCCAACAACAGCGCACATCGTTGGACAAAGGATGTTCCAATGGTTGTACCTGAGATCAATCCTGAGCACTTCGAGGTTATCGAGTCTCAGAAGAAGCGTCTTGGTACAACACGCGGATTCGTTGCAGTTAAGCCAAACTGCTCCATCCAGTCTTATGCGCCGGTTCTTACAGCATGGAAGGAATTTGAGCCATATGAGGTAGTTGTTTCCACATACCAGGCGATCTCCGGAGCAGGTAAGACCTTTAAGGATTGGCCTGAGATGAATGCCAACATCATTCCTTTCATCGGTGGTGAGGAAGAGAAGTCTGAGAAGGAGCCTCTTCGTATTTGGGGTAAGGTCGTTGGTGATGAGATCGTTCCTGCAAGCTCTGATGAGATCAAGATCACTTCTCAGTGTATTCGTGTACCGATCTTAAACGGTCATACAGCGACTGTTTTCGTTAAGTTCAGAAAGCAGCCGACCAAGGAGCAGCTCATTAAGGCTATGACAAGCTTCTCCGGACTTCCACAGGAACTTGAGCTTCCAAGTGCTCCGAAGCAGTTCATTCAGTACCTTGAGGAGGACAACCGTCCACAGGTACAGCTGGATGTAAACTATGAGAATGGAATGGGAATCTCTGTTGGTCGTCTTCGTGAGGATAGCATCTATGACTGGAAGTTCGTAGGTCTTTCTCATAACACCGTTCGTGGTGCAGCCGGTGGAGCAGTGCTTTGCGCAGAGCTTCTTAAGGCTAAGGGATATATCACAAAGAAATAATGGCATGTCTGCTCACCGATTCGGATGGCGCGTTGTTGTTTATGCGCCTGCCCGGTCGGTGGGCTTTTTTTATTATTTAAAATGTGTATAATAGTAGAGTGAGTCTAGAATGATTGAAAGGACGTGTAATATGAACGTTAGAGACAGATTCTTAAAGTATATTTCAATTTTTACCACATCGGATGAGACCACCGGTACCACACCAAGTACCCCTCGTCAGTTTGATCTTGGACGGCTGCTTTGCCAGGAGCTTAAGGAGATCGGTCTTGAGGATGTGGTGTTGACAGATACATGCTATGTATACGGCCGTATTCCGGCCAGCAAGGGCTGCGAGGGTGTGAAGCCCATTGCCCTGATCTCCCATATGGATACAGCACCTGATTTTTCCGGAGAGAATGTGAAGCCTCAGATCATCGAGAATTATGATGGAGGGGATGTGACCCTTGGTGACAGTGGTAAGATCCTTTCTGTTTCGGATTTTCCGGAGCTTCCTTCCTTAAAGGGCAGAACACTGATCACCACCGATGGAACCACACTCCTTGGTGCGGATGATAAGGCCGGCGTTGCGGCTATCGTTACAGCGGCAGAGGCAATGATCCATTCCGATGAGGCACATGGTGAGATCTGGATCTGCTTTACGCCGGATGAAGAGATTGGAGAAGGTCCGGATCATTTTGAGCTTGACCGTATCAATGCGGCTTTTGGATACACGGTAGACGGTGGCTACGAGGGTGAGATCGCCTATGAGAATTTCAATGCATCCTCTGCCCATATCACCATTCATGGTGTGAACGTACATCCGGGTGAGGCAAAGGATCTTATGGTGAATGCAGGCCTGATCGCAACAAAGCTTGCGGCATCTCTTCCGGATGACCAGACACCGGCGGCAACAGAAGAATATGAGGGCTTTTACCATCTCATCGAGATGGAGGGAAATGTGGAGAAGGCAAAGCTTTCCTACATTCTGCGTGATCATGACGCGGACAAGTTAAAAGAAAAGGAAGCACACCTGACGGAGCTTGTGGCAAAGGTGAATGAGACCTATGGAGAGAAGACGGCTGAAATTGAGATCTCTCATTCCTACGACAATATGATCTCTGTTGTAAAGGATCATATGGAGATCGTTCATCTGGCAGAGGATGCGATCCGTTCCCAGGGAATCGAGCCGGTTTCCGAGCCGATCCGTGGAGGAACAGACGGTGCACAGCTGACATTCAAGGGTCTTCCATGCCCGAACCTTGGAACCGGTGGATATGCCTTCCATGGTCCGTTTGAGCACGTGACAGTGGAAGCCATGGAGACTGTGGTTGAGATCCTTAAGTATATTATGACGCATGCAGGGTAAGCGATCGGTAGATTCAGTGCAGGATAAGGGAAAGACGTATGGAGAGAAGACAGGCTGATAAGCAGTTTTTACAGAAGGTGTATGAGGAGAGCGGAAATGCTGCTGTTCTGATGATAGCATCTGCAAACAGTGAGAGGGAAAGCCTTCTTGAGAGCTTTTTAAAGGATAAAAAGTTTTTTTACTATGATTGTGATTATGCATCCGCAAATCTTCAGCTTGCTCTTTTGCAAAAGCAGGTCAGTCTGCAGTGCGACCAGCGGCTTTCCCATAATACCTATGATGAATGTTTCTCAAGGATCCGAAGCGGTGATGCCAGCAAGCTGGTGGTGGTGTTAGACCATGTGGAGCGGGTCGGCAAGAAGAATACCCTGTTTTTCGAGGCGGTTGCAAAGCTCCGTAAAAAACAGCTGTATCCAGGGCCGGTTCTGATCCTGCTTTTGACATCGACGTTGACCTGGAATCATAAGGATCTGAAGGAGCAGTTGGGAGAGAAGCTTTTTGGCTGTATCGACCATCGACTGCAGGTGGCGGACATCAGTTTTCTTGATCTTGTCCGCTGTCTGAAAGATTATTCGGTGAAGGATTCCGTTCAGACCTACGGTGTGATCGGTGGAATCCCGGAGTATGTCAGCTGCTGGAATGCCGGGCTCACATTTAAGGAAAATGTCTGCTGGCAGATCCTTTCTCCTACGGGAAGACTCTTCCATGCGGCAGAGCTTGCCATCGCCCGGGAACTTCGTGAACCGGAGGTATACAATACCATTCTGTACGCTATGGCCTCCGGCAGGGAGAAGTTAAATGATATTTATGAGGCCACCGGTTATTCCAGACCGAAGATCAGTGTTTATCTGAAGAATCTTGCGGCCTTTGATGTGGTGGAGAAGGTGATCTCCTTCGATGCCGGCGGATGGGATAACGCCAAGAAGGGTGTGTACCGGATCAAGAATAATTTCCTTGCGTTTTATTATCATTTTATCTATTCCAACCGTTCAGCACTGTTTCAGATGAGCAGTGAAGCCTTTTACGACACCTACATCCAGCCCGGGCTTGCGGACTATATGCAAAGAGCCTTTGTGGATGTGTGCCGGGAGTATCTTTCTCTTTTGAACAAGATGGGAAAGCTGCCCCTTTCCATTACGAAAATGGGAACCTGGGTTGGAAAAGAAGGAACCGTGGATCTTGTGGGAGAAAACGATATCCGTGAGTATGTTGCAGCGATCTGTAACTGGCATATGGATGCCATCTCCATGCAGGATTATGAGAATTTACAGAAGAATCTAAAGCTGGCCTGCATTAAGACCAAGGTGGTCTACCTGTTTTCAGCTACCAGCTTTACAGAAGATCTAAAGGCACTGGCAGAAGAGGATCCTTCCATCGTGCTTGTGGATATGAGGTCATTATAATGGGAAAATCGCTGTTTATTGCAGAGAAACCTATGGTAGCACGTGCGTTTGCCGAGGTTTTTGATGAAAAACTGACAAAGCATGACGGCTATATGGAGGGAGATCATATTGTTGTCACCTGGTGTGTGGGACATCTTGTTACAATGAGCTATCCGGAAGTCTACGATGAAAGCCTGAAACGCTGGAGACTGGATACCCTTCCTTTCATTCCGGATACCTTCAAATACGAAGTGATCCATGGTGTGAAAAAGCAGTTTGATATTGTAAAACGTCTTTTAAACCGTGAGGATGTCAGCCGGATCTATGTCTGCACCGATTCGGGACGAGAGGGAGAATATATCTATCGTCTGGTCCGTCAGGAGGCTGGTGTTCATGACAAGGATGAGCGACGAGTCTGGATCGATTCACAGACTGAGGATGAAATTAAAAGAGGAATTAAGGAAGCAAAGCCTTTATGCGAGTACGATCATCTTTCCGATGCAGCGTATTTAAGAGCCAAAGAGGATTATTTAATGGGAATCAATTTCTCCCGGCTTTTGACCCTTAAGTACGGAAATGATATGGCAGCTTTTTTAAATGAAAAGCATTGCGTGGTTTCAGTGGGACGTGTGATGACCTGTGTTCTTGGAATGGTCGTACGAAGAGAAATTGAGATCCGGCAGTTCGTCAAGACTCCCTTTTACCGCGTTCTATGTGATTCGACCATGACAGAGGAGGGGGAGAGCCTTTCTTTGGAGTGGAAGAGTGTTAAGGGAAGCGCTTATGAGAATTCTCCTCTTCTATACAAGGAAAACGGCTTTAAGGAAAAGATATCGGCCATGGAGCTGATCAAGCTTGTTTCCGGGAATCCTCAGGCCGTACTTGACGGGGAGGATAAGATGCCGGTGGAACTTTCTCTTACGGTTGCCTCGGCAGAACGCAAGCAGGAAAAAAAGAATCCACCGCTGTTATATAACCTTGCGGAGATTCAGAATGATGCGTCGAAGTTTTTCAAGATATCCCCGGATCAGACTCTTAACATCATTCAGTCTCTTTACGAGAAAAAGCTTGTGACGTATCCGCGAACCGATGCCAGGGTCCTTTCCAGTGCCATTGCGAAGGAGATCACCAAGAACATCCGTGGTCTTATGAATATTCCCGGTCTGAAGCCCTTTGCGGAAGATATTCTTGAAAAGGAACGGTTTAAGGGGATTGAAAAGAGCCGATATACGGATGACAAGAAGATCACCGACCACTATGCCATTATTCCCACCGGGCAGGGCTTTGGTGCGTTAAACAGTCTGGATGCAACGTCGATGCATGTGTATGAGGCCATCTGCCGACGGTTTCTGGCGATCTTTTATCCTCCGGCCATCTATCAGAAGCTTTCCATCGATGCTATGGCAGGGCAGGAGCATTTCTTTGCCAATGACAAGTATCTGAAAGACGCAGGCTATCTTGCAGTGATGAATTACTCCTTCCTTAAGAAAAAGAAGGAAGACGAAACAAGTGATGCCATGCGGGAAGCCCTTGGCAATGTGAAAAAGGGAACGGTACTTTCCGCAAAGACCCTATACATCAAAGAAGGTGAGACATCCCCACCGAAGCGTTATACCTCTGGTTCTATGATTCTTGCCATGGAGAATGCGGGATCTCTGATCGAAGATGAAGAACTGCGGGAGCAGATCAAAAGTAACGGAATCGGTACTTCGGCGACCCGGGCCGGAATTCTGGAAAAGCTTGTTAAGATCCGATATCTTTCCCTGAATCAGAAGACCCAGGTCATTACCCCGACCCTGACTGGCGAAATGGTGTACTATGTGGTTGGTTACTCGGTTCGTTCAATGTTAAATGCAGCTTTAACAGCTAGCTGGGAGAAAGGATTGGGACAGGTTGCGGAAGGTGAGATCGACGAAGATGATTACATGAAGAAGCTGACGGCCTTTATCACAAGCAATACCCAGAAGGTTAAGGGTGTTTACAACCGACAGCAGCTGATGCAGTGTTTTCAGTACGCTAGCCAGTTCTATAAGAAGGGCTCTTACGGCGGAATCAAAAAGGAAAAAGCCAAAAATAGTAAGAAAAAAGCCAATAATTAAAAGCAAAGTTAATAAGGAGAAGGAAAATGGAATGCACAATTGCGAACATGTATGACTTGAAGGAGACCATTGCAGCAGAACTCTTTGATGGCAAGACCTATCCTTGGGAAGTGTTGCCGGAGATCGGTGACTTTATTAAGAAGCTTGGTCCTACACTTGATCCGGAGGTCTTTGAGCAGAGGGGAGAGGATATCTGGGTAGCAAAAGATGTTAAGATCTATCCTACCGCAACTCTGACCGGTCCATTGATCATCGATGAGGGAACCGAGGTTCGCCCGGGGGCTTTCATCCGTGGCAAGGCTATCATCGGTAAGAACTGCGTGGTGGGGAATTCCACAGAGATCAAAAATGATGTGATCTTTAACAATGTTCAGGTGCCGCATTACAACTATGTGGGAGATTCTGTGCTTGGCTTCCATTCTCATATGGGTGCAGGTTCTATTACGTCTAACGTCAAGAGTGATAAGACCCTTGTTGTTGTAAAAGATAGGAACGGCGAGGAAATTGAAACAGGATATAAGAAATTTGGTGCCATGCTGGGGGACTATGTCGAGGTGGGATGTAACTCTGTGTTAAATCCTGGAACCGTAATCGGCGCTCACAGCAATGTTTATCCGTTATCCATGGTTCGCGGTGTGATCCCTGCAAATTCCATTGTCAAGAATAGAGCGGCACAGGAGATCGTCCGTAAGGACTGATAACAGAGGAACCGGAAGGAAACACAAATGGGAAATTTATTAAATGAACTATTAATTAATGGAACTTCTCCTTATCATGTTGGAAAGTTTATACGTGAGACATTAAATGCGACCTGCGGTTTTCAGATCCTAGATATGACGTCCCCCTGGCAGTTAGAGGCGGGCGGAAACTATGTGATCGATCTTGGATCCACCATGATCGCCTTTCGCCTTCCAAAGGATAGGAAAGGGATGCTTCCACGGGAAGAGGAGGGTGCGCCCTGTATTCGTATTACTGCCAGTCATACAGACTATCCGGGGTTTCGGATCAAGTCGGATCCGGATATGACAGAAGGGTCTTATGTGACATTGGATACCGAGGTCTACGGCGGTCCCATTGACAGCAGCTGGCTGGATCGTCCCTTGGGTGTTGCTGGACTTGTGACGGTGGCAGGTGAAGATGCCTTTTCTGTAAAAGAGGTCTTATATGACAGTGGGCGGGCGCTTCTTACCATTCCAAATCTTGCCATTCATATGGACCGTGAGACCAATCAGGGTAAGACCTTTAACCGTCAGACACAGTTGATTCCTCTGTTTACTGCGTCAGAGGATGAAGAGAGTTTTACGGAGTTTTTGGCTTCTGATCTTGGTGTCGAGTCCGATGAGATCCTTTCCTGGGACCTGTGCGTCTATAATGCGGATCAGCCGATGCGTATCGGAAGGGACTATGAAATGTTGTCGTCGCCCAGAATTGACAACCTTTCTTCCGTGGCAGCCTGCCTTTCTGCCATGATTCGTGAGGATGAAGCGGTGTCCCTTGAGATCTCTGCCTTCTTTAACCATGAAGAGATCGGCAGTACCACCAAGGAGGGGGCGAACTCCCAGCTGTTATCCCATGTGATCACAAGGATCTACGACAGCCTCGGTTTTTCCGGAGAGGAGGCAGACCGCAGCATTTATGACGGTTTTCTTTTGTCAGTGGATGTAGCCCATGCCTTCCATCCGAATTATAAGGAAAAGGCAGATCCGAAAAATCGTCCGGTGATGAATAAGGGCTTTGCCATTAAGGAAGCCTTTTCCCAGTCCTATGCGACGGATCCTGTCAGCATTGGAATCGTAAAGGGGATCTGCCACAGGGAAGATATCCGGTATCAGAGCTATTTCAACCGGTCGGATATTCCGGGAGGTCATACCTTAGGCGTTTACGTGACAAGCCATCTTCCTATGCGGGCAGTGGATATCGGACTTCCGATCCTTGCTATGCATTCTGCAAGAGAGCTTTGCGGAATGGATGATTACCTTTCCATGGAAGACCTGATACGGGAATTTTATCGCGGATAGTTATCTGACGATTTTATATTATTTGTAAAGCTGGCACACTTTTGCGCGCATGTTGCAGAAGTGTGCTATAATTTTTGCAGATACACTTGGGGTATTCTTTGGAGAAATCTAATAAAGGGGGTAAATGTCTATGAATGGTTTGTTGGCTATTTATTTCACCGGAATCGGCTCGGTTCTTGCTCTTTGTTTTGCGGCATTCAATTATGTCAAGACAAAAGGGGCGGATCCCGGTACCGAAGAGATGCAAAAGATTTCGGGGGCTGTTTCGAAGGGGGCGAACGCTTATCTGAAACGGCAGTACACCGGCGTTAGCATATTCTTTGGCGTCATCTTTATTCTTCTGTTTGTTATGGCGTTTCTGGGGTATCTGACGTATTTTACGCCATTTGCCTTTTTGACCGGAGGCTTCTTTTCCGGCCTTTCCGGTTTCATCGGTATGAAAACGGCAACCATGGCCAATACGAGGACAGCCTGTGGGGCAGGTAAGAGTTTAAACCAGGGGCTGCAGGTGGCTTTTTCGGCCGGATCGGTCATGGGCTTTACGGTGGTAGGACTGGGACTTTTTGATCTTACGATCTGGTATCTGATCCTGAACTTCGCCTTTTCCGGTCAGCCCATGGATCTTCGGCTGATCAATATCACACAGAATATGCTGACCTTTGGAATGGGTGCTTCTTCCATGGCTCTGTTCGCCCGTGTGGGTGGCGGTATTTTTACAAAGGCGGCGGATGTGGGCGCTGATCTGGTAGGTAAGGTTGAGGCAGGGATCCCGGAGGATGATCCGCGAAATCCTGCGGTGATCGCAGATAATGTAGGAGATAATGTGGGAGATGTTGCCGGTATGGGGGCGGATCTGTATGAATCCTATGTAGGCTCCATTATTTCCACCGCGGCCCTTGCGGTTGCCGCCGGCTATGGAGTGAAAGGCGTTGCGGTTCCGATGATGCTGGCGGCTCTTGGGGTTGTGGCATCTTTGGCCGGTACCTTTTTTATTCGGACAAAGGAGGGGGCTTCCCAGAAAAATCTTCTGGCAGCTCTTCGCAGAGGAACCTATATCAGTTCGGCTCTGATCATTGTCATTGCCTATTTTGCAATCCGTATTCTTTTGCCGGGTCACATCGGTGTGTATGCCGCCATTCTTTCCGGTCTGCTTTCCGGTGTTTTCATCGGAGCTTTGACAGAATATTTTACGTCGGATACCTATCAGCCCACCAGGCATCTGGCAGCTTCTTCTGAAACTGGTGGAGCAACGGTGATCATCGGCGGACTTTCCCTTGGTATGCTGTCGACGGTAGCTCCGGTGGTGATCGTATGTATCTCGGTTCTGGTAAGTTATTACTGTTCCGGTGGTGGAGAGGACTTTGCCAAGGGGCTCTACGGTGTAGGTGTTTCAGCGGTTGGAATGCTTTCGACTCTTGGAATCACCCTTGCCACCGATGCCTATGGTCCCATTGCGGATAATGCGGGGGGAATTGCCGAGATGACCCATATGCCGGCTCTTGTCCGTCAGAGGACGGATGCACTGGATTCCCTTGGCAATACCACGGCGGCAACAGGAAAGGGGTTTGCCATTGGATCGGCAGCCCTGACAGCTTTGGCCCTTCTGGTGTCCTATATCAATAAGGTGGAGCAGGTGGATCCGGACTTTACCTTCCACCTTGAGATCAATCGTCCGGTGGTGCTTGTGGGTCTGTTTATCGGCGGAATGCTTCCGTTCCTTTTTGCTGCTCTGACTATGTCAGCGGTAGGAAAGGCTGCACAGTCCATTGTCGTAGAGGTACGCCGGCAGTTTAAGGAGATTCGGGGGATCCTGGAAGGAAAAGCGGAACCGGATTATGCAACCTGCGTAGATATGTGTACACGTTCTGCCCAGAGGCTTATGATCGCTCCGGCCATTGTCGCTGTTATTATTCCGGTGCTTGTGGGAATTGTTTTAGGTCCCGACGGTGTAGTGGCGCTTTTAGCGGGGAATACGGTGACAGGATTTGTCCTGGCGATCATGATGGCCAACGCCGGTGGTGCCTGGGATAATGCGAAAAAGTATATTGAAGCCGGAAACTTCGGCGGAAAAGGTTCACCGCAGCATAAGGCAGCTGTCATTGGTGATACGGTGGGAGATCCCTTCAAGGATACATCAGGACCGTCCATCAACATTCTGATCAAGCTGACCTCCATGGTATCGATTGTTTTTGCAAGTCTTGTAACTGCCATTCATATTCTGTAGGAGATCGTTTCTTCAACCAAAAACTGCAACGACCGGTTCCCTGTAGGAACGGACCGTTGCAGTTTTCTGTAGATATAACATTCTTATTGGCCGGCTACACGAACCTTTATGACGGTTGCTGCTCTTGGATTGGACCATTGTCCCATGACACGCCGTCCCATCATATTCATCCGATAGTATCGGGCCTGTATGTAGTAGGTATGTTCTGGTGTGAGACCTCCCACGGTCTTATTGCCGGAGGAAGATTGGTAGGTCTTGCCGGTCCAGGTGAAATCCTTGAAATAGGAGACACGGTATTCGACGCCGAAAACACCATCCGGAATGGTGGTGGAAAAGGTAAGCTCCTTGCCGATGGAGTTGTCGATGGTGTAGTCGTAACAGATCGGAATGCCAACCTTGGAAACCCAGTGCGGTCCCCCATCAAAGGACAGCTTGTAATCCGGAACCATCATCAGCATATAGATGATGAAACTGATGAAGATGATGGTAAGTAATACGGCAAGGGCTTTGAACCAGATGTGTTTTGGATTTTTGATGGATGCCATAATTAACTCCCCCCTTTAATATTATTGTGTGTTTTTATTAATGTATTCACTCCTGTATTTAGAATACAGGATTCTCTGACTGGTGTACAGTCCATAATACCCTGAAACGGTATAACTGATAGCGCAGGCAAGTAGTGCGTAAGGAGCAATGGAAAAACCAAACAGCTCGATACAGATGATAAAGGCAGAAAGGGGGGCATTTGTAACGCCGCAGAAGATAGCGCCCATACCAATGGCTGCACAGAGTGCAGGCGAAAACCCGGTGAGGTTGCCAAAGAGGCAGCCAAAGGAAGCTCCGATGAAGAAGGAAGGCACGATTTCACCGCCCTTGTAACCGGCTGTGATACTAAGTACTGTAAACAGGATCTTCCATAAGAAACCAAAGGTCTTCTCCTCCTTGTTCAGGCAGGCAATGATGTAATCCACTCCGGCACCGTTATAGGTCTGGTCCCCGATGAGAAAGGTCAAAAGCAGGACACAACCGCCGCACACCATGGCTCGGATATATGGGTTCTTGAAGTATTTCTTACCGAGGCCCTCTCCGAGGTGGAGACTCAGGCAAAACAGCATGGACACCAGTCCGCAAAGGGTGGCCAGCAAAGCGATCCAGAGTGCTGATTGGATGCGAAAAGCCGGAAGTGCGCCGATATCATAGTGCTGTGACGGAGCCTTAAGCATAAGGGCAACGGCGCGGGCTGTGAAGGAAGCAAGGACCGTGGGCAAAAAAGCGTTGTAATTGATCTGTCCCACAACCACTACCTCCAGAGCAAATACTGCGGCTGCCATGGGGGTTCCAAACAGTGCTGAGAAGGAAGCTGCCATTCCAACCATGATCATGGTGCTTTTGCCCTTGGAGGAGATATGGAAGAGTTTTCCGATATTCTCTCCAAGAGATCCTCCAAGCTGGAGAGCAGCCCCCTCCCGGCCGACGGAAGCGCCCACAAAGTGGGAGAACACTGTGGAAATGAAGATCAAAGGTGCCATGCGAAGGGGAATGGATGCGTCGGAGTGGATCGCCGACAGGACAAGGTTCGTTCCTTTATCCCCCTCGTCACCGCAGACCTTGTATAGCCACAGCAGGATCACCGCTCCGATGGGCAATGCCAGAAGAACGGTATCGTGGGTCAGACGATAGGATGTGGCAAGGCGGATACAATGATAAAAGGCTCCGCCGAGCACACCAAGGAGAGCACCGGTCACCACGGAGAAAAAGACCCAACGTAAGGTAAACCATGCTCTGTTGCCGTTATGTTTTAATTTGTGTTTTAACCATTTTTTATCCATAGTCCTATTATAACAAAAATGATACAATAAATGCGTGTGTTTCATAAAGAAAATTGGAACAAAAGAGAGGTAATGTCTATGATGAACGAATATGAGAGATTGGAAAGATGCCTGAGGGCAATTCGTGAGAAAACAGATTTTATACCCAAGGTGGCGTTAGTCTTAGGAAGCGGTCTTGGTAATTTTGGAGATACAATGGATCTTAAGGCTGTGGTGGATTACAAGGATATTGAAGGATTCCCTGTTTCCACCGCGCCGGGACACAAGGGAAGGTTTCTTTTTGGAATGGTAGGAGGTACGCCGGTGGTATGTATGCAGGGAAGGGTACATTACTACGAGGGCTATGATATGTCATCGGTGGTCCTTCCCATTCGTCTGATGGGACTTTTAGGAGCCAAGTTTCTGATCCTTACCAATGCTTCCGGTGGAATCTCCACGAGATTTCGTCCGGGGGA
Organism: uncultured Lachnospiraceae bacterium; assembly: GCA_946182825.1. GTDB lineage: Bacteria > Bacillota > Clostridia > Lachnospirales > Lachnospiraceae > Weimeria. The sequence continues at coordinate 64,796 of CAMGZH010000004.1, forward strand.
TCTTATGATGATCACCGATCAGATCTCCTGTTTTGTTCCGTCTCCGCTGCGGGGAGAGAATATAGGAGAACTTGGAAAGCGATTTCCGGATATGAGCCAGATCTATGACTGGGAGCTTCAGAAGATCATCATTCAGAAGGCGCTGGAAGAGAACATCGATCTTAAGGATGGTGTCTATATTCAGACCCAGGGTCCTAACTACGAAAGTCCGGCAGAGGTCAATATGTGTCGTCTTCTGGGGGGCGATGCTGTGGGTATGAGCACTGCCTGCGAGGCTGTGGCTGCCAACCATATGGGAATACGGATCGCAGGTATTTCCTGTATCTCCAATATGGCGGCAGGTATTTCGCCGGTTGCCCTTTCCGAGGAGGAAGTGATCGAAGCGGCCAACCAGGTGGCGGATAAATTTACAAGACTGGTGAGCGGGCTGATCAAGGAGATCGGAAAGCGATATTGAAGGAGTAGAAGGTAAGATTCTAAAAAAGATAACAGGAATCTTAAATTATTCATAGAGAAGAATCGAGAAGTTTTGTTTACAATTAGAAAGGAAGCTGCACATGAATGTACAGTTTAAGAATGCCAGGATCCTGAAGACCAATCCGGATCACAGTTTCGAGGTCATACCGGGAGAGCTGTGGGTGAAGGGAAACAGGATCTGTTATATCGGAGATGGGAAGGACACAGGACGCGTGACAGAAAATACTCCGATTGCCTGGGAGAATCCAATCGATTGTCAGGGGAATCTTTTGATTCCGGGATTTAAGAATGCACATACTCATACCCCGATGACCTTTCTTAGATCTTATGCAGATGATATGCCACTGCAGGACTGGCTGACCAAGCAGGTATTTCCGAAAGAAGCGCAGCTGACAGAGGCGGATGTGTACTGGCTGGATATTTTGGGTGTTATGGAGTATCTGACCAGTGGTATCACCTCGAATTTTGATATGTATCTGTTCCCGGTAGAGAATGCGAAGGCGTTTCGCGATTGTGGATTTCGTTCGGTTCAGACTTCGGGGATCAATAATTTCAGTTACAGCATAGAGGAAGTGGAACAGCATTACCTTGCAATCAATGAGATGGGAGAGCTGAATTCCTTTATTCTGGGGTTCCACGCCGAGTACACGACCTCGAAGGAGATCATGGAAGGACTTGCGGAACTTGCCCACAGATACAAAAGCCCGATCTACCTTCATAACGCCGAGACCCGGCGGGAGGTGCTTGAGTGCAAACAGCGTTGGGGCATGACCCCTACCCAGCTGACAGAGGAACTGGGACTTTATGATTTTGGCGGTGGCGGATACCATATGGTTCATATGGAGGAGGCTGATTACGAGATCATGAAGCGTCGGAATCTGTTTGTGGTTACCAATCCCTGCTCGAATTTGAAGCTTGCCAGTGGAATTGCGCCTATTAAGCGCTTTTTGGATGAGGGCATCCCCCTTGCCATCGGAACCGACGGCCCGGCAAGTAACAATGCCTTGGACTTTTTCCGCGAAATGTATCTGATGACAGCCCTTGCCAAGGTAAGGGAGGAGGATGCATCCTGCGTTTCTGCAGAAGAGGTGCTGTATGCCGCAACCGTAGGCGGTGCCCATGCCATGAACCTGCCGGACTGTGACCGGTTGGAAGAGGGGAAGAAGGCGGACCTTGTCATGATCGATCTAAGACAGCCGAATATGCAGCCGGAGAATAACCTTGTGAAGAATCTTGTGTATTCCGGAAGCAAGTCCAATGTCAAGCTTACCATGGTCAACGGCAAGATCCTCTATCACGACAACAAATACAACATTGGCTTTGACCCGGAAGAGGTCTATGCAAAGGCTAATGCTATCATAAGAAGAATGAAGTAGGGAGCTTGTGCCCTTATTGTGTTTTGCTCCCTTAATGTGAAGGGAGCATTTTTTATGAAAAAAAGAATGGTTACGTTACTATTGGCCGGAATCCTTGCAGCTTCTGTATTGTCTGGCTGCGGAGGTTCTGTCGGTTCTAAGGGGCTTTCCCAGATGCAGTCCGTGAATGAGGCGGTTCCTACGGTAAAGCTGGATGACAAGTACCGCAGCTGCTACGAGATCTTTGTCTATTCTTTTTATGACAGTGACGGAGACGGAATCGGAGATCTGAAGGGCGTGGACGAAAAGCTGGATTACGTACAAAAGCTTGGAGCGGATGAGATCTGGCTGATGCCGATCTGTCCTTCTCCGACCTATCACAAGTATGATGTAACGGATTATGAAGCCATTGACCCGCAGTATGGAAGTATGGAGGATTTTAAAAAGCTTGTGGCAGACTGTCATAAGAGGGGAATCACGGTGATTACCGATCTGGTGTTAAACCATACCTCAAGTGAACATCCATGGTTTCAAAAGGCTTGTGATTATCTGAAGCATCTTCCGAAAGGGAAGAAACCGGATCCTGAAAAATGTCCCTATGTGTCCTACTATAATTTTACCCGGGACACGGATAAGACCGGATATGCAAAGCTTTCCGGAACGGACTGGGCTTATGAGGCAAGATTCTGGGAGGGAATGCCGGATCTGAATCTGGATCAGCCCAAGGTACGAAAGGAGATCGAGGCCATTACAAAGTACTGGACGGATCTTGGTGTGGATGGCTTCCGTCTGGATGCAACCACCAGCTATTACACCGGTCAGAACAGCAAAAATATTTCCTTTATGACCTGGCTGAATGATACAGTGAAAAAGCAGAATCCAAAGGCTTACATGGTAGGAGAGGCATGGACGGATTCCATGACCTATACCAGTTTTTACAAAAGCGGGATCGACAGCTTTTTTGATTTTGACTTTGCAGGAAATGACGGAACCATTGCCAAGGCAGTGCGTGGAAATGTGACAGCAGAAGCGTTTGGAAAGGCTATGCTGCAGATTCAAGATCGGATCGCCGGCAACCAGGCGACGGGCATCGATGCGCCTTTTTACACCAATCATGATATGGCCCGTTCTGCCGGATATTATTCCCAGGATGACAAGGGAGAGAAGACAAAGTTTGCCCAGGGATTGAATCTTATGATGAGCGGAGATGCCTTCCTCTACTACGGAGAAGAGATCGGCATGAAGGGATCGGGCATCGATGAGAACAAGCGGGCTCCGATGTACTGGTCTTCTAATTCGAAGGCGAAGGGAATGACAAGGGGGCCCCAGGGAATGGAGACGTTCGATATGAAGTTTGCTCCCCTTGAAAAGCAGCAGAAGGATCCTTATTCCATCTACTCTTATGTGCAGCAGGCATTGCGATTGCGGAAAAATTTCCCGGCCATTGCAAGGGGGGAGATCTCCATGGATGAGGGATGTTCGGATGAGAAGATCCTTGTAATCGAAAAAAAGCCAAAAGATACTTCCCTTACTCCCGTTGTCTTAGTGTATAATATGTCCGATAAACAGCAGGAGGTGGATCTTTCCAAAATGTCATTTGCGCAGAAAACACTTTCCGGTGTCCTTTGTGTGAACAAGAAGGAGATCACCCTTTCCGGACAGACACTTACCATGCCGGGCAGAAGTATTGCTGTTTTGACCAAATAAAGGATAAGGAGACAACATGCTTCGGGTTACATTTATACATCACAGTGCCTTTATGGTAGAGACCGATCAAAGGACACTGGTTTTTGATTATTTCCCGGCGAAGGAATTTCCGGAATATGAATTCCACGGGAAGAAGCCGGTGTTTTCAGCGGGCAAACCCATCTATGTGTTTGCTTCCCACAGCCACAGGGATCATTTTTCCCGGGAGGTTCTAACGTGGGGATTGGAGCGGGAAGACATCACCTATGTTTTTTCAAGGGATATCAAGGTTTCAAGATTTTCCCTCGTCAAAGACGGGATCGATCCGGCGATTCGAAAGAGGATCCGTTTTATGACACCGGTGTCCGACCTTGAACTGGACGGGATGCAGATCCATACCCTTCGAAGTACGGAGGTGGGGGTCGCCTTTTATATCGAGTGTGACGGATACCATATCTATCATGCAGGGGATCTGAATGAATGGAACGTAAGTGGACAGGGGGGATCTTTGTTCACAGAGATTTATACCGGCGGCTACGAAAAAGAGATCCGTTATCTGAAGGATCGACATATTGATCTGGCGTTTGTGGTGTTGGATCCCAGACTGCAGAAGGGCTATATGAAGGGAATGGACTATTTCCTGAATCATGTTCAGGCGGATCTTGTGTTCCCGATGCATTGCTTTGAACAGTTTGATCTCATTGAAAAATATAAAAAAAGACCTCAGGTCACGGCCTTTAAGGATAAGATCGTCGACATTGACAGGGATAACGTTATATTTGAAATTGAGTAAGAGTAGAGGCGTCGGCATTGACCGATGCCTTTTTTGTGGTTATAATTGGAATGTTGTGACGTGTTGGAACGTTACAATGTATAAACATTAGAAAGACCGGAGGATGAAATCCATGAAATATGGTGTAAATGAACTGAGAAGAATGTACTTAGAGTTCTTCGAGAGCAAGGGCCATCTGAAGATGAAGAGCTTTTCTTTGGTTCCTCACAATGATGATAGTCTGTTACTGATCAATGCCGGAATGGCACCACTTAAGCCTTACTTTACTGGTCAGGAAGAGCCACCAAGACATCGTGTCACCACCTGTCAGAAGTGTGTACGTACCGGCGATATTGAGAACGTAGGTAAGACAGCCCGTCACCTTACTTTCTTTGAGATGCTCGGTAACTTCTCCTTCGGTGATTACTTTAAGAATGAGGCGATCCACTGGTCCTGGGAATTCCTGACAGAGGTCTTAGGTCTTGAGAAGGATCGTTTATATGTCACCATCTTCGAGAATGATGATGAGGCATACGAGATCTGGAACAAGGAGATGAAGGTACCGGATGATCACATCATGCGAATCGGTCGTGATGAGACCGGTGCCAGCGATAACTTCTGGGAGCACGGCAGTGGTCCTTGCGGTCCTTGTACCGAGATCCACTACGACCGTGGCGTGAAGTACGGCGATGGTCCGGAGGACGTTCTGGGAGGTGAAGGCGATCGTTTCATGGAGGTATGGAACAACGTATTTACCCAGTTTAACAATGACGGTAAGGGTAACTATACAGAGCTTGCACAGAAGAACATCGATACCGGAATGGGTCTGGAGCGTCTGGCTCTTGTTATGCAGGATGTGGGAACTGTCTTTGATGTAGATACCATGAAGGCTATCCGTGATGCTGTATGTGATCTTGCAGGCAAGAAGTATCGTGATGATGACAAGGATGATATTTCCATCCGTCTGATCACAGATCATATCCGTTCTACAACCTTTATGATCTCCGACGGTATCCTTCCTTCCAATGAGGGTCGTGGATACGTTCTTCGTCGTTTGATCCGTCGTGCTGCCCGTCACGGCCGTATGCTCGGTATCAAGGGTGAGTTCATGGCGAAGATGGCAGATGTGGTTATCCGTGAGAGCAACGACGGTTATCCTGAGCTTCTTGAGAAGCAGGAGTTTATCCGTCGCGTATTGACCGAAGAAGAGCATAAGTTCAATGCTACCATCGATCAGGGTCTTGCGATCCTTGCAGATCTTGAGGCAAGCCTTAAGGCTGAGGGTAAGACCGTTCTTTCCGGTGCAGATGCATTCCGTCTGTATGATACCTACGGATTCCCGGTTGATCTTACAGCTGAGATTCTGGGTGAGAAGGGCTTTACCTATGATGAGAAGGGCTTCAAGGATGCGATGGAAGAGCAGCGTGCCAAGGCGCGTGGCGCTCGTAAGACAACCAACTACATGGGTAAGGATGCTTCTGTTTACGACGATATCGATAAGACACTTACCACAGAGTTCGTTGGTTATGACACCTTAGAGACCGAGGCTAAGATCACAGTTTTGACAACTGAGGTCGATCCGGCTGCAGGCAAATACGGTGAGATCGTGGATTGCTTAAGCGAGGGAATGAAGGGAACCATCGTCTGCGACAAGACAAGCTTCTACGGAACCATGGGTGGACAGGTAGGCGATACCGGTGTGATCAAGACTGCAAACGGAAGCTTTAAGGTTTGCGACACCATCCATCTTCTCGGTGGCAAGATCGGCCATGTGGGTGTGATGACAAGCGGTAGCCTTAAGGTATCCGATACCGTTACGATGGCAGTGGATGAGAGCAGAAGAGCTATGATCTGCGCGAACCACTCTGCAACCCACCTGCTTCAGAAGGCTCTGCGTGAGGTCCTTGGTGATCACGTGCAGCAGGCCGGTTCCTACCAGGATGATAAGCGTCTTCGCTTCGATTTCACACATTTCTCCGCTATGACAGAGGAGGAACTTGCCAAGGTAGAGAACCTTGTGAATGAGCGCATTGCATCTGCAACACCTGTTGTAACAGATGTTATGACACTTGAGCAGGCGAAGGAGACCGGAGCTATGGCTCTCTTCGGTGAGAAATACGGTGACACGGTTCGCGTGGTTCGCATGGGAGATTTCTCTACTGAGCTTTGCGGCGGTACACACGTTAAGAATACCAGTGATATTGCCCGTATTAAGATCCTTTCCGAGGCAGGTGTGGCAAGCGGCGTTCGCCGTATCGAGGCACTGACATCCGTCAATGTATTCGAATACTATGCAGATCTTGAGAAGAAGGCAAAGGAGGCCGCAGCTCTTCTTAAGACCAACGTGGACGGACTTTCTGATCGTATTACTGCTCTTGAGAAAGAACTGAAGGAAGTCAAGTCTGAGAACGACGCATTAAAGTCAGCAGCAGCAAAAGAGTCTCTTGGTAATGTTGAGGATCAGATCACAGAGGTATGTGGTGTGAAGTTCCTTGCAACTAAGATGACAGGTGTTGGCGGAAACGAGCTTCGTGATCTTGGAGACTCTCTGAAGGATAAGATCGGTGAGGGCGTGATCGTACTTGCATCTGAGGCAGATGGTAAGGTCGTTCTCCTTGCAATGGCAACCGATGAGGCGCAGAAGAAGGGTGCCCATGCAGGTAATCTGATCAAGGCAATCGCCAAGACTGTTGGCGGCGGCGGTGGCGGACGTCCGAACATGGCACAGGCCGGCGGTAAGAATCCTGCAGGTATTGATGATGCATTGGCACAGGCTAAGGAAGTATTAGAGCAGCAGCTTGGCTAATATCATATAGACAAAGTATGAAGAAGGGGATCATAGCACTATGATCTCTTTCTTTTTTTCATGAATGGAAAGGATGAACATGCCAAAAGAAAATAAAATGGGAACCATGCCGGTGGGACCGTTGCTGATGAATATGTCGATCCCCATGATGATCTCCATGCTGGTACAGGCACTGTACAACATTGTGGATTCGGCCTTCGTGGGAATGATCTCGTCACAGGCCCTTGCAGCGGTATCCCTTGCCTTCGTATACCAGAATCTTTGTATTGCACTGGGCATCGGAACAGGTGTGGGAGTCAATGCCCTGGTGGCAAGGCATTTAGGAGAGAAAGACAGGGAGAAGGCTTCCAGAGTGGCAAACACTGGAATCAAATTAGCCCTTATAACATCCGTGGTATTTTGTATCATCACCGTTCTTTCGGTGGGACCGTATTTTTCCTCTCTCAGTGGGAAAAACAACGATCTTTCGCCAGCGACCATGGAAGCGGGCAGGGAGTATATCCTGATCTGTTGCGGTATTCCCTTCGGAGTTTTTGTTCAGACGATGATGGAGAAGCTTCTTCAGGCCACCGGACGGACAAAACTTTCCATGATCTCCCAGATGACAGGTGCGATCTTTAACTGCATTATGGATCCTCTCTGGATCTTTGGAATCGGACCGTTCCCGAAAATGGGAGTGGCAGGTGCTGCGCTGGCTACCATCGGTGGTCAGTTCCTGGGAGCCTTTGTAGCTTTGTATTTTAATGTGCGCTATAACCGGGAGATCGAGATCAACTGGAAAAAGTATCCTCTCGAAAAAGCGACGGTGGTTGCCATCTACAGCATCTCCCTTCCTACCATCATCATGCAGGCGGTGGGTTCGGTGATGTACTATGGTTACAGTAAGATCGTTGTACGTTTTACCGAAGATGCGGTAACGGTTTTCGGATCTTACTTTAAGCTGCAGAGTTTTGTCTTTATGCCGATCTTTGGACTTAACAACGGAATGATCCCCATTGTCGGCTACAACTATGGAGCGTCAAAACCGGAGCGTATCCGGAAGGCCGTACATATTGCAACGCTGATTGCCGTGGGCATTATGGCGGTGGGAACTATGATCTTTATGATCTTCCCCAGACAGCTCCTCGGAATCTTCTCTGTTAATGACAGGATCCTTGCTATCGGAATTCCGGCCCTTCGTATTATCAGCGTGCATTTCTGCATTGCCGGTTTTTGCATCGTGTCAAATTCCTTCTTCCAGGCCATGGGACATGGTATGTTAAGCCTGTTCGTATCGGTGGGAAGACAGATCGTGATCCTGCTTCCGGCAGCTTTTATTCTGTCGGTGATCGGTGGATTGTCCGTTGTATGGTGGGCTTTTCCTATTGCTGAGATAGCCTCTGCAACGCTGTGCATCATCTTCCGAAGAAGAGTTGACCGGTTGGAGATCCGGCCGCTTGAAAAAGGGAATGCATAATAAAAAAACTATGTTATACTAAAAGCAGAATGATCCTTTTTATAAGGGGAATTCTGCTTTTTCTTTGTCGAAAGAGCAGCATAATAAACAGATATGTTCTAGTGAGAAGAGGTTGAAATGGGACTTGAAAAATGGCAAGAAAATAAAGTACTGCATGAGGCAGGATCGCACGTACAGGCATTGGAGATCGTTCTATCCGGAATTGTCGAATTGTCCATCGGTAAGCGCTCTGTTTCACTTGGAGCAGGTTGTATTTTAGGTATTACAGAACAACCGGGGAAGGAATACCGTTTTACCTACATGGCGAAGAGCGAAGTGACGACCTATTCCTATCCCTATACGAAGCGGGAAGATCTTGAGAAGCTTCTGCATGCCAATCAGAAGATCGCGCCGACCATTACATCGGCCATCATGAGAGGTGGGATGGAACTGTATCGACTGAATGAGAAAATCGCCGCCGAGGCTAGGGATTTTTATACCACGATCCTTCGGGACAGGAAGGCATATCCGATGCTTTGTGCAGATGCAGGGGAGAAGCCGAAGGATTTTCCGGAGCTGGATCAGATCAAGGCACCGGCACCCTTTGGAAAGGTACCGCACTGGCAGGTGGCTTTTTTCAATAAGTTAGAAGAATGCGACGACACCCTGCGGAAGATCTATGAGATGGGATCGGATCTGTGCAGCGGTTTTGTCTATATTGCGGCAGATTATATCGATCGGAACGGCAAAGAAATTGTGAAATATCATGAGTATCTTCAGGAAACATCAAGGCTTACGGCTGGTTTTTCCATGCATGTATCTGCGTTAAAGTCCAAGAAGGCTGCTTTGGAACAGGGAGATAATGCTTCCATGCCTCCACTTGAGAACCTTTTGGATCGGATTCTGATGTATGCTCAGATCGCTCCGGAGCAGGCTCAGGCGTTCAAGGCATTGATGAATTCCTATAAGAAATTCCCTGACCGGGGAGGATCTTCGGATGATATCCGTAATCTTCGTCGTAAGATCACCAAAGAGTTTTATTCCATCTACGAAGGCGTGTTCCTCCATTATTTGAAGGATCCTGCCGTTCCACCGGAGGCTATGATGTTTTTGATGTTCGGTGTTATGGATGAGAGCCTTCTGAAGGAGGAACAGTTACGACGTCTCTATGGTTTTTCCGTGGCGCACCGCAAGGATCCTTCGGGGCGGATTTTGACGATTCCCGAATGGTTGGAGAAGATCTATCATCTGGAGGTAGAACCTTCCAAGAATGAGTTTGACATGGATTATCCATCCTATCTTCGCGATTGCAAGATGAATGGAGATATTTCCGAGGAAGAGGAACGGCGTCTTCTAAATGACAGGGAACATCGGCTGAATTTTGAGATCACCAATCTCTTTACCCTTGGAAATCGCATGACCTTCGGGCGTATTTCATCTTTCTTCCCGGTGATGGATGATGTGAATGTTCTAACACCGCTAGATCGGGGCTATATGAGTCAGCAGAAGGTCCGGGAAGCTTTTGATGAGGTAAGAGACTGTGATTATTCCATCTTTTACAGGAATGATGTCTATAGTAATCCGGAATATAATGTGACCCAGATTCCCATCCATAAGGAGGTGCTTCCTTATGTGATCCTGATGCCAAATGTCGGAAACCGCTGTGTTTTATGGCAGGAGATCGAAGGTAAGAAGCGTACTTCTCCGGGACGGATGCTGATGCCGATCTTTCTGGCAGGAGAGCTTATGGATTCTGTTATCAGGCTTTGCGGCGAATTCCGCTGGGAAATGTGTAAGACGGAACAGGGTGTTCACTGGAATGATCTGAGTGATCCTTCTCTTACAGCAGAGTATAGCGATTACCTTCAGTTCTATAAGAAGAATTCCATGCTTTCCGGGGATTATAAGGAGAAGGTAAAGCGGCAGCTTCAGAAGATGAACAATAATTTCAAGAATGTATTTGTAACGGATTACCATTCCTACATGAAATTTGAAAGCAAGGGAGCTCTCAGGCTGAATAAGGTGACAAGGGAGATCCTCTTCAAATACTGTCCGTTAAGTGGTGACAGTTTGAATATCCTTGGATCCAATCCGCAATATGAGCAGATGATCGCAAAGCACCGTAATCATCAGAATCAGGCCCAGCGTCCGATCATTGTTACCATCAAACGCTTCGATAAGGAACAGATCGAACGTCCCCGGGAGCTGATGGATGAGATCGAATATTTAAAGCGCTAGCGCTATATATAGTAGATATAAGAAAAGTATCAACTAAATACAAAAAAATGCGTAAAACAGTTTGACGGACAAAAAATCTGTGATATAATAACTTTTGTGTGAAATGACCTATTCAGTCAGAGAAGAACACAAATCCCACAACTGGAGGGAGGTTGAGTAGAGTGTCAAGCGTTATCGTAAAAGAGAATGAGTCTTTAGACAGTGCACTTCGTCGTTTTAAGCGTAACTGCGCTAAGGCAGGTATCCAGCAGGAGATCCGCAAGAGAGAGCATTACGAGAAGCCTAGTGTTAAGCGTAAGAAGAAGTCTGAAGCTGCTAGAAAGCGTAAGTATAACTAATTCGTAGTATGCTTATGTGCTTTTCGACACATGAGTTTCGGGATGAGAAGGAGACAGGTTTTTACTTGTCTCCTTTTTTGTATAAATAAGGAACAAAGGATTTATGATTAAGAGAATAAGCAGGGAAAAGGTTTATCAGGGTGCGATCCTTGATGTGTATCAGGATGAGATGGAACTGGACAATGGCAGCCGGGAAAAATGGGATTTTGTATCCCATCGTATGGGAGCGGCGGCTGTTGTGGCTGCAACCAAAGAGAAAAAGCTTCTTTTGGTGAAGCAGTATCGGCCTGCCCTGGAGCGATATACATTGGAACTGCCTGCCGGTTGCCGGGATCAGAAGACAGAGGATACCCTCACCACTTCCATGCGGGAGTTGAGGGAAGAGACAGGATACGTCAGTGACAAGTGGAGGAAGCTGTTTTCCCTTAAGACGACGGTGGCCTTCTGCGATGAGTCGGTTGACGTGTATCTTGCGGAAGATATAATAAGAGAGGGCGGGCAGGAGCTTGATCCTGCAGAGGATATTGAGATCGGACTATATGATCTTGAGGAGCTTTTGCCTATGATCTATGACGGAAGGATGCAGGACGGTAAGACCATTGCCGGTATCCTTGCGTATGCGAATCTTCAAAGATAAAGCATCCAGGTGTTAAAGGAGAAAATATAAAATGAGCGTATATTTAATTGATTATGAAAATGTCCATTTTGCCGGGCTTGAAGGGGTCGAGAAGCTAAGACCCCAGGATGAGGTGATCATGTTCTACAGCCAGAATGCTTCCACCATTCCTATGGAGCTCCACGTTAAGATGATGGAGTGTCCGGCGAAGATCCAGTTTATGCATATTAAGAAGACGGCAAAGAATTATCTGGATTTTCAGCTGGCAGCGATCTCCGGCTATCTGGTAGCTACGACGCAGCAGACGGATTTTATTGTGATCAGTATGGATACCGGATTTGATTCGGTTCTGGATCTTTGGAACACACAGGAATTCGTGGGCAGACGGGTTCGTTTCTCCAAGAGAAGTCAGATCGCAGAGGTTTCCAGTCGACCAAAGAAGAAGGGAACGAAGAAGCCTGCTGCTAAAAAGCCTCAGGAGGAGGCAGCCGATCCGAAGCTCCAGCTTTCAAAGCCTTCAAAGCCTTCAAAGACATTCGAGGCAGAGAGGGCAAAGGAGGGAGTGAAAGACTTTGCGGATGGCGTGAAACGGATCAACTCCGAGCTCCTTCTTAGAGCAAGGGAAGCCTTTGCTCTTCCGGAGGAACAGCCAAAGGAACAGCCGAAGGAACCGTCTAAGAAAGCTGCAAAGAAGCGTAGCCGTAAGAGGGTGTCTGATGCACTGATCCGAGCCATTGATGAGGTGGAACAGTCCGTTGCCCGGGTCGACCTTGATACGCCGAAGGCCAAGGAAGAGCCAAAGGCAAAGGAGGAACTGAAGACCAAGGAAGAGCCAAAGGCAAAGGAGGAACCGAAGACTAAGGAAGAGCCAAAGGCGAAGAAGGAGCCAAAGACTAAGAAGGAACCAAAAGCCAAGGCGAAGAAGCTTACGGCGGAAGAGAAGGAAGTGATCCGGACCGCAGTTAAGGAAGTGGGATTAAAGCCGGCAGAGTATACCAAGCTGTATAAGATCGTTGCAAACAGCGAGGAGAAGCAGGATTACAATAAGGAACTTGTTCAGGTCTTTGGACAGGAAAAGAGCGGATCGATCTATCAGGCGACCCGAAAGGCGTTTGAAGATATGAAATAAAAAAGGATGTGAAACCGTTGGTTTCACATCCCTTTTTTTATGCGTTTTCAGCAAGCTCGAAGAGAAGCTTCTGTGTGTCTTCCCAGCCGATGCATGCATCGGTGATGGACTGTCCGTAGGTCTGGTGGTCAGAGATCTTCTGATTACCTTCTACGAGATAACTCTCGACCATAACACCCTTTACAAGGTTGCGGATGTCGGAAGAAAATTTACGGTTGTGCATTACTTCATGAACGATACGAAGCTGCTGCTTGAACTGCTTGCCGGAGTTGGAATGGTTGGCATCGATGATGCAGGCCGGATTGACAACATCCATCTTGTCATACATCTCGTTCAAACGTACCAGATCCTCGTAATGGTAGTTCTGGGTGGTGTTACCGTGCTTACTTACAGCACCACGGAGAATGGTGTGGGTGTAAGGGTTACCCGGTGTCTCGACTTCATAACCGGCAAATACAAAGTGATGAGGATGCTGGGCTGCATAAACAGAGTTAAGCATAACGGAGAAGTCACCACTGGTCGGGTTCTTCATTCCGCTGGCAACGTCAAAACCGCTTACGGTCAGACGGTGCTGCTGATCCTCAACGGAACGTGCGCCGATGGCAACGTAGGAGAGAAGATCCTCTACGTATCTCCAGTTCTCTGGGTAAAGCATCTCATCGGCAGCAGACAGACCAAACTGCTCGATGCTTTTGATGTGAAGCTGTCTCATGGCGATGAGACCTTCCACCATGTCAGGGTCGCCCATTGGGTCAGGCTGTGAAGCGATTCCCTTGTAGCCTTCACCTGTGGTACGTGGCTTGTTGGTATAGATTCTCGGAACAACAAGTACCTTGTCGCTGATCTGATCTGCAACGGTCTTGAGGCGGCTGATATATTCCAAGACGGAGTCCTCGTTATCTGCGGAACATGGACCGATGATCGCAAGGAAACGATCGTCCTTACCGCTGATAATGTCGTTGACCTCCTGATCACGTTTTTTCTTGATGGCAATGCCTTCAGTAGAAAGAGGAAGTCTCTGACGGATCTCCTCCGGAGTCGGCATAGCTTTTAAATAAGTGAAGCTCATGTTGATTGTCCTTTCTTTTTCTAAAAATATGTTGCACAGGCAATGTTACGGGAAGCAGATCCGCTGGATCTCTGCTACCGGCATATCCTTGCCTGTCCATAGCTTAAAAGAAGCGCTACCCTGGTAGAGTAGCATGTCAGCCCCGTTGAAATAGGTGCATCCCGTTTCCTTTGCCATGGCAAGGAGAGGGGTCAGGGGCGGTTCATAGATGATGTCCGATACCACAAGGTCTTGCCGCAGCATATGCTTTGGAACAAGGCTTCGATCATCATCTCCCATACCAACGTTGGTGGCGTTGGTGAGAAGGTCACTGCCTGCAATGGAAGAGGCAAGGGCCTCCTCGTCTGCCATATCAATGACGGTGACCAGACAGTCGGTTCCCTCGGTCACCTTATGGGCAAAGGCGAGGGTGTCTTCAAAGGTCTTGTTTTTTCTTTTGAAGATCCGGATCTCTTTCATTCCATCCAGGGCGGCCTGGGCGATGATCGCAGTGGCTGCACCGCCGGCACCAAGAATGGTCATGACCTTGCCTCTTGGATCAAAACCGGTTTGCCGCAGAGACTCCATATATCCGTAGCCGTCTGTTGTATCGCCGGTGAGTATGCCGCCGTCATTGATTACGGTGTTGACAGCACCGCAGAGGGTAGCGGCCCTGGACAGGTGATCCAGATACGGAATGACCGTTCGCTTAAAGGGCATGGTCAGATTAAAGCCTCTTGCCTCCATAAGCTTTAGGGAAGACACAGCCTGACCGATCTGATCCGGTTCAATGTCAAAGGCAAGATATACATAGTCAAGTCCAAGAAGTCTTGCAGCCTGCGTGTGCATCTTCGGAGAGATGCTGTGATGTGCAGGGTGTCCTAAGAGGGCAAGAAGTCTTGTGTGACCATTGATGTAAGTAAGGTCCATAGGGGCACCTCCTGTCGAAATAAATTTAACACTTCAACATGATAAAGTATCCAGAGCAAAAAGTCAAACACTTGCGCCCATCTCTCTGGTGTTTTATACTAAAAACCGTTCACACGGACAAAAATGCAGGAATTAGGAAAGGATACGCTATGCCAGTTATTGTTAAGGGGCATTTACTGGACCGTCATCGTCCCACCGTATGTGTGCCGGTTACAAAGAATACAGAAGAAGAGATCTTAAAGGAAATCCGCCATCTGTGCAGGCAGGATGTAGAAATGATCGAATGGAGAGCTGATTTCTATGAGGATCTTTTGGATGAAGAAAAGTTAAAGCAGATCTTAGAGAAAATTGGAAGGATCGTAGAAGATCATATTCTTCTGGTTACGATTCGTACAAAGGCCCAGGGAGGAGAGATTGCTCTTGATGAGACAGAGTATGCCCGTCTGCTTTTGACCATTGCCATTACCCATAAGGCGGATATTTTGGATGTGGAGCTTTTATCCTTAAAGGATCCGGCCCGTTCCATTGCAAGACTTCATGAGCATGGAACGGTGATCCTTGCATCCCACCATGATTTTGATAAGACACCGGAGAAGGCTGTGATGCTTTCTGTTTTGGAGCATATGAAGGAGGCGGATGCGGATCTTGTCAAGCTGGCTGTGATGCCAAAGTCTATGGAGGATGTGCTGCTTCTGTTGGAGGCAACGCTTCAGTTCCACCGGCAGGATCCTCATGTTCCTCTGATTACCATCAGTATGGGAAGCCTTGGACTTTTATCAAGACTGACAGGACAGATCTTTGGTTCCTGTATTACCTTCGCCAGCATGGGACAGGCTTCGGCTCCGGGGCAGATCGATGCAAAAGAACTGGCGGAAGCCTTGGACTTTATTGATAAGTACTATCGTTAGGATGTTTTATGAACAATATCTATTTGATCGGTTTTATGGGTTGCGGCAAAACAAGCAGCGGTAAAAAGCTCAGTAAATTATTAAATATTCCCTTTCTGGATACGGATCAGATGATCGTAGAGACAGCAGGTAAAAAGATTCCGGATATTTTCAATGAAGAAGGAGAGGAAGCCTTTCGTGCCAGGGAGACGGAGGTGTTTCGTCGTCTTGCCGAAGAGAAGACCTGTGGGGCTGTAATATCCTGTGGCGGTGGTGCTGCTCTGCGGGAGGAAAATGTCACCCTTATGAAGCAGGGAGGCATTGTTGTCATGCTTACGGCAAAGCCGGAGACGATCTATCACCGGGTAAAGGGGGGGCATAACCGTCCCCTTCTTGAGGGACGGATGAATGTAGAAGGCATAGCGGAATTGATGGAGGGGAGGCTTCCCTTCTATGAGAAAGCAGCCGATGTGAAAATAAAGACGGATCGTCTGCGCTGTGCCCAGGTAGCAAAAAATATTCAAAAAGCAATAAAGGCAATGGAGTCCTAACTTGACATAGGAGGACTCTTTTGCTAATATACCAAAGGTAAGTCAAGTGAATCATTCTCACATTTGTAGGCGTAGCGTAGTTGGATAACGCATCAGACTCCGACTCTGAAGATCGCTGGTTCGAATCCAGTCGTCTACATTTTTTATTGCATTAAGGACAGGCCGAAAGGCCTGTATTTTTGCAAATAGGGATTTAACAGATTCGGAACATGAAGATGTTCTAAAGGAGAAGATGAATGGATAAGTTACTTGATTTAATAAAAGATAAAAAGCGTTATGTTGCAGCCTGTGGTGTTGCAGTTTTAATGATCCTTTTGCTTGTATATGGAATGAACCTGAACAAGCATGGCGAAATAACAGGAAAGAACAGTACCACCGAGTACGAGAAAGAGAAAGAGGATTCCAAGCTTCATAAGCTTTTGAAGTCCTATTATAAGTCATATGCAGCGGGAGATACCGCTTCCCTTGCCAAGATTGCAGATCCGATCTCCGATGAAGAGAAGAGTTATATCGGATTTATGGCAGGTCAGATCAATTCCTATGATATCAAAGAGGTTTATACCAAGAAGGGTATCAAGGATAATGCGAAGCTTGTCTCAGCTTATGTTGAGATCCATTTTAAGGGGGTTAAGACCCCGGCTCCGGGACTTGACTTTTTCTATGTAGAAGAGGACAAGGACGGCACATTAAAGATCAATAACCTTTATAGTGCTTATAACCAGGAAAACGGCAAGATCGATATGGATCAGAACATTGTAAGCCGTATCGCTGCCTTTGAAGAGGAAAGCGATGTTGTTGAATTAAAGGCCAAGGTTCAGAAGGAATTCAATGAGATCTCTCTTAAGGATAAGAGTTTCTCAACCTTTATGACCGATACGCTTCCAAAGGCTGCCAAGAAGTGGGCGGCAGATTATAAGCAGAAGGAAGCAGATGCCAAGAAGGCCGCAGAGAAAAAAGCTGCTGAGAAGAAGGCCGCAGAGAAAAAGGCTGCTGAGAAGAAGGCTGCTGAGAAGAAAGCGGCTACAAAGAAGGCTGCACAGGAGAAGACTGCAAAGAAGGACAATAAGACATATCTTTACACAAAGGACAAGGTCAACCTTCGTAAGAAACCTACGGTAGACTCCAAGATCATCAAGACCTTGAAGAAGGGTAAGAAGGTAATCAAACTTGGCAAGTCCGGTAAGTTCTACAAGGTCAAGGTAGGTGGCAAGACCGGATACATCCACTCCATGTACCTTAAGGGAACCGGCAAGAAGTCTTCTGGCAGTTCTTCTGCCAAGAAGGTCAAGTCCGGGAAGGTGATCACATTAAGTGATACCGTTAATATCCGTAAGAAGAAGAGCCAGAGCTCAAAGCGTATTGCAGTTGCTTACGTGAACGAGCAGATCAAGGTGGTCAAGTCCTACGACAGTGGCTGGTCCAAAGTCAAGTATGAGGGCAAGACCGGATATGTTAAGACAAAGTATCTGAAGTAGATGAAGCAGAAATGATTCTGTAACAGGGTGGCAGGAATGATCCTGCCACCTTTTTCACTCAATGGGAACGATTGTGGGAGCGGGTGTGCCCCTTCCGGGAATCGGTAGAAATTAGAATGAGGTGTGAAAATGGCGGAACTGGTTCGTTTGAACAAATATCTGTCCCAGGCCGGTGTATGCTCACGGCGTAAGGCGGATGAACTGATCGAAGAGGGACATGTGACCATTGACGGACATGTTGCAACCACAGGAGAGAAGGTCAGCGGCAGGGAAAAGATCCTTGTGGACGGTGTGGCTGTGACGAAGGAGGAGCGAACCGTGGTCCTTATGGTGAACAAGCCGAGGGGGATCGTCTGCACAGCAGAAAAGCGCGAGAAGAACAATATCGTTGATTTCATTGATTACCCAATCCGAATCTATCCCGTGGGAAGGCTGGATAAGGAGTCAAGGGGACTGATTCTTATGACCAATGATGGTGAGCTTGTCAATGCCCTTCTTCGGGCCAGATATCACCATGAGAAGCAGTATATGGTGACGGTGGATCATGAGATCACCGAAGAGTTTATCAAACAGATGGAGCAGGGTATTTTCCTGGAAGAACTCGGGGTGAAGACGAGACGGTGCCGGGTCTGGAAAAATGCAAAGAATCGTTTTACCATTATCCTTACCCAGGGATTGAACCGGCAGATCCGACGTATGTGTCAGGCCTGCGGATACCGGGTAAGAGATCTTGTGCGGGTACGCATCCAGGATCTTAAGCTGGAGGATCTTCCGGAGGGAGAATACCGTGAGCTTACCGATGCGGAACGGGATCGGCTGTATGCATCGGTTGCGAAGGGCATGAAACAGGAAAAACAGGCAGGGGGTGGAACACCCTATAAGGCAGGAAAGTAATATGACATTAGAAGAATACAAAGAGCTTTGTGCGACCATAGATTACCATATGGATCGCTATTACAATCAGGATGATCCGGTTATTTCAGATGAGGAGTACGACCGTTTGATGTTGCAGGTGAAAGCAGCGGAGAAGGAGCATCCCCAGTGGATCACAAGTGATTCCCCGACGCAGAAGATCGGTGGAACGGTAAAGCGTGAGGCCGGTGTGAAGGTAACACACCGTGTGCCTATGCTCTCCATCGAGGATGTCTTTCATCATGAGGAAGTGGAAAGCTGGATGAAAAAGGTGTTTGATCTTCACCCGGATGCTGCTTTTTCTGTGGAGCAAAAGATCGACGGTCTTTCCATGACGCTTCGGTATCAGAAGAATGAAGCAACGGGGAAAATGGACCTGATGCTTGCCGAGACAAGAGGCGACGGACAGGTGGGGGAAGATGTAACGGTCAATGCCCGTGTCATTGGGGATGTTTTACCTACACTGGATCTGCCCTATGATTATCTGGAGCTTCGAGGTGAAGTATATATGAGTCATGAGGATTTCTTCCGGTTTAATGAAGCTCAGGAAGAGGCCGGCAAAAAGCCTGCTGCCAATCCTCGTAATCTTGCTGCCGGAACCCTTCGGCAGTTGGACAGTCGGATCACAAAGGAGCGCGGTCTTCGGATGTTCATCTTCAACGTGCAGGATGGTCCGGCTGAGCTTATGGAAAGCCATAGCAGGGCTATGGAGGTTCTGTCCGGCGCAGGGGTACCGGTGGTATACCACAGACAGGTCAAGACAGCTCAGGAGGCGATTCGTACCATCGAAGACATCGGTCTTATGCGCGGGGAACTGGATTATGATATTGATGGAGCGGTGGTTAAGATCGATCAGATCGCTTATCGCGGAGATTTTTCAACCAGTGCCAAGTATTCCTCCGGTCACATTGCATATAAGTATCCTCCGGAGGAAAAGGCGGTGATAATGGAGGAGATCGAGGTGACGTTAGGTCGTACCGGAAAGCTTGGCTTTGTCGGTCATGTTGTAGATGAGACCACGGGAAAGCCGGTTCGTTTGTGCGGCACCAATGTCTCCCGTGTGACACTTCATAACCAGGATTACATCGACCAGATGCAGATCGGTATCGGGGGAGTGTATCTTCTAAAAAAGTCGGGGGATATCATTCCAAAGCTCTGTGGACTTGTGAAGGAACCAAAGGAGATCTATGACGCGCCCAAGAACTGTCCGGTCTGCGGTCAGCCTCTGGTAAGGGAGATGGATACAGCGGATATCCGTTGCGTGAATCCATCCTGTCCGGCGCAGCTGACGCGGACCCTGTCTTATTTTACAGGGAGAAGCTGTATGGATATTGCGGGCCTGGGAGAAACTCTTGTGGATGCACTTATTAAGGCCGGATATCTGAAGGAGTTTGCCGATATCTATCGTTTGAAGGATCACAGGGATTCGTTGGTGGAAGCGGGAATCATCGGAAAAGAAAAGAATACCGATAAGGTTCTTGCTGCAATTGAGGCTTCCAAGGAGAACTCGCCGGTTCGTCTTTTAACCGGTCTTGGTATCCGTAACGTGGGTGCTTCCACTGCCAAGGTCCTGCTGGCGCATTACCATGGGATCCTTGCCCTTGCAGAGGCGACCCCGCAGGATCTCGTGGAGATTCCGGATGTGGGAGAGACGACGGCTGCGGATATCTTTAATTTCTTCCGGAATGAAGAGAACAGAAGAGAGCTTCTGGAATTGAAGGAACTGGGGATTCCCATGGAGATGCCACAGGAAGAAGAGGCCAGCCAGAGTCTTTCCGGTCTTACCATTGTAGTTACCGGTACACTTAAGACACTGGGACGAAACGAGGCTAAGGAGCTCATTGAGCGGCACGGCGGAAAGTGTACCGGTTCTGTCAGCAAAAAGACAAGTTATCTGGTGGCCGGTGAGGCAGCGGGAAGCAAGCTGGAAAAAGCCAATGCCCTTGGAATTCCTGTAATCTCTGAGGAGGAGCTTCTGGCTATGGCAGAAGGGAAAAATGACTGAATTTAAAAACAAATCTTGCGAATTGACAATTGTTTGACTATACTTATGAGAAATGCGAGACTTTCAGTAAGGACTTTTAACAATTTGAGGAGAGTGATTACATGCCGATTCGAACACCGATAGATCTCCCGGTGAATGAAATACTTCAAAAGGAAAATATTTTCCTTATGGATGAAAACAGAGCAACCCATCAGGATATTCGTCCCATTAAGATTGGTATCCTGAATCTGATGCCTCTTAAGGAGGATACGGAACTTGCCCTACTTCGTGCCATGTCAAACACTCCGCTTCAGATTGATGTGACCTTTTTGTGTACGGCCTCCCATATGGCGACCCATACGTCCAAGAGCCATTTGAACAAGTTCTATGAGAATTTTGATGATATTAAGGATTCGACGCTGGATGGTCTCGTGATCACAGGAGCTCCGGTGGAACTGATGGAGTTTGAAGAGGTGGATTACTGGGATGAATTCACCAGGATCCTGGATTGGGCGAAGACCAACGTTACCTCCACCATGTTCATCTGTTGGGGTGCACAGGCTGCTATGTACTATTATTACGGAATTCCGAAGGTAAAGCTGGATCATAAGCTGTTTGGGGTCTTTCCGCATACGGTGCAGCATCGGAAGGTGCCGCTGGTGCGAGGCTTTGATGATATTTTCTGGGCTCCCCATTCCAGAAATACAGAGGTGGATGATGAGGCGGTGCGTCAGAACGATAATCTCATTGTTTTGGCAGAGTCACCGGAGGCCGGCATCTTTCTTTGTATCAGCAAGGATGGCAGTGAGATCTATGTGATGGGACATCCGGAATATGATCGCATGACCTTGGATAAGGAATACAGAAGAGATCTGGATAAGGGACTTCCCATTGACCTCCCGGTGAATTATTATCCGAAGGATGATATGAATGAAAAGCCGCGGTTGTCCTGGAGAGGTCATGCCAATACGTTGTATACCAACTGGCTGAATTACTATGTATACCAGAACACACCGTATGAAATGAACCGGATCCCGCAGGATCGAATTTTAACAAGTAAAAAGAACCTTCAGCTGGAGGTATAAAATAAAAGGAGAAAGCCCGATGGGCTTTCTCCTTTTGTGTTAAGGATGATAAAAGAACAGATTAGTTGTTCTTTGTGTTTTCGTTTGCTAAAACTTCCTGCATCTTCATGGCACGAACCTTTAACGGAAGACCGAATAAGGTGATAAAGCCTTCTGCATCATGATGATCGTAAAGATCGCCAGTGGTGAAGCTTGCAAGGGACTCATTGTAAAGTGAGTATGGAGAAGAGCTTCCGGCCTTGATGATGTTGCCCTTGAAGAGCTTGAACTTGACCTCGCCTGTTACTGGCTTCTGGATCTCCTTGGTGAATGCAAGCAGAGCCTGAGTCAATGGAGTAAACCACTTACCTTCGTATACGAGCTGTGCAAGACGGTTGGCGATATCCTTCTTGAAATCCATGGTATCCCGGTCGAGGCAGAGCTCCTCAAGCTGCATGTGAGCCTCCATTAAGATGGTTCCGCCCGGGGTCTCGTATACACCACGGCTCTTCATACCTACGACACGGTTCTCTACGATATCAACGATACCGATACCGTGCTTGCCGCCGAGACGGTTTAACTCGCGGATAATGTCAGCCGGCTTCATGGACTTGCCGTTTACGGTCTTTGGAACGCCTTCCTCGAAGGTCATGGTAACATACTCACCCTCATCCGGAGCCTTCTCAGGGGTTGTGCCAAGGACGAGAAGATGCTCGTAGTTTGGCTCGTTGGAAGGATCCTCAAGCTCCAAGCCCTCGTGGCTGATGTGCCAGAGGTTACGGTCACGGGAATAACTCTGGTCAACAGAGAATGGAAGATTGATGCCGTGAGCCTTGGCATAATCGATCTCATCCTGACGGGACTGAAGGTTCCACTTGTCGTCACGCCATGGAGCAATGATCTTGATATCCGGAGCAAGAGCCTTGATACCAAGCTCAAAACGAATCTGGTCATTACCCTTACCGGTAGCGCCGTGGCAGATGGCAACGGCGTTTTCCTTACGTGCGATCTCAACCAGCTTCTTGGCAATGCCTGGACGAGCCATGGAAGTACCAAGGAGGTATTTGTTCTCATAAACAGCATCAGCCTGTACACACGGAACGATATAATCCTCGGCAAACTCATCTGTAATATCTTCAATGTAAAGCTTGGCTGCACCGGAGAGCTTGGCACGCTCTTCAAGTCCATCCAGTTCTTCTTCCTGTCCGCAGTCTACGCAGCAGCATACAACGTCATAGTTATAGTTTTCCTTTAACCAGGGGATGATTGCAGTAGTATCAAGTCCACCGGAGTAAGCGAGTACAACTTTTTCTTTAGCCATGTTCTTTCCTTTCTTCTTCCATAACTGTCGTCATGTTTGTATCTGAGTAATTTCACAATTCATAATATACACTAACGCCATTCCTGTTTCAAGTGTAATTTTATACATTATTATTTCTGATATGCGATAAAAAATACAATTAAGTCTTGAAAAAGCCAAGAGACTTATGTATTATTATGCAAAAGAAAAACAAACAATTGTCTGACACCTTTCGGGAAAAAGAGTATACTATATATTGTTACTTCCCGTTTGTACACAGGTGAGTAGAAATGGAAAAGAAAAAGATGAAACACATTATAATCAGACCTCTTGTGATAGAGGACTACGATAAGGTCCATGATCTGTGGATGACCATTCACGGATTTGGTATTCGATCCATTGATGATTCGAAAGAGGGCGTCCTTCGTTTTCTGGAGCGTAACCCCGGGATCTCGGTTGTGGCAGAAGAAGCAGGAGAGATCGTCGGAAGTATTTTATGCGGTCACGATGGCAGAACCGGAAGTTTTTACCATGTATGTGTCCGGGAGGACAAACGAAGACAGGGGATCGGCAAGGCAATGGCAACCGCCTGTATGGTTGCCCTTCAAAAGGAAAAGGTGAATAAAATTTCACTGGTAGCCTTTGCTGATAACCGGATCGGCAATCAGTTCTGGCAGGAAGAGGGATGGACCGAGCGGGTGGATTACAACTGCTATGATTTCTATCTGAATGCGGAAAACATTACGAAGTTTAATCAGTAAGCAAGATCACTAGAAAGGTCAATTTTTATGGAAAAGATCAAAGGCGGCGCAACAGCGGCAAAGGGATTTATGGCAGCACATACAGCGGCCGGGATCAAGTATAAGGACAGGGATGATATGGCATTGCTTTACAGTAAGTTCCCCTGTAAGGCAGCAGGTACCTTTACACGAAATGTTGTAAAGGCGGCTCCGGTGCTTTTCGATAAAAAGCTTGTGGAAGCCTCACAGCATATTCAGGCGGTTGTGATCAATGCGGGAATCGCCAACGCCTGCACAGGTGAAGAGGGATATGGCTACTGTAATGAGACTGCAAAAGCCTGTGAGGCGGCTCTTTCCCTTGATCCGGGCAGCACTCTGGTGGCTTCCACCGGTGTTATCGGAATGCAGCTTCCTATGGAGAAGATCGCAGCCGGTATCAAGGTCCTTGCCAACGGCCTTGCAGAGGGAATCGAAGCAGGTAATGCGGCGGCAAAGGCCATTATGACAACGGACACAAAGGAGAAGGAGGCTGCGGTTGCCATCACCCTTTCCGATGGAACCAGGGTGACCATCGGAGGAATGGCAAAGGGCAGCGGAATGATCCATCCGGATATGTGTACCATGCTCTGTTTTATGACAACGGATGCAGTGATCGGAAAGGAACTTCTTCAGAATGCCTTATCCTCTGTGGTAGAGGACAGTTTTAACATGATTTCTGTGGATGGTGACACCTCCACCAATGATACCTGCCTGCTTCTTAGCAACGGGGCAGCAGGAAATGCAGAGATCCTGGAGGATACAGAGGACTATAAGAAGTTTTATGAGGCGTTATCCCATGTAGCATCCACCATTGCCAAGAAAATGGCAGGAGACGGAGAGGGAGCCACGGCTTTGTTTGAAGTGGTGGCAAAGCACTGTCGCACCAAACAGGAGGCGAAGACGTTTGCCAAGTCTGTGATCACATCTAATCTGACCAAGGCAGCAATCTTCGGTCATGATGCCAACTGGGGCCGTATTCTTTGTGCATTGGGGTATTCAGGCTGCGATTTTGATCCGTTAAAGGTGGATCTGACCGTTGAGAGCAAGGCGGGAACCATTCGTCTGGTGGAAAACGGTGTGGCCTTAAACTACAGCGAAGAAGAGGCTACCAAGGTACTTTCCGAGGAGAAGGTCACCTGCATCTGTGATATGAAGCAGGGTAGCGAAGAGGCCTACGCCTGGGGCTGTGACCTGACCTATGACTATGTAAAGATCAACGCGGATTACCGTTCCTGATCCTACAGGCAAAAGAGAAAAAGAGAAAAGAATAAGGGAGATATTGGCAATGAAAGTAGATTCTATGCAGGATGCAAAGGCAAAGGCAGAGGTTTTGATCGAGGCGCTTCCGTATATTCAGCGTTTCAATCGTAAGATCATCGTTGTGAAATACGGCGGATCTGCTATGGTGGATGAAGAGCTGAAGCAGCAGGTGATCCAGGATGTGACCCTGTTAAAGTTGGTTGGTTTTAAGCCCATCATCGTTCACGGTGGTGGAAAGGAAATCAGTAAATGGGTTTCCAAAGCAGGCATGGAGCCAAAGTTCATCAACGGACTTCGTGTGACCGATGAGCCTACGATGGAGATCGCAGAGATGGTACTGAACCGTGTGAACAAATCCCTGGTATCCATGGTGGAAAAGCTTGGTGTATCTGCCATCGGAATCAGTGGAAAAGACGGCGGTCTCTTAAAGGTTGAGAAAAAATATTCCATGGGAGAGGATATCGGATTTGTGGGTGAGATCAAGGAAGTGAATCCAAAGATCCTCTATGATATGCTGGAGCGGGATTTTTTACCCATCGTTTGTCCCATTGGAATGGATGATGATTACAATACCTACAACATCAATGCAGATGATGCTGCCTGCGCTATCGCAAAGGCACTGGAGGCAGAAAAGCTGGCATTTTTAACGGATATCGAGGGTGTGTACAAGGATCCGGACGATTCTTCCACTCTGATCTCCGAACTTACCGTCTCCGAGGCAAAGGATCTGATCACAGAAGGTTATATCGGCGGTGGTATGCTTCCGAAGCTTAATAACTGTATCGATGCCATCGAAGAAGGGGTTTCGAGAGTGCATATCTTAGACGGACGAATTGCCCACTGTCTGCTTCTTGAGATCTTTACCAACAAGGGTATTGGAACAGCTATTTTAGAGGATGAACAGGAGAAGTATTACAATGAATAATGCCGAATATATCAAGCGTACCGACGAAAGCCTTTTGCATGTATATAACCGTTTCTCGGTTATTTTTGATCATGGTGAGGGTGTATATTTATACGACACCGATGAGAAAAAATATCTGGACTTTGCCAGTGGAATCGGTGTGATGGCCCTTGGCTATCATGACAAGGAGTATACCGATGCCCTTAAGGATCAGGTGGATCTGCTGCTGCATACATCCAACCTCTACTATCACAAGCCGTTACATGATGCGGGGGCGGCTGTTGCCGCTGCCAGTGGAATGGATAAGGTGTTCTTTACCAATTCCGGAGCAGAGGCCATTGAGGGTGCACTTAAGACAGCCAAAAAATATGCTTACCTAAAGCACGGAAGAAAAAATTACGAGATCATTGCCATGAATCACAGCTTCCATGGACGGACCGTGGGTTCTTTGTCGGTGACAGGAAACGAACATTACCGGGAAGCCTTTTATCCTTTGATGGATGGTGCGAGATTTGCAGACTTTAATGATTATGAAAGTGTTGAGTGTCAGGTGAATGAAAATACCTGTGCCATCCTGATGGAGACGATCCAGGGAGAGGGGGGGATCTATCCTGCGGATGAAACCTTCTTAAAGAAAATCCGTAAGCTCTGTGATGACAGGGGCATCCTTTTGATCCTGGATGAGATCCAATGCGGTGTCGGTCGTAGCGGCAGCATGTTTGCCTTCCAGAAGTATGGCATCCGTCCGGACATCCTTACCATGGCGAAGGCCCTGGGAGGCGGTGTTCCGGTGGGGGCTTTTGCGGTGACCGAAGAGGTGGCAGACCATTCCCTTGTTCCGGGGGATCACGGTACGACGTACGGCGGAAATCCTCTTGTTACCAGAGCTGTGAAGACATCCCTTGATCTGATCGCAAAGCGAAAGCTTACCGACCATGTAACCGAGTTGACGCCGTATTTTGAAAGGATCCTGGAGGATCTTACCCAGCGGTATGACTTCATTACGGGACACCGTGGTATGGGCTTTATGCAGGGACTTATTCTGACCATTCCGGTGGGAGACGTGGTAAAAAAGGGACTGGAAGAGGGGATCATTCTTTTGTCAGCCGGAAATGATGTCCTTCGTATGCTTCCTCCTCTTGTTATGGAAAAGGACGGATTTGACGAAATGCATGAAAAACTTATTCGTATCTTCGATACCTTTGCATGAGTTTTATCTTGTAAATCAAACAGAATTTTAATAAAATAAAGTCGTGCAGTTTCATCGGCCTTCCTTTTGGGAGGAACGATATGAAAAAGACAGTTTGTATGATTTTATTTACAGGACTGCTTTGCTTCCTTGTTGTGTTGCCGGGCTGTTCTCGTCAGTCTTATTTTCAGACGAAGAGCAGTCGGGAGGAGAACGGGAAGACAAAGCTTTCTTTAGGTTCAAAGTCGAAAAAGACAGCCCCTGCAGGGGAAGCGTCGGATAAGATCTATGTGCAGGTGGCCGGAGCTGTGGCTTCTCCCGGGGTATATGAGCTTGACCGGGACAGTCGTGTGTTTCAGGCGATCCGTGCTGCCGGCGGCCTGACGAAGAAGGCCTACGACAGGGATCTGAACCAGGCCGGTGTGCTTTCGGATGGACAGAAGATCTATGTTTTATCCAGGAAGGAAGCGAAAGAGACCGGGAAGGTCGAAGAGACGGAATCGGGCGGGGGACAGTCCTCCGGGAAGGCTACGGAGGGATCCGCAGAACTTGTGAATATTAATCAGGCAGATAAGAATGCGTTGGTGACACTTCCCGGTATTGGAGATACCAGAGCGGAAGCGATCCTTGCTTATCGCAAAGAGCATGGTCCCTTTCAGGATCCCAAGGATATCACCCTTGTGAGCGGGATCGGCTCTTACACATATGAAAAATTGAAAGATAAAATAATAATATAGATCGTTTGGTTGAGGATAACATGGCTAAAGTATTGGTTGTAGATGATGAGAAGTTGATCGTTAAGGGAATTCGTTTTTCTCTTGAGCAGGATGGCATGCAGGTGGACTGCGCCTATGACGGAGAGGAAGCTCTGTCGAAGGCGACAGAAGGAGAGTATGACATGATTCTTTTGGATGTTATGCTTCCGAAGCTGGATGGTTTTCAGGTGTGTCAGAGAATTCGGGAGTTTTCTACGGTTCCGATCATGATGCTTACCGCAAAGGGTGATGATATGGATAAGATCCTGGGCCTTGAGTATGGCGCGGATGACTATATTACCAAGCCTTTTAATATTCTTGAGGTGAAGGCAAGAATCAAGGCGGTTATGCGCAGAAGTCACAGAAACGATACTTCCAGGGAGAACAGCAGTCAGATCACCAGCGGCGATATCCGTATCGATAATGACAGCCGTCGTCTCTTTATCAAAGATAAGGAATTTAATCTTACCACCAAGGAATTTGAAATGCTTTGCCTTCTTGTGACCAATCCGGGAAAGGTATACAGCAGAGATGTTCTGTTGAAGGAGATCTGGGGTGCAGATTTCCCCGGAGACGCCAGAACGGTAGACGTTCATATCCGTCGTCTGCGTGAGAAGATCGAGCCTAACCCCAGTGAGCCGCGTTACGTACATACGAAGTGGGGTCTCGGTTATTACTATCAGAAATAAAGGTTGTTCGTGCTATTATGAAGCGTTTTTCCATACCAACTATTTTCAATAGTCTGCGTGTCAGAATTTTTATTCTTGTACTTTTGGTAGGATTGATCCCCGGAACTCTGATTGGAGGTCTTTTCTTCCAGATGTACCAGAAGAAGGCTCTGAGCAATGATGCTGTATCTATGACATCTCAGGCACAGTTGCTTTCCAATCAGATCGTTACAACAGGATATTTGTCCAATCCGACCATGGATGCCATCAATAATCAGCTGATGGCTCTGGGGAATATTTATTCCGGTCGGATTATGATCCTGAACAGTTCCCTTCAGGTGGTGAATGATACGTATGATATCTACACCGGAAGGACCATGGTCTGGCAGAATGCGATCCTTGCCCTCAGAGGAAAGAGAAGTTCCACCTATGACAATGACAGCCACTGTCAGGTCATTGCGGTTCCGATTATGGGAACCGGCGTGGGCAGTACGGTGGAGGGGGTTATCGTTATCACAAAGTCCACCGATTATCTTGAACAGAATGTAAGCTTTTATACCAGGCTCCTTGTGTTCAGCGTGCTTGTCGCCGCCATTATCGCTACCATTGTAGCACTTTTTTCCTCTATTTATCTGACGGATCCTTTAAGGAAGCTGTCAGCTGCCATCCTGAACCGGCAGAATAGTGGAGAGCAGGTCATGGTTTCGGATGTTGCTGAGACCACGGAGATCTCGAAGCACTTCAATGAGGTCATGACCCGGATGGATGAGATCGATGCTTCCCGTCAGGAATTTGTATCCAACGTGTCCCATGAGCTTAAGACACCGCTGACCTCCATGAAGGTTCTTGCGGATTCTCTGACTTCTATGGGGGATGAGGTTCCGGTGGAACTCTACCGGGACTTTATGGATGACATTACCCACGAGATCGATCGTGAGACCAAGATCATCAACGATCTGTTATCTCTTGTGCGACTGGATAAGTCTGGTGTTACCTTGAACATCGAAGCGAAGAACATCAATGAGATGCTGGAACAGCTGATGAAGCGTCTTCGCCCGATTGCTGAGAAGAATCAGGTGGAGCTTGTTATGGAATCCTTCCGTCCGGTGACCGCAGAGGTGGACGAAGTGAAGTTTTCGCTGGCGATCATGAATCTGATCGAGAACGGTATCAAGTACAACCAGCAGGGAGGCTATGTCCATGTATCCCTGAATGCAGATCACCAGTATTTTTTCATTCGTGTAGAGGATTCCGGAATGGGAATTCCGGAGGATTCTTTGAATCGTATTTTCGAGAGATTTTACCGTGTGGACAAGTCACATTCCAGAGAGATCGGCGGTACAGGGCTTGGCCTCGCCATTACCAAGAATGCCATCGATATGCACCATGGACAGATTCAGGTTCATTCTATGGTGGGTGAGGGTACGACCTTCGATGTACGTGTACCTCTCAGCTATATTAAGGAGTCATAATTGAAGAATTCGCGTGGGAACAACTTCATAAGAATCATCCTTTGTTGCAGTATGCTGCTTTGTCTTCTGACCGGCTGTGGTTCTGGGAAAGCATCTGGGAAGACGACCAAGGGGAATATCACAATCTATTACCTGAACCAGACCAAGACCTCTCTTTATCCGGTGAATGTCAAAATGAAAGAGACCGCAACACCGGAGCAGCTGAATTTTCTGATCTCAAAGCTGTCCACCGCTGTGGAGGATGCGGATTATACCAATCCGATCCCGGGTAGTGTCAGTGTTCGTCATACCACCTTAAAAGGGAAAAAGCTCATTATTTCCTTCAGCAGGGACTATCAGACCTTGAATCCGGTACAGGAGGCTCTGCTCAGGGCGGCTGTGGTTAAGACCATTACCCAGCTCTCGGACGTTTCGACCATTTCCTTTAAGATCGTGGATGAGACTTTGCTGGATGCCCAGGGAAGTCCGGTGGGGGCTATGACAGCCGATTCCTTTGTGGACGATTTCGGAAGTGAGCAGGATTCTACACGGGAAGCGGAACTTACCCTGTTTTATCCTGTGGCAGACGGCAGCGGTATCTATCGTGAGGTTCATGATGTTCACTACAATGAGAATGTTCCTCTGGCGCAGGTGGTACTTCGCCAGCTCAGTAAGAGTCCGGAGCGTTCCGATGCCCGTTCGGCGATCCCCTCCAATGTGAAGGTACTCTCGGTCAACACCAGTGAAGGGGTCTGCTATGTGGATCTGGATCAGTCCCTGTTTAGCAATGAGACGGTGGGGTATCAGAAGATGACCATTTATTCCATCGTTAATTCTCTTTGTCAGCTGGATCAGATCAACCGTGTTCAGATCCTGATCGGATCGGGCGACAGTGCCTCTATCCTTGAATCAGACGATCTCAGCAATACCTATGCTGCAGATGAATCCTATGTAATCAATCAATAATGAGGTAATTTCTATGAATAAACGGCCGCTGCTTTTATGCAGCGCCGCTTATCTGACAGGGATCTTCCTGTCCCTATGGAGAAGCCCCGTTCCGGTGCTTCTTATTCCTGTATGTTTTCTTTTATATTGTCGTAGACGACGTGCTGCCGAAATTGTTTTGGGAGCAGGTTTTGTTTTACTTTTTTTCCTGTTGGGGTATGTGCTCTTTGAACGGGCTTCCCTGGCCTATGACAGGGATCATTCCCACTTTTTGGAGGATAAAAAAAGGATCGATTTGCAGGGTCAGATCAGCGGCAAACAATGGAAGGGGGACAGGCTGTATGTGACACTCGATGATGTCCGGGTGCAACAGGAGAAGCCAGTCTCTTTGGATACAAAAGTTCTTCTCTTATGCAGGAAGGATCGTTTTTGCTACGGTGATATTCTTTTAGTGAAAGGGGACAATCTTGCCTTTGTGTTGCCGGGCAATCCCGGTGAGTTTGACGAAGTGGCTTACTACCGATCCCGGAATATCAGTGGAAGGATTTCGGAAGCATCCGGTGGATGTGTTGCCGGGGCAACGGGGCCGGCGAGGATCCGCTTTCTTTTGCAGGAGATGCTCTGGCGGCTTCGCAACAGGATCGCTTCAGTTTATCAGGCGTTGATGCCGGGGGAAGAGGGCGGAATCTTAAACAGTATCTGTCTTGGAGACAGGTCCGCTCTTTCTTTTGAGGCGAGAAATCTTTTTTCGGATGCAGGCATTGCCCATGTCCTGGCAATTTCCGGATTGCATGTGTCTATGGTGGGAGGTTTTTTGTTTCGCCGGCTAAGAAGTCGGGGGATTACGCTGTCAAAAAGTGCCATCATCAGTTCTGTTCTTGTTCTGCTCTACGGAATGCTGACCGGCGGCGGAATTTCTGTCAGACGCTCCATCCTGATGTATTTTTGCTGATGGGGTCTTATATCAGCGGGGAAGCCTATGATCTTATTTCGGGGGCATCCCTTGCTTTTCTGATCCTTTTGATCGGCTCTCCCCTTGGGATCTGTGACAGCGGTCTGATTCTATCCTTTAGCGCTGTGTGCGGTGTCGGGTTTGTGGCAGCGCCCATGCATGGGTGTTTTTTTGAGGTGCAGCGTCTTCGCTTTGAGGCGACCCATAAAATGATCAAGGGCAGTCGCTTTCGTCCTAGCGCATGGCAGAGTCTGACAGGAAGCTTTTTTTCGGCTCTATGGATCCAGCTGTTTATGCTGCCGGTGACAGCCTTTGTTTTCCATCGGTTCTGTGTGTATACCATCTTTTTAAATGTGCTGGTGATCCCGTTGCTAGGGCTGATTTTGTCCTGGGGGCTGATGGGAGGTGTCCTGGGGTGTTTTTCCTCTGTTATGGGGCAGATTCTTTTGTGGCCTTGTCATAGGCTGATCTTCCTGTACGAGTTTCTGGGGGATTGGGCCATCGGTCTTCCCTTTGGCAGGCAGGCGGTGGGATCCCCGGGAATCTTTTTGCCGGTTTTGTATTATTCGGTACTTTTGGCTTTGCCGGTGCTGATGGAGCGGTATGTATCCCGATTAAAAAAAGAACAGTCCCGAAAGCTTCCCTGGAAGAAAAGACGCTACTTTGGTGTTGTTGGAAGCCTTCGGCTGGAGGCGGTTTCCGTGCTTGTGATGACCTGTCTTGTATTTGCTTTGTTTTATCATCCCGGAGAGGTTTCCTTTGTAATGCTTGATGTGGGACAGGGAGACGGATTGGTGGTGTCCGGAGGCGAAGGTGTTGACCTGATCGATGGAGGAAGCAGTCAGAAGAGTAAGGTGGGAGAGTACACCATTCTTCCCTATCTTTCCTATCGGGGAATCAGCCGGATCGACCTTTGGTTTTTGACCCATATGGATACCGATCATGTCAGCGGTTGCGTGGAGCTTCTCCAACGGGGCTTTCCCATTGGAGAGATCCTGATGCCGCAGGCTGTAGACCGTTCCAAAGAAAATTACAGGACCATCCAGGCACTTTGTAAAAAAAGGAAGATACCCATTGGTTATCTTTCGGCGGGGGATGTGATCTGCCGGGAGGGAGCGACGTATACGGTGATCTATCCCGATGCTGCCGGAACCCATGAAGAGGATGGAAACAACGAGAACAGCCTTGTGATGCTTCTGACGATGAAGAAGAAAGAAGGAAGAAACTGTACGTTCATGCTGACGGGGGATATGGGAAAGGCACAGGAAGATAGGATCCTGCAGTCAGAGACCTATCGTTCCTGTCTGAAAAGTGCCCTTGGAAGGGATGAGGCGGTCGATATCCTAAAAGCGGCCCATCACGGAAGCAAGAATTCCAACAGCACGTCCTGGCTGATGGCGTTGCAGCCGAAACTTTGCCTGGTTTCAGCCGGCCGGAAGAACCGATACGGGCATCCCCATAAGGAGGTCCTGGATCGACTGGAGGATGCAGGATGTGATATTGATCGAACAGACCGGAGTGGATGCATCACCATTCGGTTGGAGGAGGATGCGGTTTCCATTACAAGATTTCGACGATAGAAAACAAAACCGTTTTATAGTAGAATAAAAAGGATATGTAGTAAAGCAGGTGGAAAGAGGATACATGCGTTCCATTGATAATGATATTGCAAATGCCAATTACAGGCACTTATACCTTTTGTTCGGAAGCGAGCATTACCTGATCCGAGGTTACAGAGATAAGCTGTTAAGCGGGTTGAATGTAACCAAAGAGGAAGGGGATATGAATTTTACCTGGATCCGTAACCGGTCCATTACTGTGCCGGAGCTGATACAACAGGCTGACACTATGCCGTTTTTTGCAGATGTGCGCGTGATTCTGGTTGAGAATTCAGGATTTTTCAAAGGAAGCTCCAAGGCCAATGAGGAACTGGCGGAGTACTTTAAACAGATACCGGAAACGACAATACTGATCTTCACCGAACAGGATGTGGACAAGCGCGGCAAGGTCTATAAGGCGGCTGCGAAGGCCGGCTGTACGGAAGAGATGGAAATGCCGACGGAAAAGGAACTGATGGCTTGGATCGGAGGCAGATTAAAGGAGGCCGGACTGGGGATGAAGACAGCGGCCTGGCAGGAGTTTTATAAACGATGCCAGTCCTCCATGGATCTGATGGATCAGGAAAGCCAGAAGCTTATTGCCTATTGCCTGAATCGGGGCGGAATTGAACAGGAGGATGTGGAGGCTATCTGTGTGAACTCCGCTGAGTCGAAGGTGTTTGATCTCATCGATGCCATGGCGAGCCGAAATGGAAAACGAGCGATGCGGGTGTATCAGGATATGCTGCTTTTGGATGAGCCGCCAATGGCAATTCTGGCGCTGATCGTTCGCCAGTTTCGTCAGTTGCACAGTCTGATGGAGATGGAGCAGCAGAGGCTTCGGCCGGAGCGGGAGAAGGAACTTCTCCATCAGAAGAGCGATTATGTTCTTCGTAAGCTGAAGGGGTATCTCCGTAATTTTAAAAAATCAGAAATCGAGGAAGTGCTGCGACAGGCAGCGGAAAATGAAGCTGCATTTAAAAGCGGAAGACTGGATGAGAAAATGTCGGTGGAGCTTTTGATCCTTTCCTTCACCAGATAAATAGGCAAAATAAAACACCAGGTATGACGGTACCTGGTGTTTTATAAATAACTTGTGTTAAGCTTATGCTAAAGCGTTAACTGCCTTAGTAAGACGGGATACCTTACGAGCAGCATTGTTCTTATGCATGATGCCCTTACCTGCAGCCTTGTGGATTACCACATTAGCCTCAGCTAAAGCAGCTGTTGCTGCAGCCTTATCAGAAGCCTCTACAGCAGCCTCAACCTTCTTGATCGCAGTCTTAACAGAAGACTTGATAGACTTGTTACGCTCAGCTCTCTTAGCGCTTACTAAAACTCTCTTCTTAGCAGATTTAATGTTAGCCAACTTGTACACCTCCAATGTAAATATAATCAAAATTATTGTGATCTACATTGCAGCCGGACACGGACAGTTCAATGCAATCATACCTGCTTATAATACAAAAGGTTATGCAATCTGTCAAGGATTATCTTGTGTTTCATTAAAAAATAAGATAATCTAGTGGGAGTGAAGAAGAATAGCCACTATGATAGAGGTTATTACATTGTAAGAAAATAAGTTTTTAGGAGAAGTCAAATCTATGGCAATTGATCGTTCACATATTCGTAATTTCTGTATCGTAGCACATATCGATCACGGTAAGTCTACGCTGGCGGACCGTATGATCGAGATGACAAATACATTGACAGAGCGTGAGATGCAGGCTCAGGTTCTGGATAACATGGAGCTTGAGAGGGAAAGAGGAATCACCATCAAGTCCCAGGCGGTACGTCTGATCTATACAGCCAAGGACGGAGAGGAGTATATCCTTAATCTTATCGATACTCCAGGACATGTGGATTTTAACTATGAGGTGTCCCGTTCCCTTGCAGCCTGTGATGGAGCAATTCTCATTGTAGATGCGGCGCAGGGGATCGAGGCACAGACGCTGGCTAATGTGTACCTTGCATTAGATCATGATCTTGAGGTGCTTCCGGTCATCAATAAGGTGGATCTTCCTTCAGCGGATCCGGATCGTGTGGCAACCGAGATCGAGGACGTTATCGGGCTTGTGGCAGAGGATGCACCACGCATTTCTGCTAAGACCGGCCTGAACGTGGATGAAGTCTTAGAACAGGTAATTACGAAGCTGCCGGCACCGGAAGGAGATGAGAAGGCTCCCCTGCAGGCTCTGGTGTTTGACTCCCTGTACGATGCATACAAGGGCGTTATCGTGTTCTGTCGTGTCAAGGAAGGAACCATGAAGGCCGGAGACAAGGTGAAGATGATGGCCACTGGAGCAAGCTTTGATGTGGTAGAGGTCGGATACTTTGGAGCCGGACAGTTTCTTCCATGTGATGAACTCACTGCCGGTATGGTAGGATATATGACAGCCTCCATCAAGAATGTAAGGGATACACGTGTGGGTGATACCATTACACTGGCCAACAACCCATGCAAAGAGCCTCTGCCGGGATATAAGAAGGTAAATCCTATGGTCTACTGCGGACTTTATCCGGCGGATGGAGCAAAGTATCCGGATCTGAGGGATGCTCTTGAGAAGCTTCAGCTGAATGATGCGGCTCTTCAGTTTGAGCCGGAGACATCCGTGGCGCTTGGTTTTGGATTCCGTTGCGGTTTCCTTGGGCTGCTGCATCTGGATGTTATTCAGGAAAGACTTGAGAGAGAATACGATCTGGATCTGGTGACCACAGCGCCGGGCGTTGTATATCGTGTGCATAAGACCGATGGAACCATGATTGAGCTGACCAATCCGAGCAATCTGCCGGATCCGTCAGAGATCGAATATATGGAAGAGCCTATGGTGGATGCCGAGATCATGGTCACCAGTGACTATATCGGTGCCATTATGGATCTTTGTCAGGAGAGACGAGGTGAGTACGTATCTCTGGAATACATCGAGGAGGGAAGAGCGCTGGTTAAGTATATCCTTCCACTGAACGAGATCATTTATGATTTCTTTGATGCATTGAAGAGCCGTTCCAGAGGTTATGCGTCCTTTGATTATGAGATGAGAGGCTATCAGCAGTCCAAGCTTGTGAAG
Source organism: uncultured Lachnospiraceae bacterium (assembly GCA_946182825.1). Taxonomy (GTDB): domain Bacteria; phylum Bacillota; class Clostridia; order Lachnospirales; family Lachnospiraceae; genus Weimeria. The sequence continues at coordinate 101,368 of CAMGZH010000004.1, forward strand.
CTGGATATCCTTATCAATAAGGAGACGGTGGATGCCCTGTCCTTTATCGTCTTTGAGGGAACCGCCTACGAGCGTGCAAGGAAAATGTGTGAAAAGCTCAAGGGTAATATTCCAAGACATCTCTTTGAAATCCCGATCCAGGCAGCGGTGGGATCTAAGATCATTGCAAGAGAAACGGTTCGTGCAATGCGTAAGGATGTATTGGCAAAGTGTTACGGTGGTGATATCAGCCGTAAGAGAAAGTTGTTGGAGAAGCAAAAGGAAGGAAAAAAGCGCATGAGACAGGTCGGAAATGTGGAGATCCCACAGGAGGCCTTCATGAGCGTTCTCAAGCTTGACGATGATAACTAATTTACAACGAAACGATGTCGATCCACGAGAGATCGAATTATATATTCATATTCCCTTCTGTGTGAAGAAATGCGACTACTGTGATTTTTTGTCCGGTCCTTATGACAAGCAGGTGCAGATGGAATACACCCTGTCCCTTTGCCAGGAGATCATCTGGCAGAGCAAGCGTGTGTTTGGTCGTGTGACCTCCATCTACATCGGTGGCGGAACCCCAAGCTGGCTTCCGGTGAAGCTCATGGAAAAGATCATGGATACGGTGCGGGATCATTTTGATGTGGATCCTCTGGCGGAGGTGACCATAGAGGCGAATCCGGGAACCGTTACCTGTGAGGCGGCGAACATCTATCAGAGCATCGGGATCAATCGTATTTCTGTGGGGCTGCAGTCTGCCCATAACGATGAACTGCAGCTCCTTGGAAGGATACATACCTATGACAGGTTCCTAAGAACCTATGAGATCCTTCGGCAGGCCGGCTTTGAAAATATCAATGTGGATCTGATGACAGGACTGCCGGGGCAGACTCCGGGAAAGCTCATCGAGACCATCCGTCGGGTGTCTTCCTTACGACCGGAGCATATTTCCTGTTATGCGCTGATCATTGAAGAGGGAACTCCTTTCTATAGTAGATACCGGGCAGATGATATCCGTCAGAAAAACGGACAGCCGACCATGGAGCTTCCCAATGAAGATCAGGCCTATGAGCTGATGAAACGTGCTCAGCATGAACTTATCGCCCATGGCTATGAACAGTATGAGATCAGTAACTATGCCAAGCCGGGAATGGCCTGCAGGCACAACATCGGTTATTGGACCCGTAAGACCTATGTGGGCATGGGAATAGGAGCGGCATCCCTGATCGCTCCGGCCTGTCTTGTTCCACAGATCGAAGGGGAAGAAGCCGGTGGTATGGGTCTTGAGCAAAGGATCACCAATATCCGTCACATATATGATTACATTGAAGAGGCATCTCATCTGATGGCCATTGATCCCCAGGCACAGATCGAGGATGTGCCGATCTATGATCAGGTTCAGACCATTACCCGGAAGGGTGCCATGGAGGAGTTTATGTTCCTTGGACTGCGTCAGAATGCAGGAATATCCAGGGAGGATTTCTATCAGGCCTTTGGAAAGCCAATCGACGGCGTTTATCAGGATGCGCTGTTGCAGTTGAAGAAGGAAGGCCTTCTTGAGACCCGGGAGGGTCGAATCTTTTTAACGGAGCAGGGGCTCGATCTGTCAAATTATGCATTATCCAAATTTTTGTTTTAGCAAGTGTTGACAAAGATTGGAAAGGGTGATAAATTACCTTTTAGAAGATGTTAGCACTCCAGAGATTTGAGTGCTAACAAAGAACGGAGGTGGTATTTTGGCAGAGAAAACAGAGCTTACAGAACGTCAGGAGAAGATCCTGAACGTTATCATCCGTAACTATCTTGAGACCGGTGAGCCGGTAGGCAGCCGTACCATTTCCAAGAATTCGGATCTGAATTTAAGTTCCGCTACCATACGAAATGAAATGAGTGACCTTGAGGAGATGGGATATATCCTACAGCCTCATACATCGGCAGGACGAATTCCTTCCGATAAGGGCTACCGGTTTTTCGTAGATAATCTTCTGGCACAGAAGGATCAGGAGATCAATGATGTGAAGGAGATGGTGGTCGAGCGTACGGATCAGATGGAGAAGATGCTCAAGCAGGTGGTTAAGGTGCTTGCAAATTCTACGCAGTACGCAACCATGATCTCGGCTCCGGCGGTTCGGGGGATCCGGGTTCGCTTTGTTCAGCTTTCCGCGGTAAACGATCATGAGCTTTTATCTGTTGTTGTAATGGATGGTAATGTGGTTCGGAACCGGATCATTAAGCTGGAACAGAGTCTTAGCAATGAAGATATTCTTAAGCTGAACATGCTTTTGAATACCAATCTCTCAGGACTTACCGTGAATGATATTAATCTGGCGCTGATTCAGAAGATGCGACAGAATGCAGGTTCCTACTCCGGGATCATTGCAGAGGTTTTGGAGAATATTGCAGGAACCATTGAAGCGGATGAGGATCGTGAGATCTACACCAGTGGAGCGACGAATATCTTTAAGTATCCGGAGCTTTCCGATTCGGAGCGGGCATCCCATCTGATCTCCGCTTTTGAAGACAAGGGAGAACTGAAGGAACTGATCGAGGATATTGAGTCCGATGAAGAGGGTAATCCCAATGGGATTAAGGTCTACATCGGTAATGACATTCCCAATATGCAGGATTGCAGTGTTGTAACTGCAAAGTATGATTTGGGAGACGGTTTCAAGGGAACCATTGGAATCTTAGGTCCGAAGCGTATGGATTATGAGAATGTCATGAAGCAGTTGAAGAAGCTGAAGTCACAGTTGGGTGACATCGTTCATTCGTCAGAACTTCCCGGAGAATCTTCTGTTAAAGGAATCGGGAAGAAAGAATCATAAGATATAAGGAGGCCGGCAACAGTGGCAGATGAGAAGAAAAAGGTAGAGCAGGAGTGCAAGGAGGAAGAGGTGAAGGT
>CAMGZH010000005.1 GCA_946182825.1 uncultured Lachnospiraceae bacterium
TATTATTGAGTTTTCAAGGTTCAACACACCTTTTCGGTGTGGGAAGTTTTAGTTAAAATTAAAAACTCACCCCAACCTGCGCCATGCCATTCCGGTCGAGGCGGCTGATATCTGCCCCTTTGATCAGCCGATAGGATCTCTCGTATCGGCTCAGATATGTGGCTGAATCTCTCATATGTTTCTGTATGGCTTTTTGAGGAATCAGAGCACTTAGAAACAAGATGGCTGCCAATCCACACATGGTTAAAAGAAATACCGGTACATACACCCCGGCTTTTTTCACTATCCTCATTGCTGTCTAGTCCATTTCCTGTGAAATATAGTATTCTTCAATTTTCTTTCGGGATGCCATAAAAACCTCCTGCAGATTCGGATCAAAACGGCTTCCCATCTCCTCTTCCACCATATTCTCCACTTCCAGTAAAGTCTCCTCCATAGGTCTGCCCTTTTTCTTCTCGGCAACCCATTCATCGAAGGCATCCGCCAAAGCAACGATGCGGGCTTCCAATGGAATCAGCTCTCCCACAAGTCCATCCGGATAACCTCTTCCATCCCAGCGTTCATGATGATTTCTTGCAATATGATAAGCCACCTTCACATACTGCGGATTCTCTGCTTCATCAAGAATCCGGTGAACAAATTCTCCGCTTTTTACAGCATGGCTTTCATACAAGGCCTGCTCTTCTGTGGTACGGTCACTGCCTTTTGAAATAATCGCCTGGTCGATACAGATCCTGCCCAGGTCATACATTGGAGTGGCGCGTAACATATCATTGAAAAACTGCAGACTGGCTTTGAAATAATCCTGCCTTTGAATTTCTCCCACCAGGATATGTACCAGGGCATTCGTCCGCCTTGCGCGGCCGCTTTGTTCCTTGTCCCGTGAATCCATCATATCTGCAAGGCCAAGCACCATACGCTCCTGCATATTCACCATGGCTTTCATTTGACGGTTCACTTCTTCATTCAAGGCATCGTTATAGTCTCTCATGACCTTGATGACATGCTGTTCCTCTGTTATATCACGTATATCAAAAATGTATCCCTGTACTTCACCGTCCACCCGCAGGGAGAATTCCGAAATCTCGCATTGGCAGACCTTATCCCCCATCTGAAACTGTCGAAGAAGGGTCTTATTCGCCAAGAAATCCTGTTTCAATCCGTACAGGACCTCTGCCGCCTCTCCTCTCTCCGGAAGCTTTGCATCCACGATCTGCATTTCAAGTTCCGGCAGAAAGTCATAAGCCTTTTTGTTACAACTCAAAAACCGTCCGGACTGGTCAATGGCAACATATGCCCTGCCACTATGCTGTTCCTGCTGTCTTGAAACCAGACTGCTGATGTCATGGGTGTGATCCCGGTCATAATTTAAAGCAATGATTACATCTGCAATCACATACAGGGTTGGCAACATGGAAAAATCCACGTCCATAAAGGATTCAATGATATAGAGCAAAAGTCCCGCTGACAGAAGAACGGTATAAATAATCAGCGTTCTTCTCGAATAGGTTCCACGCCGGATCCAGGCAACCAGAATAACCGTTACAATTGCAAAAAGGATTGCCGTAATATAGATCCAGTGGATGATTTTTAACGGACCGCTCTCCATCTTCGTCGCTATACCGATTCCTGTATTAACCAGCTTCACCGACTTATAATAAAGTCTGTTATTGATGCATAGCCAGAAAACGAACATATGCACAAAAGAAGTGCCATAAATAACCAGTCGCATCCAGGGCTTAACTCTGACACGCATAAAATACAAAAGGGCACACAAAATCACCGCCAGCATCAGGGTACTGTCCAGATAAATATAAGAAAATGCTATCATTGCCCCGTTTGTTGTGGTTACTCTGGTCTTGAGCCAATACCCCAGTATCACCAGCGGTATAATGACCGTTATGGTCCAATGATGAATATCAATATTCTCATATGTGTGCTGTGCAACAAAGATTGCGATTAGAATTGATATCACAAGCAGTATGGCATAATAAATACTGACCATAAATGCTACATCTCCTTTTCAAAATACATCCGAATGTTTGTAAGGATCGATTCCTTCGCCTGTGTTTTCAACATATATCCCTGCGGCTTAAGTGCCAGCAACTCCTGCACCGTTTCCTTGTCATTTTTAGAGGTAAGAAACATAACCGGTGGATGTTCATCTCCAAGTTCCACATTCATCATCTCTAAAAACTGTGCGCCGCTGCATACCGGCATTTCATAATCCAGCAGAATCATATCCGGTTTCTTGACATTGATCAGCTTGATTGCCGCAAAAGCCGACGGACAGACACATACGTTGTATTCTTCTTCGAGCCATTCCGACGCCGTTCTTAAAAAAGTCGGGGAGTCATCCACCACCAGAATCGTTTTACGAAGGCTTCGATTGCGGATGCTGTCCAGGATCTCAACCACCTTTTGTGCCACTTCTTTTGCATTGATCGGACGAACAAACTTCTCTGCCACAACTGCCGGAGAAGTAATTTCCATCAATTGATTTACCAGCTCTTTGTCATCCACAATTAGAAAGTGGGTTCCCTGTTCAATGCAGCAGTCATAAAGAAACGCCCTTTCGCTTGGATTCTCCAGCAAAACCTTGGCATCTGAAATAAGAAGCTGCGGCATAACCTGGAGAGGATTCTTAAGAGTGGTTGTAATATCAAGTGTATCCGTCGGGACACGATATTCATCCAAAAATGCTTTGATCGCTCCATTGACAAATGGCATTTTATCTTGATATAGAAATACGGTCTGTGTTGTTTCCTTCCTCATGAACGGCCTATTCCCCTTTCATCTCATTACAAATTGTCCTGCAACCGTCTGCATCCAGATTTGCCACAACCAGATGCAACTGTTCCAGATACTTCTGTAAAAAACGGTCCTCTTCGTACTTATCAAGTTCCTCCATAATCAAATCGGAATTCTTTATATCGTAGTTCTCCATACTCGTCATCAATTGATCCAAAAGACTGTTCAGCACCTCTTTGGCGATATTTCCATCTTTTACTTCTGACGCAGGCTGTGTACTCTTTATATATTCCTTAATGCGGTGATGCATCTGCAGCCAGAAGTCCAGAAAATATCCTGTGGTTTCAAGAATCTGCTGTACTGCACCATTCTTTGCGGCATATTCCAGTTGTGCCGCAACACCATGCACCTGCAGTCCGCCGCAAAGGGCTGCTGACGTCTTCATCGCATGAACCTTGATCCGATAACTCTCAAGTGCTTTGGCATCATCCTGCTGTTTCTTTAACGCATCACAATATCCCTGAAGCTCTTTTGCATCATATTCTGCCACTGAAACAAACTGCTTCATGACATATACAACACCCTCAAGACTTCCGACGTGTTCAACAGCATAAGAACTGTCGATTCCCTCAATCTCAGGAAGGGAGCCGGCTGCATCCGGCTTATTCTTTGATGTCGCCTTACGCTCCGCCTTTTGAATCAGATCCTTTGGAAGATACTTTTGCAATTGCTCTTCTAATTTCTGATCATCGATTGGCTTTGACAGATAATCTGTAAATCCGACGGACATGTACTCCTCTCTGGCACCCTGAATTGCATTTGCTGTCAATATGATGACCGGCGTCTTGCGATTTGCACCATCCTGATCTGTACGAATCCGCTTAAAAGCTTCAATTCCATCCATCTTAGGCATCATATGATCCATAAAGATCAAATCATATGCTGTATCTTTGGCATAGGTGAGAGCTTCTTCTCCGCTTGATGCCGTCTGAATCTGCACCTCTGTCTCCTTTAGAAGATTCTTGAATACGGTGAGATTCATCTCATTGTCATCTACCACTAAAACCTTTGCATCCGGTGCAACAAAAGATACTTCATATGCCTCTTCATTCGGCAGCGTCGGGTTCGACCAGTCCACTTTACCAACCATTGCCGGATCACAGATCTTCTGTTCGATTTCGAAGTAAAAATCACTTCCCTTGCCATACATACTGGACAATTTCAGTTCGGAATGCATCATATCCAGAAGCCCCTTTACCAGACTCATGCCGATTCCGGTTCCTTCCACCTTACGATTCTTCTGCTCGTCAAACCTTGCAAATCGATCAAACAATTTCTCCTGGTCTTCTTTGGTAATACCCAGTCCCGTATCACGGACAGAAATCAAAAGATGAACCTTCTGATTCTTTAAAACCGTTCCATAGATTCCCAGGCGGATACCACCCTTTTCCGTATATTTCAATGCATTCGTCAAAAGATTGATCAAGATCTGCTTCAGTCTTACATCATCTCCGTACAGGTGATCCGGAATATTTTCTGATACATCCACATGGAAGGCCAGATTCTTGCTTTCAATACGATTCTTGACCACACTCTCCACTTCGAAAATCATCTGTGTAAGAGAATATTCCGCTTCAATCATCTCCATCTTGCCGGCTTCCAGCTTGGAGTAATCCAGGATGGTATTCACAAGGGCAAGCAACATGTTGCCGGCAATCTTAATGTCCTTTGCATATCTGCGAACCTGTGACTGCTCACACTCACGGAGAATCATCGTATCAAGCCCCAAAATGGTGTTGATCGGCGTACGGATTTCATGGGACATGTTGGCAAGGAAGGTGCTTTTCGCGTTGCTTTCCATCTTCGCTGCCTCCACCTGATGCAGGATCTCGTCCTTTTCCTTTTTCTCCTGATTGATTTCCTGAACCGTGAAGATGACCTTCGCCAGGGTTCCTTCCCCATTGCGTTCCATCACGATAAACTGAAGACGCTGCCATCCAAAACGTTTGCTCTCGTATTCAAAGGTAATACTGCTTCTCTCTTCCAGTCGATGGGGTAAGGTCTGAAAATCCACAAATTCCGTTGCCAGCTTCGTGTATTCTTCCTTTGCATCCATGCGCATCAGATTGGCAAACTGCTCACCGGCCGGTAAATCCTTCGGACGATCCTCTTCTAAATCTTCACTGATTCCCACCGGCGTTACCGTTCCCTGCAACAGGTCGATGATATATACCAGCGCATATATTTCAGACAGACAGGAAATACCCGACTGCCGCAACTGATTCTCATATTCTGCTCTTTTATATACAAAGATTGCGACTCTATGGAAAATCACCATCAGAGCAAAGACAATCCACAGAACCATCGAGATATAAAAACCTACACCCTCACGATAATCCGTATGAACAAAATACTTGATCTCATAATCTGTAAATCTCAGGTTATCACTCGAATAGAAAATTCCTCCGACGGTTACCGTTTTTCCTACATCGACCGGCGTTTCTCCCACACTCATTGAAGGATAATATAGAACATAATCCCCTTTTTGCAGAGGGATCAAAAGATCTGATTCATCCAGAATATAATCCACCTTCAGCGCACTCTTTTTAATCTTGGCAAGATTGACCCGCTGCACTTTTTCAGAAGAATTCACAGACTGGTGAATCTCCACCTCTCCGTTCCAGAACTGGTTAATATAGCAGTCCGTAAGGATATTAATCTTCATAACCCAGGACTTCATTTCATGCCCGGTATTATTTACCACCATTGCGTCATAAATCTTACCCTGTCTCCTGGAATTCTGCTTCACCCATGAGGATGTACCATCGGTTCTGTGGACGATCTTAACCTTGACATCCTTCTCCACCGAATCTGCAGTGACAATGTGTTCTTTCCTGTTTGCCATTGTCACACCGGCAACATGAAGTATCAAACTCAGCAATGCGATCACTCCGATTGCAACGACAGACAATCGCATTCTATTCTTTCGAGTTCTTGTCATAACCCCAAAATTCCCTTTCCATCAGTTTCATATACCCCATATGTACTAACTTCCATTATAAATTTTACCGTTCCTTTTTTCAATCTACTTCGCCGGTTCTCTTGACATTATCAGTTAGTATGCTATGATATTCGTTTCTTTTGCAAAAAACCTGTCAGAAAGAAAAAATGCAAGAGGCTTTTGACCCCTTGCACTTTTTCTTATGAATCTTCTGATGAAAACGAATGATAAAACGCAGCGATTTCTTCTTCTGAAATTTCTTCCGCCGGCTTGATCAGCGTAAACTTTATCTGCTTCGCCGTCAGTCCTCCTCCCGCAAAGTAGATCCTCACAGTCTCATACTTTGTATTCAGCAGCAGCTTTGCATCCAGTGTCATATCCTCACCGCCGGTTCCGTGAAAACTAAAGTTCGCAATCGGAATATTTTGAATAAACAGGGCCACGTTGATCTGGGAAAGTTCACCGAGATCGCTGCTTCCGGTAAAGCTCAGCTTATAGAAGCCCCGCTCCTGCACATCGATGCCAAAAGCGTACTCGCTTCCTCTGTCCGTATTAACTCCGGTCAGATCCACCACGGCTTTATCACGGATCTTGACGTATTCGATCTCGGAAGGATCGATCTCTTTCTTCTCGCTGGTGTAGTTTACAAGCTCAAGCTTTTCGTCCTCACCCAACTGTCGTGTCATAGCATGGGTACGCATCAGGAAATGGCAGATGTTGCCAGCGCAACGTACCAGCTGTCCTCTTGTCAGTGTTCCTGCCGCAAGTTCTGTCATCAGATTATCCTCAGTGGAGTTGACGCCAGCCTCCGGACATACGGCATAGAAATCATTGCCCGCCCGCACCATTCTGGCAAAATCGTTCTTGGAAATTCCGCTCTCAAAGTCTCCAATGTCAGCCCACCAGTCTGTCATGACGATTCCCTTAAAGCCCCACTCTTCGCGAAGAATAATGGTATTCAGATCATGGCGGCTGTTGGTCCAGATACCGTTCACCGGTCCGTAGGTGGTCATGACAGAATCTGCGCCGTTTCGAACGGCGATCTCAAAGCCCTTCAGATAGATCTGGCGAAGGGCTCGCTCCGATACCACGCTGTTCATGCTCTGGCGGCACTTCTCCTGGTTGTTGGCACAGAAGTGCTTGATGGTACCGGTGTTACCGGCACTCTGAAGTCCCCGGATCTGCGCAGACGCCATAATTCCCGTAAGAAGAGGATCTTCGGAAAAATACTCAAAGTTACGTCCGTTCAACGGATATCTGTGAATGTTGATGCCGGGACCTAACAGAGCATCCACATTGTTCTTGTACATCTCAAGACTTAAGAAAGAATACAGTTCGGTATTCAACTGCGGGTTCCAGGTACAGGCCAAAAGAGTTCCACTTGGCAGTGAAAAAGCTCTGGCCCCGCAGTCCAGTCGCATGCCGGATGGACCGTCGGAACAGCAGGCTGCCGGAATACCAAAACCGTTCAAAGCATCGGATACACCCCCAAAGGCTGCCGCCGTTCCCGGTGTTACCCTTGGACTTCCCATGCCTTCTCCCCTCACGATGGCTGTCAGGTCCTCATCCGACAACTGTCCGAGAAAATCCTCCATGGATGCTGTATGATCCCTTACATCCTTTAACTTAATGCCCCTATCTCCGGTATAAGCTTTACATGCCGGCTGATCCTCATGCGCTCTGATATTATCAACATTCTCCCCCGTCGGAACCTTCTCCCAGGCGATCCGGTAGGTTCCGTCCTCCTGCTGCATCGCTTTCATACGGTCAAAGTCCTTGCAAGGCGCCATCTGGGTCGTCAGCTCCTCTACCACTTCCGTCTCCTCTAAGGTATAGGATCCAACCGGCGTAAGATCTCTCGCATTGTCTCCGATAAAGAAGCGATATGTTCCCGCCTCATGAACATAGGCTGCCTTATGTCCCGTCACACCGGAATCGTCATAGGAAGCATAGTAGTAGGTCTGTCCGACAATGGTAAGAACTTCACTCTCTCCCGGGGCAAGGGTCTTTGTCTTGGCAAATCCTGCAAGAGCAATGGCCGGCTGTCCCAAAGTCCCCTGAGGAACCGATACATAGAGCTGCACCACTTCCTTCCCCGGATATGCTCCGGTATTTTTCACACGGATCCTGGCTCTTACCGCTTCTTTTCCATCAGCGGTCATAACGTTGCTCTCAAAGTCCTCGCCTTCGATGGCAAAGGTTGTGTAGGAAAGTCCATAACCAAAAGGATACAGCACCGCCTCCTTACAGAAGGTCTCGTAGTAGCGGTATCCCACATAGATATCCTCTGCGTAGCAGTTCTCCTTCAGATCCCCAAAGTGACCATTGGCAGAGGCATCGGATAAATTCTGCAGGATGGTATCCGAAAGGTGTCCGCTGGGAGATACCCTTCCCATAAGTACCTCTGCGGTTCCAAGTCCTCCGATCTCTCCCCCTGCCCAGATCATCATAACGGCATCCGGTGCGATCTTCTCGATTTCTGTCATATCCAGCGGTGCGCTGACATTCATAAGCAGGATCACCCGGTCAAAAACATCCCGCACCTTTCGAAGCATGTCAACTTCCAGTTCTGCCAACCGATAGGCCCCCGGTGTGTCGGTAAAATCCTGTTCTTCTCCTGCGGTTCGTCCAATGACAACAATGGCGGTATCGGATTCCTTTGCCGCCTCCTGTACGTCAGAAAGAGCAAGGGGCATCTCCGGCTGAGACCAGGGCTCGTTACCAAAGCCCATGCCCTTATTAAAGGGCACCTCTTTTTCAAATGCCAGGTATTTCTCCCGAAGACCTTCGTTTAAGGTAATATCTTCCAGCGCAAGGGCATCCATGATTCCCCAGACCTTGTCCACGTTGACCATTCCACCGGATCCGGTTCCACTCTTATAGTAGTTATTCTGCATGCGGCCAAATACTGCCACCCTGCTCTTCTTCTCCAGCGGCAGAGCCTTCTTCTCATTCTTAAGAAGCACCACGCCCTCGGACACTGCCTGCTTTGCCTTTTCTATATACTGCTGCCAATCTAAAATCATTTTATTACCCCGATTTTCTGTTAAAACTTTAATTTTGTTAAAAAATGTACCATATCAAATCCCCTATTTATATCAGATTCAATACCTTTTATATCAATTTGAATACCTTCCCCTACAAAAAGAAGCACAGCCAACGCTGTGCTTCTTTTTGTAGAATGTTCATTCCCCAATGTACTTTCGCAGGATACTGTACAACTTGCGAATATCAAAGGGCTTTGCAATATGCTCATTCATTCCGGCATTTAAGGCTCGCTTTCGGTCCTCCTCAAATGCGTTTGCTGTCATGGCAATGATCGGTATGGACTTGGCCCTTGGCAGATCGATCGCACGAATGATCTTCGTTGCCTCGTATCCGTCCATTACCGGCATCTGAATATCCATCAGGATCACATCAAACCGATCCGGATGATCAAGGAAGGCATCCACCGCTTCCTGTCCGTTTTCCGCCTCTTCCACGATCATCTTCTGCTCCTCAAGAATCATCCGGGCGATCTCACGGTTGATCAGTATATCTTCTACGAGAAGGACACGCTTTCCCTCCAGTGAGACCTCCTGATCCCCTTCACTCTCCAGAATCTTCTGCTCCTCCTGATCCGTCAGCTCATGCAGCTCCATTGGAATGGTCATCGTCATGGTACTACCTTTTCCCACTTCACTTTCTGCGACAATGGTTCCACCCATGGCATCCACCAGATGCTTTACAATGGCCATTCCAAGTCCGGTTCCCTGAATACCGGAAACCGTAGAGGAACGCTCACGCTCAAAGGGTTCAAAGATCTTCTTTAAAAATGACTTTGACATTCCAATGCCCGTATCTGAAATGGTAAAACGGAACAATGGCATCTGCGGATCATCACCTGGCAACTCCTCCACTGTCATATGAATCCTGCCGTTGATCTCCGTAAACTTAAAGGAGTTGGATATAATATTGATCAGGATCCGGTTAAGAGCCTTGATATCACAGCGGATACCCTCATGGGTCACCCCTTCATGCTCCACCTTAAAGTCAATATCCTTCTCGCCTGCTGCCGCATCAAACATACTGCGAATCCCACTGCAGATCGCACGGATGGAGCCGATTTCCGGATGCAGTTCCAGCTTTCCGCTTTCGATTCGGGACATATCTAAAATGTCATTGACCAGTCCAATCAGATGATCGGAAGAAAGCGAGATCTTCTTCAGACTGTCCTTAAGCACCTCGGTCTCATCCTGATGCCGCAGGGCCAGATCCGTCAGACCGACAATGGCATTCAACGGCGTTCGGATATCATGAGACATGTTAAACAAAAATTCCGTCTTCGCCCGACTGGCCTGTTCTGCCGCTGCCTTTGCCATACTCAACTCTCCGTTAACCCGCTGCAGCTTCTTCGCCGAAACAACGCTTCGGATAAACAGGGCGCTGATCAGTACAACGTAAGCCGTAAACAGCAACATGGCCAGAGGAATATTATCCTTAACAAATTCCGCAATACCTACCTTGCGGTACTGATAGGAATATTTCGCAAGGGCTGCATAGACATCCGCATCATCCAGGGTTCCGATGAGTTTGGATACAATGGAATACAACTCGATATCCGAATCCCGAAGTGCAAAGGACTGCTCTGCAAGAATTCCCGTAGCCACCGACGTCAGCTGGTAGTTCTCCGCAATGTTACGATAGATATCCAACCGGTAGTCACTGACCACCATACAGTCTACCTTTCCCTTATAGGTGGCCTTCACACAGGCCTGGGGTGAATCATACACCACCATGGTCCAGTCCGGAAAATTATTCTGCAGAATGGTTCGCTGGGCATCATCCTTTTTCACTACAGCCACCCGGTTATGCCGGTTCACAGAGAACTTATCCACATTGGATCGTTTGATGGCGGCAATGTAACGGTTTTCTCCAAACCCCTCCGTCACCAAAAGGCCCGCCGCCTCTGCATCGTATTCGCTGTAATACACCGGAAAGACCATATCGATCTCCCCATTCTTAAGCGCCTTGATCGCATCCTCCGTGGTGGCATATTCAAAGGCCTCGTAATTGACCTTGGCATTTCGCATGCTGTCCTTCGTCTGATCCATGAACTCTTTTATCAGTCCGATCACCTGTCCGTTTTTCCTTCCGCAAAAAGGAAGGAAGTTGGAACGGTAACCGATCCGGATCTTGCCATGCTTTTTCAGCCATTCCCGCTCCGTGGCCGTAAAGTACCTGGTGGTTCCGCCATTGGCAATATATTTTTCATCCAGGTACTGGTTGTATCCACGGTTCTGGCTTTGAATCAGATTCATGGCAGAATCGATCTCCTGCTTCAACTCCGGCTTATCCTTGTTAATTGCAAAAAAGAAATCCGAAGCACCGATGGTCACAATGGGCACCGAGTCCTCCATGAACTTACTGAACGCAGAAAAATCGATGAGGGCATCCAGATCCCCACTGCGCAGCCGTCGGGCGTGTTCCTCCTCCGTCTCCTTTACTTCCAAAAGCTCGGCATGAATATCATTCTCCTTCGCCCATTCTTCGAAGTAATCCTTCTGGATGCTTCCTGCACTTACACCGATCCGCTTTCCGTTCAGCGTAGACAGATCCTCCGGTGAGATCTCCCGGTTGTCTTCCGCCACAAAGATATGGTACTCTTCGTTCCCCATGGGCTTCGTGGAAAACAGCATATGCTTTGCACGCTCCTCCTTGTAGGAGACATCTGTCATCAGGTCGATCTCGCCCTTCTGAAGCTTCTCTAGCAGTTCGGACCAACTACCCTCCACATATTCGTATTTCCATCCGGTAAAAGCCGCGATCTTCTGCTGATACTCATAAGCATAACCGGAACGACGTCCAAGAGAATCCTTCTTGTTAAATTCCGAATTATACCATCCGACTCGCACGACCTTCACCGGCGTCGACGTCTGGGCACAAACCGGCAACGCTGATGCAAGCAGCAGCACCACCGAAAGGCATAGTAACAAAAACTTTTTCGTCATCTTGTCACCTCCAATGCTGTATTAAAGAAGATGAACGATCTCCTCCATTGGTCTTTTTCTTGTATGAGGTGGTAACGGTTGAAATTCCGGATGTGCGTAGCCAATGGGCATCAAAAGCACCGGTTCCTCGTTCTCCGGGATTTCAAAAAGACTCTTTGCCTTTGCCGGTGTAAAATTATTGACCCAGCAGGTTCCAAGTCCTAATTCTCTTGCTTCAAACATAACATGAGTTGCAACAATTGAACAGTCCTCATCTCCGGAATGATGCTCCGGTTCCTGAGGATAATGATAGATTTCATCCCTGTTATAGGTAAAAAGCAGCACCACCGGCGCACCATAGACACAGGCTGTCAGCTCCCCCGCTTTTGCCACTGCGTCTTTGGACTTTAACACGTAGATCCGTGCTGCCTGGGCATTTTTTGCCGTTGGCGCCTTACAGGCCACTTCCAATACCTTGTCCAGCTTCTCCTGCTCGATTGCGGTATCTGCAAACTTTTTAACGGAATACCTTGCTTCTGCCATCTCTTCAAATGTCATGTACTTCTCCCTTCTCTCCCTAGTGAGCATCGTACCAGTTTCTGCCCTCTTCCATATCGATCTCAAGCGGCACAAAAAGATCCGCTGCACGATGCATTTCCTCATCAAGGATCTTTTTCACCTGTTCCTTCTCTTCCTCATAGGTCTCGATCAAAAGCTCATCATGCACCTGCAACAGCAGCTTTGATCTTCGCTCCTCCCATCGGAGTCTTTGCCATACGTGCAGCATGGCGATCTTGATGATATCCGCCGCACTTCCCTGGATCGGCGCATTCATTGCAACCCGCTCACCGAACTGCCGCTGCATATAGGCACCGGAAGACAGCTCCGGCATAGGACGGCGTCTGCCAAACATGGTAAGGGCCACATGGTCTCTTTTCGCCAATGCCACCAGTTCATCCAGGTAGGCATGCAGTCCCGGATAGGCCTTGAAATAATCGTCAATATACTGCTGCGCCTGCGCTCTTGAAATATCCAGATTGTTGCCCAGCCCAAAGGAACTGATGCCGTAGACGATTCCAAAGTTTACTGCCTTCGCTGCCCGTCGCTGAGCCGGTGTGACCTCCTCAAAGGGCACATGGAAAACAAGAGCCGCCGTTGCCTGGTGGATATCCCTATTCTGCCGGTACGCCTCGATGAGCTGCTGATCTCCGGACAGATGAGCCAGCACTCGCAGCTCGATCTGAGAGTAATCCGCATCCAGGAAAACACAACCTTCCTTCGCATGGAAGACACGGCGGATCCTTTTACCAAGCTCCATTCGAACCGGAATGTTCTGCAGGTTCGGATCGGTACTGGATAAACGACCGGTGGCTGTCACCGTCTGCTGGAAGGTGGTGTGGACTCTCTCATCTGCCGCCACGCAGCCCAGCAACCCGTCAGCGTAGGTGCTCTTCAACTTGCTTAAAGTCCGATAGCTTAAAATATGTTCTACGATAGGATAGTCCTCTGCCAGCTTCTCAAGCACATCCGCTGCTGTGGAATATCCGCTCTTTGTCTTCTTTCCTGCCGGAAGGGAAAGCTTCTCAAAAAGAATGGTTCCCAGCTGCTTCGGAGAATTGATGTTAAACGCTTCTCCCGCCTCTTCGTAGATCTGCGCCTGTAGCTTTTCGATCCCAAGAGACAGTTCCTGCCCGTAATCCGACAGCTCTCCCGGATCCATGGCAATGCCTTCCTTCTCCATGCTGTACAGAGCAAATACCAGAGGAAGTTCAAGTTCCTGATAGAGCCGGTACTGTCCGTCATCTTCAAGAATCTTCTGAAGGGCCACCGCCAGTTGCACCAAAAGGGCACTGCGGCTTCCCCCATAGGTGACAAACTCCTTCGTCTGAGCGCTTACCGCCTCCCGGATGGTCTGCTTACCAAAAAGGGTCTTATAATCTTTTAATTCAAGCTTCAGATGGGCCTTTGCCGCCTTTTCGATGCCAAAATCCTTACCGGTGGAAAGAGGATCTGCAAGGTAGGCCAGCAGGGACACATCGCAATAGACCTGTGACAGTTTCTTTGCATAGTCTCCGGTCAAAAAGCCCTGATCCGTTGCCTTTGCAGCATCTTTGTATTCTTCAAAGACCTGCTGTTCCAGAGAACACAGGTAATCCAGCAGATCTCCCGCTCCCCGGTCACTGACCTTCTCTTCTGCCGGCAGATCAAAAAGGCTCAACTGTCCGTTGGCCTCCTGGTGCATTCCCTCGCCGAAACGTTCCCTGCTGAGGGTATCGTAGTCTCTTCCCGCAAGATGTCCCAGCATATGAAGCGTTGCCTTCAGATCCCAAAGGGATAGGGTCCATCCGTTTTCCCTTGCTTCTGTTAAAAGGCGGATCAGCTGTCTGGACAGATCCCGGCCTGCGAAATCATAGACAGCCGTCACTTCGCCTGCGGATACTCCCACAGCCTCAAGCTGTCCCTCCTGTGCAAAAAAGGTAAGACCCACGATGCCCTTTTGCGCCTCAAACAGCTTCTCAAACTGCTCCGCCGCCTCGTGTACCATCTGTAGACTATCCACATACAGACTGCCCTCTCCCGGCTGCTTACCGGCGGATACCGCACCTTCTGTCAGCTTCGCAAGCTTCTCCGGTGACACAGCGACATCTCCTTCCGGTGAAAGGGGAGGTATCACCGCAGAGTCTACCTTGCCTGCCTCCGGTGTCAGAACCAAAGCCTCCTCCAGAATCTGTCCCTTCTTCTCCAAAAGGAGCTGGGAGGTTCTCGGACTGACTGACTTAAGATCCTCCGTTGCCAAAAGGATAGAGGAAAGGGAGCCATAGGTGCGCATCAGGCGCTTAGCCATTCCCTCTCCCAGAATATGTGACATGGCAAGAAACTCCGGCATTTTATCTGCCGCAAAACCGAAGATCTCCTTCAACTGCTCTGCATCCATCGTCAGGATCCGGCTGCCTTCTTCCTTGGAGGTCTTCGGCATCAGGATCTGTACCGTTTCACCTGTCACAAGGGACTGCCAGGTCTCGTCTGCACTAAGAAGGATCACCTCAGCTTCTCCTGCTTCGATCATATGAGACAGCTGATGGAGTACCTCTTCCTTCTTCGCCTTCCATGCCGCGATCCCGGCCTCTTTTACCGCTTCCAAAAGCTCTGATACGAAACCTGCATAGGATGCCTCTGCCGGCTCTGTAAAAACAAAGAGCATCTGATCCGCCTGATAGCGGATCCCCTGTCCTCCCGCAAGAGAAAGCACGGCACGGACCGCTCGCTCCCCTGCTTCTGGATCAAAAGGCAGCCCCTGGAAGGCTGCCTTTCCTATACTGTTCGCATCGATTATAATTCGTGTGCTCATACATTCTCCTAAATTGCTCTGGTTACCTCTTTTAACCACTTTGCCTCCTCCGGCGGAAGAAGCGGTGCCAGCGTCTCATAGCAGTTCGCATGGTATGCGTTCAGCTCTGCCTTCTCATACTGTGTCAGAAGCTCCGGAACAATGGCATCCAGATCGATCGGACAGAACGTTAAATTCTCAAAGCAATAGAACTGTCCGTACTCGGTCTTCTCGTCCTCCACACAGAGCAGTTCGCTCTCTGTACGGATTCCAAACTCTCCCTCAAAGTACAGTCCCGGCTCATCGGTTGTGATCTGACCCGGTACGATATGCGTTCTTGCCTCATCATTCTCCACTCTCCAGCGGAAAGAGTTCGGTCCCTCATGTACATTTAAGATATGACCGACCCCATGTCCGGTTCCGCAGCGATAATCCAGTCCGCGGTCCCATAACGGTCCTCTCGCCAGAATATCCAGGTTCACGCCGGCTGTTCCCTTCGGGAAATGTGCAGAAAGAAGACGAAGGTGGGAACGAAGCACAAGGGTGAAGGCTTCCTTCTCCCAGTCTGTCAGTTCTCCCAACGCGATGGTTCTTGTAATATCGGTGGTTCCCTCAAGATAATGTCCGCCGGAATCCACCAATAAAAAGCTCTTCGGTAAAAGCTCTACCTCATGATCTCTGCCAGGCTCATAGTGCATTAAGGCTGCATTCTCACCATAAGCGGAGATGGTGTCAAAACTGATATCCAAAAAGTGCTCCTGCTCCTGTCGGAAAGCCAGCAACCTGTCTGCCGCATCCATCTCGGTGATCTTCTCCTTGCCCACATGATGCTTCAACCAGTAGATAAACCGTGTCACTGCCACTCCGTCACGGATATGAGCCTGCTTTGTATTCCGGATCTCTGTCTCATTCTTAATGGACTTTAAGCGGTCGGACGGATTATCGGCATCCACCAGCTCTGCATCCACCGGAAGTTCTCCGCAGAGGGCAGCGTTAACTACCTTCACATCTGCAAGGATCCTTTTCTCCTGTACGCCGGCAAGGTCCTCATAGATTGCCACATATGGACGAAGTTCAACTCCCTGCTCCTTCAGATATGCCTTCACCTCATCGTCAAAGATCTCCGGATTGGCATACAATGTAATGGAATCCATGGTCAGATATACATAAGACAGGAAGACCGGTACACATGGGATGTCGTCACCCCGCAGGTTGAAAAGCCATGCAATATCATAAAGACTGGTAAGAATATGTCCGCTGCAATCCTCTTCCTTCATCTTCTCCCGGATCCGGGCAACCTTCTGCGCCATGGTCTGACCCGCATACTCCTGTGAAAGGATCCACACCTTCTTCGCCGGAAGGGACGGACGATCGGTCCAGATGTCCTCTAACAGATCCTTGCCGATCTCTACATTAGCTTCCTTCTTCTCCGCAATATCCATCATCTTATGATCCCAGGATACAGAAAAGACCCGTCCGTCATAGCCTAAGGTCTGGCCCTTCCTCAGGTTATGTTCGATGTAGGCTTCTACCGTCGGTACACCTTCCTCTCCCATCTCAAAGAGCTTCACTCCGCTGCCTTCCATCTGCTGACGTGCCTGGATAAAGTAGCGTCCGTCGGTCCACATACCCGCCTCTTCCTGACTGGCTACAAGAGTCGCGTTGGTTCCGGAAAATCCACTGATCCACTCCACTCCCTTAAAATGATCCCCGACGTACTCACTCATATGGTAGTCGGAAAGCGGAATCACATAAAGATCGATCCCGTTATCTTTCATCTGCTGACGCAGTAACTGTAAATGTTCTGATTTCATAATCCTGTTGCTCCTTCTATGTCATCAAAATTCCTTAATATCATAGCATAAGATCTACCCCTTTGCATAAAAAACCGGGGATGGTCATCGCCATCCCCGGAAAGCCGTTCTGCTTTCTGTCCGGCCTTATCTGTCACGATCCCACTTATCGGACAGGGAATTGATCTGGTCTGCAAATTTACCAAGATCCTTGTTCGCCATTCCCTCACACTTATCGATGACATGCATCAAACGCTGTCCGGATGCGATCAGGCGCATAAAGACATTGGAGGATGCACGAATCTTACCGGTCTTCGGATTCTGCTTCCGCTCTCTGCTACCTACGGTGATCTGTTCTCCTGTGATCAGATCATAACTGTCACCGGAATATGGCGCCGTGGCAACAATTCCTGTGACCGCCTGTACCTCGCCCGCAAACTTATCCACGACATCATCATCCCCATGGACGATAAACACCTTCTTCACCGGCTTCTCAAAGGCACCGATCCACTCCAGCAACTTACTGTGGTCTGCATGTCCACTGATTCCCGGAAGATTCTCGATCCTTGCTGCGACCTTGACTTCCTCTCCGAAAAGCCGAACTTCCTTCGCTCCGTTAAGCAGGTTAAAGCCCAGCGTTCCCGGAACCTGGAATCCTACAAAAAGGATCGTGGAATTGCTTCTCCACAGGTTGTGCTTCAGATGGTGACGGATACGTCCCGCCTCACACATGCCGGATGCTGAAATAATGACCTTCGGTGTCTGGTCAAAGTTGATGCTCTTAGACTCATCCGGAGAAACCGCCACCTTCAGTCCCGGAAAGCTGATGGGGTTGATCCCTTTGGAGATCATCTCGATGGCCTCATCATCAAAACACTCGGTGACATTCAGCTTATACACATTGGTGGCCTCCACTGCCAGAGGGGAGTCCATCACCACCGGAAATCCCGGATTCACATAGGTCAAAAGCTTCTCTTCCTTGATCCGTCGGATGTTGTACAGGATCTCCTGCGTTCGACCAACGGAAAAAGCCGGAATCACCAGATTCCCTCCCAGACTTAAAGTCTCATCAATGATCTTGGCAAGTCCAATGGCAAAATCCGTATCTACAATGTGATCCCTGTTACCATAGGTGGACTCCATCAGTACATAGTCCGCCCGGGTCAGATACTCCGGATTCTTGATCAGAGGCCGGTTGGGATTACCGATATCGCCGGAGAAAACGATCCGTCGCTTTTCATCCTCCTCCGTCAGATCCATACAGATGGAAGCAGAACCCAGCAGATGACCCGCATCATAAAATTCCACCGTGATCTCGTCACAGATCTTGATCTTCTGGTGATAATGAACCGGTACAAACAGCTTCAATACCCCCAGTACATCCTCCATGTCATACAAAGGCTCTACTTCACCCTCACCGGCTCTCTTTGCCTTTCGGTTCTTCCACTCCGCTTCTGACATCTGGATATGCGCTGAATCCTTCAGCATGATGTCACACAGAGCGCAGGTCGCTTCCTGTGCAAAGATCTGGCCGCGAAAGCCGTGAGAATACAACAGTGGCAGCAATCCACTATGATCGATGTGTGCATGGGTCACAAAAACGTAGTCAATACCAGATGCTGCAACCGGGATTTCCTGGTTCTCGTAAATGTCCGGACCCTGCTCCATGCCACAGTCGACCAGGAACTTCTTATCTCCTACTTCAACGTAATGGCAGCTGCCGGTTACCTCATGATCCGCACCTAAAAATGTGATCTTCATAGGAAACCCTCCCTCTCTATCATGTATTGTAGAATATAGTTATATTGTACAAATAGAACGAGCGTTTTTCAATATTTTTGTTGCACACGCACAAAAAAGGACGTGTGGGATTAATTCCACACGTCCTCTATTTCATTCATCATTGATCGCCACATATCCCGGCCAAAGCCTTATTTCTTACGTAAGAAATCAGGAATTGTAATTGCAACTTCCTTAACATTGCTCTGTGGCTGTGATGGCTTTGTCAGTCCGGTAAAGCCGTTTGCCGGAGCACTTGCCGGACGGGATGCTGCTGTAGAAGCCGTGCCGGAAGCTGCAGTGGAAGCTGTTGATGTGTTCGCCTGACGGGCAAAACCGGTGGTCGGACGAGAAGCTGCCTGTGTTCTTGCAGCTCCTGCACCGATACCGTTGATCGGATTGGAAGAAGCATAATGCATTCCACCTAAGAAGGAATTCTGCTTATGATCCTCCTCAAGACCGGTTGCAATCACCGTTACCTTGATCATATCGGTCATTGTCTCATCAGCCTTCGCACCGAAGATGATGTTAGCGCTCTCGCCAACCAGATCCTTGACATAGTTGACTGCATCGCTTGCATCCAGAAGGGAGATATCACCGGATACATTAACGATAACATCGGTAGCACCATCGATCTTCGTCTCAAGAAGAGGTGAAGATACAGCCTGCTGAACTGCCTCATTGGCCTTCTCATCGCCCTGTCCTTCACCGATACCGATGTGGGCAAGTCCCTTCTCCTTCATGACAGACTGAATGTCTGCGAAGTCGAGATTGATAAGAGACGGTGTATTGATCAGATCGGTGATACCCTGTACGGACTGCTGTAAAACTTCATCCGCCTTCGTCAGAGCCTCCTGCATAGAAGTTCTGCGATCTACGATCTCAAGGAGACGATCGTTCGGGATCACGATCAGTGTATCCACATTGGCCTTCAGGCGATCGATACCGCCCATGGCGTTATTCATACGTGTCTTGGCCTCGAAGGTGAATGGCTTGGTTACAACACCGACGGTAAGGATGCCCTGCTCCTTAGCGATCTGAGCCACAACAGGAGCTGCTCCTGTTCCTGTTCCGCCACCCATACCACAGGTAACGAATACCATATCATAACCCTTAACGGCTGCAGAAATGTCCTCAGCACTCTCCTGTGCTGCCTTCTCTCCAACCTCAGGCTGTCCTCCTGCACCCAGTCCCTTGGTGAGCTTCTCACCAATCTGGAGAAGGTTTGGTGCCTTACACAGATCCAAAGCCTGCTTATCTGTATTCACTCCAAGGAAGTCCACTCCCTTGATGTCTTCTTCTACCATTCGGTTCACAGCATTATTACCGCCACCGCCGACTCCCACAACGATGATCTTAGCGCCGTCTATTCCGTTAGTTTCCTCTGTTATCTCAAGCACAGGTAGTTCCTCCTATCCTATCTATGTGAACGGTCAATGTCACATTCTTTCAATGAAATCATATAAAAATATAATACTTTTTTCTAGGTTGATTCGCAACCCTTATTTACAAATCAGCCTGTCTTTTTTTTCGAATCAAACACAATATCTGTGTTATTCTCTGAAAAGTCTTCTAAATGTAGTGTTCCTTTCTTGCCTTTCAGCATTGGCAGGATATAGGCCAGTCGTCTCAGCTTCTCTTCCAATCCGCTTCGATTTCCCAGCTTTACTTTAATATCACCGGAGGTCACCAGAATGTTACCCTCCTCCGTAAAAACAATGCTATCCATTGCGATCTTGCGGCTTTTCTTGTTTTTTAAAAGAACCTTTAACGCGTTGATCCGGTTGCCCGCCACAGGAAGGATCTGTCCCTCCTTCACCTTTTCGCTCTTCACTTCAAGTCCCAAGATAGGTGTAATACCGGAAACCAGCCGCGTGGACACCTGGGTCACGTTGGCGTTCTTGTCACAGTAGATAAAATGATCTTTATCATCTCTGGTGTAAAAGACAAGATTCTTTTCCTTAACGGATAACACCACCTCGTGGAAGCCTCGCATATGGACCCGGACCTTTGATACAAATTCAATATCTCTTGCCGGGTAAAACTTCGCATAGAGCACATCAAACAGTCCGTTGTTCTTGTACTTCTCCACGAGGGACGCATTCATTACCTCCTGCTCGCTGGCCACGTTATTCCCTTCCACCGTGAACTTATCCACACGACAGACAAAAACAGAGAACACAGCGATCCCAAGGAAAAAGATCAAAATCCCCAAAATGATATTTAACCTGTAATACCGGAAAGGAGAATATCGGCGTTTTTCTCTTCGCATCTGCATCGCTCCTTTCTACAGTTCCGCCTGATCCAGCGGGATCTCCCTCGACACGGACAAAACGATTCCCATTTCCGCCAAAAGCACAATGAGAGACGTACCTCCGTAGCTGATAAAAGGAAGGGTAACTCCGGTATTGGGAACGGTATTTGAGGCAACCGCAATGTTGAAGATGACCTGCAGGGAAACATGGATCATAATTCCGATCACAAGGAAGGATCCAAACATATCTCTTGCATGAATGGCGATATACATCATCTTCCATAAAAGGATCAAAAACATAATGATCACACAGATCGCCCCAAAGACACCAAGTTCTTCCACAATAACGGTAAAGATCATATCGTTTTGTACTTCCGGGATCTTACCCAGCTTCTGGGCGGACGATCCCAGTCCCTTACCGAAGGGACCGCCGGAACCGATGGCATACAGTCCCTGCAACACCTGATAACCTTCCTCGGTGCTTGCCGCCTCCGGGTGAAGCCAGTTAGAGATTCGACCGCTTCGGTAACCTCCCTTAAGCATGGTGTACATCAGTCCCAAAACTCCCAAAACACCGGTACAGCCAAACAGTTCCAGTTTACGCTTCGTGGCAACAAACATCATGCCAAACCCGATGCCGATCACAATGATGGCGGTACTCAGGTTGTTCAAAAAGATTGGAAACGCCATTACCACCGTCAACGCAAGTCCTATGGCAAGGTGTCCCACCCGGAAGAGCTTATCCTTTTTCAGCGAGATCCAGCAGGCGATGGCCACGACAACCGCCGGCTTTGCCAGTTCGGAAGGCTGGAAACGGATTCCTCCGATGGGGATCCATCGCGCCTGTCCGTTGGCGGAATGTCCCACAAAAAGCACCAGGAAACACAGGGCGATGGTACCGATAAAGATCCATCGTCGGAACCGGATCATCCACTGATAGGGAATCGACGCCATAGCGAAAAGCGCAACCATTCCAACGGCTGCCATCTTCAGCTGCTTCACAAGGAAATACGCCGGCTGTCCGTACTTATCCGCTCCTACATATGCGCTGGAAGAATAGAGCATAACCAGGCCGAATCCCAGTAACAGAAACACCATTCCCAGAAAGCCATAGTCAAAGTAGCGGACCTTTTTCGGTTTTATTCTTTTTCGCTCTCTTTGGCCTTTTTCTACCATTCCTTATTTCTCCGGAAGACTTCTTACATAATCCTTAAACTGCGTTCCTCGAACTTCATAGCTTGGGAACATATCCCAGCTTGCACATGCAGGGGACAGAAGAACCGCATCTCCCTCCTGCGCATTCTGATAACAGATATCGATCGCCTCCTCCAAAGAAGAAGCAAACTCGTAATTTTTAAATCCATGCTGATCACAGCAGGCTGCAATAGCTTCCTTTGTAACACCGATCAGAACCAGCTTCTTGATCTTATCCCCGAAGGATTCGATCCACTCATCATAGGTACTTCCCTTATCGTATCCACCACCGATCAGGCAGGTCGGACGATTCATCGCTCCCACTGCCTTGATGGCCGCATCCGGATTGGTTCCCTTTGAATCATTGTAAAACTTTACACCGCTCTTTTCGCAGACGTATTCGATCCGATGCTCTACCGCCTCAAACTTCTTCAGGCTCTCACGAATCGAATCCATCGGTACACCAAGAGCAAGGGTCAGTGCTACTGCCGCCATAACATTCTCATAGTTGTGAAGACCCAAGATGTTCAGCTCCTCCACATCGATGACCTTTTCCGTGTCGCCACCTTCCTTAAGATAGATAGCCTTCTGAGCCTCATCGTAGTAAAGACCTTCGGAAAGCTCTCTTACGCTGGAAAAATAAACGACCTTTGTCTTTAAGGTCTTACCAAAGTCCCGCAGTACCTCATCCTCATAATTTAATACCGTCACATCTGTGGCATCCTGATTCATGGTGATGGCCTCTTTGGCCTGGATATAATTCTCCATGGTATGATGACGATTCAGATGATCCGGTGTGATGTTCAAGATGGCAGATGCCTTCGGATGGAAGGTCTTGATGGTCTCAAGCTGAAAGCTGGAGATCTCCGCTGCGATCCTTGTATTCTCCGTTGTACTTCCTGCCTCTGAGGTATACGGGATGCCGATGTTACCTACCACACGAACATCCTCAAAGTAGCCCTTTAAGATCTCACCTGTCAGAGCGGTTGTTGTTGTCTTACCATTGGTACCGGTAATAGCCGCAACTTCTCCCTTGCCGAATGCAAAGGCCAGCTCAACCTCTCCGGAAAGCTCTACTCCTCTTTTTACCAGTTCCTCGACAAAGGGCTGATCCAGCGGAACACCCGGCGAAAGTACCGCGATATCGACCTTCTCAAGTTCCTCCTGGGGAAGCTGTCCGGTATAGAAGGGAATTCCCACAAGCTGCGGATGCTCCTTATAAAACTCATTGGCATCCATATCCGAGCTGTTAAAAAGCAACATGTCCTGCTTCTTTTCCTGTAAAAGTCCTGCAGCTGCTACGCCACTTTTTCCCATACCGACAATTAAATATGACATTTTGTCTCTCCTTCTCCCTCTATTATGATCAGATCCTGCTATATGTTAAATCAGAATCCCTTAAGTCCAACGATTCCAAGTACACATAATACCACAGTTACCAATGTAAAGGTGATAACAATGCGAATTTCGCTCCAACCACCTTTTTCAAAATGGTGATGGATCGGAGCCATACGGAAGATCCGCTTTTTACCGTGCGTGATCTTAAAGCTTCCCACCTGAAGAATGACAGACACAACCTCAAGCAGATAGATAAATCCAACGATCAGGATAAACAGTGGCATATGAAGCAGATATGCCACTCCGGCAACATAACCGCCCAGTGCAAGAGATCCGGTATCTCCCATGAAGATCTTGGCCGGATAATGGTTGTACACCAGGAAGGCAAGAAGCGCTCCCACCATAGCTGCGGATACAGGCTCAAGTTCTCCCTCCAGAAGCATGGATGCCACCAGGAAAAACAGTGCCACCACCAGTGTGACACAGGATGCAAGTCCGTCAAGTCCATCGGTAAAGTTGGTTCCGTTGACCGTTCCGATCACAGCGAAAAAGAGGATCGGGATTGCCAGCCAGCCGATATCAATGGATTTTCCGCCGGAAAATGGCACCATCAGGGTAAAGTCAACATTTGTATAGTACTTCAGATAGACACAGAAAACCGTGGTTACCACGATCTGCAGCAGCATCTTCTGCCATGCGATGAGTCCGTCGGAACGGCGAAGCACCACCTTCAGGAAATCATCGATAAAACCGATCAGACCGAATCCAATGGAAAGCACCAGAACCGGAATGACCTTCGGATGTGACGGTGCATAGATGACGGTTCCGATAAAAAGAGCCAGAAGGATCATAACGCCCCCCATGGTCGGTGTGCCGTTTTTGGCAACATGGCTCTCAAGATACTCTCGCTCCGTCTGGGAAGCTTTTAACCTGCGAAGAAACGGAATCACCACCGGCCCTTGTACAACTCCTACGGCAAAGGCAACGATAAAGGGTACAAACATAGCCCAAATGGATACTCCTAAAACTGACATTTCTTACTTCTCCTTCTTATGACTGCTCTTCTGCTCAATGTTGCAATATGGCAGAATTGTTTTTAATATGTTGTGCGCCACTTCCTGTGCATAGGTGGAGTGCGCCTGATCTTTCACATTCGGTTCATTTACAACCACATAAACAACCAGCTGCGGATCATCCACCGGTGCAAATCCGATAAACGATACCAGATACTTATGCTTCTTACGAGGCTGTTTCTCCGCTGTACCGGTCTTACCTCCGATATCATAGCCCTTAACGGCTGCTGTCACGCCGGTTCCTCCGGTTACAACAGAACGAAGATAATTACGGATCTTCTTGCTTGTGGCTGCAGATACGGTCTTCTTCTCGATCACCGGATCGTACTGTTTCACCACATTGCCGGCATCATCCCGCACCTCTGTCATAATGTGAGGCTGGTAGAGATTACCGCCGTTGATCAGGGAAGAAAATCCGCTGGCCAGCTGTACCATTGTGGTATTAAAGTTCTGTCCAAAGGCATTGGTTCCCAGATTCACCGGGGTCTTCTCCAGCGCCTCTTCCGTATATAAAAGGCTGTCGGTTCTCGGCTCTCCCGGCAGATCAATACCGGTCTTCTGACCGAAACCAAACAGATGCTGATATCTGGAAAAATCCTTCGCTCCGATCCTGCTTCCGATCTGCATCAGCGCGTCGTTACAGGAATACATCAGCGCATGGCGAATATCAATGATACCATGATGGGATTCACATCGTACAAATACGTTACCTGCAAAGCGCTGTCCTCCGTCACACATAAAGGACTCATTGCCCTTTAAGGCTCCGGTCTCAAGCCCCATGGCCACGGTAAAAGGCTTCGCAGTGGATCCCGGCTCATAGGTAAAACTTACCGGGAAGTTCTGCCAGATCCCGTTTAAGGCATCCAGCTTCTCACTGTCGTTCATAGCCAGAAGCTGTTTATCCGTATACACCCCCGAAAGATCTCTCGGGTTGGTAAGATCAAAGGTCGGGTAGGATACCATGGCCTTGATCTCTCCGTTGTTAGGATTCATAACAAGGACTGCAGTATTCAGACTTCCTCTTTTCCCGCCCTTGGCCAGCTTCTTATTGTACTTTTGCACCTCTTTCATGCAGGTGTTCTGAATCATCAGATCGATGGAGGTTACCACGGTCTTACCGTTCTTTGGCTCTGCCACTGTATTCTCCATCTGGTTATTCTCGTTCTGATAACCGTAGCTTCTTCCGTTGACTCCGTTCAGTACACTGTTGTATTGGTTCTCAAGTCCCGTCACACCCTCATTGCCGGATGCGGTAAATCCGATGAGCTGGGATGCCAGGGTCGGATAGGGATACTCTCTTTTATATTCCTTTTCAAACCAGATACCTTTGATCTTCTCTTCGGTATCTTCCGCCTCCATCAGCTTCTTGAAGGCATTCATCTTCTTATAGCTGACCTGCTTCAGCAGTACCTTGTACTGGCACTTCGGATCCGTCGCCACGTACCCCTTGACTTCTTCTTCCTTGATCTTCGGAAAAACCTTTGAGAGATAATAGGCGGTCGTGGATACGATACCCTCTGACTCGTTGTAGGTCAGACCCTTTTTCGCTGCACTCTTCGCCCGCCGCTTCTGCTCTTCATTCAGCTGCTTACAGTCAAGGATCACGTTATACACATCCACCGATGTGGCTAAAACACTTCCCTTGGCATCTACAATATCTCCTCGCTTATATGGGATTACTGTACTGGAATATCCCTGCTGGGATAATACGATCTTCTGATATCTCTGTCCGTCAATTGCCTGGATCGCCATGACACGTATTACCAATATTACAAGAAGAACGCAGACAACCAAAAAGCAACGGACCAGTGTACCCTGCATTCGCTTCATGATCCGAGCCTGGCGTATTCGCCTTTTTCTTCTACGTCTTCTGGCCATTTTTATCACCTTTATTTAGATTTAACACAAATGAACAAGCGCCAGAATGATGCCATTCTGGCGCCTGTCCTATTCTACCTCATTTATCTGAATCTGTATACTGACTCATATAATCTTCGTCCTTCATGGTATAGTAACGGACCTGCTTGCTGGTAGCATACTTCATGCCAAGCTTCTTCATCGCTTTTTTTCTGACCTGATCAAGACCTGCGGTCGTAGCAATACGACTTTCGATGGCAGAGTTCTCTGCCTTCAGATCACTGATCTGCTTCTGGGTCTGGGAAATGTTTTTCATGCTGCTGGTGATACCATTCTGCAGATAAACATATCCTGTGAAAAATCCGCCTAATAAAAGGACCGATAACATCAGAGAGATCATGGACATTTTCTTGGAACGGAGCATTCTTGCGTTAGCTCTTGCCCGCATTCTTCTCTCGCGGTCACGACGTTCCTTCTCCCTGCGAAGTCTCTCCTCATGGGCTGGCATCGTTTCAAACTGGTGTGCTTCTGCTCCGCTTTCATAATAATAATTCTGTATCTCTCTCATAGGCCCCCACCAATCATGTGCTCGACTCTCCCGTCGATATCCTATACTGGTTCACTGCTCGTTGATAGTTTCTTAACGAAGACACGAAGCTTAGCACTCCGTGACCTTGAATTCTCTTCTAACTCCTTCTCGGATGGAAGGATTGGTTTGTGGGTCAGAACATGACCCTTGGATCGGTTCCCGCAGACACATACCGGAAAATTCGGTGGACATGTGCAAGGGTGTTCGTTCCGCTTAAAACAGCTCTTAACGATACGATCCTCAAGGGAATGGAAGGTGATTACGCAAAGCCTGCCATCCTCTGCCAACAGATCGATCATCTCATCCAAATGATCCTCTAGCACGGAAAGCTCCCGGTTCAGCTCGATCCGAATTGCCTGAAAGGTTCTCTTGGAAGGATGTCCTCCCGTCTTCTGGCTCTTCATCGGAATGCTTCTTCGCACCACTTCATTGAGATCCCCTGTGGTTTGAAACGGGTGGTTTTCTCTTTCGAAAACGATGTTCTTTGCGATCCTGTTTGCGTATCGTTCCTCACCGTAATCCCGCAGGATCCGTGCAAGCTCACGCTCCGAGTAGGTGTTGACAATGTCTGCTGCTGTCAAGCTTGCATCCCGGTCCATTCGCATGTCCAGCGGTGCATCCTCCTGCATATAGGAAAATCCCCGTTCTCCTGTATCCAGCTGAAAAGAAGATACTCCAAGATCCAACAGAATGCCGTCCACCTTCTCGATTCCAAGGCGCTTCACATCCTCTACCATATGCTCATAATTATCATGAACAATGGTCACATGGCTTTCATATGGTGCAAGTCTCTCACTTGCTGCTGCGATAGCATCGCGGTCCTGATCGATACCGATCAGTCTTCCCTCATCAGACAAACGGGAGGCGATCACGCTGGAATGTCCGGCTCCACCTAAGGTGCCGTCCACATAGATTCCATTCTCTTTGATCTGCAGAGCCTCGATCGTCTCTGGCAGCATTACCGAATAGTGCTTAAACTCCATCAGATATTCAGTCCCATCTCTCCAAAACTCTCAGCAACTTCATCGATATCATCGAATGTATTTGCCTCATCCCACTTCTGCTTATCCCAAACTTCAATGCGGTTCAAATTTCCTGCAAGAACGACATCCTTTGTCAGTTCTGCAAACTCCCGGAGGTTTGCCGGGATCAGGACCCTACCCTGCTTATCGATCTCCAGATTGCACGCTGATGCAAAGAAGAATCGTGTCAGTTTACGGACATTTCGGGTCATGCTTCCCAGATTCTGAAAGTGTTCCTCAAACTTATGCCACTCTTCATTGGAGTAACCGTAGAGGCATCCATCCAGTCCTTTGGTCAGTACAAACTCACTGCCCAATTGCTCTCTGAACTTCGCTGGAACGATCAGGCGTCCCTTTGGGTCAATGGTATGACTGTACTCACCCATGAACATAAGGAACACCCCCTTCCACTTTCTTCCACTTCCTACCACTTTGATCCACTTTGGTATTTATTTTAAGCATATCAAGAAGGCATTGCAAGGCTTAAAGCCCGTGGTTACGCGGTTTGCGAATTGTGGAGGAAGGTGGTAGACAGTGGAGGACCGCGGCGGGCACAACATCTTGTGTCGCAAAATGCATCCATGACCTACATCTGCTTTTCCTGCTGGTTTTTGTGAGATTTTAACAAAATTTATGTTCGGGTCCCTGTTTTGAATTCCGACAAAACAAAAAACGAGCGAAACTTTCCGTTTCACTCGTTTCTTCTATTCTATATGTATTTAGGGGCGTCCGTCCGGATACTTCTTCTTCAACATCCGACGATAGTTTCCCCACCAAAGCCAGGTAACAGAGCCCACAAACAGGCAGGCCGCCAAAAGCTGTGACACCGGGATCACGGTTCCCGGGATCTTCAACTGGTCGGTGCGGATTCCCTCGATCCAGTATCTTCCCACGCCATACAATCCAAGGTACAGTGCAAAGATCTCTCCCTCAAAGTGCTTATGTTTCTTACGAAACCAAAGCAGGAAAAGAAAAACCCCCAGATTCCACAGGGACTCATAGAGAAAGGTCGGATGCACCTGAATGCATTTCACCCCGTCGATCACCTTCAGATGTTCCAGCATCTGCGCTGTCACATCATCCTGTGTCCGGATGGAATCAATGGGAAGACGCATGGCCAGGATGTTATTGGTGTAGCCACCGAAGACCTCCCGGTTGAAAAAGTTCCCCCACCGGCCGAAGATCTGGCCGATCAGCACACCAAAGATCACCACATCCGCCACCTGAAGGAACTTCATCTTCTTGATCCGGCAGGCAACAAAGACGGTTATGGCTCCGGCGATGATACCGCCATAGATGGCCAGTCCGCCACCCCGAAGGTTCAGAATCGACAGCAGATCATCCTTATAGATATCCCAGGAGAATGCCACATAATAGAGCCGGGCACCAACAACGCCAAAGAGTAGCCCCCACAGAAAGATATCACTGTAATCCTCCTGTTTATAGCCCAGACGCTTTGCCTCTTTCATGATAAAGGCAAAGGCGATCACCATTCCAAGTGCGATGACACAACCATAGAATGCAATTGTAAAATTTCCGATGGCAAACTGCTTGCCCACATGGGGTAAGAGAATATGCAGATTCGGAAAAGCGATACTGTCCTTGTACATGTCTGTTCTCTTTCTAGTCTGCAGGATTAATGAACATTGCGTCTCCAAAACTGAAGAAACGGTAACGCTCTTTTACCGCCTCACGATACGCTGCAAGGACATGTTCCCTGCCGGCGAGAGATGACACCAACATGATCAGGGTGGACTTCGGCAGATGGAAGTTTGTGATCAGACCGTCCACCACCTTCCACCGGTAACCGGGATGAATGAAGATGCTGGTATTACCGCTCTGCTCCTCCAGATGACCGTCCTCAGCGGCTGCCGTCTCAAGGGTTCGGACACTGGTGGTACCAACAGCAATGACACGTCCGCCCTCTGCCTTGGTCCGGTTGATCAGTTCAGCACTTTCCCTGCTGACCTGGTAATACTCAGAGTGCATCTGGTGCTCTCTTACATCATCCACCTTAACAGGACGGAAGGTTCCAAGGCCCACATGCAGGGTAACCTCTGCGATGTTGACTCCCATATCCCTTACTTCCTGTAAAAGCTCCTTTGTAAAATGAAGTCCCGCCGTAGGTGCGGCTGCAGAACCGTCAAACTTTGCATATACCGTCTGATAACGGTTCCTGTCCTCAAGCTTATGGGTAATGTATGGAGGAAGCGGCATCTCCCCCAGTCGATCCAGGATCTCTTCAAAGATGCCCTCATACTCGAAGCGTACCAGACGATCTCCACCTTCTACCACTTCAAGGATCTCTCCTTTTAACAGGCCACCTCCGAAGCTGACCCGGGCACCCGGACGAAGCTTCTTGCCCGGATGAACCAGTGTCTCCCACACATCCTTGTCCTGACGTTTCAGAAGGAGAAGCTCAATATGAGCTCCGGTTCCTTCCTTCTCACCAATCAGACGTGCCGGAATGACCCGGGTATTATTCAAAACCAGGCAGTCCCCCGGCTTCAGATAATCCAGGATCTGGCGAAAATGACAATGTGTCACATTTCCGCTCTCCTTGCCTAAAACCATAAGCCGTGAGGAGCTTCGATCCAAAAGCGGATCCTGGGCGATCAGCTCCTGCGGCAATTCATAATCATACGCTGATAAATGCATTTCTATCTCAGCGGTATTTGTCATATCCATGTTCTAATCCTTACTGTCTAAGAGCTACGTTCAGCTCTCCTAACGCTTTGATAATTCGATCCATAGCCGGATTAACATCATCATCAGAAAGGTTTCTGTCTTTTGCACGGAAGGTCAGGCTGTAAGAAAGGGACTTGTGTCCGGAAAGAACCTGCGCACCCTCATATACATCGAAGAGCTCATAACTCTCAAGATACTCTCCGCCTTCTTTTGCAAAAACATCCTCGATCTG
Organism: uncultured Lachnospiraceae bacterium; assembly: GCA_946182825.1. GTDB lineage: Bacteria > Bacillota > Clostridia > Lachnospirales > Lachnospiraceae > Weimeria. The sequence continues at coordinate 30,869 of CAMGZH010000005.1, forward strand.
ACCGGCCAATACATCCTTCGGTACCACAAGGGATACATCTCTTGAAGATGCCGGGAAGTTTGCAATTCCTGTGTACTTCTTAACGAAGTTGGCATTTGCAACCACCTGTGGCATATCGATCACTGCCACGTAAACACGATCCTTGATTCCATAGTTGGATGCAACGATCGGGTGGATCTCACCAAGGAATCCGAGCACCGCTCCGTCATAGCAGATCTTTGCCTGACGTCCCGGATGCAGGAACGTCTTGCCTGCTGCCGGATCATAGGTCAGACGATCATTTAATCCAACCTTGCACAGGAACTCCTCAACAGCTCCCTTCATGGTGTAGAAATCTCCGTCACCGTAGAAGCCAAGGGTGAACTGCATACGCTCATCCGGAAGCTCCTCCAGCGGAAGGCTCTTTGCAATGTAGATATTGCCCAGCTCGTAGAGACGAACATCCTTGTTACGACGGTTGAAGTTGGTGGACAGGCTGTTCAGCATTCCGTTTAAGGAAAGGGTTCTCATAATGGAGAAATCCTCACCCAATGGATTGGAGATCTTAATTGCTTCTCTCTCCTTTGCATCTGCCGGAAGTAAAAGCTTATCAAACACCTTCGGGCTCTCGAAGGAATAGGTCATTGCCTGTGAGAAACCACAGTACTCTGCAACATCCCTTGCAATGTCCTCAATCTCCATCTTAAGGGACTTGCCGCCTGCTGTAGCCGATGCTCTCGGCAGTGTCGTTTCGATCTTGGCATATCCGTAGAAACGGGCAACCTCTTCCGCGATATCCGCGAAGGATAAAAGATCCTGACGGAAGGTCGGGATGATCAGTTCCTGTGTCTTCTCATCATAGCCAAGTTCGATCTTCTTAAGGTAGGCAAGCTGTGTCTGTGCATCGATGTCTGTTCCAAGGAAAGCGTTGGTCTTCTCCGGCTCAAACTTGATACGGATTTCCTTCTTCTCCTCCGGATAGATATCGATCACACCGCCAACGACCTCACCGGCACCCAGCTCTTCGATCAGCTGGCAGGCACGGTTCATTGCCTCGATGGCGTTGTTCGGATCCAGTCCCTTTTCAAAAATACCGGATGCCTCAGTACGCATGCCGAGTCTCTTTGCAGAAAGACGGATATTGGTTCCGTCAAAGCAAGCAGACTCAAAGAGCATTGTCTTGACATCATCTGTGATCATGGAATTCTCGCCGCCCATGATTCCGGCAACACCGATAGGCTTCTCCCCATCGTTGATCATTAACATATCATGATCCAGCTCATGCTCCTGACCATCCAGGGTCACAAACTTCTCACCGTCTGTTGCATTGTCCACCACGATCTTCTTGCCTGCGATCTGATCAAGATCATAGGCATGCATCGGCTGGCCATATTCTTCCATTACATAATTGGTAATATCCACGATATTGTTGATCGGACGGATTCCCTGGCTACGCAGTCTCTCCTGCATCCACTTCGGGGAAGGTCCAATCTTGATATTCTTAACAACACGGGCTGTGTAACGGCTGCAAAGGTCGTGGTTCAACACCTCAACACTTACATAATCCTTCACATCCTCGCTGTTGCCTGTTTCTGTAACAACGGGAGGATGAAAAGGCAGATCAAAGGTCGCTGCCGCCTCTCTTGCCAGTCCGATGAGGGAGAAGCAGTCCACACGGTTGCTTGTGATCTCGTACTCAACCACAACATCATCAAGCCCAAGGTAGCTGACCGCATCCTCTCCAACCGGTGCGTCCTCGCCGAAAATGTAAAGTCCGTTCTCCGGTGCTTCCGGGAAAAGATCTCTTGTAGCCCCCAGCTCTTCGATGGAGCACATCATGCCGGCAGACGGTACGCCGCGAAGCTTACCTGCCTTGATCTTGATTCCACCCGGAGTCTTTGTGCCGTCGTGACCGCCGGCAACACGTCCGCCGTCTAAAACAACCGGCACCTTTGCTCCCTCGAATACATTCGGAGCACCTGTCACGATCTGAAGCTCCTCAGATCCCACATTGACCTGGCAGATCACCAGCTTGTCTGCATCCGGGTGCTTTTCGATTTTATTTACCTGACCGATTACGATCTTATCCAGGTCTTCGTTCTGCTTAACGAAAAATTCCACCTTGGATCCTGAAAGTGTCATTGCATCTGTATATTCCTGTGGATCCGTTGTAAGTCCGGGAACCATCGCTGCAATCCATTTTAAAGAAGTTTTCATGATTTATTCCTCTCCTGTTCTATTTCTCTTGTCGTCAAGACTCGCCCGACTGAGTTCATTACCTTTTCCTTAGAACTGGGAAAGGAATCTGTCATCATTCTCGTAAAGGAGACGCATATCATCGATCTCGTACTTTAAGAGAGCGATTCGCTCAAGGCCGATACCAAATGCAAAGCCGGAATACTCCTCCGGATCGATGCCGCTCATCTTTAATACCTTTGGATGTACCATTCCACAGCCAAGGATCTCGATCCATCCCTCGCCCTTACAGAAACGGCATCCCTTACCACCACACTTGAAGCAGGAAACATCCATCTCTGCGGAAGGCTCTGTGAACGGGAAATGGTGCGGACGGAACTTTACCTTTGTGTCCTTGCCGAAAAGCTTCTGTACGAATAACTGAAGTGTTCCCTTAAGGTCTGAGAATGTAATTCCCTTGTCAATGACCATTCCCTCGATCTGATGGAAGGAAGGAGAATGGGTGGCATCCACTTCATCGGAACGGAAAACACGTCCCGGTGCGATCATACGGATCGGAGGCTTCTTGGCTTCCATGGTACGAACCTGTACCGGTGATGTCTGTGTCCGAAGGAGAATGTCCTTATTGATATAGAATGTATCCTGCTCATCCTTTGCCGGATGGTTCGCAGGGATGTTCAACGCCTCAAAGTTATAGTAATCCTTTTCGATCTCCGGACCTTCCACAACCTCAAATCCCATACCAACGAAAATCTTCTCTACCTCTTCAAGGGCAATGGTATTTGGATGACGATGTCCGATCTTGTTCTTCTTTGCCGGAAGAGTAACATCAATGGTCTCGTTCGCGAGACGATGGTTCAGCTGCTCCTGCTCCATCTTCTCCTTCGCAGCATTCATCTTCTCCTCGATTGCCTTACGTGTATCATTTACCCACTGGCCAACCTTAGGACGATCCTCCGGAGCAACGTCCTTCATGCTTTTAAGGATCGCTGTAAGCTCTCCCTTCTTGCCAAGGAAGGTTACTCTGGCTGTATTCAGCATTTCCGGATCGGTTGCTTTCTCGATCTCACTGACAGCCTTCTGACGGATTTCCTCTAACTTTTCCTTCATCATAGTGCCTTCATGTCTCCTTTTTCTTATATCCTACATAGTGGGAATCCAGTACCCCACCATGCTAATTACGCCATTTTATAGCATAATAAAATGGCAGGTGGATGTCAACCGCCTGCCATTTGTAAGGGACGTATCAGATCTCGTCCCAGTTGATCTCACTTCGTTTTTCATCGATGGAGGAGCAGATGATCTTCGTTTTGGATGGATCGATAAGATCCGGCGAAATGATCAGCTCTCCAATGGCATCCGCCTGGATCCTTCCGGAGGTCGGATTCAAAACAGAGTCCACCTTGCCTGTGATCTGAGCATCCACATCGCAGTACTCAAAGGCAAGCTGGGTATTCACCAGTCGGCAGTTCTCCATCTTGAGATTCTGAATATAGCAAAGCCCCTGGGTGGATTCAATGGTACAGTTTCGGAAGGTAAGGTTCTTGGAATTCCAGCCAAGATATTCTCCGTAGATGTAACAGTTTTCCACAAGAACGTTTTCTGTGTTCCAAAAGGCGTCCTTAGAGATCAGACGACTGTTTTTAATTGTAATGTTTCTGGCTCCGTCAAAGGGATAGTTGCCATCAAGGGTCAGACCGTCGATCACAAGGTCCTCGGAGTTCATGGCAAAATAAGGTCCCTTTGCCGTCACCTGCTCCATGTTGATATCCCGGCAGCTCCACAGGGTCTCTTGCGCATCCGTAAAGGTAACGTTTCGCAAAGTGATATCCCGGCACCGGCGGAAGTTCTTAGGTGCAACAATGGTGGAGTTTTCCACGCGGATATGGTCGGTATACCACACGCCGCTTCGCGCCATCTCAAACCAGATGGAATCTTTTACATCCACATTTTCTGCATACCAGAGCGGATACTTATATTTGAACTCACCCTGAACGATGGTAAGATTCTTCGCCTCTTTTAATGGAGATTCTCCCTTTTCGAATATAACGTTCTCAAGGAAAAGGTCCTGCTGTCCGAATAAGGATCTTTCATCATCAAAACGCTTTTGTCTGATCACTGTTTTCTCGCTCATATATCCTCCAATCAAATCGAAACCGATCCGCTGTGATCGGTCCATCGCTCATGTCGCCGCATCCAGCGTCCGGTGATAAAGCGAACTATAAAAATCGTACCTCTAAAGAATAGCTCCGTTGCCATGGCGATCCAGACCCCGAGAAGCCCCAGCCCGAACACCTTCGTCAAAAGAAGAGCCAGAGGAATACGCACCGCCCATACGGAAAAGAAATTCATAAGGGAAGGTACAAAGGTATCCTCTGCTCCCCGGAAGATTCCGCTGCAGACGATCTGAGCTCCGTAAAAAGCCTCGATCAGGGCTTCAATGTGAAGCACCTCCACTGCCTGAGCAATGACACTCCGATCCGGCGATAAGATCCCGATCATCCAGGGCGAAACAAAAAACATAACGATGCCAAGTCCGCCCTGCACCAGCATGCCATAGGTCAGGGTGATCCTACCGAAGGAGACTGCTGTCTTCTTCCTGCCGGCTCCGATGCTCTGCCCCACCAACGTGGAGGCCGCTTCCGAAATACCGTACCCCGGCATATAGCAAAGACTTTCTGTTGTGATTGCAAAGGAATTGGCTGCCAAAGCAACATTTCCAAGGGGTGAAATGATCATGGTGTAGACCACCTGCGCCGCATTCATGACCAGTCGCTCAAACATCATGGGCAGAGAGATCTTCACCGCCCTTACGATATCCTTGCGGATCAGGCGATAGTGCTCGTCCCTACGCAGGCGAAGGGGCGAGCCCTTCCGCATAAGAAAGTACAGGGAAAAGGCTCCCACCACTACCTCCGAACATCCACTTCCAAGGGCTGCACCGCGAACCCCAAGACCAAGTCCCGGAAGTGTCAGTACGTGGCCTGCCAGCACCAAGCTCTTTCCCGGATAGATGCAAACATAGTTAAAGATCACATCCAGAAAACAGACGATGGTATTTAAGATTCCCGGTATCTTCATATTGCCACTGGCGGTCAGCTGGCTGTTGCAAAGCTGACGGAGCGCCATCACCGGCATAAACAGGCAGAAGATCAGGAAATATCCTCCGGCATCTTTTACAAGGGATGGCCGGCCTCCCAGCCAGATGGGAAGGGAACGATGTACAAGGGCACCGACACCGCAGATCACGAGGGCGATGGCCATCACAAGGAAAAAGGACTGAAACGTCAAAGATCTTGCTCTCCTGTTATCCTTCCCGCCGATGGCAAGGGCTGTCTGTATGGTAAATCCGCTGATAAACGAAGTACAAAGACCACCCACCAGCCAAAGGGACGTCATTACAAGTCCAATGGAGGCTGTGGCATCTCTGCCCAGATGTCCCACCATTCCGGAGTCGATATACTCCATTACAATGGTTGAGACCTGAGCCATCATGGATGGCAGGGAAAGCCTTGCTACCAGGTTCAATTTCTCGGAAAGGGTCATTGGCTGGCCGTTACGCAGCCGGACCAAATGCTCTTCTGTTGTCAAATCTGTATCTCCTTATCGTACTCACGCAAAAAGGAGCACCCTTTCAGAAGATAACTTCCGAAAGATGCTCCCCATATCAATCAAATATTCCCAGCGTGCCGGGCCCGCATTTTTGACTCCTAGCGATCGGCTAGGTGGGTTACCTCAGTTGACCATCCGCCTTCTACCGGAGACTAACGTCTCTCTGCACAAGTGCATGCACCGAAGCCTGACTTCAAGCCACTCATCTCGGGATCCCGTTTAAAGTAAATGTAGGTTCAAAAACTACGAGTTGAATCGTACACTCCAGGTTATTTCATATTATACAGGAAAATCAGCAAAAATCCCATAGTAAAAATCTATTTTTCAGAAGTTCATCAATTTCGGCCGAGGTGTTCCGTATCGGCCGCATTGACTATGATACTATAGAATTGTATGCAATGCAATAGGGTTTGAAATGGTTTTTTGACATAAAAAGACCCAGTTGCCGTGGCAACCGGGCCGATCTTAATTAAGGATCAAAGTATGACCAATTGAAATTACAGCTGTGGACCAGCAGCAACTAAAGCCTTACCAGCTTCATTTGTCTCATACTTCTTGAAGTTCTTGATGAATCTCTGTGCAAGATCCTTAGCCTTAGCCTCCCACTCAGAAGCATCAGCGTAAGTATCACGAGGATCAAGAATTCCTGTATCAACACCCTCAAGCTCTGTTGGAACCTCGAAACCGAAGAATGGGATCTTCTTTGTAGGTGCCTTATCTACAGAACCGTTCTGGATTGCTGTGATGATTCCTCTTGTGTCCTTAATAGAGATACGCTTACCGGTACCGTTCCATCCTGTGTTAACAAGATATGCCTTTGCACCGCTCTTCTCCATTCTCTTAACTAACTCCTCAGCGTACTTTGTAGGATGAAGCTCAAGGAAAGCCTGTCCGAAGCATGCAGAGAAAGTAGGAGTAGGCTCAGTAATTCCACGCTCTGTACCAGCAAGCTTTGCTGTAAATCCAGAGAGGAAGTAGTACTTTGTCTGCTCATCGTTAAGAATAGATACCGGAGGAAGTACTCCGAAAGCATCTGCTGAAAGGAAAATTACGTTGTCAGCAGCAGGTCCTGAAGACTTACCGTTAACGTTTGCAACGATCTTCTCGATGTGATCGATCGGGTAAGATACACGAGTGTTCTCTGTTACGCTCTTATCTGCGAAATCAAGCTTACCGTCGTCAGCAACTGTAACGTTCTCAAGAAGAGCGTTACGCTTGATTGCATTGTAGATATCCGGCTCAGCCTCACCGTCAAGGTTGATAACCTTAGCGTAGCAACCACCCTCGTAGTTGAATACACCGTTGTCATCCCAACCGTGCTCATCATCACCGATCAGAAGACGCTGTGGATCAGTAGAAAGTGTTGTCTTACCTGTTCCGGAAAGACCGAAGAAGATGGATGTGTGCTTACCATCGAAATCTGTGTTAGCAGAGCAATGCATAGAAGCGATACCCTTAAGAGGCATGTAGTAGTTCATCATAGAGAACATACCCTTCTTCATCTCTCCGCCGTACCATGTGTTGATGATAACCTGCTCGCGGCTTGTGATGTTGAATACAACAGCTGTCTCAGAGTTAAGACCAAGCTCCTTGTAGTTCTCTACCTTAGCCTTGGAAGCGTTGTATACAACGAAGTCCGGCTCAAAGTTCTCAAGTTCCTCAGCGGTTGGCTTGATGAACATGTTCTCAACGAAATGAGCCTGCCAAGCAACCTCAACGATGAAACGTACAGCCATACGAGTATCCTCGTTGGCACCACAGAAAGCATCAACTACAAATAATTTCTTATTAGAAAGTTCCTTCTTAGCGATCTCCTTAACTGCTTCCCATGTCTCCTGAGTTGCAGGATGGTTATCGTTTGGATACTCCTCAGAATTCCACCATACAGTATCCTTAGAGTTCTCGTCCATTACGATGAACTTATCTTTAGGAGAACGTCCTGTGTAGATTCCTGTAAATACATCAACAGCGCCAAGCTCTGTCTCATGACCTACTTCATAGCCCTCAAGATCAGCCTTAGTCTCCTCTGCGAATAACTCTTCGTAGGAAGGATTGTAGACGATCTCAGTGGTTCCAGTGATTCCGTACTTGGTTAAATCAATCTTTGCCATTCTAAAACCTCTTTCGCGTGATATTTGAAACTATCAAAATTACCGTCATTCATTATACATTACTTTTGTGCAAAATCAAAAACTTTTGGCTGAAAATTTATATTTATATCGATTTTTCATAAGAAAATTGTTATCTAAGGCATAATTATGGTAGAATATTGTCGTTTATGGAAAAAGATCTACATTAAGAAAGAGAGGTGTCTCCTTTGCCATCAAATTTTAGCAAGGTCACTCCTGAAATCGAAGCATTGGCTCAGAAGACGGAGGATGCTGCCTACATCGATCCGGAATTATATTCCGAATATAATGTCAAGCGTGGTCTCCGTGATCTGAACGGTAAAGGTGTACTTGTCGGTATCACCAATATTTCTGAGGTCAACTCACAGCGCGTGATCGACGGCAAGAATGTACCTATTGACGGTGAGCTTTTCTATCGTGGCTACAACGTTCAGGAAATCGTTAAGAACATGAAATCCGATAATCACTTCGGATTCGAAGAGATTATTTATCTCCTGTTATTCGGAGAACTTCCGGACAGGAAGCAGCTGGATGATTTCATCTCACTGCTTGCCAACTATCGTATGCTGCCTCGTAACTTCGTTCGAGACGTCATCATGAAGAAATCTTCCAAGGATATGATGAACACTCTGGCCCGTTCCGTTTTGACATTATATTCCTATGATGACAACCCCGATGACACTTCCGAGAGCAATGTCCTTCGCCAGTGTCTGCAGCTGATCGCAATGTTCCCATTGCTGTCTGTCTACGGTTACCAGGCATATCGATACTACGATAAGGGTGATTCTCTTATCATCCACCGTCCTAAGAAGGAATACTCCACAGCAGAAAACATTCTTCACTGTCTTCGTGACGACAGCAGTTTTACTCCGCTTGAAGCCAAGCTTTTAGATGTCGCACTGATTCTTCACGCAGAGCACGGTGGCGGTAACAACTCTACCTTCACCACACATCTGGTATCCTCTTCCGGTACGGATACCTATTCTGCCATCTCCGCTGCCATCGGTTCCCTTAAGGGTCCTCGTCATGGTGGTGCGAATATCAAGGTGGTCAAGATGTTTGCCGACATGAAGAAAAAGGTCAAAGACTGGACCAGCGAAGAGGAAGTAGGCGCATACCTTCGTGCTCTTTTACACAAAGAGGCTTTCGATCAGGCCGGTCTGATCTACGGTATCGGCCATGCGGTTTATTCCATCTCCGACCCTCGTGCCGTTACCTTCCACGGCTATGTAGAGCAGCTTGCCGAGGCGAAGGGCTATGAGAAGGAATTTGCCCTGTACTCCCTTGTTGAGCGCCTTGCTCCTCAGATCATTGCCGAGGAACGCAAGATCTATAAGGGTGTCAGCCCTAACGTGGACTTCTACAGCGGTTTCGTTTATCAGATGCTTGAGCTTCCCCTTGAGCTCTACACTCCTATTTTTGCCATTGCACGTATTGCCGGCTGGAGTGCCCACCGCATGGAAGAGATCTGCCACAAGGATAAGATCATGCGTCCTTCCTATATGACCGTTACAGAGCATCATCCGTATGTCCCTATCGACAAGCGATAATGGATGATAGAAGGTAACGACAGAACCAATTCAGAAATAAGATAATATAAGATAGAGGTATATATTGAACTATGAAAGATTTTAACATCATGCTGATTCTCGATCTCGTGATTGCTGCCCTTGGCGTCTATTTAGCTTATGCCGCTATCGCCATGAAGAGCAAAAAGCAGGTTCCCCCTGCTTTTGTTCCCCAAGAGGAAATGAATCGCTGCAAGGATTCGAAGGGCTTTGCCTCCTACATGTGGAGTCGCACTGCCATCTTTGCAGGTATTTCCATTGTAAGCGGCCTATTAAGCTTTCTGTTTGACCTCAGGGTCCTTCCTGTTTCCAAAGTAACAGCAAGCTTTATCAACGTAAGCCTTTTGATTCTTTTCCTGGTGGTCTGGATGTTTTTCAACGCATCCATGCGCTCCGGCAAAAACAAATATTTCACTCCGGAACAGATGCTCTGATCCACTGTTAAAGTTGTACAAATATTCAGTTTGTTAATTGAATATTTTGGCAACATAGTGTAAGATACCTTATATACAAACATTAGACAACGAGGTAAAAATTCATGGGTAAAGAAAATGTTAAAATCTTAGTCGGTGATGACTCTATTCTTGCCAGAAAGCAGCTCAAGGACACGATCCTGAAATTCGAAGAAAGTGTTGAATTTATAGATGCAGCGAATGGCCAGGAGGCTGTCGACTTATATCTCAAAGAAAAGCCGAATATTGTATTCCTTGACATCGTAATGCCAATCAAAGACGGAATTGCTGCTGTTAGTGAGATCATTCAGAATGATCCTTCTGCTCTTATCGTTATGGTATCATCCGTTGGCACTCAGGTTCAGCTTAAGGCTGCGATTGAGGCCGGTGCGAAGGATTTTGTACAGAAACCGATCAACCCTGACCAGATCAAAAATGTTCTTGCTTCACATTTGAAATGATAAGAGGAGAATAGTCCATGTTTGCACAGTTTTTTGGCAGTTATCTACTCAGTAAGAATGCAGTATCACCAGAGCAGCTTACCGCTGCGATCACAAAGCTGGCTGATACCCACATCAAATTAGGTACCCTTGCAATGCACAAGGGCTACATGACCGCCTCAGAGGTTGATGAGGTATGTTTCCTCCAGACCCGTGAGGATAAGCGTTTTGGAGAGATCGCTTTAGAGCGTAACTACCTCTTTGAGGATCAGCTTGAGGATCTTCTGAAGTCTCAGAACCCGGATTACCTTCTTTTAGGTCAGACCCTCGTGGATTCCGGTGTGATCTCTAACACAGATCTCGAGACTCTGATGGTAGGCTATCAGGCCGAGAACAAATTAGAAGAAGCTCCTTCCGAGGATGCAAACCAGGAGGAGACCCAGACCCTCATTATGAACTTCTTCGAAGCTGCAGACGAGCAGCTTTCCGACGAAGCTCTGATGTACATGAACCTTATTTTCAACAATCTGGTTCGTTTTATCGGTGAGGATTTCACTCCTTTGGCTCCTGTTGCCTGTACTTCCTATGACACGAACTACTGTGTCACCCAGAGTATCTCCGGTCCTATTAATGTGACCAGCGGTATCGATATGGAAGAGGATGTTGCCATCGCTTTTGCATCTCGTTACGCTAAGATGGAGTTCCACGTATTCGACGAGTACGTTAAGGCATCCCTGGAAGATTTCCTGAATCTGCATAACGGTCTGTTCTCCGTTAACATGTCCAATGCATATTCTACCGAGGTTGCTTTGGATCCTCCTATGCACAACGATGTACCGACTTATAAGATGGATAAAGGCAGCTTTGTTATCCCTGTTATTTATCCTTTCGGAACGATTTATCTGATTCTTGCCATGTAAGCTTTTATCTCAGTCGAGGTTCCAATCTCCGACTAAGATAAACGCTCCGCGCCAAACTCGTGTATAAAGCTCGTGGGCAAGACTTGAATTTTACTTGTAATTTGAGCCGCCGGTTATCCGGCGGCTTTTTCTTTTGGGTTCACACCTCTTTCCACGGACGCAATCCTTGTATCGCTACGTGTCGGATGGCCTCCCATTCGAGTCGCGTATCACATGTCACCGTCATACCGCAAAAAGCGCCCTGCTTACCAACGTAAGCAAGGCGCGAAAAAACGGTTGTCTCTCAGTCAGCGATCCCAATCTCCGACTGATAGAAACGCTCCACGAGAATGCGCAGGAATTTGCCCAGGAAATTTGTCAGCTTCGCTGACGCAAATTCCTCGCCAGATCTCGTGAGCAAGACTTGAATTGACGTTCGGTTATGGCTTAGATTCCAAGGAACTTCTTAACAACCTGTGGCATCTCATCCACTTCGCAAACTGTGTCATGACGAACCGGTGCCGTCTTGATCTCCTTGATGGCATCCGGGATCGCAACATTTGCCACCTCAGACAACTTATCTGTTAAATCGATATCAGATACAGAAGCATCATCAGCTCCAATTGCCTGCATTACAGAACGGGTAAACTTGAAAGGAGAAGCGGTAGAAGCAATCACAACCGGCTTGTCATCTCCTGACTCCTTTAAGTACTTCTGGTATACACAGGAAGCTACAGCTGTATGAGTATCTAACACATAACCGGTATCCTCGTATACACGCTTGATCTCATCGGAAGTCTCCTGCTCTGTAGCATAATTGCCATAGAAGTCAGCCAGTCCCTTCTTCATCTCATCGGTGATCTCGTAAACACCCTTTGTATTAAGATCTGACATAAGATCACGATCCTTGGCATCGCTTTCTCCTGCAATCTTATAGATCAATCTCTCTAAGTTAGAAGAGATCAGGATATCCATGGATGGTGAACTTGTAAGGTGGAAGTCTCTGTTCTTATCATAGGTGCCGGTAGAGAAAAAGTCATATAAAACCTTATTCTCATTGGATGCACAGATCAGCTTATGGATCGGAAGACCCATGTTCTTTGCATAGAAGGCAGCAAGGATATTACCAAAGTTACCGGTAGGAACGGTTACATTGATCTCATCACCAAGTGCGATCTTATCGGATGCAAGAAGTCTTGTGTATGCATATACATAGTAAACAACCTGTGGAACCAGACGTCCGATGTTAATAGAGTTTGCGGAAGAGAACTGATATCCCTTGGCATCAAGTGCAGCAGCAAGCTCATCATCGCCAAACATCTTCTTCACACCGGTCTGAGCCTGGTCGAAGTTACCATGGATTCCAACAACAAAGGTATTGTCACCCTTCTGTGTTACCATCTGCTTCTCCTGGATCTCAGACACACCGTTCTTAGGATAGAATACTACGATCTTGGTTCCCGGAACATCGGCAAATCCCTCCAGGGCAGCCTTACCGGTATCACCGGAAGTTGCAGTCAGGATCACGATGTCATTCTTAAGATCATTCTTACGAGCAGCTGTGATCATCAAATGTGGCAGAATGGAAAGAGCCATATCCTTGAAGGCAATGGTTCTACCGTGGAACAGCTCTAAGTAGTACGCACCATCCGCATAAGTCAAAGGCGCGATCTCCTCTGTATCAAACTTGCTGTCATAGGCATTGTTAATGCAATTCTTTAATTCTTCCTCTGTATAATCCACCAGAAGGAGCTTCATAACCTCATAAGCCACCTGCTGATAGCTCATCTTGGAAAGGTCCTCTAAGGAAACATCCAGCTTAGGAATCTCGGTAGGTACATACAGACCACCATCCGGAGCCAATCCCTGAAGTACAGCCTGAGAAGCTGTAACCCTATCGTTTTTGTTACGGGTGCTTACATATTCTACGCTCATATCTTCTCCTTGTAATTCTTTTTTCTGATTCCCTGATTGTTGTCGGCAGAAAAACAAGTGACCGCCCACCACAAACACTAAGTGTTATTATATGTGATAAAAGAAACACCGTCAACCAAACCGGCCACGAAAAGTTCACGAATTTTGCACTCTTTCCCGTACTTTTTTCCGTTGATGTGCTAAATTCCCATGCCATGCCGTGCCAAAACCTGCATCCTCTCCCCTTCCCGATTGCTGTGAAGTGATCAGCCATGCCTTCAAAGCTTCATGCACCTCGTTTCTTCTCACCCGTGCACCTTTATGTTATACTAGGAGCAGAGCATAAAGGCGCGCAAAGGCAGGTGTTTCTATGGCAGAAGGCGTATATAAGACCACTAGAAAAGATGGTAGCAGCAGCTACCGCGTCAGCATTTATCGAGAAAAAAAGCATATTAGTTTGGGAAGTTTTACTGACGAAGAAACAGCCGCAAAGGCTTACCGGGAAGCTGTTGACTTCTACAGCGATCCCTCCATCACGATTCTTAATTTTCGACAGAAGCTTTCGGCTCTCTCTCCGGACAAGGCTGTCACCATCTTAAACCACAGAGATCATAAGGTTTATATCAAGACACCCATCTACCTGGAGAATGGATTTTTCACCTATTATCTCGAAGGGGTCGGACATCTGAAATTCGACAATGATGACCTGTTCTATTACAGTTCCCACCGGATCTTAAATCACAACGGTCATCTCTATGTGAATGACTACGGCAGCCAGTACGGTATTTTAGGCCGTTATGGCATCAAGAATTATGCTGTAGCAGGAAGGGATTATACCTTTGCCAACGGGGATCCGCATGACCTGCGCTATGCCAACATCATTGTCATCAACAAATATCACGGAGTCCGTCAGATCCTTCAGCATGATCTGATCCGGCATGAAGTGAAGATCCATCTGGTCGGGGACTATCTCATCGGCCGGTACGAAACCGACGCTCAGGCCGCCGTGGCCTATAATAAAGCGGTGGATGCCGCCATTGATCACGGTTTTCAGAAGAATTTTATTCAGAACTATGTGTTGGAATATACCCCGAAAGAATATGCCGATATCTACACCAAAATCAAGCTTCCGGGAGCTTATCTAAATTACCTTAAGGACATAAAGAATTCCCCCAAAAATTAGTCATCAGGCTTCCGGCTGGTTATCAGCTGGTTGTGGGACATTCTTGCATGAACACAGGCATACACATGCTACCAACAAAGCAAACACCCCCCAAGGATCAGTCGCAGGCTGATCCTTGGGGGGTCTGATTTCTTCTACTTCATTTTTATTTCAGATCACTGGTACAGTGCGGGCACTTGGTTGCACCGATCGGGATCATGGTCTTGCAGAACGGACACTCCTTCTCCGTAGGATCTGCGATCTCATCCCTGGTAACACGATCACGCATCTTGGATAAGAACTTCACCAGGCAGAAAATAACAAGAGCCATTAAAAGGAAGTTGATCACTACGGTGATAAACGTTCCGTAATTCAGTGTTGCTGCTCCGGCCTCCTGCGCAGCTGCAAGAGTCTTATAGTGACTTCCGTCCAGCGAAATGAACCAGTTGGAAAAATCAATTCCGCCTGTCAGCAAACTGATCACCGGCATGATGATATCGTTTACCAGGGAATTGATGATACCCTGGAAGGCCGCACCGATGATAACACCGACTGCCATATCCATTACATTGCCTTTTGTGATAAAGGACTGGAAATCTTTTACAAAGCCTTTTCCCTTACCTGCTATCTTTTTAACGTCTGTCATTTTGTTCCTCCTTTTGGAAATACAATATGTTACTCTCCGTTTTCTGTGGCCTATTATCTCATGTTTCACCGGGAAGCGCATCTATTTTTGCTGGAAGCAAACTTCTTTTCCACATCCTTCATCACCGCTTTGTAGGCAATGGCAGAGAAAACACCGGTCACAAGCCAAGCTGCCGGATCACCGGATACGCCCAGCAGATAGCTTCCAAAGTGAATGGATAAAAAGCTCATGACCACACGGGCCACAAGTTCAAGCACTCCGCCCACCATGGGTAAAAATCCGTAGCCACAGCCCTGCATCATATCACGGTAAATAAACAGAACGCCCAAAGGAATGTAAAAGATAATGGATACGTAGGTGTACTGTTTTGCCCAGGGCAGAATAGCACTCATATCCACGTCGCTTCCCATAAAAAGCGGGATAGCCGGACGAAGAAGCAGAAGAGCAAGCCCGGCTCCCAAAAGGGATGCTACAACGGCCATAACCACTGCAACATGGCTTCCCTGATGGATCCGGTCCACGTCTCCCTTGCCGTAATTCTGTCCGCTGTAGGTCGCCATGGACTGTCCAAGAGCCGGAAAGGCCTGGGTCAAAAGACCTCCCACCTTGGAAGACGCGGTAAATCCTGCGATAGCCACTTCTCCAAACTTATTGATGGCAGACTGCATGATCATGGTTCCGGAAGCGGTGATGGCAAACTGCAGGGCCATGGGAAGTCCCACCCCCATCTGCTTCCTGGTGCATTCCAGATGAAATCCCCAGTCCTCCTTCAGGGGACGAAGCATGGGAACCTTTGCAAAAATATAAAAAGCGCAAAGCACTGCTGAAAGTCCCTGGGAAACAATGGTTGCCAGAGCCGCTCCTGCCACCCGCATCTGAAAACCGATGATCAGCAAAAGATCCAGCACAATATTCAGCCCTGCCGAAAAGATCAGAAAATACAGCGGCACCTTGGAGTTACCCACAGACCGCAACAGGGACGAAAACAGATTGTAAAAACAGCAACAGGCAATACCGGAAGAGATAATGGTAATGTAGGTATAGGCATCCCGGTAGATCCCCGCCGGCGTGTTCATAAGATGAAGGATCGTCGGCATAAAGGCAAGGGATAACACCGTTGTTACCACCGCAACGATCACACAGAGTAAAATGGCGTTTGCCACAGATCTACGGATCCCTTTCTCGTCCTTCGCACCGAACTTCTGGCTGGTCAACACCGTAAAACCCGTCGCCAGACCGTTGGCAAAACCAAAGATCAAAAACATAATGGTACCGGTGGAACCCACAGCCGCAAAGGCATCCTGTCCCACAAACTGTCCCACGATCACAGAGTCCACCAGGTTATACACCTGCTGAAACATATTGCCGAGAAAAATAGGCAAAAAGAACCTAAAAATAATAGGCATCGGCCTGCCTTTTGTCATATCAAGTTCCATGATTTACATGTTCCCCCTTATTTCTTCCATCTGCTGCATAAAGTATGGCAGATGAGCATAAACAAACAGATTTAACCCTTCCTTTTTCTCCTCCGGCAGATCTCCTATCCCTTCATAGGTGATCAACGTTCCATCTTTTTCTACAGGAGAAATGATCCCTTCCTTCGCCTTTCCCCAGACACCATGAATGGCGTCCTCATAAGCTGCCATAATGGTCCTTGCCCTTGCAAACCGGTTCCCGTCATAGCAGGCCGCAATTTCAAGATAGATTCGGATCAAAAAGGTCTCTGCCAGATCATAGAGCCGCTCTGCCGGACTGTATTCCATAAAAAATGCGATCCAGTTCCGATAGGCGTAATAGGTAGGGAAGGTGGAAATATCCTCCCGTCTTGCTCCCATGGAATGAAGAGCCATGGCCGAACCCACGGATGCGATCTTATAGCCGGCCTTTTTCACCCGCTGACACCAGCGGGTATCGTCCCAATACAGGAAATTCTCCTCCGGAAGCAGTCCCACCTCCCTGCAAAGCGACGTCCGGATCAAAAGAGCACAGGCCGGAACTGCATCGGAATAGACCACCGGAGGCATACTGCCGTCCTCTGTCCGCCCATAGTATAAAGGTTCCGTGGAAAACGACGCATAATCGATCTTCTGACCATAGTTCTGCACGATGTCCGGCTGTTCCAGGTGATAGATCTTCGCCGCCGCAATTCCGGTATCTTCATGTTCATTCAGAAAAGAAGAGAGAATGGACAGCACCTTTTCATCCAAAAGGCAGTCGTTATCCACACACATCAGATAGCGATACCCCTCTTCTGCTGCCAAAGCCGCTCTCATGGCTGTGTTAAAACCGCCGGAACCCCCGAGGTTGTCCTCGTTAACCAGAAGGGAGATCCGAATCTCTTTCTCCTGTTCTTCGTATTCTTTGATCTTTGCCTGCAAAGCCGCCGCCGAACCATCGGTGGAACCGTTATCACAGATATAGATATCAAAATCCCTCATGGTCTGTTCGAGTACTGCCGAAAGACAGGAAAGCACCAGCTCTTTTTTATTAAAATTACAGATACAGATCGCTGCTGTTTTCATTAAAAAAATCCCCTTTCAAAAATACTTTCTATCGTATTTTGTGGCAGAAATCGGTTAATGTCAACCAATTTACGCATTTCGTTGCGGCCCCCTTCACCCCTTCCCATTGCAAAATATGCATATTGCCATAGCTTTCGTTGGATGATAAAATTGTTCTGTCTTTTGGTCTGTATCATACAGGATCGGGGACAGGAGCTTTAAGGGAGGCTCCGTTATACCAAGGTTAGAAAGGAAGTATAAATGAGAAAAGTAACCAAAAAAATCGTTTCCATGGCGCTTACTGCCGCAATGGCATTATCCGTTGTTGCTTTCGCAGTACCAACCGTTAAGGCAGAGGCAGCTACAAAGACTTACAATGTATTCGTTGAGGACGGCGGAGTTGAACTGCTGTACTTCGGTGATACGGTCACTTCCGTTTCATCCACCAACTCCAAGGTTGTAAAGGTGAAGAAGGACAAGACCGCACATTACAAGGCCATCGCTCTTTTCAAGAAGGCCGGTAAAGCTACTGTTACCGTACGTGTCAAGGGTTACCGTACCTATGCCACCAAGAAGTATTCCTTCAACGTTAAGAAGGCTTCCAGCATCTTAAAGCCATCCATGAAGGCGATCAAGAGCAGCTCTTACACAACCAACGTTCTTGTTTCTGTTAAGAACAACAGCAAGATCAACTTTGATTCTGTCAAGTTAAGCTACTCTTTTAAAGATTCTGCAGGAAACACCATCGAGACAGACACCACTTCTGTTTTCAACTTAGGCGCCAAGAAGACCGGATACGCATCCCTGGCTTCTTCCAACAGCAGAGGCAATGTAGACCTTTCCCAGTCCAGCATCAAGGTAACTTCTCTTTCCCGTGCCAAGGCATTAGGAACAGGTAAGACCGTTGGATCCGGCTCCTACATCGCCAAGTTCGATCCAAGCCGCAAGGTTATGACCTTCAAGAACAAGAATTATAAGAAGACCTACCTTACCATCTGTGCATACATCATCTTCTACGATGAGAACGGCGAGATCACTGAGGTACAGAGAAAGAGCTGGTCCTTGAAAAAGGGCGAAGTTCAGACTTCAAGTGTTTATGAACCATCCGGCGGTTATTCCAACTACAAGGTTGTAACAAACGCATACGCATCCAAATAATTAAATACCAAAGAATTCCCTTACATAAAAACTCCACCGGATCAATCCGGTGGAGTTTTTTACTTTTAAAATGTAACGGATGAAACCAGATGGGATACATCCAAAAACTGTGGTACTCCGTTCTCATATGCGATCTGCGGTTCACCGAGGATCAGCGGACGAAGATAGTCCAGCATCTTTTCATTGACATCATTCCCACGCTCATTGATAAACTCACGGGGTACATTGCGGACACCATTGGCCACTTCCGCAACGGAAACGCCCTTGTAAGCCACTTTATACGGATCGTTGGAGATTCTCTCAACGGATGCCATAAGTCCCGTCTCGCCCTTCTGAGCGAGTTTTACGGCATGTTCGCCAAGGGCCTTTGCCTCAAGCAGATCTGTCAAAGATGCCAGATGGGTTCCACAACGCTGCGGAATGTTCAACTCAACAGAACGGATCTTAACGCCGATAGCCTGTCCAAGGATATGCTCTAACGCCTTGCCTGCACCGGAAAGCTGCTGATGACCAAACTTATCCACAGCCGAATCTGAAGCAGAGATATAATTGCCTTCCTTATCACGGATTCCCTCAGAAATGGCGATCACAACAGAGTTCCGCTCCCGAAGAAGCTTTTCCGTGTCCTCGATACATTCCGTAATAGAGAAGGGAACCTCCGGAAGATAGATCAGCTGCGGTGCGCTGCTGTAGGAAGTTCTGGCAAGGGCAGATGCCGCTGTAAGCCATCCTGCATCCCGTCCCATGATCTCAACAATGGTGATGCTCTTCACCGGATAAATCATGGTATCATGAGCCATCTCAACCAGAGAAGTAGCTACGTATTTCGCCGCAGAACCGAATCCCGGCGTATGATCGATCTGCATCAGATCGTTATCAATGGTCTTTGGAACTCCCATGACACGGATGGGACTGTCGATCTTTGCCGCATAAGCCGCAAGCTTGGCAACGGTATCCATGGAATCATTTCCACCGATTCCAAAAAAAGCCTCGATCTCCTTCTCCTTAAAGAAAGCGAACATCTGCTCATACTGCGCCGGCTCTGCAATTGGATCCGGCATACGATTACGGCAGGATCCAAGATACATAGCAGGCGTTACCATAAGCTTATCTATAAAATCAGGATCAGAAAGTTTCTCGGTCAGATCGATCAGATGGTGACGAAGGACACCTGCAATTCCATTGATCGCTCCATAGACCTTATCATAGCCCATTTCCTTTGCCTGGCTGATCACACCGGCAAGCGATGCATTAATCGCCGCTGTAGGTCCACCGGACTGAATGATGACACAATTTTTCATTTCGCAACCCTTTCGATTCTTTCACAATATGATGCCGGACTTGTAAAAAAGCCCCAAATATCCTATCACATTTTTGCCAGCAAGTCAGCAAATTCTTCCATAGGAAGAGGCTTTGAAAAATAGAAGCCCTGGATCATATCGCCTTCCATCTGACGTACATACTCCAATTGTTCCTTTGTCTCAACACCTTCCTGAATGATCTTGGCATTCATGGAATGAACGATTCCCGGAAGTGCCTCCAGGAAACGGCCGGCCGATTCGTTCTTCTCCGCCTTAAGCAAAAGGCTTCGATCCAGCTTGATATTATAAAATTCCCGATTGAAAAGACGGGACATGTTGGAATACCCGGTTCCAAAATCATCCAGTGAAAAAGTAAAGCCTGCCTCTTTCAGATCCGACAGTACCTTTCTGAGACGCTTACTCTCATCTTCTGCCACCGTCTCTGTGATCTCAAGATTGATGCATGATACCGGAAGATCATAACTTTTCACTGTCTCCTGAAACTCCTGACAGATCTTCACATCATAAAGCTGCTTCTGGGCAACGTTGATTTCGATGTATTCGATTCCCCGCTCGCGAAGCCGATGCTCTTTGAGTGCCCGACAGGACTCTTCCAATACATATTGTCCCAGCTTTTTGATCACAGCGCTTTTCTCAGCGATGGGGATAAATTCTCCCGGAGAGATCAGCGTGCCATCCCGATCCCGAAGTCTGGAAAGGGCCTCCGCTGCAACATAGCGCTTATGGACAATACTGTAGATCGGCTGGAACCAGACCTCGAAGGTCCTGTTCTCAATGGCCTCTTCCAACAGGTTCTCGATATAACGCTCTCTTGCAAGGAACTTCAGATCCTCGCCATTGTACAGTGACACCTGATGTCCCGGCCTGCTGTAACGTCTTGTTACAACGTTCATAATATCCCGAAGATCAGAAAAATCCTTCGGAATCACAAAGCTTGCCAGCGTCAGCTGAAAATCAAGTTCCTGATCCTGGACGCTCCAGCCCTTCTGAAACCGTTCAAGGACCTGGGTCTTATACCAGTCCGCATTGCTCTTGGCATGTAAAATAACCACAAACTGGCTTCTGTCACAGGTATAGATCTTATTCATTGGGCCAAGGCTTCGGAGATAGGATACCACATCCTCCAAAAGGGTCTGCAGCTCTTCCACCTCGATCACCTTCTCAAACTCAGCAAGGTTGTTGATCCGCAGATTGATAAGGGTATAGTCCTGACCGGTGGCCAGCATTTTCCTGACCTCTGTTATAAAACCATAGCGGTTGTAACATCGGCAGATCGGATCGTATTCGTTTCTGGCATATTCCACAAAAAGGAACACCGCCATGTAGGACATCGTAATGCCCAAAAGCTCCACCATGATCCATGGAACAAAGTACTGCACCCAGGAAGCCAGTGCCGCGAAGGCAATGGAGGCAAACATAGCCAGCTGTTTTCTCTGCTGGATCTTCTTGCCGTAACGGATCAAAAAAGAGCAGCCAAAACCGATATACAAAAATACTTCTATATATACAAGCAGGATCAAAGGCCCTCTATGATATCCTGCATACTCATCCAGGAAGAAAAATCCATGGTGCAACGGATTGGTAAAAACAAGTCCAAGCATGATCACCACCGGCGACATCAGAATGTAATGGCGGCTTTTTTTCAAAATATGCTGGGCACCGGTCAGTGACACAAGATACATGGCATAAAGGGGCGCCAATAGGATCTGTGAAACATAAAACACTTCATCGCAACCGGCTCGAAGCAGATTCGCGTGAACAGCGTCACCGTGCCGGAGTGCCATGTTCCAGAAATAATAATCCAATACATTACATGCACAAGAAACGATATTATTCAATATCATCAGAAGAAAAATGCTTCTTTCTGTTCTACGCTGAATCCGATCCGACAAAGCAAAGAACAGAAGCGATACAGAAATGAATAAAGCAGCTGCATCAAAAGCGATTGTACTGATACTCAATGTTATTTCTCCTACAAAAACCAAAAAACGTAAGAAACGCACAATATTTTATACACATTTTTCAAAAAAGGCAATTAGACACACCAACGCATAAAAGTAACATTTTCCTCTCTATTTGTGTTACACTTCTATTTATGAAGAATCAAAATACAAAAAATCATTTTATGGAAGGTGCAAAGGATTCCCTTCCCATCGTAATCGGATATTTTTCTGTCAGCTTTACCTTCGGTATCATGGCTGCCAAGGCTGGGTTTTCCCCCTGGATCGCAACGCTGATCTCCATCACGAATGTGACCAGCGCCGGACAGTTTGCCGGGCTGACACTCATGGTCGCCCAGGCCTCCTATCTTGAGATCTTCCTTACCGAACTGGTCATCAACCTTCGATACGGCCTGATGTCCCTGTCCCTTTCCCAAAGGCTTTCTGACTCCGTCACCACCGGCAAGCGTCTTCTCATTGCCTTTGCCAACACCGATGAGATCTTTGCCGTTTCTGTCAGCAAGCCTCATAAGGTAACCTCTGCCTATATGGCCGGGCTTGAGATCTTCCCGATCCTCGGCTGGACAGCCGGAACCCTGTCGGGGGCAGTGGCAACGTCCCTGTTGCCTCCCTTTGTCCAGTCCGCATTGGGCGTTGCCCTTTACGGTATGTTCATCGCCATCGTCCTTCCTCCGGCGAGGGCACACCGACCGATTGCACTTGTAAGCCTGCTTGCTGCCGTGCTTTCCCTTTCCTTTACCTATCTTCCGGGACTCAACCGGATCTCGGCGGGCTTTTCCATCATTTTGTGTACCCTGATCGCCGCCGGAGTCGGCGCCTTTTTCTGGCCGATTCCCGACAACAAGGAGGATGATTCATGAAGATCTACTGCTACATTGCCTTAATGGCCATCACAACCTATTTGATCCGTGTCATTCCATTGGTGCTTTTCCAGAAGGAGATTCACTCTCCCTTTGTCAAAAGCTTTCTGTACTACGTGCCTTACGCCTGCCTGACGGCTATGACCATTCCGGCGATCTTCACCGCCACCCAAAGTCCCGTCAGTGCCGCCTGCGGTTTCGTAGTTGCCGTCCTTCTCGGCTGGAACAAAAAGAGCCTGCCGGTGGTTGCCGGCTTTGCCTGCATCGCAGTCATGATCGCAGAGGCTGTTTTACGACACATTTAAAAAGCCTTTGATTTCTAAGAGTCTCTTTGTTGCCACATCTCTTCCTGCCTGATATACTCTCTCAAGTTCCGCCGGGTCCTTTTCTGTCCGGGCGATCCCAAGATCCTCCTCCGGCCGGATAACAAGCGCACGCCCTGCCTTCTCACGTTCTGCGATTTCTTCCATCTGACGTGCGTAAGCTTCATGTCGCACAAGCATGGCCTCCCGGATCTTGGGATACTTACGGAAGCACCATCCCGGCAGGATCGTCTTCTTTTTCACATAGTCCGCCGGCCTTGTCAGAATGATCACATTGCGGTCATAGCCATTCTCCTCCATCACCTGATATGGAACGGAGCAGACGATCCCTCCATCTAAAAGTTCATGTCCGTCGATTACAACAGGACGTGACACCAGCGGCATGGAAGCGGATGCCTGCATCCATTTCGTGTCCACGTCACCGCCATCCTCACATTTATGAAACAGACACCGGCCACTGTTAACATCGGTTGCACCTACATAGAACTCCATCGGGTTCTCTTGGAATGCTTTCTGATCAAAGGGATCTAATTCCCGGGGAATTGTACGATAGCAAAAATCGACACCAAAATAATCCCCTGTCGTGATCCATGATCGAAAACTGCCAAATCTGGGGTCCCTGCTGTATTTCTTATTGTAGCGAATGGTTCGTCCGATCTGTCCGGACTTGACATTGCAGCCAAAGACTGCCCCGGCCGAAATACCGGCCATCCCGTCAAAGCAGACCCCTTCTTCCATCAACACATCCGTGACACCAGCTGTAAACATTCCACGCATGGCGCCACCTTCCAATACCAATCCATTCTTCATACTACATCTCGAAATCCAAACATACTCTTGTCTTCGTATATGGTCGAACCTTGGCATCTGCCACAGCCACGTGATCCGGATGAACCGCATAACCCTTTAATGCATCTTCGCTTTCCAGAACACAGTCAAGCATAACATCCGCATTGGAGCTGGCCAGTCCCTCTGTATGAACCACGACCTCTGTCAGACCCGGCACCTTTCCCACAAGTCCTTCCAGCCCTTCTTTGATTCCTGCCTTCACGCTAACCTTCTCCTCTGCAGAGAGCTCATCCTTTAACTGCCATAAGATAACATGTCTAACCATTTTGTTCTCCTCTCGTAATCTTTATACTTTCTTTAGAACGTGAACACAATTTGTTCACATTCAGATTGTATCATAAGAACCATCAAAGGAAGCAACACCTTTGAACCTTAAAAATTTTTTCATACTCCCCCTCTTAGAAAAGTCGCCGATCCGGCGGCTTTTTATTTTGTCTTGAACCCCCGGCCAAGAGACACCTGTTATATCCGCTCCCTACGCTCCGCTTAGAGGAAGGGGGCTCCGACTACGATAAAAAAGGGGCTCATACACGATGTATGAGCCCCTGACAGAGGATGTAGGAATACCATACACCGTCTGCATTTATTCAATTGGTACTGATCCTACAGTACCTTCTGTACGGAACAAACCCGTTCTTAGAACTTACCTGCGTCAGCAGCTTCCTGTACAGATACTGCAACTGCAACAGTAGCACCAACCATTGGGTTGTTACCCATTCCGATCAGACCCATCATCTCAACGTGAGCCGGTACGGAAGAAGATCCAGCGAACTGAGCATCAGAGTGCATACGTCCCATAGTATCTGTCATACCATAAGAAGCAGGACCTGCTGCCATGTTATCCGGGTGAAGGGTACGTCCTGTACCGCCGCCTGAAGCTACGGAGAAGTACTTCTTACCCTGCTCGATACACTCCTTCTTGTATGTACCTGCAACCGGATGCTGGAAACGAGTCGGGTTAGTAGAGTTACCAGTGATGGAAACACCAACCTTCTCGTGATGCATGATAGCTACACCTTCCTGAACATCATCAGCACCGTAGCACTTTACAGATGCACGAAGACCTGTAGAGTATGGAGTCTCAGATACGATGTTAAGCTTAGCAGCCTTGTAATCGTACTTTGTCTCAACGAATGTGAATCCGTTGATACGGGAAATGATCTGAGCAGCATCCTTACCAAGACCGTTAAGGATAACACGAAGTGGGTTCTTACGAACCTTGTTAGCCTTCTCAGCGATACCGATCGCACCCTCTGCAGCTGCGAAAGACTCGTGACCAGCTAAGAATGCGAAACACTCTGTCTCTTCCTCAAGAAGCATCTTACCAAGGTTACCATGGCCAAGACCTACCTTACGGTGATCAGCTACAGAACCTGGAATACAGAATGCCTGAAGACCCTCACCGATTGCTGCAGCAGCATCAGCTGCGCGACGGCAGTCCTTCTTAATAGCGATAGCAGCACCTACAGTGTATGCCCACTTTGCGTTCTCAAAGCAGATACCCTGGATACCCTCTACCATGTGATATACATCAAGACCAGCATCTTCTGTGATCTTCTTTGCTTCTTCAATATCCTTGATGCCGTACTGATTTAAAGCCTCGTTGATCTGCTTAATTCTTGCATCGTAATTTTCAAATAAAGCCATCTTGTTCTATCTCCTTTCTCTCATTACTCTTTACGTGGATCGATGAACTTAACAGCATCATCAATGCGACCATACTGACCCTTAGCCTTCTCCCAAGCTGTGTTAGGATCATCACCCTTCTTGATGAAGTCAGTCATCTTACCTAAGGAGACATACTTATATCCGATAACAGTATCGTCCTTATCCAGAGCTAAGTCTGTTACGTAACCCTCTGTCATCTCAAGGTAACGAACGCCCTTTGCCTTTGTTGCGTACATTGTACCAACCTGTGAACGAAGTCCCTTACCAAGATCCTCAAGACCTGCACCAACGAGAAGTCCGTCATCAGAGAAAGCAGACTGTGTACGTCCGTAAACGATCTGAAGGAACAGCTCACGCATAGCAGTATTGATAGCATCACATACTAAGTCAGTGTTAAGAGCCTCAAGGATTGTCTTACCCTGAAGGATCTCAGCTGCCATAGCTGCAGAGTGAGTCATACCAGAACATCCGATTGTCTCGATTAAAGCCTCTTCAATGATACCCTCCTTAACATTCAGAGAGATCTTGCAGGCACCCTGCTGAGGAGCACACCAGCCTACACCGTGTGTAAATCCGGAAATATCCTCAATCTTCTTAGCATGGACCCACTTTCCTTCTTCAGGAATTGGAGCTGGCTCATGCTTTGCACCCTTGGCAATAAGGCACATGTTCTCAACTTCGCTTGTGTAATTCATTGCGTTCTCCTTTCACACATACAGTTTTGGTCTATGCAAGTGATCAGCTCATGCTGATACTTATACCCAAAATTCGCTACTTATTTTCTCATACTTTTTACTTTTCGTAAAGGGCTTTGATATATTTTTAACAAGAACTTACGCTCTTTCCTCAAGGCTCTCATTCTCCTTGAGATAACTTCTGGAATATGCGATCTGCCCCTCCATTGCAGCCTTTCCCGGAGCTCCGATGGTAAGACGCTTTTCCACACAAGTCTTAACGGAGATTGCCTTAAATACATCCTCATCGATCACAGGTGAAAAAACTTTCAACTCCTCAAGACTTAAATCATCAATGGCTACCCCCTGATCGATGCAGGAAAGCACCACCTGACCCACAATGCCATGTGCGTCACGGAAAGGTACACCCTTCACTACAAGGTAATCAGCCAGATCGGTTGCATTGGTAAATCCATGGCGGGCACTGTCTTCCATGACATCCTTGTTAAACTTCATGGTAGCAAGCATACCGTCAAAAAGACTGATGCAGCCCTTCACGGTATCCATCGCATCAAAAGCGATCTCCTTATCCTCCTGCATATCCTTGTTGTATGCCAGTGGAATACCCTTCATTGTGGTAAGAATCTGCATCAGAGCACCATAGACACGACCGGTCTTGCCCCTGACAAGCTCCGCGATATCCGGATTCTTCTTCTGGGGCATAATGGAACTACCTGTGCTGTAAGCATCGTCGATCTCTACGAAACGATACTCATTGCTGTTCCAGATGATCACCTCTTCTGAAAAACGTGACAGATGCATCATAATGGTGGATGCGGCTGACAGGAATTCGATCAGATAATCACGATCAGAAACACCGTCCATTGAGTTAGCCGTCGGTCCGTAGAATCCCAGTGCCTGGGCCGTCATATCCCGATCCAGCGGATACGTGGTACCCGCAAGGGCTCCGCTTCCCAACGGACAGTAATTCATACGCTCGTAAATATCTGCAAGACGACCTCTGTCTCTTCGGAACATTTCAAAATATGCCCCCATATGATGTGCCAGGGTAATAGGCTGTGCCTTCTGAAGATGAGTAAAGCCTGGCATAATGGTGTCAAGGTTCTTTTCCATTACAGAAAGGATGGTTTCAAGGAAGTGGTATAAAAGACCGTCCGTCTGCTTCACCTGCTCTCTTGTGAAAAGACGCATATCCAGAGCCACTTGGTCATTCCGGCTTCTTCCTGTATGCAGGCGCTTGCCGGCATCTCCGATACGATCGATCAGATTTGCCTCTACAAAACTGTGAATATCCTCATATTCCTCCGTGATCTTAAGCACACCGCTTTCCACATCGGCAACAATGGAATCCAGTCCCTTAAGGATCGCATCCCTGTCCTCGGCGGAGATGATCTTCTGCTTTGCGAGCATCTTCACATGTGCCCGGCTTCCCTCAACATCCTGCTGAAAAAACTTCTGATCAAATCCGATGGATGCGTTAAATGCATAAACCAGCTGATCGGTCTCTTTGGTGAAACGTCCACCCCATAACTGTGCCATGAACAAACCTCCTGTTGTCGTTAATTCTTTTCTTTTTCTTTTGCCTTTGCCGCCTTCTGCTCCTGTCGTTCCCGCATGGAGAACACACAGCCGCAGTAATCCTGGCGGTAAATTCCATATTCTTCAGACAATTGGCAACTTCTAAGGTAACCATTGTTCTTCTTGAAATCACTCGGAAGCCACCTGACCTTATGCAATGTGGCCTCCTGCTCTCCGATCTCATTTAAAAGCGCTGCGTCTTTCATGGGTGAGATCGTAAGCGTCGTTGTAAAAAAGTCCATCCCCAGTTCCGCAGCCTTCTGTGCTGTCTTACCAAGCCGAAGATGAAAACACTGTGTACATCTTGCCCCTCGCTCCGGTTCCTTCTCAAGACCCTTTGCCACTTCATAAAAACGATCCTTCTCGAAATCCCCCTCCACAAAGGATACCGGATACCTGGCCGGAAATTTCCTGATGAAAGCCTGCTGCTCTACAACTCTGTGCGCATACTCCTCATCCGGATAGATATTGGGATTATAGTAAAAAACCGTTACATGAAAAAACTGTGACAAATACTCAATGCAGTAGGAACTGCAGGGCGCACAGCAACTGTGTAGAAGAAGAGACGGAACCTTCCCCTCCTCTTCAAGAGCCGCTGTGATCTTCTCAAGTTCCTTATGGTAATTACGCCTGTTCATGCTTCATATCCCATACACATAACAGGATAATGCCTGCTGCATATAACAATGCCATGATGACCATAAAAGGACCCTGGTTCAAAATAAAGCCCAGGCAGATCTGCGCTGTCATTACGATGACGTGTACATAGAGTGGCACCTTATGAAGACATGCCGTCAGCACTGCCTCAAGCACTGCAAAGGTTCCCACCAAAAATACCGGTTCCTTGACTGCCAATGCAGAAACTGCCACAGCAAGAATCAAAAGAACAACATATCCTCCCATATACTGAAATGAAAGAGGAATCTTCTTGGCTATTGTGTTGTTATCCATAGTACCTCCTTTTTACTCAAACAGTTCCTAGTATATCTTTTTTCAGAAGAAATGACAAATTTGGCAAAATCTCGTAAAAAACGATTTGCAAAATACTCGCATATTCTTTATAATCAATGATGTTGCGAATGCATCTGCTTCGATAGCACAGTTGGTAGTGCACTTCACTCGTAATGAAGGGGTCGTCGGTTCGAGTCCGATTCGAAGCTGAACCAAAGGGACTGTGAAACTTACGTTTCACAGTCCCTTTTTTAATCTTCCTCCGGTCTGCTTTCCGGTCTTCTATCCCGGAGGCGGCTGAACCGCTTCTCTGCCTGTTGATCTAGGCTATTGCCGTCAATTTGTTGCTTTTGCGCCGATAGATATAGGCATGATCGGATAGATACTCCTCCGGAAGAATGGTCTCGGCATTGCCCTGACGAATCATATCCTTAAAACCGCTCGCATCAATATCTTCAAAAGCGGGAACGATCAGAATCTCATGGATCGAAGATGGAATAAGGTACAGGTCATATCCCAGCTTCTCTCCCATGTCCTTAAGAATATGACGGTAAAGAATACAACCGGCTCCATGAAGCTTGTGAGAATTCGTCAGCACATACATCCGCTCTTCCAACTCATCCAAAAACTCCGGTACCGAATCCGGATATGCTTCTCCCAAAACCTCCCGGATCCCTTTGCAAATTGCAGGAAAAAGTCTCGGCGTGTTCTCTTTTGCCAGATTCATCAGCTCCTCTACCGTGGTATCCCACATAAGAAGGTGCTCCCTTCGGATCAAAAAGCTTGCTGTCTCTTCCTCCCGGATGGAGACCACGCAGGAAAAAACAATGGCCAGATCAAGGTATGGCAGATAACACACATCCTTTAACAGTTCCTCGTTCTTCTTCGCATTGATCAGGCGAAAGGTAATCTTCTCCCTGACCTTCGCAAAATCCGATATGCTTTTTAACCCAAGCTCTTCTACGGAAACTTCCCGGCGAATGCCCTCGATGATTCTGGCAAAGATCGTCTCAAAATCCATACCTTCACAATACTGCTGATAATAGAACTCCGGATAAATGGTCGGGCAAAGTTCAAAACCCGTCCGGCAGAGAATAATAGAATCCAGCTTCCTGTTATTGTTCTTAAGGATCGAACGTCTTGAAAAACTGGTCTCCTCCGAAAACTCCTCTGCAATTCGATTCATTAGCCGGCTTACAAATGCTTCATATGTCTCAATCATGAACTCTCCAATCCGGCTGCTGTGGGGAACAGCATTTGCATGTATTATACAGGATTTTTCCCCCGACAAATATTAAAACTTTATAAAGACAGAGTTTTGTGAATTATAACTAATTCCACATTAGAAAGATTGGTGGTAATCACATATAGTTTCACCCGGAAATGTATTGTATCCTATTATTATATTTTTCTAGAATTTGGGGGCTCAAACAGAAGTAATACACTATATTTTGTGAGAGGGAGATACTTATATGTTGATCGGGGATTTAAAAACAGGTAGCAAGGTGGCTGTAACCATAACCGGATACCCTGATAAGGTCTTTACCGGCAAGGTGATTCGGCTTTCCGAACGGGAAGAGGCAGCCATTGGCCTGCTCTGCAAGAAGCTCAAATTCACCAGCTGTATTCCTGTCGGTCCGATTTCGGACGGAGAACACGCCATCACATTTCCAACCAAATACACTTACAATATTGCCGCTGAATACAATGGACGGATGTATCTATGGAATCCCGTCGTTATTCATCGTGCCAAAAGCCTCGAACACGGCAGTATCAATCTTCTTTTCTCCAACGCGAACACCGACGCCTACAACCGCCGGATGGAGTACCGTCTTCCCATGGGCAAGGTTGCCAGCGCCAACGTCGGCGAAGACAGGAACTTATATCATATCTACCTTAAGGATATTTCAGAGCATGGCTTTGGACTGATGGTGGATCAGACCGCAAAGGTCTCCATTGGCGATCTGATGAGCATCAGTTTCATCGAAGAATCCTACAACAACGTCAAACGCATTTGGGAATCCACCCGTTACGAGATGACAGGTCAGGTGGTACGAATCAGTGTAACCGCCGGGAACAAATACAACGTCGGTTGTTCCGTCAGACGAAC
Source organism: uncultured Lachnospiraceae bacterium (assembly GCA_946182825.1). Classification (GTDB taxonomy): domain Bacteria; phylum Bacillota; class Clostridia; order Lachnospirales; family Lachnospiraceae; genus Weimeria. The sequence goes on from CAMGZH010000005.1 coordinate 61,842, forward strand.
CGACCGCCAAGTCAGCTCCTACATCTATGCCAAGCAGGTTCAGCAGGCAAGACTTTCCGACAACGACAAGCGTAAGAGCATGTAGAACAGACTTTCCACCAACTGCAATGTCCCGGTCCATCCACCGAGCCGACACTTTCTATGCGCCCGAGGTGCTTAACGAGCCGTCGTTACTTGCCGACGGCAGCGCCGGAGGCTTATGTAACGTAACGAGCGAGTTCCAGAGCCGCAAGGCGTCACCAAGGGCGCATAGAAAAAGAGGCGGCGACAAGTAGTGGCGGCGACACATAAATTTATACCCTCTCCACAAAGTACAAACGCGTGGAATGATCAAGCATCACCCGGATATTTTCATTGAAACCGGTAGAAGCAAAGGACGGCTTAAGGTTAACACCGTTCGCCATCAGAAGATCCCCTCCTGCGGTTACATCTTCACACTCACCATCTAATTTCACAAACTTTGAAATAAGATCATGTACCAGAGAATCCTGTTTAATATGCACCGGTGTCTGTGTATTGATCAGGCTTCCAAACACTTTGATATTCTGCTGGAAAGGTTTGCTGTAAAAATGGTATCTGGATTTGGGATCCAGTCCTCTCAGCTTAAAATTCTCATAGTGAAGGTTCGGACGACTCTCGTGTAAAAAGAGCATGCCAATGGCCTGGCTACCGTCACGAGCGGTGATGAGCCACTGCACGGTATTGCCTTTTTTCAGACGATGGAAATCGCCGTTTTGCAAAAGATGGCGGTACTTCTTATAGCACTCCACCTGCTCCGCCACTGCCAGAAGCTCCTCTTTCTTCAGATCCAGAAGATTCAACTCATAACCCAGAGAGGTAAAGGCCGCCACATGAAACCTTGTGGAAATAGGCGTAACGCGAAGGGTCTGATGGTTCGGGCAGGCACTGACATGACCTGTTACACACTGCATCGGATATCCGTAGCTGTAGCCCTCCTGAATGGTAAGTCTTGCCACTCCATCGGTATCGTCTGATCCCCAGATCTGAGGAAAATAGGACAGGATTCCAAGATCGAACCGGCAACCACCGGATGCACAGCCCTCAAACAGGATGTGAGGGAAAGCTTCCGTCAATGTCTTCATCATACGATAAAGTCCTAAAATGTAGCGATGCGCCACTTCACCCTGGCGATCCTTCGGAAGAAAGGCGGAATAATAATCCGAGAAGATCCGGTTCATATCCCACTTCACATAGTCAATGGACGCACTGGAAAACACCTCTGTCATGGCTTCAATCATATGGTCGACCACCGCTGGATTCGCAAGGTCAAGCACGCGCTGGAAACGACCCTCGGAATGATCCATTCCCGGGATTTCAAGAGCCCAGTCACTGTGCTGGCGATACAGATCGGAATTCACATTGATCATCTCCGGTTCCACCCAGATGCCAAACATCATGCCCAAACCGTGGATCTTGTCTGCAAGTCTCTTCAATCCTCCCGGAAGCTTCTTTTTGTTGACATACCAATCTCCCAGAGACTGGTGGTCATCATCACGGGTTCCGAACCACCCGTCGTCCATGACAAAAAGTTCCATGCCAGCTTCTTTTCCCTTTTTGGCAAGAGCCAGAAGCTTTTTCTCATCAATGTTAAAATAGTTGGCCTCCCAGGAATTCAAAAGGATGGGACGATCCTTATACTGCCACTGTCCCCGGATCACATGATCGCGGACAAAGTGCGTCATCCGCCTTGTCAACTCTTCGTAACCGCCGTCGGAGTATACCATAACAGCCTCCGGCGCCTGAAAAGATGCTCCCGGTTCGATCAAAAACGTAAAATTGGTGGGATGGATGCCGGTAAGGATCCTGGTCTTGCCATAAGCATTCACGGAAATGGATTCGTAGTGATTTCCGCTGTAGATCAGATTCATACCGATGCATTCTCCGCTGACTTCCGTACAACCCGGACGACTCACCATAAAGAAGGGATTGGCCCGGTTGGAAGATCCGCCGGTGACAGATCCAAAGGTGTAGTTGCCTGCAGAGACCACTGTGTCTGTGCGGTTCATCTCCCGGATCCAGCTGCCTGTAAAATTCGTAACTGTAAGGTCGCTGTCGAACACATCCAGCTGTGCGGAAAGAAGCCTTGTAAGCTTCATGTCCTCACTTCCTGCATTGATAAATCGTGCGCTCTTTCCAATCACATCGGAATCCGCGAAAACATAGTAAAACAGTTCCAGAATGTAGCCGTGATTTTTATCCCGAAGGGTAACGGTCAACGTCTGCACTGCCGGAACACAGGAACCGTCCTCCTGCGTATAGGTCGTCCCGACAGCATAGGAAGAAGGCATATCACCGTAACCTTCCTTCTCATCCGTGATCCTTGCATCCTCATATACAAAGTCAAAGGTAAAGCTTCCATCTGCGCTAACACCCTCAAGAAAAGGCTCACGGATGTCTCCTTTTCCAAGGTTGCTCATCTCAAGCCGAACATCCTCCAGGGTATAATCGTGGTGCTCGCTGTCATAGCTGATGGTATTCCCCGGCTCCACACCGAAAGCCTCTGCAAGAACCATGGCCTCCTCATAAGAAGAAATGTTGATCTTCCTGCCATAGTACAAATGCTCCAGCTGTCCTGTCGGCAGGACAGCAAAGGCATAGGTGGTATTTGGGGTTTCAAGGACAAAGGTTCTCCTCTCTCCCTCGATAATTCTGATCATAAATTTCCTCCTGCTTAGGCCTTCTTCTGCTCTTCCTTGTGAAGGGCATCCACTTTTTCGGAATACTCAAGAACCTTCTCGTCTGTTAGAATGTACTTCTTCTTAAACCAGAAGAACACGATAACAAGCACAAGGATCGGAACCAGTGTCATGATCATGCGAAGTCCCATTTTCTGGCTTGCATCCACGGCTTTTCCAAAATCCCGGGTCTGCTCTGCTGTTGTGGTTGCCTTGTCGGAAAGCTTTAACACTGCAAGGGATGCAGATGCCACAAAGGCTGCAATTCCGGAAGCAAGCTTTACCACAAAGGTCTGCATGGAAAAGACAACGGACTCGTCTCTTCTGTTATTTTTCAGTTCACCGTAATCACAAGTGTTTGCCAGGAAAACGGTGATAAGAATGTTATTGATACCGGATGCCGCCATGATCAAAACACCCGGAACCAGGAAGGCTACCAGATTTTTAATGCCGGCTCCCGCCAGGATCAGAAGCGCCACATAACCGATCACAGACATTGCAAGTCCTGTGTAAAAGATCTTGATGTTGGAGATCTTAAATACCTGACGAAGCAAAGGATACAGTCCCATCATAGCAAGTACCTGTGCAGCGCCTGCCACAAGGTTGAAGATGGTGTAATTATCAAACCAACCGGTTCCTCCCAGATCATACTTAAAGAAAAAGATAACAAGGTTGGAGGTGATATACATTGCAATATCCACAAGCACAATGGTTACAACGATGGCAAGTGCCTGATCGTTACGACGAAGAGACGAAAACATCTGTCTTACAGATACGTTCTCCATATCGACGGTTGAACTTTCCTTGATATTGATGCAGGTAACGGCGGTTAAGACCACAAAGAGAATCCCCACAAAAAGGGCAAGATAGCGGAAACCGACGCGTTCCACATCTCCGGGACCTCCCAGAGCTTCTCCCACGAAATAAACGATCTTAAGTGCCAGCACCTGTACAACAGCAGCACCGACACCGGAACAGCTTCGAGCCAGTGTGGTAAGATTTTCTCTCTCACTACCGCCTCTGGTAAAGGCCGGAATCATAGACCAGAAGGGAATATCCATCATGGTATAGGTAATGCCCCAGAGAATGTAGGTAACTGCCGCATAGCAAATGAGTCCCGATCCGTCCAGTTTTGGCGGACAGGAGAACATAACATAAAGAATAACAGCGTTTAATACGGTTCCGATCAGAAGCCACGGGCGGAACTTTCCCCAACGGGTCTTTGTCTTTCCTACAATCACGCCCATGATCGGATCGTTGAAGGCATCAAACACTCTTGCCCCCAGCAGAATGATACCCATAGCCCAGGCCGATACGCCCATCACATCCTGAAAATAATACAGGACGTAGGCTGCTGTCATCATATAGACCACGTCCTTGGCAAACGCCCCCAGTCCATATGAAACCTTTTCTACTCCTGTTAATCCTCTCTTTGTCTCCATGAAACTCCCCCTTTCTATTACTTACTTTTTGAGTCCCATAGCGATTTTTACTACATTGTATGCACCATCGTACAGTCCGATGGTCTTATTGACACAGATGGAATCGCACATCTGCGAAAGCAGCTCCTCTCCGTCCAGAAACAGATCCAGCATCTGCAGTGTGTGAGGAATATCCCGGCACTCCAGTGTTCCGTCTCCCATTTCAGCAGAATGGATCGCGCCCCACATCTCATGTTTTCCGACACGCTTGATAAAAAGCTTCGGCACCGGATAAAAAGCCAGCTCGGAAGGCTTTGTCACCAGAACATCACAACTTCGCATCAGAAGGTTGGTGATGTAGACCGCCTCGAAAATATTCTTATGATAGAATCCGTGGATGCCCTCCACCGTAGTGTCGATGGCCGACTGGGCAAAAGCGGATGCCTCCCGATAATCTTCAAAGTGCTCCCTGGCACATTGGTTCATGTCCGGGATCTCCTTCACAAGCTCTTCCCAAACGTTTTTGTAATCACCCACATTGACATAAAGCGCCGCCTGTTTCTTTTGAATCAGCGGAAGCAGATGGCGGATAATAGCCGCAAAGATCTCTTTTTGCGCACCGGCCCCTCCGATGGTCAAAAGAAAACGCATCGGCTCCCCCTTTTGCTTTCGCTCCATACGCTTTTTGCAGTCCTCTTCGATGTTTCGTACCAGTTCATCATCGATGTAATGGCCAGTATATACCAAAGACCCCTTTGGCATAGGCTTACATACCTGTTTTCCCTGAAAACCGTTCAGGATCTTATATCCCATATAGGCATTCTTACACTGAATGGTATGGACACTGCCCTCCGAAAGATGAAGCGCCATGGGCCAGTTGTCCGGAATGGCATTTACCACATACTTCATCCCCGCATGAACCGCCGCCTGAGCCGGCCACACATGGGTGCCCACCACCGGGATCTCCTTGGGAATGTTACGGTACACCGGCGCCATCAGTCTTGCATTCTCCTGATCCGCTGCATTATAGGACAGTGCCCGGAATCCCTCGTAGTTCATGGGCTCCCAGACCAGCTTGTTAAAAATCGGATTCTTCGAAAGCCTTGAACCCAGAGAATACAGGTCGTTTTGCGCAGAGATGACCTTGGTGCAGGTCGTTTCCGGGAAAGAATTCAGATCCAGCCAGTAGGGCTTATAGCCAAGCGCCTTTGCTGCAGATGCCATAGCCATGGAAATGCGATAGTGCCCGAAGCCCATGCGGATGTTGCCGACGATGATCCCCTTTTCCAGATCAAAGTCAGCCGCCCCCTGACCTTCCAGACGGATATCACTTACTCCAAGGCTCTCTCCAATCACCGGATTGGGACGGATGTGCACCTGATAATCCGCTCTACTGTCATCACCGAATTTTTTCACATACTTTCTTCGACTTTTGACTGCCTTGCGATGAACCTTGTCCGGCAGTACATTTCCGAAAATGATCTTCGATCTCTCTGACATAGTTTTCCTCTCTTATATCTTTTTTAAGTCTCGCAAACGGTAAAGGTTACCGTCTTTGGCTTTGCCCCTTCCAGATGAAGGGTCACCTTCGCCTCTCCCTCTTCTCCTATGGTTTTCACATAGATTCCGGTCATTCCCCCTGACAGACCGGCCACCTTTGGTCCGATGATCTCAATGGGCCCCTCTGCCTCAATTTGGATCGGATCCTGAAGGAACGTCAAGGTGTTGCCGTTTTCATCCACGGCACGGATACGGATCTCCGCCACATCATAGGTCTGCTTTTCATACAGCCTGGTTGCGCTGGTTGTCACCTTAAGGACACGCTTTGTCATCGGGGATTTCACCACCGTCGCACAGACTTTTCCGTCCTTTATGGCGTCAAACCGATATACTTTGGAGCTTCCTCCCCAATCTCCAACGTACTTCTGGAACAGATCAACGGCCTGCTGCGGCTTCATCCGATAGAAGATCATCAGCTTCAGGGCTGCGATCACAACCTTTTTGCTCAGCTTATAACCATGGATGGCCACCTCATTGAGGCACCGCTTAACCAGGCGGTTTTGTCTGTTTCCAAAGCCCTCTCCCTTTTTCATAACATTTCCCACATAGTCATCGATGGGGATCGGGCCATGGGCCAGGTTCCTGTACGGACTGTCCTCTTTTTTATATTCCTTGATCAAAAGATCGTTCTTATACATCCGTACAGAATCCGCATTGGTGATCATATAGGTCTCACCTCTGACCGATGCCGGATGTTCCCCGATATCCATAGAACTTGTCACCGCAAGTACGGGATGCCGGTCCTGCTGCGCCTCATAAACAGAGGCAGCCATCTTTGGATTTCGGAACATATCCATCACACCGTGATAACAGATCCGGTCTCCGCTTCCGAAATCCTTATGGGTGTTGTAATCAAACATACACCAGCCAAAGCTACCGGCAACCCCCTCCGTTCCCCTGACCGAATCAAGGACCTTTGCATGACGGAGGGTGTGCTCCTTCTGATGTTCCTCCCAGTCAAAGGACTTGGTGGGATACATATGCCCGTTATACTCGGAGATCAGATACGGCTTGGAAAGATCCGGCGTTACCTTATCCTTCTTCTGGATGCCCGACATCTTACGGGTTCCATCGTAGGAAAAATCGTTGTAAGTATAAACATCCTCCAACAGATGCATCTTGACATTACAGCGGACACCACCGGTGGGACGGGTCGGATCAAGCTCCCTTGCCAGACGGTTCGTCTGCTCATAGAGCTCGTCACAGTCTACAGACTCATTGATGCGAACGCCCCAAAGGATGATGGACACATGATTGCGATACTGCGCGATCATCTCCTGCAAATTCACAAGAGCCTGCTGCTTCCACTCCTCTCCGCCGATGTGCTGCCATCCCGGAAACTCGGTGAATACCAGAAGTCCTCTTTTATCACATTCATCAATAAAATCCTGGGACTGAGGATAGTGCGATGTTCTTACTGCATTGACACCCAGTTCTTCTTTGAGGATCTTCGCATCCAGACGCTGCATGCTCTCCGGCATGGCATAGCCCACATAGGGATAGCTCTGATGCCGGTTCAGTCCACGCAACAGCACCCTTCGTCCATTCAGGTAAAATCCGTCCCGTCCGAAAAACGCACTCTTGAAACCAACAAAGGTCTCGTCCTGATCCACTACCTGTCCATCCAGCACCAGCTGGGTAGTGATCAGATAACGGATAGGATTTTCGACATCCCACAATCCCACGGCTCCGGTGAGGGTCTTTGTCTTACCGGATGGGGCCAAAGGCTGGGAGGAGATCTCCTTATCATCCAGATACTGGCGGAGCAACAACCTCTGCTGCTTTGCCAGTTCCACTGCCTCTTTGGTTAGAGATATCACCGTGGAAAGGCTTCCCTCGATCTGAATATTTCCGATCTCCTCCGGAGTAAGTCCTTCTGTATTCGGCTGCTCGGACAGCATCGGCATAAGGAAGAGATCCTTCATGGACACCTTGTGACGCACCGTCAGATAAACATCCCGGTAGATTCCTCCATAGGTCATGTAATCGACCACATATCCGAAAGGCGGCTGATCCAGCGTCTCCCGGGAGTCAAGCTTTACCGTCAGAAGATTGTCTCTTCCGTAAAGGATCCGCTCACTCAGGTCAATGGTGAAGGCGGTATATCCGCATCTGTGCTCACCGACCTTCTCTCCGTTTAAAAACACCTCTGCCTTATGGGCCGCTGCCTCAAAGGTGATCTCAACAATCTGGCCTTCCCACTCCACCGGTACAGACAGCACTCTCTGATAACAGGAAACCATCTGATAGACGCTTTCATCGAAGTAATTTAACGGTGTTACTGCCACAGTATGAGGCACACAGATCCGTTCCCCCTCCTGCAACAGTTCCCTTTCCATTCCCTCTTTGTAATGCTGGGTAAAAAGCCAGTCACGATCCAGATAGATCTTTTTTCTCATAGGCTCATTCTCCATTTATCTTGATTCCGCTGATCATGATATTGACCAGCTCATTTAATGCATCCATATACTGGATCTGATAATTACGAAGTTCGTCTCCGCTCAAAAACCGTTCCACCGCTGCATCATAGATCATCTGAAAAAGATTATGGTCGACCGGTCGGAAGATTCCGGCCTCCTCTCCCTCTTTTAAAATACCAAGGGTCGTCTCCCATCCGCTTTCCAGACGCTGCCGGATCCGTTCGTAGGCCTCAGGGAATTTCCCGCCCATCTCGTGCAGCTCAGAAAAATCCACATCCTTAAAATTCTCCGGCATCACCGACAGGATCTGCTGAAGCTTTTCCTCGATCCCAAGGTTTGAATTTTCAAGAATTGCCGCCTCACTCTCCTTGATCTCATCAAATGCATAGTCGACCATATCATAGAGCAGTGATTTCTTGTCACGAAAAACCGTATAGATCGTTTTTTTGCTCATGGAAAGTTCTGCAGCAAGGTCGTCCATGGTAAAACGCGCTCCCTTTTTTCGGTATACCCGCAACGCTACCGCTAAAATTTTATCTTTCATACATTCTCCTCCAACCCTCGTTCCAGCCAAGTGGTACAGGCGGAAACTTTTTTATAATATCTCGTTTCCTTTATAGTAACAAATTTTTAACTAACTTTCACTTATACAAACTCACCAAGATTAGCCGGTCTTTTTTGGACACTTTGACATCACTTTAAAGTTTCCATAATACCAAAAAAGTGCTAAGAAACACCTTTTGGTCTTTCTTAGCACTCGTTTCTTCAAGCCGGAAGCAAAACGGTAAGCCGGGTTATGTCGTTGCGTGATCATCTATCCAGGATTAATGTTACCACTAATCTCAAGCGACCTACCTGAAGCTGGCGGGCAACGTCAACGCTTCTATGCGGTCTTGCTTCGAATGGGGTTTACATGGCTCCTCTTGTTACCAAGAGGACGGTGGTCTCTTACACCGCCTTTCCACCCTTACCAGTCAGACTGGCGGTTTATTTCTGTTGCACTGGCCTTGGAGTCACCTCCACCGGACGTTATCCGGCATCCTGCCCTATGAAGCCCGGACTTTCCTCTCCTGCGGCCTTTCGGCACTTGCAGCAGCGATCACGTGTCTTACTTCCAGAATGGTATTGTATCGGTTTTTTCGTTATTTAGCAAGTGTATTATTACACATGGAAGCAACTTCCTCCAATAAACTCTCTCAAAAGAGAAGAATTGGTGATGTCCTCCGTAGGCACCGGCATAAAATAGTCCAAAAGCTTAATCAGCCGCTTTGCCTCCTTGAACTCCGGTGCATCAGGCGGAATGGCATACAGCTGAGGCTGGGCATACAGCTTCAACACAGACATTTCATAGATAAGAGCTGAATTGAACATGGCATCCGCCTCTTCCTGGAACGGGAAGATATTCTTCTCCTCCCCCCTTCTGACGGAATCCCACATGGCAATGGTCTCCTGGGCCGGTGTACTTCGTGTTCTTGAATCCCGCACGATCCGTCGAATCAGTCGGCCATCGGTGGTGGACAGCGGATTGTGCTCGTCAATGGCAAGCTGTGTCAGAGCCGAAATGTAGATCTTGTACTTGCTCTCCTTCGGAAGGGTATAGCTTAGCTTGTCATTTAATCCGTGAATTCCTTCAATGACAAGCACATCATCCTTCCCCAGCTGCATCGGAAGGGTACGCTCATCCCGTCGTCCAATGTTAAAGTTAAAGATCGGAAGTTCCACCTTCTCTCCCTTTAACAGCCGGCCCATATCCTCATTAAACCGCTGGATATCAAGGCCCTCCAGAGCTTCAAAATCCTTCTGTCCGAACTCATCCAAAGGCATCTGATCCCTGTTAAGGTAGTAGTTGTCCAAAGCTACCGGATGAGGCGAAAGTCCTCTTGCCCGCAACTGAATGGAAAGTCTGTGGGAAAAGGTCGTCTTACCGGAGGAGGAAGGCCCGGCGATCATAATAAACTTCCGGTCTTCACCGGAGGCGATCTGTCCCGCCAGAGCTCCAATGCGTCCCTCCATGAAGGCCTCCTGCATCAGAATAATATCCTTGATCCGTCCTGCGGCAATGGCATCGTTCAGTGCCCCCACCGTGTTGACCTCCATCCGGCTGCCCCAGTCCTTCGCCGTCATCAGCGTATCAAACAGCTTCACCGGGGGCTTCTGTTCCTCTACCTTTTCCGGATCCTTTCCGGGGAACAGAAGGATAAATCCCTCCTGGAAAGGCTTTAGGGCATAGGCCTTTAAATAACCGGTGGAAGGAACCATGTAACCGTAAAAATAGTCATAGGCGCCGTCCAACTCATAAATGTTGGTTCCGGAATTAGAACGGTAGCGAAGAAGCCGCTCCTTATCCTTCATCCCCTGCTCTGCAAACAGGGCAATGGCATCACAGGTCGGGAAAATATTCTTCTCGATGGGAAGGTCCTTTTGAATCAGTTCATCCATCTTTGCGGAAAGTTCGGACAAAAACGCCTCCCCCACCTCAGACCTTCCGTTTAGGGTACAGTAGTAACCCTCCCCCAGAGAAAACTGGACTCTTACCTCCCAGTCCTCCGAAGCAAGCAGCTCCTTCAGGGCACGCTGCATCAGAAATACCAGACTTCGTCTGTATGCCCTCTGGCTGTCCTTATTGTTCCCGTCTAAGAAACGGATGTTACCATCCCGTTTGATCTCTTTATGAAGTTCTGCCAGCTTGCCGTTATATTCAGCAAGATAGAACCTGCGATAATCCGTCGGATACTGCTCCATCGCCAGCTGTTGCAATGTCGTCGCATATGGGACCTGTAACTGTTTTCCATCGAAAGTGATGGTGATGTCACGCTTCTCCTGCATAAAAACCCCCATTTCGTACCGGTATCATAGCTTACGCCGCGTTAAATGTAATAAAAAGGCTCCTTGAACGGTTCTGCACAAACAGAAAGCCCGTCTGCTTTTTCTTTTAGATATTTTACCATAAATGGAATGAAAATATGCTCCATTCCATAGTGGCCGGCATCAATAATATTTACCCCCTGTGCCACGGCATCGATGCCGCTGTGGTGGTCAATATCCCCCGTTATAAGAACCTGCACATCCTGTGCCGCCGCCTGTTCGATCATGCTCTTTCCGGAGCCCGGAGATACGGCTGCACGCTTTATTCTGGCAAAAGGATCTCCAAACACCTTTACCTGTTCCAGGTCAAAGGCTTCTTTGACATGGTCTGCCACCTCCGTCAAAGACAGTTCCTCCTTCAGCTCTCCCACGGCTCCGATACCTACGGCTCTACCCTCAGCATCCTCTCCCGTCACCTCCAGAGGAGATGTCTTCTGTAACGCCATTTTTTCTGATGCCAGATCCGCCATTCCAAACACGTCAAAATTCGTATGCATGCACACAATGCTGATCCGATGCTCAATGAGCTTCATAATGCGTCGTCCCAGAAAGTCATCTGCTCTGACCCGAGAGATCTTGCCAAAAATCAGGGGATGATGGGTCAAAAGGAGGTCCGCCCCCGCCTCGATGGCGTGATCGATCACCTCATCGGTGGCATCCAGGGCAACATAGACCTTTTCCACCTGAGCCTGTGGATCCCCCACCAGAAGTCCCGGATTGTCCCAGCTTTCGGCTGCTGCCAGAGGACACTGTTTCTCGATCAGTTCCAGAATCTGCTGTACCTTCATGTTTTACTTCCCTTCATACATGGATAAAGCCATCCCAAGGAGCGAAAGTTCACGCTCCACTTCTTCTTTTCTTGCTCCTGCCGCATCCTTCGGAAGCTGGGAACGAATGGAAGAAACCACCCGCTGCCGGTAGAGAAGATACTCCTTCAGCACCGGATGCTGCTGCGACAAAAGCATCGGCCCAAACATCAGGGCTGCCTTCTGCATATCCTCTCCGCCTTCCACTTCCCAGGAGTCCTTCGCGTGTTCTCCCCGGTAGGAAACCTTCATTATGGGATAGTATTTCCCGTCTTCCTCCACCATATTCTCGGAAAAAAGCTCATAACCCGCTTCCTTAAGATAGGATCTTACCAGTTCCAGCTGGGACTGGGGACCTAAGATCAGATGGGGGATGCCCTTTGTCTTCTCTTCATCTGCCGTCAGAATATGATGGATCACGCCGCCTCCCATACCGGAGATCAGCACCGTATCCGCTTCCTCTGCCGATAACTTTTCGATTCCATCCGACAGTCTTGTTGTGATGTTTCCTTCCAGCCCCGCCTGTGCTATATGCTCCTTTGCCCGCTCCAGAGGACCCGGCCGAAGGTCCATGGCAAGTGCCGACGGACAGACCTGATCCTGTACCAGGGCAATGGAGAGGTAACCGTGGTCACATCCCACGTCACAGAAACGGGTATTTTCATCTACCATGTGATACAGGGCCAGAAGCCGCTGTGATAGCTGATCTCTGACCCTGCCTGTATCTTTTTTCATCATATTACTCAAGATAATCCTTTAACTTACGGCTACGGCTCGGATGACGGAGCTTACGTAACGCCTTCGCCTCGATCTGACGAATACGCTCACGTGTAACGTTAAACTCCTTACCGACTTCCTCAAGTGTACGACCGCGTCCATCCTCTAATCCGAAACGAAGGATCAGAACCTTCTGCTCACGCTCTGTTAAAGTAGATAGCACCTCGGACAGCTGCTCTTTTAACAGGGTAAAGGTTGCAGCATCTGCCGGAACCGGAACATTGTCATCCTGAATGAAGTCACCAAGATGGGAATCTTCCTCCTCACCGATCGGAGTCTCTAAGGATACCGGCTCCTGGGAGATCTTAAGGATCTCACGCACACGCTCTACCGGCATATCCATCTCCTTTGCAATCTCTTCCGGGGTCGGTTCGCGGCCTAACTCCTGAAGTAACTGACGGGAAACGCGGATCAGTTTGTTAATGGTCTCAACCATATGTACTGGAATACGAATGGTTCTGGCCTGATCAGCAATGGCACGTGTGATAGCCTGACGGATCCACCAGGTCGCATAGGTGGAGAACTTATATCCCTTGCTGTAATCAAACTTCTCAACCGCCTTGATCAGTCCGAGGTTACCCTCCTGAATCAGATCAAGGAACAGCATGCCGCGTCCCACATAACGCTTCGCAATGGATACAACCAGACGAAGGTTGGCCTCTGCCAGCTTCTTTTTCGCCTCCTGGTCGCCTTCTTCCATGCGCTTTGCCAGTTCAATCTCCTCATCAGCTGTAAGAAGAGGAACCTTACCGATTTCCTTTAAGTACATACGAACCGGATCTTCAATGGAGATTCCGTCCGGTACGGAAAGGTCGATATTCTCAACATCCACCTCATCCTCTTCGGATGGTACAAAATCATCATCGCTGTCGTCTGCAGAATCATCCACATCGACGCGTAAAACATCAATGTTCTTATTCTCAAGATACTCAAGGATCATCTCAAGCTGCTTGACGTTTAAGTTCAGCTCCTTGAAAGCCTCGTTGATCTCCCTGTACTCCAACACGTTTTTCTTTTTCTTGGCAAGCTCCACCAGTTCATTCAGCTTCTTGGTGATCATTGCCCCCTGCTCTGCATTCGAAGCATCTTTTGTCTTCTTTGCGGCTGTCTTTTTCTCTGCCATTGTCCTCTCCTTAATTATGCATTTATGATCTTCATTTTTTTGATCTTATCTATTTGTGCCCGTTCTTCAATCACCATGGTAATCAGACGTGAATCCGTCTCCTCCATGGCAGAACGTTTTTTATCGTAGCCATTCTGAACAACTCTCGTCAACGTCTCGATCAGTGCCCGGTTCTTCTCCGCCTCCGGCGTCTCATGAAGTACCCTGACATCTTCGTAGAAAATATGGGTCACCATATCCTGATCTTCACTGTTTTCGAACCGGTCCGCAATGGCTGCCGGGTTCGGTACGCCCACTTCCTCCATCTGCCGATAGAGCATGGTGGCCACCTCCCGTAAAAGCCCCTCATCGAAGGCTTCCGGTTCGATCAGTTCCCTGACCTGTGTAAAAAGGTCCGGCCGGTCCACCAGCCAGGAAAGCAGAAGCATCTGGCTCTTTGTGATTCCGCTGTCCTTTTTATGACCCCTTCCACTATCCGGCTCCACAATGGGCCTTCGGGATGTCAATCCGGTGTTCTGCTGTGCCAGGGAGATGATATAACGCTTCATGGTCTCCACCGGGATCTGGAACTTCTTACAGATGGCATCGGCGTAATTGTTCCGCTCCATCTCATCGGAAAATTCCATCAACATGCCGGCCAGCTTCTGTTGAAAAGCGGTCTTGGCCGCCGGATCGTTGAGATCGTAATCCTTCTCCAGCTGATGCGCCCGGAAGTAAAAGAAGTTCTCCGCCTCCTCAAGGCGCTTTTCGTAAGCATCCACTCCCAGTCCCTTGATAAATTCATCCGGATCCTTATAGGGATCCATGTGAACCACCAGAGGCGTAAGACCTGCACTCCGCAAGATCGGTATCGCCCGCAATGCCGCGTTCACACCGGCCTTATCACTGTCATAAGACAGATATACCTTATCGGTAAACCGGGCAATCATACCGGCATGACCGCTGGTCAGCGCCGTTCCAAGGGATGCCACGGCATTGTCAAACCCTGCCTGATGCAGAGCGATCACATCCATGTAACCCTCGCACAGGATCATCCCCTCCCTGCGGCTTCTTCTGGCCAGATGCAATCCGTACAACGTGTGACTCTTGTGGAAGACCGGAGTCTCCGGCGAATTCAGGTACTTGGGCTCCCCATCTCCAAGGACACGTCCTCCGAAGGCGATCACCTTGGAGTATTGATCCATAATGGGGAACATGGCCCGGTTCCAGAATTTATCATGGCCGCCCCGGACTTCATCTATGGTCACAAGTCCCGATTGCTTCAACACTTCATCGGTATAGCCCTTCTTCCTCAGATATCGGTACAGATCGTCGCTGTACTGATCCGAGTAACCCAGGCCGAACTTCTGCATCGTCTCTTTGGACAGAGCACGGTTCTTAAAATACTCCAGTGCGTGACTGCCATGATCGGAATGCAGCAACCGGTAAAAATAGGTAGCCGCTTCTTTGTTGATCTCCATCAACTGCCCCCGGAGGGATGCCACCGCTTTCTGTTCCTTTGTCATTTCGACTTCCGGAAGCTTGATTCCGCTTCTGGCTGCCAGGAATTGAACGGCCTCGATAAATTCCATATGTTCATGGTCCATAATGAACTTGAACACATTTCCTCCCCGGTGACAGCCGAAACAGTAATACATCTGCTTTCTTCTGGATACAGAAAAGGATCCGGTCTTTTCACTATGAAAAGGACACAGACCGAAATAGTCCGCTCCCTTTTTTTCAAGTTTTACATACTGTGAGATCACATCCACGATATCATTGGCTGCGCGGACGGAATCGATCACTTCTTCCGAATACCTCCTCAAAATCCATCCACCTCCCAGGCCTGCGGAACAAAGTACTCTCTAAATTTCGTTGTACAGTAGCCATCGGACATTCCCGCAATATAGTCACAGATGATCCGGTCCTTGGGATCGCTGCCCGCCTCGATCTGAGAATAGAAATTCTCCGGCAGCGCCTTAGGATGATCGTTGTAATACTCATAGAGCATTCGGATCATTCGCTTGGCCTTGACCTCTTCTCCCTTCGCTTCCGGATTACGATAAACATTCTTAAAAAGAAACTGACGGAGCTCCAACACCGCCTGCCCTGTCTCCTCCGACATTCTGATCTGCGGGGTATCAAGGCTTGTCATGATCACATCATGGATCATATGGTTCAGGCGCTGCTTCGCGTCATATCCCAGGGTCTTACGGATCTCAAGAGGAATATCCTCCTCCACCATGATCCGCCCCCGGATAGCATCATCCACATCGGCATATACATAGGCGATCTTATCGCAAAGCCTTACGATCTTGCCCTCCGGTGTATTGGGATGCCCCTCGGTCTGATGGTTACGGATCCCGTCAATGACCTCCCAGGTCAGGTTCAATCCCTCTCCGTCCTTCTCCAGCTTCTCCACGATACGAACGGACTGCTCGCTGTGGACAAAGCCGCCCTCACAGCATTGGTTCAGCACATCCTCCCCGGCATGGCCAAAGGGCGTATGTCCAAGATCATGCCCAAGGGCAATGGCCTCGATCAATCCTTCATTCATGCGAAGCGCCTTCCCGATGGTCCTTGCGTTCTGGGAGACCTCAAGGGTGTGAGACATCCGTGTTCTATAATGATCCCCCATGGGATATAAAAACACCTGCGTCTTGTTCTTTAACCTGCGAAATGCCTTGCAGTGCAGGATCCTGTCCCGGTCTCTCTGAAAAAGGGGCCGTATGTCACACTGGGCTTCTTCCCGTGCCCTGCCCCTGGAATTTACATCCAGTGTCGCATAGGGAGACAGGTTCTTACGTTCCATCTCTTCAATCATTTCACGAATCAGCATGACAAATGGCTCCTTTCTATTTTCTCCGTCACCTATATAATTACGTAAAAAAATATAATTTCCTTTTTTTCGAAAAAAATAAAATTAGATAAAAAAAGCGATCACATTTCTGTGATCGCTTCCTGCTGCAGGAAAAGGGACTTGAACCCTCACGATATTGCTACCACAGGCACCTGAAGCCTGCGCGTCTGCCAATTCCGCCATTCCTGCGAACAAATGATATGTTACAGGATTTCCCTTCTTCTGTCAACACTTTTTTTGAAAATAAAAATTGTATGCCCAATTTCAACAATATCAGGACTTTTTCGCCAGTTCCACCACAAGGTCGTGCCGGTCTCTTTCGCTTAACTGCCCCAGTGTTTCTCTTGCAATGCAAAGTCTTCCGTCGGACACTTCCACCGTTTCCCCATCCAGAACGGCGGATGCAATGTAATACTCTCCCGCCGGCGCCTGCTGCGGATTATGATAGGTCACAGAAAGCTTTCGGTCTGCAAAAACAAGACCAAGGGACGCCTCCTGCTTCTCATCGAACTGTGCAAGATCCAACTGAGGGCAAAGGAGAAGATCTCCGTAATCTCCCCGGACACCAAAAGCCATGGTCACCATGGTCATAAGGTACCAGGATGCCGCTCCTGTCAGATAGTGGTACACGCCTCTTCCATCCGCATTGAAATACTCAGGAATACCCGGATAGATCCGGCTGGTATCAAAGTTCAAGGAAGCCTCGGCCAGGGTGTTCAGTGCCTCATAGCCTTCCTTTGCAAAACCTCTGCTGTAGAGGGCATACGCATACATAACGGTCATATGAGAGAAGACCGCTCCGTTTTCCTTTTCGCCGTACGCAAAACCAAACATGCGGCCAAGATCCATTTTCAGTTCCTTAAAATCCGTATTCAGGCGGTAGCCGCCGATCTGTCTGCGGTACAAATGTCGTTTTGCCGCCTTAACGATCTTTGCTGTATGGGCATCATCCGCCGTTCCGCTCATAATGGTAAACACCTGTCCGGTGAGCATCATGCGGGTATTTTCCCCGTCTGCCTTTTCCACAGTTCTACCGCTGTTATCGTAATAACTGTTGTACCAGCCGTTTTCCTCATCTTCCTCAATCCACTGGCTGCTGCGGATGGTCTCCATCAGCTCCTTTGCCTTTTCCTCCAAAGCCAGAGAAAGCTCATCCAGTGACACCTCCACCTGCTCTCCGCTTACCAAATGTTTTACCTGCTCCTGGTATTCTTTCAGTGGATTGTTCTCCAGTGTTCCATGAAGCAGTGTCATCATCTCGGCTGCCACCGGCACCCGGGTGATTCCCTCTTTTTCCTTTAAGGCTATAAGCAGGGATGCCATCTCCTTCAGATTACCGGCATAGGCCGCGGTAAAGGCCACGCTCTCACCCCGCTCGTTCGCCATGTCCAGCGCATCGTTCCAATCTGCTCCCCGCAGGCGCATCATATTATGCTCGCCCCGTTCAAAGTAGCTTGTCAGATGCTCAAGAAGCATATGCTCCAGCATACTTCCTCTGTATTCCCCGCCGGTCTTTGTCTTCTGCCAGGTGCCCTGTC
The DNA here is from genome assembly GCA_946182825.1 of uncultured Lachnospiraceae bacterium. Classification (GTDB taxonomy): domain Bacteria; phylum Bacillota; class Clostridia; order Lachnospirales; family Lachnospiraceae; genus Weimeria. The sequence continues at coordinate 79,887 of CAMGZH010000005.1, forward strand.
CAATCTCCCACGCTTCATCCGTCATGGTGCCTCGTCCGGCCTGAGCATCCTTAAAATAAGGAGCATTCTCCAGAAGAACCGACAGATCTCCGGTCTGATGAACATAGAACATCACTGTCTTGAAAGGCCATACGCCGTGATCCATCCAAACTCTGGCAATTCCGTTACGGTCTGCAATAAATTCACCGGGTCTGCTTCCGATGATGGTGGCGTTGCTTCCATCCATACGCACACCGGCAATGTTGTTGACCAGATTGTTTCTTACCTCTGCCGGATCCATAATCAGAAGAGAAAGGCAGTCCTGCCACAGATCTCTCCAGCCTCTTCCACCTCGACCGTAATCATGGTGCGGAAGGAAGGAGCAGCCGTAAATGGAACGAAGGAACGGCTGGAAGCTGACCCACTTAAGGAAGTTATCATAGCCCTCATCTCCTGCATGGAAGTCCACATTTGCCTTTGCCTGCCAGTAGTTTTTTGTATTCTCCAGCGCCTTCAGGGCCTTTGCCTTATCGTTGTATCTTGCTTTTTTTCTTGAAACCTCATCCGGATCCTGCTCCATTCCCATCCAGATGATATAGGTCAGACGTTCCCCTGCCTTAAGGCTCTTCTTATTGAAACGAAAAGCTCCCACAGCCTCCCGTCCGTTCACGGCATCTCCCGCCACACGGTAGGTGTCGCGCACCTCCTTACGGTAGACAGCTCCCGGCTTTGTAAAGCTGCCACCCTCTCCAAGATACTCCTCCACCGTCGGATAGATCGCAAAGGGCTCCTCTCCGTCGCCGGTGCTTCCGCAGACAAAATATCTTGTATGATTGAGCTGATGACCTCTCTCATCAAAGGACATGGTTGGAACCACCGTCACGCCGTCTTCTGTGACATAGATCCGGTGAAGCATGGAGGTTACATTTCTGTGATCACGGATATTGTCCGCACTTCTTCCGTAAACAGGGATGGCTGCAAAAAATTCCAGTTCCCGGTCCACTTCACCTGTGTTGGTGATGGTAACAACGGTAACCTCCACATCATCATCATAAGGAACAAAGGAAACGACCTCCGACTTTACGCCCAGTTTTTCATTTTCCCGCTCCAGCTTATGCCATAAAAAACCAGCTGTTACAGAGCTCTTCTCCTGATCCGGTGTAAAACGGGCAGCCTCCGCCTCAGCCGATGCACCGGTGGCAGACCACACCTCGTCTTCGTCCAGCAGGCACCAGAAATTACGGGTGCTACGGTTATTATGAAGATTCTCAGAGCTGACAGGCTCTAAAAGGAAGGACTCCTGATCCCTCTTGCTATCACCACCCAGGTTTGGGGTAATGCTGCTCTTCAAACCCTTCTCGCTCGCCAGGGGGAAATACAGATAACTGTAGTTCTCCGGTTGCTCAAGCTGAAATGTTCCGTTCCGGTCCAGATATGAAAATTTGCTCATAAAAAAATCCTTCCTGACTTTGTCATCGTCTCCAAGCGAAGCCCCTCCGCTTTTTAAGAAATCATACAAAGTATATGAAAGGATTTCTAGCATATATAAAACAAAAATGTCAGATCCATGACCTTGCCATATCAGATAAAACCCTTGATACGAAGGATGTATATCCAGAACGTCAAGGTAACAGAAGACAAAAGTGTCGAAAGCATGATGACCGCCGACGACAGATTTCCCTTATGTCCCATATTACGGGCCATAACAAAGCCCGCCATAGTTGACGCGGAGCCCAGCATGATCACAAGCGCCACAAGCCGGTCTCTTCGATAGCCCAAAGCCACCGCCATAGGTAAGAAGATGGCCGCAAAGCCCACCAGTTTCAGGAAGGTTGCACCAAAGATCGGGAAAAGTTTTCCCCGGATCGCCTTCAGATCCACCATCGCTCCAAGGGATAACAGACCAAGGGAGGATGCGGTTCCACCGATATAACCAATGGTCTTGTCTGCCATGGTCGGCATGGGGATCCGAAGCAATGCCCAGACCATTCCGGCAAGAATGCCAAGGATAATAGGGTTTTTGGCGATCCCCACCAGGGAATCCTTCAGCTTTTTCGACAGTGTCTCATCCGCTTTTCTCGCCTCCGAGGTCAGTGTCAGGATAATGACCGCCATAATATTGTACAACGGAACGGAACCGATCATCATAAGAGGCCCCATAGGACTGTTACCATAGATGTTTTCGATATAGACCATCCCCAGAAGGGAACTGCTGCTTCGATAGGCACCCTGAATGAACTCGCCCCGCTCACCCTGGTCCTTTACCGGAAGGGAGCATAGAAGACCGATGCCGATGGAGATCAAGGTCGCCACCGCACAGAACAGCACATAGGAGGTGTCCCAGGCTTTTGCGATATCCACCGTACAAAGCTGGTGAAACAGATTGACCGGCAAAGCAACCTTAAACACAAAACGGTTGAGCTTTGCAGCAAAGTCTTCACTTAAAATTCCATATCTTCGAAAAACATAACCGATCACCATCACAAAGAAGACCGGCATGGTAGCATTCATAGAAAAAATCAGATCTTTCACAACACATTTCCTTCCCCGGATCACCATATACAAAGAAAAGCTCCAGAACTACCGTTCCGAAGCTTTCTACCTCATGCGGAAGATGGGACTTGAACCCACACGACATCGCTGCCACAAGATCCTTAGTCTTGCTCGTCTGCCAGTTCCGACACTTCCGCAACTTATACTGTTGTCAGCGCTCTCTCGCGCCGACTCAAGTATAATATCAAAAGTTTTCTAAGTTGTCAAATCTTTTTTGAAAATTTATTCTTTTCTTTATCGGATCAGATATACTTGCGTTCGAAGTCTTCCATACACAGAGGACGATCGTAGAGATAGCCCTGGATCATGTCGATCTTCATGTGATCCAGCGCCTTCTCCTGTCTCGGCTCTTCCACGCCTTCCACCACAACGTTGACATCGATGGTATCCGCCAGATCCGAAACCGTCTTGATAAACGCATCCGAGAACTGATCCCGCCCGATATCGTTCACAAAACACTTGTCGATCTTGATCACATCCAGCGGCAGCTCCTTGAGATGATTCAAAGAGGAATATCCGGTACCGAAATCATCCAGTGCGATCCTGCACCCCAATTCCCGAATCTGTTCCAGCGTTCCCCGGATCCTTGCCAGATCATGGATGGCCAGACCTTCCGTGATCTCAAGGGTGAGATTCTCCGGTGTGATTCCCGTCAGATCCATTGCATTTTCGATCACCTGCACAACATCCTTTTGAATCAGCTGAACGATGGACAGATTCACATTGACCTTATACTCCGGATGACCGTAGTCGTTCCAGTAACGGCATCTTCTGCAGGCCTCGATCAGTACATGCTCACCAATGGGCACAATAAGACCGAGATATTCTGCAAGAGGGATAAACTTATCCGGCATCATAAAGCCAAACTTCGAGGAATTCCAGCGAACCAGAGCCTCCGCTCCACAGCAGGGTCTTCCCGGCTTAGAAATATCCACCACCGGCTGATAATAGACCTCAAATTCACTGCAATCCTCAGCCACTGCCTCACGCATTGCCTTTTCAATATCAAGACGAGCCGCCGGAGCATCATTCTGGACGCTGGAATAATACTCCACCTCATTCTTACCCTTCTTCTTTGCAGAATGGAGAGCATAATCCGCTCTCTGGGTCAGAACATCCATCTTATCTCCGTCCTTCGGGAACTGCACAACACCGATTCCCACCGTACAATAGTAATCATTGTCCTCAAGACGCCACGGCTTGCCGAAGCGATTCAGAATCGTGCGCACCAGCCCCATCGCCTTGTCTTCACCGGAAAACGGAATCAGAAGGGCGAACTGATCTCCACCGATCCTGTAGCACTGGGCATCACGGTCAGCAATCCGCAGCAGGGCCTGAGCCGCCATCTTAAGGAATCGGTCAGCAAGGACATGACCGAGTCCGTCATTCAAGGCATTAAAATCGTCCAGATCGAGGAACAGAAGGGTTCCATCCCCATCTCCGCGAACCGCATCCCGAATATACTTTTCAAAATCGGAATGGAATCTGTGACGGTTATAAAGCCCTGTCAGGTCATCAAGATCCGCCTGCTCCTGTATCTTTTTCTGGTACTTCTTCAACTGGGTAATATCATACAGGGTAAACATCTGCACCCTGCTGCCATCCACCCAGTTGATCCGGCAGGTAGAGCAGGAGAACCACTTGCCGGCTCCATCTGCATAAAACTCCCTGGCCTGTCCCGTATACCCGTTCTCTTCCCGGCTGCCGGGATGGGACACAAACTGCCTCTGGAAAATCTCACGATCCATCACATCCGTCAGCTGCTCCTGAAAGGTTCCGTTGGCGTACAGAGGATCCAGGCTTCCATCGGCATATACAACAACACCGCAACCGGTGTTCTCAAGGATCTCGTCAATGGCTGCATAGGAAGATGCCAGAGAATTCTTCGTAATACGTTTGGAAAGGATCGTCTGAATGATCCGTCTGACATCATTCAGAAAACGGATCTCCTCCACCGACCACTTCCGCGGTGCATTCCTCTGAGCCAGACAAAGGTACATCCCCAGCTCCTCCCGGATATACAACGGCAGGAACACGCCGGCCGTAATATCATAAGAAAGGAAGAAAGAGCGAAACTCCTCCGGCATAATGGAATCCGACGCAATGGTATAGCTTTTCCCTGTAAAAAACGGAACAGAAGACTGGGGAAGATCTGCCATACGTGACATCAGAGAGGACACAGCCCCGTCATGATATTCACAGATCATATCCACCCCCGGTTCTATTTTCCCGGGACTCACGGGCGAAAGCCGAAGGATAAAGCCGTCACTGACCCGAAGATATCTGGCCGTATTCATCAGGATATCCTCAGACACCTTGCGAAAATCATACTCGGACTCCAGCATCTTCAACAGCCCCGTCATCACATCGCTTCTCTGAAGGCTTGCCTTTAAAGAAGCCTCTGTCTCGCTTTTCGCCGCCAGGTCACTTTCCAGAAGATCGGAACGAACCTTCTGCTGATAATACCCAAGCCCCAGCTGCTCAAGAAAGGCGCAGGCATCATCAAAGGCAAGAGCGTTGGTCCTTGCGATCTCCTGCGGAATATCATCCGCATCCTCTTCCACCTTCTCATCCACACCGCAAAGAACCATTACATTGCGAAGTTCTCCACTGTCTTCCCGCAGAGCCACTGCCCGAAGCATCAAAAAGGGCAGACCAGTCCTGCCACTGATCACATTCTCCGCATCATAATCACGAAAGGCGGACAAAAGGATCATCACCTGATCCTGCGGAATCTTCTCGAAGAAGTATTCCCTTGCAACCGGATCCGTATAAAATTCCTGCTGCATCTGTCCCTGCCGATCATATACCCGGCCATATACATGGTTCATGCGGCAAAATGACTCTAAAATACCGTATAACATGCAATCCTGCTCTGCAGGCCTTTCTTTTGCTGTTGCTATATCACTCATATTATCGAAACGATCCTTGTCTACTTCTTATGAAGGATATAAATAGTTCTTGTCTTATCGAAGGGAATCTCCCGGTCAAAGGTAAGACTGCTTCTCTGACGGATCATAGACTTCAAGGCATTTCCCTCAGAGGTAAGGAAAAAAGCCACACCGCCGCTTGAAAGCAGGCGCTCCGTAACTTCTCCCAGCTCCCGGAAAAACTGCCCCTTCTCATCGGCCTCCTTATGGAAAAGATCCGGCAGTTCTGAAATGATCTCCGTAAAAGGCTTATCATCGGTAAAGGAAGCCGCGTCGCGGTGTACATATAAAATGCGAACGCCGGCAGCAAGAGCCGCCTCTCTTCCTATGGTAACCGCTTCTCCAAAGGTATCAAGGGCGTACATCTCCTCCGTAGGCTTTGCCTTCTCCCGCTCGATCAGAAGGGTTCCGGTACCCGCAAAGGGATCGATGACCCTGGCACCGACAGAAAGCTCCGAAGCCAGCAACGTTACCATCTTCACAGCCTTCCGTGGAGCCATGGATGTATCAAGCTCCCTGCTACGGTAGGCAAACCGCAGATCCTTCTGAGCCAGAGGTCGCAGGAAAAGTCCCATATTGCCATTCTTCTGAAGATAAAAATGCAGATGCAGATCCACATCGGACTTTCTGGCCTGTAAACGACCGGATCCGTAAAATTCTATCTCTCCTTCGAGCTTTTTGATCACTGCCGCTCTCTTCCTGTCCTCATAGGGCGCGTGAAGAAAGATACGGAAAGCAAGCTTTGCATCCACTCCGAAACAGTCGTCAATAAATCGTCCGAAATCCGAACGATTCAGCGCATCCTTCAACTGTCCACTTCTAAAAGGCATCGCCTTATCCGGCGTAATACGATACATCATGTATTCGTATAGACCGATGGACTGCACCCGGTCTCTGGCTCTTCCGGAGACCAGCACACCAAAGGGAAGAGATCTGGCCGCCTCTGTTTCCTTTTTCACCTGAGCGAAAAGAAGCTCCCGATCCGCCGGATCGGTGGTAAGAAGCACATCAAAGTTATCTCCCGGCATCCGAAAGGTCACCGTGGTCTTTGTATCTTCCATGTGCAACAGCTTGGAAAGTGCTTTTCTCTCCGATAAGATATGCTTTCTCTCCTGAACAGGGATCTCTCCCATGGCATCAATGGACTCCAGGCGGCTTGAAAGCATCATACGCATCTCTTCCGGCAATTCTGCGCTCCGGGTCAAATGCTCCAATCCGATAAGATAAGAAGACAGAACAAATCTTGTCAGTTCGGATCCGTAACAATCATAGAGCTTTTGAATGCAGACCTTCCGATCCGCTTCTGTCATCGCTTCTGAAAGCTCACCAATCAAAAGCGCCGCATTCTTCCTTGTCTTAGGATCTTCATCCGACAACACATCCAGCAAAAGATCGATCCCGCCATCCTTTTCAAGCATTCCGTACAGCCGGTCCATCGCATGTTCACCGCTTAAAGCTCCCGATTCTTTAAGCTCTCCAGACTCCCGCAGGACCTGCCGAAGACCTGAAATACTCTGGCGAAGATCTTCCTTCTTTATTAAGTTTCCGTAAAAATTCTCTAATGTAGACATATACTGACATTCTACCCTATTTCCCTTGTAAAAAGTACCTTCTGCCCCTTTTTTCGTTTGTCTTTGTGCATATTGCACAATTTTTACACTCATTCTTTGTATATCCTGTCGGTTTGTATATTGCATAAAAGGGTTTCCGGAAGTATACTAATACATGTCTTAAGGAATTAACCCCCTTTCAAAGTTCCTTAAGTCATTTCCCCTTTTATATTTTTATAACCCCCCTTTTTGAAAAACACCCGGTCGCAAACTTGGGTGCTTTTTCATTCTAAAAACCACCTCCGGTCAAAAGGCCGGAGGTTTTTTAGTGTCCAAATCTCATATGCAAAAAAGCGCCGGACTTACCATCGTAAGCCCGGCGCCTGTTTCTTCTATTCAGATAGACAAGATCAGTCGATCACCTGTGTCCAGCCAAACTTGTCTTCCAGCTTGCCCCACTGGATACCTGTTAACGTATCATAAAGCTTCTGTGTCAGCTCGCCTGTCTTCTCATCATTGATCGCAACCACATCATCCTTGTAACGAAGCTCGCCAACCGGTGAGATAACAGCAGCTGTACCTGTTCCAAATACCTCTTCCAATCTTCCATCATGACCAGCCTTCATCAGATCGGTTACAGCAAGGTGTGTCTCGTTAACCTTGTATCCCCAGTCACGAAGAAGTGTGATCATGGAATCACGTGTAACACCCGGAAGGACGGTTCCCTCAATCGGTGCTGTGTAGATCTCTCCGTCGATCTTGAACATGATGTTCATAGAACCCACTTCCTCTACATAGGTTCTTGTCTCACCGTCAAGCCAGAGAACCTGATCATAGCCAAGCTTCTCTGCCTTCACCTGTCCGAGGATCGATGCAGCATAGTTACCACCGCACTTGGTGAAACCTGTACCACCTCTTACGGCACGAACCAGCTCGTCCTCAACCATGATCTTAACCGGGTTAAGTCCTGTAGCGTAGTATGCGCCTACCGGACAGCAAATGATAATAAACTTATAAGCAACCGCCTGATGTACACCAAGAGAAGCCTCTGTTGCAAAACAGAACGGACGAATATAAAGAGAAGTATTTGGCTCAGATGGAACCCAATCCTGCTCGACCTTAACAAGCTCACGAACAGCCTGTACAAAATCCTCCACAGGGAACTCAGGCATGCAAAGACGTGCATTGGAATTCTGCATACGCTTTGCGTTCATCTCAGGACGGAAAAGCTGAATCTTACCGTCATCTCTACGGTATGCCTTTAATCCCTCAAATGTCTCCTGTGCATAGTGAAGTGTCATGCAGCTTGGCTCCATTGGGATCGGTCCCTCCGGTACAATACGTGCATCATGCCACCCCTGACCCTCATGCCAGTCACAGACGAACATGTAGTCTGTCATATACTTACCAAAAGCCAGGTTCTTCTGATCCGGCTTCTCCTTTAGCTGCTCTCTTTTTTCAAACTTGATTTCCATAGAACTGCCTCCATACTTGTAATCTTGCATTCTTTTTCAACAAAGTTCATTATCGTCCTTTTAAATCTATGTGTCAAGACAGCCGTCCCTCCAGCTGCGATTCTTGACAAATGATTGTATTTTCAGACAATATAACGTATAATCGTATATAATTTTACATTTTTGAAGGACCCTTTGGAGGAGGTATTCGACCTATGCATACATTTCAACCGTTAGACATCAAAGAGACAGAATTCAATCCTTTCAACCTGATCGGCAGTGACTGGGCAGCTCTCACAACTTCCATCAACGGCAAGACCAACGCCATGACAGTAAGCTGGGGCGGCGTAGGCGTTCTCTGGGGCAAGAATGTTGTCAGTGTATACGTGCGGGACACCCGATATACCAAGGAGCTTCTGGATGAGGGCAGCAATTTTTCCCTCACATTCTTCGACCCGGCCAGTCATTCCAAAAAAAGCGCCCTGAAGTACCTTGGGGCAGTTTCAGGACGCAGCGAAGATAAGATTCAGACTGCAGGTCTTCATTTACATACCGAGGACGACATTCCCTATATCGATGAGGGTATCACCGTGATCAAGTGCAAACAGCTTGCTCATTTCTCCCTCAACACCGAGGAGCTTCCGGAAGAGATCCGAAAGCAATGGTATTCCGGCAACAACGAAGGCAACAATCATACCGTTTATATCGGAGAGATCGTCGAGCTCTTAGCTCGCTGATCCCCCGACCAATTCCTTCAGATCCGAGATCATATCGTTGTAGTCTTCTTCAAGAACAGGAAGCAGCACCGCTGCATCCTCTACTGATGAGGCATTTCGAAGGGCTTCCGTTACATCGGAAGCCTTTTTTTGTACCCCGGTGATCTGAAGGTTCATCAGGGTACCCTTCAGCGTATGAGCCGCACGAAAAGCCAGAGGAACATCCCCGGACGCCACCGCACGCTTCAGTTCTTCCATGGTCTGATCCTGTAAAAGCATACCAAGAAGCCGCTGGATCGCCGCCTCGGACGGAATCGTCGCCATCATGGACGAAAGGCTGCCGTTCTTATCATAAAAATCCTTTAATGTCATATTTCTCTCCCCTCTTGTACCAGTTCAATCAGGCACTTGATCAGCAACTTCCGATCGATGGGTTTACTGATAAAGCCATCCATTCCATTTTCTTCTGCGTGCCGCTGGGTCGAAGCAAAAGCATCTGCCGACAGGGCAATGATCGGAATCGTCTTCGCATCCGGTCTGCCCAGATGCCGGATGCGCTGGGTCGCCTCAAAGCCTCCCATCATAGGCATCTGAATATCCATCAGGATCGCATCATAGGTGTGCTGCTGCGCCGATGCAAAGATCTCCACCGCATCCCGTCCATTCCTTGCAATATCGCATTCCATTCCGTTCATCATAAGTACCATCTGAACCACTTCCGCATTGATGGAATTATCCTCGGCCACCAGAATCCGCTTGCCCTTCAGACTGCTGACTTCCTGTGCCTCCTCTGCAAGCTCCTTCACCTTCAGCTTCTCCGGCTTGCACCGCTTGGCACGAATCGTAACCGTAAAGGTACTTCCCTTGCCCTCTTCACTTTCCACACAGATATCACCCTTCATCATCTGGACGAAACGTTTGGAAATAGTAAGACCAAGTCCCGTTCCCGCTCCGTATTTGGCTGGGTCACGATTCTCCTGGCTGAAGGGCTTAAAGATCCGAGCCAGGAACTCTTTGCTCATGCCGCAGCCTTCGTCTGCGATCGTAAAGGTAAGAACACAGCCATCTGCTTCATCCGCAAGCTTCCCCGTAAAACGGATCCGTCCGTTGCACTCGGTGAACTTCACCGCATTGGACAAAATATTGATCAGGATCTGCTGGATCCTCTGCCGGTCGCAAATCAGCCAGGCATCCGGGATACCCTCCATATCATATTCGTATTTGATATTCTTGGCACTGATCTGAGGATCCATGATCACCTCAACGCCCTCAAGCAACTCGCCAAGGTTCGCCGGCTTTTCCACCAGTACCATGTTACCGGCTTCGATCTTATTGATATCCAGAATATCATTGATGATATTCAGCAGATAATGGCCTGAAGCTGCGATCTTGCGGAAATAATCCACAGAAACATCCGGATCGTTTTGTTCCAGAGCGATCTCCGACAAACCGATGATAGCATTCATCGGCGTACGGATCTCATGGGATGCCCGGGATAAAAACTGAGTCAAAAGATTGTTCGCATGTCTAGAATCCTCCAGGGCATTCTGCAGCTCCCGATTCAGGGCAGCGTTGCGTCTCTTCTCATCATAGAGCACCGTAACATCCAAAAAAGAGCCCACAAGACCTGCCACTTCTCCCTTCTCATCATAGAACGGAGCCTTGCTGGCAACGATATCTTTTTCTTTGCCGCGGATCATATTCTTCGTATGGCCAAGCTTCATGGTCTCACCCCGAAGCACCTTCGCCTCCGCATCATAAAACTCCTCTGGGTAAGGGTGCCAGCCCATATCCTCATCCGTCTTGCCGATGATGTCCTCTGCGGACTCAAACCCATATGTATCCAAAAAAGCCTGATTGACCCCGATGAATTTACGGTCCAGATCCTTCCAGAAGAGACAGGCCTGGGTAGTATTCAACACCTTCTCCAGCATATTATTCCGAAGTTCTTCACACTCTCTGCCCTTGCGGATCTCATGATACAGGGCAGTCTCGTCCACATAGGTGACATAAAAAAGGACATGCCCCATCCGTTTTCGTCCAACGGACTTACCAGCAAGAACCAACTCCTTACCATTCGCTCCTCTCCAGTGAAACGTCAGTTTCAATCCGTCCCGGAACGCTTCTTTCTCCTGTTCCTTCGAAATATGCAAAACAGACAAAAGAGCATCGCTGGCAAGGATAAGCTCTTCTGTTCCGTCAACATTTTCAAAAATAGCAAGTAAGGCCGGAAATCCGCGGAGTTCATTAGCCTCTTTTTCAGAAAAATGGTATGCACTATTCATATCATAATCTCCCGTGCTATCAGCAAAATATAGGCGCACTCTGACTCATACTCCTATATTATCAGAAGACTTATTGTTTTTGTATCTATTTTATGAAAAAAAGCCCTGTACAAAGATGAAACTTTGTACAGGACTCTCGCTTTTATTCTTCTGTTGCGGTTACTGCAATATGTAGTTCCTCAAGCTGTGCATCGGTTACATAACCCGGTGCGCTCATCATAACATCCTGAGCATTCTTGTTCATCGGGAATGGAATGATCTCACGGATGGAATCCTCACCTGCAAGAAGCATAACCATACGGTCTACACCAGGAGCAATTCCTGCATGTGGTGGTGCTCCGTAGCAGAATGCATTGTACATAGCAGGGAACTTTGCCTTCACGTCGTCCTCTCCCAGACGAACCATCTCGAAAGCCTTGACCATGATCTCCGGATCGTGGTTTCGAACAGCTCCGGAAGAAAGCTCTACACCGTTACATACCAGATCGTACTGATCTGCCATGATGGTAAGAGGATCGATCTCGCCCCGCTCTGCCTTAAGAAGTGTCTCAAGGCCACCCTTTGGCATAGAGAACGGATTATGACAGAACTCAAGCTCTCCACTCTCTTCTCCAAGCTCATACATCGGGAAGTCAACGATCCAGCAGAAGCTATACTGTTCCTTGTCCATGTGCCCCGGTACAGCTGCACCGAATGTCTTGATGGCTACGCCGGCAACCTTCTGAGCCAGTGTCTTCTTGCCTGCAGAAAGAATAACCAGAGTATCTTTACCAAGGCCTAACTTCTCCATAACGGCATCCTGGATCGGCTTAACAAACTTGCTGATTCCGCCTACGATCTCGCCATTCTCATCCACACGGAACCAGTATGGCTTAGCACCGGCCTGAACTTCAACCGCCTCACAGTTCTTATCGATGAACTTACGGCTCTCATGAAAGTTATCGATCACAATTGCCTTGATCTCTGCGCCCTCTTCGTCAAACGGTCCAAATCCTGCCCCCTTAAAGGTATCGGTCACATCGCATGCGGTAAGATCGATACGAAGATCCGGCTTATCAGAACCATAGGTCTCAAGCGCTGTAAGGTAAGGAATCCTTGTAAAAGGAGCCTCGGATGCACGGTCATACTTACCGTACTCTGCAAAAATTGGAGGAAGCACATCCTCACAGATTGCAAAGACATCCTCCTGGGAAGCGAAAGCCATCTCCATATCCAGCTGGTAGAACTCTCCCGGAGAACGATCGCCTCTTGCATCCTCATCACGGAAGCATGGAGCAATCTGGAAATAACGGTCAATTCCGGATACCATCAGAAGCTGCTTGAACTGCTGCGGTGCCTGTGGAAGAGCATAGAACTTACCCGGATGCTTACGGGCCGGTACCAGATAATCTCTTGCTCCCTCCGGTGAAGACGCGGTAAGGATCGGTGTTGTGATCTCCATGAATCCATGATCTGTCATAGACTTACGAAGGGCAGCCACAACCTTGCTTCTCATAATGATATTGTTCTTAACCTCCGGGTTACGAAGATCAAGATAACGATACTTAAGGCGGAAAGACTCATCGGCCTCACGGCTGTGGTTGATCTCAAACGGGAGCTCATTATAACGGCACTTTCCAAGAACCTCTACCTTCTCAGGCACGATCTCGATATCACCGGTTGCGAGCTTGTCGTTCTTGGAACTTCTCTCCCGAACAACACCCTCTACCGCAATGGTAGACTCCTTTGTGATCTCCTTGAAGACCTTAACCATCTCTTCTGTCTCTGCTGTGACCTGAGTTGTTCCGTAGAAATCACGAACAACGATGAAAGCAAGGTTAGCTCCCACCTCTCGCATATTCTCAAGCCATCCGCAAATACGAACCTTCTCTCCCGCATTGGCGATTCTAAGCTCACCGCAGGTGTGGGTACGTGACTGCATCATACGTTTACTTCCTCCTAAAAAATATATATCATCCACCGCAAATCCCTTCACAGTGATTGCAAGTTAGTTATTGTAGAACTCTACGAACTCCTCGTAGCCTTCCTTCGCAAGCTGTTCCTTCTGGAACTTCTTGTTCTTGTTCATGCGAACCACAAGCACGGTCTGTCCCTGACTTCTGGCCTCGGACGCCTGCTTCATGACCTCGGCAAGCTTCTCTGCCGGGTACTTCTTCTCCACCAGATATGCCGTCTTCTTCGGGGCCTTCGGAATCTTGAAATCCTGCTCCATCATAAGAAGGATGATACGCTCAAATCCAATAGAAAAACCGCAGGCAGGAACATCATGTCCTGCAAACTTTCCGATCATATTGTCGTAACGTCCGCCGCCTCCGCAGCTTCCGCCAAACTCAGGAATCGCGATCTCAAAGATCGTTCCGGTGTAATAACCCATACCACGAACCAGTGTCGGATCGAATACAAGCTCAAATTCCGCAGCCTTATTCGCATTCACTGCAGCCGCGATCTGTGTCAGAGAGTCTACGACCTCCTGATCAAGGAAATCACCAAGCTGCTCCTTAATGTAAGAAACGCCCTCTGCCACATCCTTCTTGTCCGCAAGAGCATCGAAGACTGCTGTATATTTCTTGACAGACTCCTGTGCAAATCCGTCTGCGATCAGCTCTGCCTCTACACCTTCAAGACCGATCTTATCCATCTTATCCAGCGTAATGAAGATTCCGTCATAATCCTTCTCTTCAAACCCGGCGTAGGCTGCCATTGCCTTCAAGATACGTCTCTCATTGATACGGATCTCAAAGTTCTTAAAATTCAATCTGCCGAGGCAGGTCGTGGTAGCTGTGATCAGCTCGATCTCAGCAAGATTGCTCGGCTCACCCAGAATGTCGATATCACACTGGGTAAACTGACGATAACGTCCACGCTGTGGGCGGTCCGCTCTCCATACACTACCAATCTGAAGGGCCTTGAACGGGCTCACAAGATCATTCTCATGATTTGCGTAAAACCGGGATAAGGGAAGTGTCAGATCATAACGCAGACCCATATCCGATACATCAAGATCTGTCTTTGCTGTATCCAGATGCAGCTTTTCGCCACGCTTTAACACCTTAAAAATCAGCTTCTCATTCTCTCCGCCCTGATTACTGGTAAGATTTGCAATATCCTCCATGCAGGGTGTCTCGATCGGTGTGAAGCCGAAGCTACGATAGGTTTCCTTGATCACTCCTGTTACATAGTCACGAATCTCCATCTCCCTTGGGAGAATGTCCTTCATTCCGTTAACAGGCTTTTTCTTTAATGCCATAGGATCCTCCTGATTGCATAGTACTTTTAAGCATACCCAACTATTCTAATACAATTTTCTGCAAAATGGAACTGCCCCGCCCGTTTTTTTCCTATGAAAATACGAAACCTTTCCTAAACATCCGTCAAAAAGTCCCAGCACCGCATTTTCTCTAGATTATTCCACCTCAAAATGGTAAGATAGAGGGCAGATTGTGACTACACATCATACGTAGTCAAGGATATAAGAGGAGGACACAAACTTGGCTGATACAAATAAAAAAATCATTCTGACCGGAGACCGCCCCACAGGCAAACTCCATCTCGGTCATTACGTCGGCTCTCTCAGTCGCAGAGTCGAGCTTCAGAATTCCGGCAAATTCGATAAGATCAATATCCTGATCGCCGATGACCAGGCTCTTACCGACAACGCAGACAACCCGCAGAAGATCCGCGACAACATGATCGAAGTTGCCCTGGATTATCTTTCCGTCGGCATCGACCCGGGCAAGTCTACCATCTGTGTTCAGTCCGGCATTCCTGCTCTGCACGC
Source organism: uncultured Lachnospiraceae bacterium (assembly GCA_946182825.1). Classification (GTDB taxonomy): domain Bacteria; phylum Bacillota; class Clostridia; order Lachnospirales; family Lachnospiraceae; genus Weimeria. The sequence continues at coordinate 95,132 of CAMGZH010000005.1, forward strand.
TTTAACATTCTATTACATGAATCTGGTTACAACAGCCCGCCTGTCCCGTAACCCTACCGTCAAGTCCGAGATGGCCATGCGCGGTTTTGATAACGAGGGACTGCCGGCCGGCTTTTTCACCTATCCGGTTTCACAGGCCGCCGATATCACTGCCTTCAAGGCAACCACCGTTCCTGCCGGCGAGGACCAGGAGCCGATGATCGAGCAGGCAAGAGAGATCGCCCGCAAGTTTAACAGCACCTACAAGCAGGATATTTTGATTGAGCCTGAGATCCTTTTACCGGACAACGCTACCCAGCTCCGGCTTCCGGGTATCGACGGTCAGGCAAAGATGAGCAAATCTCTGGGCAACTGTATCTTCTTATCCGACTCTGCCGAAGTCGTTAAAGAGAAGATCATGAAGAAGACCTACACCGATCCTACCCATCTGCAGATCACCGATCCGGGGCACGTAGAGGGCAACATGGTCTTCACCTATCTGGATGCTTTCTGCCGTGATGAGCAGTTTGCTGAGTACCTTCCGGATTACTCCTGCCTTGCCGAGATGAAAGAGCACTACCAGAAGGGTGGTCTCGGTGACGTTAAATGTAAAAAGTTCCTGATCAAAGTCCTTGAGGAAATGCTGGATCCAATCCGCCAGGAACGCGCTAAATGGGAGGCAAAGATCCCTGAGGTCTATGACATCTTAAAGCAGGGTACTGCCCGTGCCGTCGAAGACACGAACGAGACCTTGGAGCAGGTGCGCAGCGCAATGCGGATCAACTACTTCACCGACGACTCCATCATTTCCGACTGGGAAAGCTGGATCAGCGGTAAATAAACAACGAAATGCCAGCGTTTAAAAACAGAAAAACTCCCCGGGGAGCACGCCACACCTGCTCTCTCGGGGAGTTCTTATTGGTTTTCCATTCGCTGAAGAATACCAACAACTTCCGGCAAACTCAACCGTCGTCAACTTTTATATTTTCTGTAAAACCATGGCAGAAACAGGTTCAACCACGATCTCATCTGTAACCGTGAGAGGGATATCATAGTGACTGCTGTTGGCATCACAAAGAATTTTAAAGCCACCCTCCGGCAATTCGATCTTATTCTGATACTGGGATCCGTTATACACAATAAACAGATCCGGATACTCTTCAAACTTCGTCCGAACCACAAGAACGCCATCCGGAATTCCCACGCCTCCGCCACAGGAAAGTTTGAAATGAGAAGCCGCATCCTCTCCTTTATAGCAAAGCTGCGGAAGTCGTTTTCTAAGAGCGATCAGGCCACGGTAATAGCTGATCAGCTCCTCGTGGTCATACAATGCCTGCCAGTCAAGGCAGTTCTCTTCCACCGGCGCACAGTAGGAGTTATCATCACCGCCCTTGCTTCTTGCACCTTCTTCTCCTCCAAGGAAAAACGGTCTTCCCGGAGTCGTCATGTAAATAGCGGCACAGAGCCTGTTCTGACGAAGACGCATCTCCTCCGGATCTCCCTTGGTATGAAGACGGGCAACCGCCGAAAGCTTATCCCAAAGCGTGAAATTGTCATGACAGGAAATATAGGAAATGACCTGTCCCGGGTTGTGTACCGGAGAATTCTCTCCACCAAGGCAGGAAACATACGCATCTCGAAGAACACCGGCATCTGCCACGCCATCGGCAAATCCGCCTCTTTCACCAGCGAAAACAGATCCCTTGATGGCATCGCGGATCTCGTCATGGAACATGCCCACTCTTTTATCGAGAAATTTCATATGTTCCTTATCGGAGCCTACGCAATTCTTCTCCATATGCGTGCCGGCCGCTCCCCAGGGTTCACCGTAGACAAGCTTCTCACCCGGTCCATAGATGCCGTCCAGACTCTGCTGAACATCGCTCATCAGATCCACATCCAGAAGTCCCATAAGATCAAAACGGAAACCGTCAATATGGTATTCTCTCGCCCAATAAAGCACAGAATCCACAATGTACTTATGGCACATATTCATCTCACTGGCAATGTCGTTGCCACAACCGGAGCCATTGGACGCTTCCCCCTTCTCATTGATGCGGTAGAAATACCATGGAACCGAATGCTGTAGCGGCGTATCCATATGATAGGTGTGATTATAGACCACATCCATCACCACACGAAATCCCGCCTGGTGAAGAGCCATAACAGCCTGCTTCAACTCGGTAATACGGACCTGTCCGTCATAGGGGTTGGACGAGAACGATCCTTCCGGGACATTATAGTTCACCGGATCGTATCCCCAGTTATATGGCTCACCGGCGCTGCTGCCCTGCAAATGAAGCTTCGTCGCCTTGTCCTCATCCACACTTCCAAAGTCATAGATCGGCATCAGCTGTACATGGGTGATGCCCAGCCGCTTCAGATAGGAGATACCGGTAGGCCGGTTCGTATCCTTGCTGAAAAGGCTTGTTCCCTCATCCGTAAACGCCAGATAGCGTCCCCGATGCTCCTCCGGAAAACCACCGGACTTATCCCAGGAAAAATCCTTCACATGAAGCTCGCAGATCACTGTCTCTTCACCGTGCGCTGGTGGTCTATCCTGATCAAATCCCTCCGGATCCGTCTTCCTGAGATCCACCACCATGCTTCGCTTTCCGTTAACGCCACAGGCCCTTGCATACGGATCTCCAAAGCAGTGTTTCTCTCCGTCGATCATCGCTGTAAAGTCATAGTACATACCATGAAGATTCCTGCAGCTCTTAATGTACCAGACGCCACTCTTACCATAACTCATAGGATAAACCGCATAAGGCTTATCCTCTTCACAGCCTTCCTCCTCCGGTGTACCAGCATGATACACACGAAGCTTCACCCACTCAGCGCAGGGACTGTACAGTCGAAAGATCGTTCCCTGATCCGTCGCCTCTACACCCAGATTCCCATTGTAATCATATTTACCAGCAAAAGAACTTCCAAGATAGAATTCCTTCCATTCCTGCGGTGTTCTAGCCATATTCCCAAACTCCCTTACTATATTATTATCCCCGTCTCATTGCTTCATCCAGGATCACTTGTTCTTTCATAACCCAAACGAATCCAGAGGCCATGCGAATGGCTGCATCCTGAAAATGATTCCCCGGATTCATGACCAGAGTCGCATTGATCACATGCGGATCACGCTTCAGGAAAGCCAGTTGATCCCTGATCTTCTCTTCCACCTGACAGACAAGTTCATTCTTGGAACACTTCTCCCTGTCTCCCAGAGAAAGGTAGACTCTTCTGCAATTGCATTCATGAGTTTCGACATAATCGATCCAATTCGGATACCAAACAGAAGGTGATGCCGCAGCAACACCAAAGAACATTTTGCTATTATAAGCGCACCATAGCGAAAACAGCCCCGCCAGAGAATATCCCCCCAGCACCAGACATTTATCTGCGATATGCTGGCGGTTCAAAACAGCGATCCTGTGCAGGATCCGCTCCATTTCACGCCGGGTCTCTTCTGCACCATGGCCAAAATCCCTCTTACCAAAAACTGCCGGTGTGATCCATGGCGTCAGATCCATATTCCAATCCACACCTGTGAGCTTGATAAAGCAATAGTCCGTGTCCATAAGACCAGCCGAGATACTTCCCAGCTCCTTCGGAAATTCGGTTTCCTCCTGCTCATCCATGATCTGGATCAACCAATAACAGCTGGCGGGATCACCCACAATTTCATACTTCAATGCCATACGCGTACATCCTTTGTTGTATTCATGTGTGTGCCACTAAGACTCATCCTGAGTCTCTTCTATCATACTACATTTTGACAAAATATGCTTAATGTTCTTAAAATAAGAAAAAGAGAGACGCTCGCCAGCGTCTCCCTACATGATCAAGTCCCTGTCTTAACTTTATTACAAGTTATTAAGCCGCTGTGCAATGCGGTCTAAAACCTCCTCCGGAACTGTACGATCCTGATATAGATCAGACACCCGGCTCTCGGAATCCAAAAGTGCCGTTACATCAAGCCAACCGGCCTTATGAAATTCCTCATCAAAAATACCAAACACATTCCGATCTGAAAGCAGATCCTTCAGTGGAAGTTCATCATACTGCATGCTGCATATACTCCCGAATTAGACTCTCTTCAGATAATCTCCTGTACGAGTATCGATCTGAAGAACATCACCAGTGTTAACAAACAGAGGAACCTGAATCTCAGCACCGGTCTCAAGTGTAGCTGGCTTTGTTGCACCTGTAGCTGTGTTACCCTTAACACCCGGCTCAGTCTCAGTAACCTCAAGCTCTACGAACAGAGGAGGCTCAACTGCGAAAACATCACCCTGTACAGAGCAGATCTTAACCATCTCATTCTCCTTAACGAACTTAAGGGAATCTCCGATATCTTCTGGAGGAAGAGCAACCTGATCGTAAGTCTCAGTATCCATGAAGTAGTAAAGGTCACCATCATTGTAAAGATACTGCATATCCTTACGGTCTACTCTAGCCTGTGGGAACTTCTCTGTAGGACGGAAAGATGTCTCGATCACTCCACCGTTCTTAACATCCTTAAGCTTAGTACGTACGAAAGCTGCACCCTTACCCGGCTTAACATGCTGGAACTCCAGAATCTGATAAACTCCATTCTCGTACTCGATTGTAACGCCGTTCTTAAAATCACCGGCTGTAACCATAGGTTTTATCCTCCTTAAATACTTTCAAATTTCAAAAAATCACTTTTACTATTTTACATGATGCCTTGCATGTTTGCAAGCAAAAAAATCCTTCCACCCATTCACGGGTGAAAGGATCTGTCTTATCTTCCTTATAAGGAGAAATCTTCTCCACCCCGAAGAGATACCTGACGATGCTCCCGAACCTCTCCAACGAAGGTCTGGTACTGCTGAAGAAGCTGGTCCTTCTGCATATCGCTGATCGCCTTCTTAAGATCAAGTGAGCGGATATCCGAATCAGCACCCTTCATCTCAAAAGTAGCATCCGGCCGATACTGATTGGCATAATCATAAGCACCGAAGGTCTGACTCGCGCGCTCTCTGGAATATCTGGCAATGGAAGACTCCTCCTGCTGCTTCTCCTCCTGAGGTCTCTGAAGAAGCTCGGAACTGCCAACTGCCTTATCCGCAGCTCTGCTCTGTGAAATTGTAGGAATGCCCATACCCGGGCGAATGCCGGAAATATTCATAGCTTACCTCCTACGGTCTACGCGTTCTCTCCCTGTGTTCTGATATATATATCGACCACAATGTTCAAAAATTAACCCCATAAAGGTTATTTTTTGTCGAGCATCATTTTCTTCAGCTCATTCATAAAGGTATTCACATCCTTAAACTCCCTGTAAACAGAAGCAAAACGGACATACGCCACCGGATCTGTATCCCGGAGTCTTTCCATTACGATGGCACCGATCTCAATACTCGGAATCTCACGTTCTTCTCTTGAGAAGATCTCCGTCTCAACCTCATCCACAAGCTTTGTGATCTCCATTGCGGAAACTGGGCGTTTATGACAGGCGGAAAGAATACCTTTTTCAATCTTTGTGCGATCGTACTGTTCACGCCCCATATCCTTTTTGATTACGATCAAAGGAATGGTCTCTACCTTTTCATAGGTTGTAAATCTCTTGTTACAATCATCGCAAAGACGACGGCGACGGATGGATGCATTATCGTCTGCCGGTCTAGAGTCAATCACTCTTGTGTTGTCTGATCCACAATATGGACATTTCATGGTAGCTATCCCCCTTGTCTTTTCCCTGTAAAATCGTACTAAACATTAAAGCGGAATGTAATAACATCTCCGTCATTTACAACGTATTCCTTACCCTGTAATCCAACCAGACCGGCTTCCTTAGCGCCCTGCATACCGCCATGCTCCACAAGGTCCGTATACTTAACCACCTCGGCGCAGATGAATCCACGTTCGAAATCAGTGTGAATCTTACCAGCCGCCTGAGGTGCCTTGGTTCCTTCCTTAATGGTCCATGCTCTAGTCTCATCCTCTCCCGTTGTAAGGAAAGAACAAAGACCCAGCAACTTATAGGACGCCTTGATCAGCTTATCCAGACCGGACTCCTTCAATCCAAGGTCCTCTAAGAACATCATTCTCTCTTCGTCGTCAAGCTCAGAGATTTCCGCTTCCATTTCTGCGCATACAACAAAAACCTCTGCATTATGTCCGGCTGCATAATCACGTACCTTCTGAACGTAATCATTCTCCGCACCATCATTTGCCATATCATCCTCAGCCACATTGGCTGCATAGATTACCGGCTTGGATGTCAAAAGATCATAGGTATTAAAGATTGCCTCTTCCTCATCGTTGGCACACTCGTAGGCGCTTGCCATATGCCCCTCTTCAAGGAACGGACGCAGCTTCTCAAGGAACTCTGCCTCCGGGCGGGCTGTCTTGTCATTTTTCGCCTGCTTTGCCACCTTGGCATAACGGCGCTCCAAAATCTCCATATCGGAGAATAAAAGTTCAAGATTGATGGTCTCGATATCACGAATCGGATCAACGGATCCATCGACATGAATGACATTGGTATCTTCAAAGCAACGAACAACATGAACAATGGCATCGCACTCACGGATATTCGCCAGGAACTGGTTACCTAATCCTTCTCCCTTGGACGCACCCTTTACCAGTCCCGCAATATCTACGAACTCGATCACTGCCGGGATCGTCTTCTTGGAATGGTGCATATCTGACAGTACCTTCAGACGCTCATCCGGAACAGAAACAACGCCAACATTCGGATCAATGGTTGCGAATGGATAGTTTGCTGCCAGTGCTCCTGCCTTTGTGAGTGAATTAAATAAGGTTGATTTACCTACGTTTGGTAAACCTACAATGCCTAGTTTCATAATATATTCATCTCCTTCATTTTTCCTTTATTTTACTGGCTTTCCGCGATTCATGGTTTTGACCGAGTACCACATCGAG